>NZ_JBEYFE010000001.1:0-649720 GCF_040634235.1 Streptomyces sp. NPDC007157
GCGACAGCAGGCCGATCCCGGAGCCGTCGTTCTCCGGCACGTCCCGGTGGGTGCCCTGGTGCCCGCCGGCCTCCCCCGTCAGGTCGGGTCAGGTGTTCCAGACCTGGAACTCGGAGATCTGACCGGCCGGCCAGCCGTTGTTCGCCGTGATGTTCACCCGGACGTAGCGCTGGGTGGTCGCGGTGAACGTGAGGGTGACCGTGTTGTTGGTGGCGGGGTCGAAGGTGTACGTGGCCGACGACTTGATGGTGGAGAAGGAGGAGCCGTCGGTGCTGCCCGACAGGGAGAGCGTCTGGTTACGGGCGCCCCAGCCTGCGGGGAGCTGGAGGACGACGCGGCTCGCACTCTGCGCGGAACCGAGGTCGACCTGGACCCACTGCGGGAAGGCGTTGTTGGCGCTCTCCCAGTAGGTGCCCTGGTTGCCGTCCGTCACGTTCGACGACGCGTAGACGTCGGTGTGGCTGGACTCGGTGGTGGCCGCGCCGGCTGCCAGGTTCCGGCTGGTCGCGCCCGCACCGGTGCCGGTCAGCGCGACCGTGGTCGTGCCGTTCGACGCGTTGCTGGCGATGCTGAGGTCGCCGGTGCGGGTGCCGGACGCGGTGGGCCTGAAGGTGACGTCGACCGTGCAGGAGGCGTTCGCCGCGATCGACGTACCGCAGTTGTTGGTCTGCGAGAAGTCGCCCGTGACGGTGATGCCCGAGACGGTGGCGGCCGCGGTTCCGGTGTTGGTCACCGTGACCGTCTGCGCACTGCTGGAGGTGTTGAGCGCCTGGGTGGGATACGACAACGACGTCGGGCTGGCCGACAAGGTCGCCGGCGAGGATCCGCCGCCGCTGGGGAACACCTCGAAGTCCGACAACTGGGCGGCGTTCCAGCCCGTGTTGGCGGTGATGTTCACCCGCACGTATCTCGCCGTGGCGGCGTTGAACGTGATGGTCACCGTGTTGTTGTTGGCGTTCGGGTCGAAGGTGTACCCGGCCGATGCCTTGATCGTGGAGAAGCTGGAGCCGTCCGTGGAACCCTGCACCGACAGTGTCTGCGTGCGGGCCGACCATGCCGTCGCCGGCGGGAGCTTGAGCACGACCTTGCCGACGCTGTAGTTCTGGCCGAGGTCGACCTGGGCCCACTGCGGGAACGAGCCGTTGGTGCCCTCCCAGTACGTGGCGGCGTCCGGGTCGGTGAGGTTCGAGGCGACGTACGGACTGGAGCTGGAACTCGCCGTCGCCGGCCGCCCGGCGGCGACGTTGGTGGTGCTGTCGATGCCGCTGCCGGTCAGGGAGACGACGGTCGGGCTGTTGTTGGCGTTGCTGGTGACGGTCAGGTTGCCCGTGCGCGAGCCGCCCGTGGTGGGCTTGAACCCGACACTCACCGTGCAGGACGCGCCGACCGCGAGGGTGGAGCAGTTGTTGGTCTGGCTGAAGTCCCCGCTCGCCGAGACGGCCGAGACGGTCGCCGACGCGGTGCCCGAGTTCGTCACCTTCACCGTCTGCGCGGTGGCCGACGAGCCGACCACCGTACTCTCGAAGGACAGGCTCGCCGGGTCGGTGTTCAGCACCGGGCCCGGCGCGGTGCCGGTACCGGAGAGGCTGACCGTGTTGGTGTTCCCGCCCGCGTTGACGGTCAGAGTGCCGCTACGGCTGCCGGTCGCGGTCGGCGCGAACTTCACGCTGACGGTGCACGAGCCGTTCGCCGGGATCGACGAGCCGCACGTGTTGGTCTGGGAGTAGTCGCCGCCGGCCGAGATCGACGAGACCGACGCGGCGGTGTTGGTCGGGTTGGAGACCGTCACCGTCTGCGCGGCGCTCGTCGAACCGGTGGCCACCGAACCGAAGTTGAGCGCGCCGGGGGTGGCCGTCACGCCCTCGGACGGGTAGGGCGGGTAGACCGGAGCGGGCCAGCCGCCGCAGTACGGCGTGCCGCTGATACCGGAGTTGCCGCCGCCGTCGGTGATGACGAAGTTGCCGCCCGAGCAGTTGTACACCGGGGACGAGTAACCGACGCCGGTGGCCGTGACGTTGGTGAACTTCGCTGCGCCGCCGGTCTGTTCCTGGAGGGCGAAGGTTCCGGTGCCGGCGATGGTCACGTTGTTGAGGTTGACCCCGCTGATGGTGCCCTCGACCCACTGGACCGCTTCGTACGGGCTCTGCTGGATCAGCGCGTTGGTCACGTTGATCGGGCCGGTGATCGCGCCCTGGCTGCCGTCGAACCACAACGCCCCCACGCCGAACTGCCAGTTCGGGTCGAGGCTGCCGTCCCGGATCATGGTGTTGTCGGAGATCGTGGTGGTGCCGACCGGCGTCGACGTGAACCGCTGCCCCACGTGGATGCCGCCGCCCTGGGCGATACCGGAGTCCACCACCCGGTTGCCGCTGACGGTGTTGTCGTGGCCGCCGTAGATCGCGATGCCGTTGGCGAGGATCTGCAGGGACACGGTGTTGTTGGAGATCGTGTCGTTGGCGTCGGCACCGATGGCGGAGTCCGCCCAGGTGGCGATGCCGTCGTCGCCGGTGTTGCGGATGTCGCTGTTGGTCACCTTGGAGTTGGTGACGCCGCCGTGGAAGTTGATGCCGTCGGCGGTGGTGTCACGGATGCGCAGGCCGGTGAACGTCAGCCCGTCCATCGGCCCGTCCATCCAGGCGCCGACCTTCATGTGATCGATCCACAGGTTGGAGACGGTCGAGTCGCTCATCGCGCCGCCGATGCCGTTGACCTGGGCGCTGTCGTTGCGCTCCTGCACGTTGCCGAAGATGGCGAAGTTCTGGAGACGCACGCCGGTGCTGGCCGAGGGTGCGGAGTTGCCGTAGAAGCCGGGTGCCGTGCCGGTGACGGTCGAGTACCACATGCCGGCGCCGGCGATCGTGACGTTGTTGACGCTGATGTGCCCGGGGATGTTGTAGGTGCCCGGCGGGATCCAGACGGTGCCGCCGGGTCCTGCCGCGCTGATCGCGGCGTTGAACGCGCTGGTCGCGTCGCTCACACCGGTGGAGTCGGCGCCCTTGCTGGTCACCGACACCGCCCCCGAGGGCGCGGTCAGGGCGGCGCCGACCTGCTCGAAGTCGGCGAAGTCGATCGTGTACGAGGAGGCGGTGTCGCCCGCGTCGACCTGGAGCTTGAAGGTCGTGCCCGCCGGATAGGTGGTGGAGAACAGGCGGTGGGCCTCGTCGTAGAAGTGGTGCGGGTTGCTGCCCGGTGTATTGGTGAAGGGGTAGCTGCCGTAGTACCAGCTGTAGGCGTTGGTCAGGGTGAAGTCGGGCTGCTTGACGCCGTTGATGTACAGCGACAGCGCGGCTGTGTAGACCGAGCCGCCCGAGGTGTCGGGGATGCTGTACCGGAAGTTGATCGAGTTGGTCGCCACCGGCGTGGTGAAGGTGACGTACTGGCCGGTGCCCTGCAGCGTCGTCGCCTTGCGGTACGACGCCTCGTCGGCCAGCTGGCCCTGGGTGTAACTCGGTCCGATGGGCGTGCCGTTGCTGGCGGAGTTCTCCGCCTGCACCTCGACGTACGGCAGGCTCGCACCGCTGCCACCGGTGGCGGCGGTCGCCGCCGCGGCCGGTGGGACGGCCAGCGCGAAGACGCCGCCGACCGTCAACATCGCGGTGCTGACCGCCCAGACGAGGGCTCGTCTCAGATCTCGGATGGAATGGAGCACTTGCCACTCCTTTGATCACGAAATGCCGGAACTGTGCCGCTGACACCGCCAGAGAGGGAGGGACGGGACGCAAGGAGAGAGGGGGGAGACAGGAGGCGGTAACGACGCGTGTGGGACCGTAATATCCTCGACATGTACGCGCAAGAACTAGACAGAGCATTGCAACAATAAAAATTCTGCCTGCAAGATCTAATGTGCCGTCTTGAGGCCGCGTCCGGCACCGGGCCGTGCACATGCCGGTGCCGCCGGACGGGGTGTCCGGCGGCACCGGCGGGAGACGCGAGGTCAGGAGCTCCAGATCTGGAACTCGGACACCTGGCCCGCTGGCCAGCCGTTGTTGGCGGTGACGGTGACGCGGAAGTAGCGCCGGGTGGTGGCGGGGAAGGTGAGCGTGACGGTGTTCCTGGTGCCCGGGTCGAAGGTGTAGGCGGCCGAGGACTTCAGGGTGGTGAAGGCGGTGCCGTCGGTGCTGCCGCCGAGGGTCAGGGTCTGGGTACGGGCGCCCCATGCGGCGGGCAGTTGCAGGACCACCCGGGAGGCGGTCCGGGCCGCGCCCAGGTCGACCTGGACCCACTGCGGAAACGTGTTGTTGGCGCTCTCCCAGTAGGAGCCCTGGTTACCGTCCGTCACGTTCGACGACGGGTACACGTCGGTGTGGCTGGACTCGCTGGTGGGCCTGCCGGCGGCGAGGTCGGTCCCGGGGGTGCCGGTCGTCGCGGCGAAGTCCAGGCGGTTGATGTTCCAGCCGCCGGTGTCCTGGTCGAGTGTCAGAGTCTGCCGGCCGGCGGGCAGGGTCACGTGGGCGGTCACGGTGGCCCAGGTCTGCCAGTCGCCGGTGGCGGGCAGGTCGACGGCTCCGGTGAGATCGGCGCCTGCGGCGTTCGACAGGTGCAGCGCGCCGGTCACCGCGGACGGGGCCGCGACGCGGAGGCCGAGGGAGTAGGTGCCGGCCGCGGCGACGTCCACGGTGTAGCGGAACCACTGTCCACCACCGGTCCAGCCCAGGTTGTAGCCGCCGCCGGTGTCCGAGGTGTTGTCCAGGTCCACCCCGTCGGCGCGGTAGGCGTTGGCATTGCCGTTGACGGAGGTGACGTTGTAGGCCACCCCCTGGCCGCCGGTGTCGTAGTCCTCCGCCTGCACCGTGCCGGGCACGGCGGCCGGGGTGCCCCCGTAGGGGCCCTCGGGAGCGGCCGGCGGCCAGTGGTTGTCGCTCAGCGTGGCGACGAACCCGCTGGAGTTGTTGACGAAGGCCGAGGCGGCGGCGCCGAGCCCGGTGACCGTGTTGCCGGTGATCGTCGCCGAACCGGTGGGCGCGGGGTAGAACGACGGCGAGATCGCGATGCCGTTGCGGCCGGGATCGCTGACTGTGTTGTCCTGCAGCAGGGTGTTGGTCGAGGTGGAGAAGGCGATCCCGTCGTAGAGCGAGTCGGTGACGGTGTTGCCGGTCACCGTGACCTTGTCGACGATCCCGGTGTTCTGTCCGTCGCCGCCGTTGCCGATGTGCAGGGCGGGCTGGCCCTGGCTGTAGGCGTTGCCGCCGGAGCGGACCACGGTGTTGCCCGTCACGGTCGCGGACAGCAGGTCGCTGCCGTTGACGCCGAAGCGGCCGGCGCCCAGACCGATGTAGCGGGCGGTGTCGCTGATGTAGTTGTTCCTGACCTGGTGGCCGCTGCCCCCGTAGATCCCGACACCCTTGCCGCCCCACGGCGCGATCGAGGTGTTGTCACTGACGGTGACATCGGTCATCGGATGGTAGAAGGTCTGGGAACCGTCGCTGTTGGTGTTGTAGTTCACCGAGTTGATGGCGATCGCGTCGTCCCCGGTGCCGCGGACGAAGTTGTCGGTGACCGTCAGGTCGTTGCCGGTGTCCGCGCCCAGCGACACGTTGTTGACGTTGATCCCGTCCGCCCAGATCGACGTCAGCCTGCTGTTCTTCACCGTCCCGCCGGTGCCGGAGGCCCAGAAGCCCGACATGGTGTGCTGGGTCCAGATCCCGTCGGCCAGCCAGTCGGTACCGGTGGTGTCCATCGCGCCGCCGTCCCCGCCGATGGTGCTCCGGCTGACGGCGTTGGCGTCGATGTGGAAGTTCCGCACGGTGCAGGAGGTCAGGTCGAACAGTGCGGCCAGCGGTGTGCTGTTGGGGACCGGGACGTCACGGTAGACCGTGCTGTACCACAGGCCCGCGCCCGCGATGGTGATCCCCCGCGCGTTCAGCCCGGCGGTGCCCTTCACGTAGAAGGTGCCCTGGGGGATCCAGAGGGTCTTTCCCTGCTGCTGGGCCTGGTCGATGCAGTTCTGGATGGCGCCCCGGCTGTCCACCGACTGGCCGTCGGCCGCGCCGTTGGTCGGGTTGTCGTCCGCCACCGCGCCGCAGCTCGTGATCGATATCGAGTCGGCCGGCTGTGTCAGCGGCGCCGGCGGGTTCTCCACGTCGACGGAGTCCACGTCGTAGAAGGACGCGCCGTTGGCGGAGTCCTTCCGCAGCGAGAAGGTGGCGCCCGCCGGGATCGGGGCCCCGGTGACGAAGGTGTGCGACTCGTCCCAGAAGACCCTCGGGTCGCCGTCGGCCGGGTTCTGGTTGTCGCTCGTGTTGTAGTTGCCGTTGCCCTCGTACACCCAGCTCTGCCGCGAGTTGAGGTTCAGGGCCTGCCGGAACACCCCGTCGACGTACAGGTCCAGCGTCCCGGTGACACCACCGCCGGACGCCGAATCCGGGATGCTGGCGCGGACGTTGAGGAAGGAGATCGGCTGCCCGGTGGTGTTCGTCCACTGCACGGACTGGCCCGTGTCGTCCAGGTGGACATAGGAATGGCCGGAAGCCTCCAGGGCGGCGCTCGAATACTGCGTCGTCGGCGCCGAGGTCAGCGACCGGACGGCCGCACCCCCGGCCGGCGTTCCCGCCTCGGCCTCGTAGACCGAGAACGGCGTCGCAGCGCCCACCGCCGCCGCCTGCGCCTGCGCCGGCCGCGGGGCCGGGGCCGCGGCAGCAGGTAAGACGGACGCACACAGCGCGCCGACGGCGGCAACGGCGGCCACCGCCAGTCGCCGGGGTCTGAGGATCGTCAGCATCTGATGCTCCTTCAGGGAAGGGGAGGAAACGGCCCCGACCGTACAGAGCAGCCATCCGTCGCGCTAGATTCCAACGAAGCAAAGAATTAATTGCGCAAATCAATGCAAGTATCTTGTCAAGGTCTGCAAATTCCGGATGAGGCGGTTGTCGACGCTTCGTTCTCAGGGCCGTTTCGACGGCGCCGGCACGCACCGCCACGCGAGGCACGCGGCGGCCAGGTAGGCGAGCGCGCCGATGGCCATGCTGGTGCGCAGCCCGGTGTCGTAGTCGGTGGCCGTGGCGAGCAGGCTGCCGCCGAGCGCGACGCCGGTGGCGCTGCCGACCTGGCGGGTGGTGTTGAACAGGGCGGAGGCGGCGCCCGAGTACGCCGCAGGCGCGGCACCCATCACGGTGGCGGTCGAACCGGTGAGGGCGAAGGAGGTGCCGAACCCCGCGGCCATCATCGGGGCCACCAGCAGCGGGTAGCCGGGGTCGGCTCCCGCCGCGGCCCAGCCGGCCAGCCCCAGGGCGGCCACGAGCATGCCGGCGACCACCAGCGGACGGTCGCCGGTACGGCGGGTCAGCCGCCCGGACAGGACGGAGGCGAACATGGTCATCACCACCGCCGGGAACAGCGCCAGCCCGGTGCCGAGGGCGCTGAAGCCGCGCTGGTGCTGGAACTCCAGGCTGGCGGTGAACACCATGCCGTAGAAGCCGAAGTTGAACAGCAGGCCGATGGCGGCGCCACCGCTCATCGCACGGGACCGCAGCAGGCTCGGCGGAAGGACAGGAGAGCGGGCCAGCCGCTCACGCACCGCGAACGCCACGGCGGCCAGCACGGCCAGGACCACCCCGGCGAGAACGGCCGGATCGGACCAGCCCCGCCGTCCGGCCTCGTTGAGCGCCGCGGTCAGCAGCGCCACGGCCGCCACCACCGCACACTGCGCCGGCCAGTCCAGGGCCCGGTCGGCGCGCCGGGGCGAGCGCGCCACGTGCCGCAGCGTCAGCACCAGGCAGGCCACGCCGACGGGCAGGTTGATGAGGAACACCCAGCGCCAGCCCACCGTGGAGACGAGCAGCCCGCCGAGCAGCGGGCCCGCGGCGGCCGCGATGCCCGCCATCGAACCCCACAGCCCGAAGGCCCGCGAGCGTTCGGCCGGCGCCGGGTAGGCCTGCTGGAGCAGGGCCAGGGAACCGGGCACGATCAGAGCCGCGCCGAGTCCCTCCGCCAGCCGGGCCGCGACCAGGAACGGGGTGCTCGCCGCGAGCGCGCACGCGGCCGAGGAGAGCGTGAACAGGGCGACGCCCGAGCAGAAGACCCGGCGGTTGCCCAGCCGGTCGCCCAGCGCGCCGCCGGTCAGCAGGAACCCGGCGAAGACCAGGGTGTAACCGTCGGTGATCCACTGGATGCCGGTGAGCGAGGCCGACAGCTCCCGGCCGATCACCGGCACCGCGACGTTGATGGCCGTCACGTCCAGGATCACCATGAAGTACCCGGCGCACACCGCAAGCAGCGGCGCCCAGGACCGGCGTGCGGACTCCGGGGCGGGTTCCGCGAACGCCACGATCCTCACTCCATCCCGTCCCTCGACACGCGAGACATGACACGAAAACTCACCATAAGGGCCGCATATCGGGTGCCCTGGGACCCAGGGCTCCCCCGTGAGCCGTTGGCGTGGCGTGGCGTCAGCGTGCGAACTTCTCGACGGCGGCCTGGGTGACGGGGGTGAAGAAGTTGACGAGGTTGCCGTCAGGGTCGCGGAACAGCAGCGACCGGTTGCCCCAGGGCATCGTGGTGGGCTCGGTGACGAAATCGGTGACGAAGCCGGTCAGGTCCCGGTGCACGCGGTCCACGTCGTCGACGAGGAACTCGGTGATCACGCTGTGGTTGTCCGCCGGGCGGGCGGACCCCGGGGCGAACAACGGGACCGTGCGGGTGCCGGCGATCGCGAGGGTCGCGCCCGCGGTCCGGAGTTCGGCGAAGTCCGCGGTGGCCCACGTCGCCCGTGCCCCGGTGGCTCGCTCGTAGAACTCGACGAGGCGCGCCACGTCGCCGGTGATGATGCGGATCGAGACGAAGTCCATGGGATCTCCTTGGCCGTGCTGAAGGCGTGTGCTCCGCAGGCTAGGAGGAATAGCGGACAGAATCGGTCCGGTATTCGCGCTAGATTGTGCACATGTCCCGCCCCACCGGCCGTGTACTGACCCTCCTGGAGCTGCTGCAGTCGGGCGGCACCCGGACCGTGGCCGAACTCGCCGACCGGCTCGGCGTCGAAGGGCGCACCGTGCGGCGGTACGTGGACCAGCTGATCGACCTGGACGTGCCCGTGGAATCGGTGCGCGGCCGCTACGGCGGGTACCGGCTCGGCCCCGGGTACCGCCTGCCTCCGCTCATGCTCGGTGACGACGAGGCGCTGGCCGTGCTGCTCGGCCTGGTCTCCGGCCGCAGGGCGGGGCTGACGACGGCGGAGCGCACGGCGAACGAGACGGCCTCGGCGAAGATCCGGCGGGTACTGCCCCGGCACCTCGCCCGTCGACTAGACGCGCTCCTGGAGACGCTCGCGTTCACGGAGCGGCCCGGCGGTTTCGACACCCCGGACGCCGGTGTCCTGCTGACCGTCGCCGATGCGGTGCGCCACCGTCGACCCGTCTCGATCCGCTACACCGACCGCGACGGACAGCGCAGCGAACGCACGCTGCACGCGTACGGGATCGTCGCCCACTCGGGCCGCTGGTACGTCACGGGCCAGGACGCGGGGATCGGTGAGGACCGGACCTTCCGGCTCGATCGCATCGCGGACGCGAGGACCCTGCCCGGCTCTTTCGAGGCGCCCCCGGGTCCAGGTCCGGCGCAGCGCGTGCTGTCCGGGTTCGCGACGGCCGAGTACCGGCACGAGGTGACCTTGCGGATCCACGGGACGGTCGAGCAGATCCGCGCCCGCCTTCCCGCCGGCGTCGCGAGCCTGGAGGAGCACGAGCCTGTGGCGGACCAGGACCGTACGGCCGAGCGCTGGCTGCGCGTCGAGCTGCGGGCGGAGCGGCTCGACTGGCTGCCTCCGGTACTCGCCTCGCTCGACCGGCCGTTCGTCGTGGAGCGTCCGGACGAACTGCGCCACCTCGTCGCCGCGCTCGCCGATCGCCTCGCGTCCTACGCCCGCCAGGCCTGACGGCGAAGCAGCCCAGGTGATCGCCGAGTGGGAGACTCGCCTACGACTCTGCACAAGTTGGGCTCGCCGTTCTGCTGCTGTCGGCGGAGCGTGCTCGGCGGGTGGCTCCGGGACACGTCCATACCGAACTCGGCGATGGTCCGCGTACCGATCGCACCGGCCGACTCGCGGCACGCCCGGACGCTTCTCGACCACCTTGGGTGAGCTGCACGACCTTACGGGACCGTCGGACCCGACCTCCCGTCCAGGAACCCGTGGCGGACACCGGGGAGGCAGGAGGTGGCGGGGGCGGTTCCGCTGAGCGCGCAGGGCGAGTCGACCGCAGATCAAGCCGCCCTCCAGCATCCGGGACGAGTATCTGAGGCCACCGGGGGTGGCCCGGCGGACGCGATGCTGCGGAGGTGGCATGCCCATGGGCGTGACGGCGTTCCAGGAATTCCTCGGATCGGTGACGCCCGGTGTGGCGGTGGTGACGGCGGCCAGCCGTGGCGGGGAACCGCAGGACTTCCTCCCCAACGCGCTCAGCACGGTCTGTGCCGACCCGCCCCTGTTGTCGATGTGTCTCCTGGGACGGACGGAACGGGTCGGGGTCGGCCCCCGGCGCCCGCTGCTGGACCCGCGGGGAGTGTTCGATGCCTCGGACAGCGCCGTTGAGCCGGCGGCGCGCGCATGAAGCGGAGTCAGTCCTTCGCCGCGGGTACGACGGGCGGGTCGGGCGGGGTGGACCGGCAGCCGTCCGTGGAACGCCACCATGCCGGCGAAGGGTGCGTCCATGCCGACGGGGCTGCCGGGGACCGCTCCCCGGAGTTCCGCACAGGTACGGTGCCGATTCGGCATCAGGCCTTCGGAGTCGAGCCGGCCGGCCTCGGGGCCGAGGGGCCTCGCGCGGGCGATGCCCAGCGGGGTGGGTACGGCGGCGGCGAGGCCCGCCCGGGCCGGGCGCCGGAGCAGGCGCAGGCCCTCCTCGGTCTCGTCGGCGGCCTCCGGCCCCGCCACCGGCCCGTGGCCGGTGCGGACCTTGCGGGGACCGAGCGCACGCAATGCCGTCAGTGCGTGCGGGGAGTCTGCGACCGGGATGGGCCGACCGCCGAAGTCGGTTTCGGTCAGGCGCAGTTCGAGGTCGCCCGAGCGGACATCCGGCCACAGGACGGTCGGACGCGTGCCGATCGTCGCCTTCTCCGCGTGCACCTCCTCGTGTCCGACGACCACCGGCTCGGGGAAGACGAACCTGCCGAAGGTGCGGTTCCGGTGTCCCCCGTGTCTTTGGGCGTTGACCACGGACTACGGGCCGCCGCCGAAGACGGGGCCCGTCACGGCGCGCGGCGCCCGGGCACGGAACTCGGTCGCGGCGGTGTCCACCCGCGCGGACCGGACGCCCGAGACGATCAAGCCCGCGTTGTCGGGACACCGGCCTCCGTCGGGCTGGACATGGGCGAGCACACCTCCTTGACCGACCTTCTCGGGAGCATCTTCGATCTCACCCATCGTCAACTGTCCGGACGGAGGCCCGTTCGAGCGGGCGACAGGCCCGAGAGTCAACCCTCTGTCGCTGACCCGTCCCCGGACGCGACCGGTGGAACTCCGGATACCGCGGTGACTGCCCATGGGAAGTGGATCGGCTGACACGGGTGTTGCCGGCCGACGGGCGGCACCTGATCCGGATGGCGCTCATCGCGCCGCTGAGCACGGAACCGGACACCTCTGCGGGCGGCCGCGCCCGGCGGGCGCTGGAGGTGTTCCGCCAGGTCCACGGCAGGCTCAGCGACGAACTCGGTGTCCAGAGCACGTCCCGACCGCAGCAACCGCACCACGCGATCCTCAGTGGGGCCCCGGTCTCGCCAGTCCGGCCGCCCGGTGATCCAGCGGGCAGCCGTGTCACCGGAGCGGCGCGGCCGCACGCGGCCGAACAGGACTGCGACGTCGAGTCCGTCCGAGCCCATTCCAACCGGGTCGCTCCAGGAGTTCCCTAAGCCTCCTCCAGCGCCTCCAGCGAGGTTGAGGTGTCACACCAAAGCCCAGCGGCAAGGAGGCAGCGCCCATGTCCGGCTTCGTACTCACCCCCACCGACACGGCCAGCGAGGTGCGGGAGGCCGCCGAACTGGCCGCCCGGCACGCCGTGGCCGCGGACCGCGCGCGGCGGCTGCCCGGCGAGGTCGTGGCCGCTCTGGTCGCGGCGGGCTTCTCACGGCACTTCGTGCCGGTTCGCTGGGGCGGCCGGGCGGGCGGCTTCGGGGAACTCCTGCACACGGTGTCCACGGTGGGCGAGGGCTGCACCTCCGCCGCCTGGATCGCCGCGGTCATCGCCGGTGCCGCCCGGATGGGCGTGTACCTCCCGGAAGAAGGGCAGCGCGAGCTGTGGTCCGCCGGCCCCGAGACCGTGATCGCGGGCGCGCTCAATCCCAGTGGGCACGCCACCCCCGACGCCGGTGGCTGGCGGCTCACCGGGGAGTGGCCGCTGGTCAGCGGTCTGGACTTCGCCGACTGGACGCTGGTGTGCGCGCTGGTGCCCCGAGGGGAGCGGACGGTGGCCAGGTTCTTCGCCGTGCCACGCCGGGACTACCGGGTCGTGGACACGTGGTTCAACGTCGGTCTGCGGGCCACGGGCAGCAACACCCTGGTCGCGGACGGGGTGTTCGTCCCCGAGCACCGGACCGTCGCGCGCGGCGACATCTGGCAGGGCCGGGCCGTCGGGTCCGACGCACCGTGCCACACCGCCCGGCTGCGCACGATCAGCGGCACGTTGTTTGCCGCCCCCGCGCTCGGAGCGGCGCGTGCGGCCGTGCGGGCCTGGTCGGCGCGGCTGGCCGGCAAGGCCGCCCGGGGGCCGCTCGCTCCCAGGGACAACCCGATGGTGCGGGGCGTGCTGGCACGGGCCGAGGGCGAGATCGAGAGCGCGGCCCTGCTGCTGCGCCGGGTGGCGCAGACCGGCGACGACGGGCTCGGCGACGAGGGCGAACCGGCTCGTGCGCCGCGGGACTGCGCGCTGGCCGCGGACCAGTTGGTCGACGCGGTGGAGCGGCTGTTCCGCTCGGCCGGCTGCGGCGCGCAGGCGCAGGACGACCCGCTCCAGCGCATCTGGCGTGACGTGCACTGCGCGGCGAGCCATACCGCTCTGCGCTTGGACACCGCGGGCAGCGCGTACGGCGGTCACCTGCTGGGGGTCCGGTGATACGGAGATCATCCAGTCCCGCGCCTGGCACTTGGCGTTGACGGACGACCGTTGACGGACGCCTGGACCGGCGCCCACACCGAGTACACGCTGTTCGAAGAGCGGCCCGGACGGACCGGCGCACCGTGCGGCCGGCAGGTCGATCGGGCCTCGATCACTCCGCGCACGACCGAACTCGGCGCCGCGGGCACCGTCGCCCGGCACGGGGTCGGACCCCACGTCGGCCGCGCCGGGGACGAGGTCCACGGCAGCACCCCGAAGCTGCGCGCAGCTCTGGCCGGACGCGGCACGAAGGCGCAGAGCCAGGTTTCTTCCATCCGCCGTCCGCATCCAGCGACCTGCACCAGCCTGGTCAACGGCATCCGTTGGGATGATGAGCGGCGGCGCCGGGCGAGTTCGCCGGAGAAGCGGTCCGGAGGGTCAGCGGCCCGTGGCAGCCCTGGCCGGGCCCGGCCAGGGCGATGACGGCCCAGTCGTGGAAACACGCCGGCAGCTCCGCCGCGAACGCGCTGGTCCCGCTGTCCTGCCACGGGATCCAGCACCTGTTCATACCGCTCGTCGTAGGCCGGTCCACCGCGCGGCCCACCGGCTGCCGTGACTGTGGCTGCAGGCTCCCCTAGTTGCGACTGCAGTAGACTTTGAAACCCGGATTACCGGAATCCAGGGGGAGATGTGAAAGTCAATGGCACAACGGGCAATCGCCGGCCGAGGTGGAATTCACCTTTCCGTTTTTCCGGGTGTCAAGGCCGGTGCGGATTCCGGGCGCTCACCGGTTCACCGAGGACACCTTCGGAGGTTAGGTGACTCCGGAACCTGTGCGCATAGTCGTCGTAGACGACCATCGCCTGCCACGCGAAGCCCTCTGCCACGTCCTGGCCTCCGAGCCGGACCTGGAAGCGCACGGCGTCGACTCCGGCCCGTCCGCGGTGCGGGCGGTCGCCGAGCACCGGCCGGACGTCGTGCTGCTGGACATCGGGACGCCTGGCCCGGACCCGACGTCGACGGTGCGTGAACTGCTGGACTGCGGCCACCCGGTGGGCATCGTCGTACTGCACACGCAGAGCGACCTGCTGCTGATGCAGCGACTGCTGGACCTGGGCGTGCGCGCCTACCTGCACAAGAGCGTCAGCCAGGGCCTGCTGCTGTCGACCGTCCGCGACATCGCGGGCACCAAGCAGCAAACGGTCACCATCACCGTGCCGTCGGGCTCCGCACGGGCGGAGGCCGCGGTGTCGCAGCGGAGCGCGGAGCCGGCCCGGGACGTGCCCCCTTCCGACCTGCTGTCGGCGCGGGAACTGGCGGTGCTGACCCTGGTGGCCGAGGCGCTGACCAACCGTCAGGTCGCGGCCAGGATGGGCATCACCGAGGCCACGGTCAAGCGTCACCTGCGCAACATCTTCACGAAGCTGGGCGCCACCTCGCGCATCGACGCAGTCAACAAGGCGATCAACGCTCTGGTCATCCAGCCCCCGGCGGCGCGGCGCGGCCGGTGAACCGCCACGGGTGGCCTGAACACTGCTCCCAAAGAGGCACCACTGCGTATCGACGACAGACAGGGAGTCCCTACACGTCAACTCTCGGTGCAATTTCGACATGCCACCCCATATTGCCCCTTTAGCTGATTTTTCTGCCGGGTGGACGGGTCGGTAATAAGGAATTCACAATTGGTGTACCTGATTTTACTTGCTCATGGTGGGGCTTCGCGACCGTGATATCCAAAGGAGTATTCGACCTACTCCTTTCGGTGTTCCTGAGGACTCAAGCAAGGCTCGAGGGGGGCTTGGGAGATTGTGGTGCGCGGCTCACCAGAAGGGCATTGTTGTCTCCGCGGACTCGGTAGGCAAGTTGTTGAAAGTGAATCGATTCCGCCTCGAGGTGAACGGGAAAACTGTGAACGGGGGAAAAGATCGTGATCACGTTCAATGTGCTCGGGCAATTGGAGGTCATCGCCGACGGGCGCGACCTGGCACCGACCGCACCACGGGTGAAGGCGGTGCTGGCGCTGCTGGCGCTCAACGCGAACCGGGTGGTCAGCACCGACACTCTGTTCGCCGAACTATGGGACGACCGGCCGCCGCGCAGTGCGGCCACCACCCTGCAGACCTACGTCTACCAGCTGCGCCGGATCCTGGACTCCGTTCCGCGGGGTGAGCGGCGCTCCGACATCGTCACCAAGGCACCGGGCTACGAACTGCGCACAGTGCGGACCGACGCCGAGCGCTTCCTGACCCTGGCCGAACAGGGCCGCTGCCTGTGGCGCCAGGGCCACGTCGCCGAGGCCGCCGAACGGCTGCGGCAGGCACTCGGCCTGTGGCGCGGCGAGGCGCTGGCCGACATCAACCTCGGGCCGGAGCTGACCCAGCACAAAGCGCACCTGTGCGAGCTGCGGCTGCGCGTGCTGGAGCTGCGCATCCAGGCGGACGCCCGGCTCGGTCGGCACCAGGAGCTGATCCCCGAACTGCGGTCGCTGGTCGCTGAGCACCGGCTCAACGAGCGGCTGCACGCCCAGTTGATCGACTCGCTGCGCGCGGCGGGCTACCGCGCCGAGGCGCTACGGGCGTACCAGGACCTGCGCAAGGTACTCAAGACCGAGCTGGGCCTGGAGCCGACCCCGGACGTGCAGCGGCTGCAGGCCGAGGTGCTCAACGGCGTACACGGCGGCTCGGTGACCGCCCTGCTGCGCACCGGCTGACCCGCCGTCACCCACCCGACAGGTCCGGGACGGAGCGACCCCTCCGTCCCGGGCCGCCCGCGGCTGCCCGCGGACCCGCCGCGCCGCCCTCTTCCCGGGCGGCGACACAGTCATCGTCCTGTGAGGAGAACCCTGGCAATGGCGCATGATCCATCCTTGTCCGTCGCGGGAGAACCGGAGGGCGGCCCGCCCCGCTCGCGCGGCACGGCACGCTCGGTGGTCGTCTACGGCCTCCTGGTCCTGGTGCCGGTGGCGCTGGCGCTCCTGCTGCTGAGATTCGGCGTCAGTCACCCGGTGAAAGAGACCGCCGGAGCACCGCAGCCGACCGAGCCGGCCGACCTGGTCGGCCAGGTGCTGGTGGCCGGGGCCGTGGTGGTCGCGGCGGCGGGTCTGCTGGGCCTGGTGGCCCGGGCGGTCGGCCAGTCGCCCGTGGTCGGCGAGATCCTGGCGGGCCTGCTGCTCGGTCCTTCGGTGTTCGGGGCACTGGCACCCGGTGTCTCCAAAGAGGTGTTCCCCGCGGCGGTGACACCGGTCATGAACAACCTGGCGCAGGTCGGCGTGGTCTTCTTCATGTTCCTGATCGGGCTGGAGATGCCTCTGACCATGCTGCGCAGGCTCGGTGGCAAGGTGCTCTCCGCCGGGCACGCGGCGCTCGCGGTGCCGTTCCTGCTGGGCATGTTCGTCGCCCTGCGGCTGCGCGGCGACTACCAGCCCGACGGCGTGCGCACCGCACCGTTCCTGCTGTTCGTGGCGCTGTCGGTGTCGGTCACCGCGTTCCCGGTGCTGGCCCGGATCCTGTCCGACCGCGAGCTGATCGGCACCCGGCTGGGCGCGATGGGCCTGGCGATGGCCGGCGTCGGCGACGTCACCGCCTGGTGCGCGCTGGGCGTGGTGGTCGCCGAGGTGCGCAGCGACTCGCCGCTGGGCGTGCTGGTCGCCGTGGCCGAGGTGGTGGCCTTCACATCGGTGCTGTGGTTCGTGGTGCGTCCGGCGCTGGCGCAGGTGCTGCGGCTGCTGGAGAGCAGACGCGGCGGAGTGCTGCCGATCGGCACGCTGATCACCGCTTTCGTGCTGATCTGCGCGGTGGTCACCAACATGCTCGGGGTGCACGCGATCTTCGGCGCCTTCCTGGCGGGCGTGGTGATGCCGCGATCCTCCCGGACGGTGATGGACTTCGCACACAAGACCGAGGGCCTGGCGCTGTGGCTGCTGCTGCCGTTCTTCTTCGCCGCGGTGGGCCTGCAGACCCGGCTGCAGTCGGTCTTCTCGCTGTCTGCGCTGGGTGTGCTGTCGCTCGTGCTGCTGGTGGCGGTGGCAGGCAAGATCGGGGGGACGTTCGCGGCGGCCCGGCTGGCCGGTGAGGGCCACCGGGAGTCCCTGGGGCTCGGCGTGATGATGAACTGCCGCGGCCTGACGGAGCTGGTGGTGCTCAATGTGGGCCTGTCGCTCGGAGTGATCGACTCCCGGCTCTTCGCGGTGCTGGTGGTGATGACCCTCGTGACCACCGTGGCGACCGATCCGCTGCTGCGTCTGCTGCGGCTCGACCGGCTCTCGCAGCCCCTCGGAGGCGGCTTGTCCCCGGTCGAAGTCCCCACCCAGGCCCAGGAAACGGCCGGGACCCGTCAGCAATGAGAACCGGGGGCGCGGGATCTCCAGCGCAACACCCGCGCCGGCGGGTTGATCCCGCAGATCCCGGTGATGCCCGGCCCGAACACCGACGGCGCCCCGCCCCGTGATCAGGGCCGCTTCGAGCGGCCGTCGAGCGCACCGGATGACAGTGGCCGTATGGCAGCTTTCACCGGTGCACCGAGACTCGAAGAGATCGCCGAAGGGGTCCACGCCTTCCTGCAACCCGACGGCGGATGGTGCCTCAACAACGCGGGGCTGGTGGTCGACGGCGGCACCGCGCTGCTGATCGACACCGCCGCCACCGAGGCCCGGGCCAGGCGGCTGCGCGAGTTGGTCGCGGACACCGCGCCGCGGCTCCCGCGGCTGCTGGTCAACACCCACGCGCACGGCGACCACACCTTCGGCAACCACCTCTTCCCGGAAGCGGTGGTGGTGACCGCCGAGCGGACCCGGCAGGAGGCAGTCCGCACCGGACTGCATCTGACCACCCTGTGGCCCGACGTGGACTGGGGCGCGGTCGAACCGGCGGCGCCCCAGATCACCTTCGCCGAGGAACTCACGCTCCGCATCGGCGAGCAGGAGGCGCGGCTGCGCGCCTTCGGCCCGGCGCACAGCTCCTGCGACACGGTGGTGTGGCTGCCGGAGCGTCGGGTGCTGTTCGCCGGCGACCTGGTGATGAACGCGGTCACCCCGTTCGTGCTGACCGGCTCGGTCAGCGGCCTGCGCGACGCGGTGGCCCGGCTGCAGGCCCTCGAACCGGCCACCGTGGTGCCCGGACACGGCCCGGTCGGCGGCCCGGAGCTGCTGGCGACCACCGAGCGCTACCTGGCCGGGCTGCTCGACCTGGCGAAGGCCGGCCTCGCCGAGAGGCTGGACCCGCTGGCGGCGGCCCGCGCCGCCGACCTCGGCGAGTTCGCCGGGTTCCTGGACGCCGAACGGCTGGTGCCCAACCTGTACCGCGCCTACGGCGAACTGCGCGGCGGACGCCCGGAAGACTTCGCCGGCGTCGACGAGATGGTCCGCGGCATGGCGGAGCTGCACGGCGGCTTCCCCGCCTGTCACGCCTGACGACATACACAGCGATTCCCGCGGGATGTCCCACGGGGAGAGGACGGACACGTGAGCACGGAACACGAGAGCGGCCCGGTCACCCTGATCGCGGTACTCGAAGCGCCGGTCGAGAACACCGAGGTGTTCATCGAGGACTGGCGCGCCCACCTGGAGCTGCTGCGCACCGCGCCCGGCTTCCGTGGTGCCCGCCTGCACCGGGCGCTGCGCGCCGAGCACCGCTTCCAGTTGGTCGCGGTGGCCGACTGGGCGACGGCCGCGGACCTGGCCGCCGCGGCGGCCCGCGAGCAGGACGGCCCGGGTGCGGAGAAGTACGCCAGGACCGTCCACCGGGGGGTGTACCGAGTGATCGCCGAAGCCGCGTCCGAGCAGCGGCCGGACGGCGCGGGCGTAACCATGGTCAACGCCTTCGAGCTGCCGAACGAGCGGGTCGAGGAGTTCCTGGGCGCCTGGCGGCCCCGGGCGCAGCGGGCCAGCGAGTCGCCGGGCTTCGTCGACTTCCGCATGCACCGGGCGGTCGCCGATGCCTCGCTGCCGCTGGTGAACGTCGCGCACTACGCCAGTGCCGAGGTGTGGAAGGCGTTGCAGGCCGACCCGGAGTTCCAGGCCCGAAAGGCCGTCAACCCGCCGTACGCCACGGCCAATCCTGGCCTGTTCGAGGTGGTCGCCGAGGTGCTCTGACCCTCGGCCGGCCGCTTCCACGCGGGCTTGAGCGGGCCGCGAGAGCGCCCCCACAGACTTCTTGACGACTTGTTACCAGCAGGAGGAGCGATGGTGGATCAGGCTACGACCGATGTGGTGATCCTCGGCGGCGGGCTCGCGGGTCTCACGCTCGCGGTCCAGCTCAAGAACGCCCGTCCGGAGACGGACGTGGTGATCCTCGACAAACGGGAGGGCCTGGCGCCGGAGGCGGCGTTCAAGGTCGGCGAGTCGACGGTGCCGGCGGGCGCGCACTATTTCGCCGAGGTCGTCGCGATGAAGGAGCACTTGGAGAAGTTCCACCTGAAGAAGAACGGCCTGCGGTTCTTCCAGCCCGCGGGCGGCAACCAGGACCTCACCAAGCGGATCGAGCTCGGCCCGCGGGATTTCCCGGCGCACAACAACTACCAGATCGACCGCGGCCGCTTCGAGAACGAACTGACCCGGATGGCGCTGGACGCCGGCGTGGACCTGCGCCAGGGCGCCTCGATCACCGACGTGGAACTACGCGAGGGCGACGAGGACCACACGGTGTCCTACGCGCAGGGCGGCAAGCGGCGCTCGATCACCGCCCGCTGGCTCGTCGACGCGGCCGGCCGTGCCCACTTCGTCAAGCGCAAGCTGGGCCTGTCCCGCGAGGTGTCGCACACCATCAACGCCTCCTGGTTCCGCCTCACCGGCGGCATCGACCTGGAGGAGTGGGGCAAGGACGACCCGGGGTGGATGGAGCGGATGAACCGCACCGGCATCCGCAAGTTCTCCACCAACCACCTGATGGGTGAGGGCTACTGGGTGTGGCTGATCCCGCTGGGCTCGGACCACATCTCGGTCGGTGTCTGCGCCGACCCGCGGATCCACCCGTACGAGGAGATCCAGACCTTCGAGAAGGTCCAGGAGTGGCTGCGCGCCAACGAGCCGCAACTGGCCGAGGTGGTCGACGGCCGCACCGGCGACATCGCGGACTTCATCACCCTGAAGGACTTCGCCTTCAGCACCGAGCGGGTGTACTCGCCGGATCGGTGGATGCTGGTCGGCGAGGCCGGCGCCTTCGTGGACGCCTTCTACTCCCCCGGCTCGGACATGATCGGCTACGGCAACAGCGTCACCACCGACCTGGTCACCAGGGACTTCGCCGGCGAGGAGATCGCCGAGCGGCTGGAGTTCTACAACGACTTCCACCTGCGTACCTTCCAGTTCGTGCTCTCCAAGGTCGAGGACCACTACCCGGCCTTCGGCAACCCCGCGGTGATGGTGCCGAAGCTGTGCTGGGACGCCATGCTCAACCACGTCGGCGTGGTGCTGGTCTTCGTCAAGGACCGCTTCCTGGACTACGCGTTCATGCGGCGGGTGCGCGACGACATCGAGAAGCTGTACGCGGTCAACGACCGGATCCAGCAGATCTTCCGCGACTGGAGCGAGCTGGAGAAGGTGGTCACCGACGGCCCGGCCAACGCCTATGTGCCGGCCAAGGCGATCAAGGACAGCCACGCCACCCTGGTCGTCGACTATACCGACGACGAACTGGCCGCCGAGATCTCCCGCGATGTCAGGGTCGCCGAAGCGCTGGCGGTCGCCATCTTCCACCGGGCCGCCCGCGGACTCGGCGTCACCCCGGATCCGGAGCTGCCGGTCAACCCGTACGCGATCAGCCTGCGTCCCGACGACTGGCAGAGCGACGGCCTGCACACCGGGCAGGTACTGCTGACGCTGGCTCAGGCGGAGGACATCTCCGAGGGCAGCCAGGGCCTGTTCGTCGACCCGCTGCTCAACGGTGCGGCATGAGCGAGCGTCGCGCGGCAAGCCTGCTGCAGCCGGACCCGGCCCTGGTGGACCCGCAGGCGCTCCGCAGCGTCTGCGCCAACTGGGCCACCGGCGTCACCGTGATCACCAGCGGCAGCACGGAGCGCGCCGCAGGACTGACCGTGAACTCCTTCACGTCGGTCTCGCTCGACCCGGCCCTGATCCTGGTCTGCATCCACAACGACTCGGGCGAACTGCCGGTCCTGCGGCGGACCGGCGCCTTCGCGGTGAACATCCTGGCCGCCGACCAGGAGGAGCTGTGCCGGTCCTTCGCCAGCCGGCACACCCGGCACACCGCGAAGGCCGACACCCGGCCGGGGATCACCGGCGTGCCCGTGATCCCCGACGCACTGGCCTACCTGGAGTGCCGGATCGACCGCGAGGTGGACGGCGGCGACCACGTGATCGTCATCGGCGAGGTGATCGACCTGGCCGTGCAGCGCGAGGAGGGGCCGCTGACCTTCTTCCGCAACACCTTCCACCGGCTGCCGGCCGCCTCCTGACAGCACCCGAGCAGTACCGGAGTAGTGAGGAGAAGACAGATGCCCACCGCCGGGTTGTGCACCGCCGCGACCGCGATCGCCGCGACCGCGGGCCACCGTGCCGAGGCCGCCGAACGGGCCCGCGAACTCGACCCCGCCGTGCTGGAGGAGATCGTCCGGGCGGGTTTCGCCCGGCACTTCGCCCCCGCAGCGGTCGGCGGCACCGCTGGTTCCTTCACCGAACTGGTGGAGGCCGTCCAAGTGATCGCCGAGGAGTGCCCCGCCAGCTCTTGGTGCGCCTCGCTGATCGCCTCGATCGCCCGGATGGCGGGGGCGTTCCTGCCCGAGCAGGGCCAGGCGAAGATCTGGGCGGCCGGCCCGGACGCGGTGCTGGTGGGGTCCGTGACACCGTTCGGCACCGCCCGGCCGGCCCCCGGCGGCTGGCTGGTCGCCGGCCGCTGGCCGTACATCAGCGGCGTCGCCCACTCGGACTGGGCGCTGATGTGCGGCCTGGTGGAGTCCGGGACGGGCAGCGAGGCACGGCTGTTCGCCCTGCCACGCCCCGCGTACCGGATCGAGGACACCTGGCACAGCGTCGGCATGGCCGCCACCGGCAGCAACACCCTGGTCCTTGACGAGGTGTTCGTGCCCGAGCACCTCTCCTTCGACCGGGCCGACCTGTTCGCCGGGCGCACCAGCGAGGCCTGGGGCGGGGTGGCGGCGCCCTGCCATCGCGCCCCGCTCCAGGCGGTCAACGGTCTGATGTTCGCCGCGCCGGCGGTCGGCGCCGCGCTCGGCATGGTCCGCGCCTTCTCGGCGTACTTCGCCGAGAAGGTCGGCCACGCCCCGCAACTGCCCGGCACCACCGGGGTGCAGGGCGTTCGGGGCTCCGCCGAGCAGGCCTTGGCCCGCTCGGCCGGCGAGGTGGACGCGGCCCGGCTGTTGCTGGAGCGCGCCGCCCGGCTCGCTGACGAGGGCGCCGCCACCCACCCGCTGGACACCACCCGCAACCTGCGGGACTGCGCCCTCGCCGTCGATCTGTCGGTGACCGCGGTGGACCGGCTGTTCCGCCAGTCCGGCACCCGCGGGCAGGCGGTCTCCGGTTCGATGCAGCGGCTCTGGCGGGACGTCACCGCCATCTCCACCCACGTGGCGCTGCAGTTCGAGCCGGCCGCCCGCGGCTGGGTCGACCAGGTACTCAAGGCCTGACCCCGGTCGACCGTACGACGTCAGGGCGCCGGAACCTCGCTCGAGGTTCCGGCGCCCTGACGTCGTACATGGAGAAGAACGGAGAAGAACGCAGAAGGACGGGGCAGGGGCGATCAGTAGTTGCCCAGGCCTCCGCAGACGTTCAGCGCCTGTGCGGTGACCGCCGCGGCGCCCTGGGAGACCAGGTAGGAGACCATCGCGGCCACCTCGCTCGGCTCCACGTAGCGGCCGAGCGGCACCCGGGTGGTGATCCGGCTGTGCGCCTCCTGCTCGTCCACGCCCCAGATCCCGGCGTAGTGCTCGCGCACCCGCTCGGCCATCGGGGTCTCCACGAAGCCCGGGCAGACCGCGTTGACGGTGATGCCGGTCCTGGCCAGCTCCAGGCCCAGGGACTTGGAGAATCCGACCACGCCGTGCTTGGAGGCGGTGTAGGGCGCGGCGTGCACCACGCCCTGCTTGCCCCCGGTCGAAGCGATGTTGATGATCCGTCCGGTACCCCGCTCCAGCATGCCGCCGTCGGTCAGTGCCGCCTTGGTGACCAGGAAGACGCTGTTCAGGTTGGTGTTGATGACGTCGAGCCACAGCTCGTCGGGGACCTCGGCGGTGGCGCCACCGCCCGGCCGGCCGGCGTTGTTGACCAGCACGTCGAGCCGCCCGTAGCGCTCGACGGTGGCGGCGACCAGCGCCCGCACCTGCTCGGACGACGTGACGTCGCAGGTGCTGCCGTCGACGTCCAGGCCCTCGGCGCGCAGCTCGGCGAGGGTGTCCTCGAGGGTCTTGCCGGTGCGGGCGCACAAGTAGACGGCGTAGCCCTGGCGGGCCAGCGTACGGGCGATCTCGTGGCCTATGCCGCTGGTGGCACCGGTGACCAGCGCGACCCTGCGCTCGGTTTCGGTGGAAGTGGATGTGTTCATGCACACCACCGTCGCCGCGGCGGCTCGCGCCCCGGTCGAGCCCCGCTCCAGCCCCGCGGCGCGGGCGTTGAGCCTGCCTCGACCACGGCTCTTGGACGCGATTGAAGACTGAGCGCATTCAACGGCCGCGTGAAGGAGTCCGAGGAGATGGAGTCGACCGGCATCAGCGCCGAGTTGTACGCAGAGGTTCTTCAGTACTACGCGCGCCAGATGCAGGCGCTGGACGCGGGCAAGGTGGAGGAGTACGCCGCCACCTTCACCGAGGACGCGGTATTCGGCCACACGCCCGGCCGTGAGCCGGCGCGCACCCGAGCCGGCATCCTGTCCGACCTTTATGAGGTGCGCGAGCGGTTCACCGCCGATCCGCAGCAGCGGCGCCACATGTTCACGATGGTCGACGTCGAGCGACTGGCGGACGGCAGGCTCCGCAGTACCTGCTACGCGCTGGTGCTGACCACCCGGCCGGGCAACGGTCCGGAGATGGTCCGCAGTTGCGTGGTGCGCGACGTCCTGGTCCGCGAGGACGGGCGGCTGCACAACCAGGAGCGGCTCGTCGACCACGACGGTTTCTGAGAGAGGTGGTTGTGATGAGCCGACGAGTGGTCATCACCGGCATCGGCGTGCGTGCTCCGGGCAGCCGAGGCAGCAAGGAGTTCTGGGACCTGCTCACCGCAGGCCGTACCGCGACCCGGCGGATCAGCTTCTTCGACCCGTCGTCCTACCGGTCGCAGATCGCCGGCGAGGCGGACTTCGATCCGGTGTGGGAGGGCCTGAGCCAGCGGGAGATCCGCCGCATGGACCGGGCCACCCAGTTCGCCGTGGTCTGTGCCCAGGAGGCCGTACGGGACAGCGGCCTGGACTTCGCGGGCATCGACCCGGCGCGAATCGGAGTCACCCTGGGCAGCGCGGTGGCCGCGGCGACCAGCCTGGAGCGCGAGTACCTGGTGCTGTCCGACTCCGGCCGCGACTGGCTGGTGGACAGCGAGGAGTGGCTGTCGCCGTACATGTTCGACTACCTGGCGCCGAGCGTGATGCCGGCCGAGGTGGCGTGGCAGGTCGGCGCGGAGGGACCGGTGTCGCTGGTCTCCAACGGCTGCACCTCGGGCCTGGACGCGGTCGGCCACGCCCTGCAGCTGATCCAGGAGGGCTCCGCCGACGTCATCGTGGCGGGCGCCACCGATACCCCGATCACCCCGATCGTGGTGGCCTGCTTCGACGCGATCAAGGCGACCACCGCCCGCAACGACGAGCCGGAGACCGCTTCCCGCCCGTTCGACCGCTCCCGCACCGGCTTCGTGCTCGCCGAGGGCGCCGCGATGTTCGTCCTGGAGACGCTCGAGTCGGCGCGGCGCCGCGGCGCCCCGGTCTACGCCGAGGTCTCCGGCTACGGCACCCGCTGCAACGCGTACCACATGACCGGCCTCAAGCCGGACGGCCGGGAGATGGCCGAGGCGATCCGGGTCGCCTTGGACCAGGCCCGCGTCAACCCGACCGCCGTGGACTACATCAACGCCCACGGCTCCGGCACCAAGCAGAACGACCGGCACGAGACCGCCGCGGTCAAGCGCGCCCTCGGCGACCACGCGTATCGCACGCCGGTCAGCTCGATCAAGTCGATGGTCGGCCACTCGCTGGGCGCCATCGGCTCGGTGGAGATCGCCGCCTGCGCGCTCGCCATCAAGAACGGCGTGGTGCCGCCCACCGCCAACCTGCACGAGGCCGACCCCGAGTGCGACCTCGACTATGTGCCGCTGACCGCGCGCGAACTGGACGTGCGGACTGTGCTGACGGTCGGCAGCGGCTTCGGCGGCTTCCAGACCGCGATGGTGTTGCAGCACCCGACCGGGGAGAAGGAATGACCAGGACCGTAGTCACCGGCATTGGCGCGCTCGCCGCCAACGGCCTCGGCACCCAGGACTTCTGGGCCGCCACCCGGGAGGGCCGGCACGGCCTCGCCGAGCTCACCCGGTTCGACGTGACGAAGTACCCGGCCAAGCTGGCCGGCGAGATCCGCGGGTTCGACGTCGCCGACCACCTGCCGGACCGGCTGCTCCCGCAGACCGACGTCTCCACCCGGTACGCGCTGGTCGCGGCCGGCTGGGCGCTGGAGGACGCCAAGGTCGACCCGGCCAGTCTGGTCGACTATGACATGGGCGTGGTCACCGCCAACGCCCTCGGCGGCTTCGAGTTCACCCACCGGGAGTTCCACAAGCTGTGGACCCGAGGCCCGCAGACGGTCAGCGTCTACGAATCCTTCGCCTGGTTCTACGCGGTGAACACCGGTCAGATATCCATCCGGCACGGCATGCGCGGCCCCTCCAGCGCCCTGGTCACCGAGCAGGCCGGCGGCCTGGACGCGATCGGCCATGCCCGGCGGACCGTGCGCCGCGGCACCCCGCTCGTGGTCGCGGGTGGCGTCGACTCCGCGCTCGACCCCTGGGGATGGGCCTCGCAGATCGCCAGCCACCGGCTGTCCACCAGCACCGATCCGGGCCGCGCCTACCTGCCCTTCGACCGGGAAGCCGACGGTTACGTCCCCGGCGAGGGCGGCGCGCTGCTGGTGCTGGAGGACTCCGAGGCGGCGCTGCGTCGCGGCGCCCCGGACATCCTCGGCGAGATCGCCGGCTACGCCAGCGGCTTCGACCCCGCGCCGGGCTCCGGCCGTCCACCGGCGCTGCGCCGCACCATCGAGGCGGCGCTCGCCGACGCCAGGGTGACAGCCGATCAGGTCGACCTGGTCCTCGCCGACGCGGTCGGTGTGCCCGAGCTGGACCGCGCGGAGGCGGACGCGCTGTGCGAGGTGTTCGGCCCAGGCTCAGTGCCGGTGACCGCGCCGAAGGCCGCGTCCGGCCGCACCTACGCGGGCGGTGGCTCGCTGGACGCCGCCATCGCCCTGCTGGCGATCCGCGACAGCGTGATCCCGCCCACCGCCGGCACCCGCGAGGTGCCCGCCGAGTACGGCATCGACCTGGTCCGCGACCGGGCCCGAGAGGCGAACGTGCGCACCGTGCTCGTGGTCGCCCGCGGCCTGTGGGGCTTCAACTCGGCTGTCGTCGTCCGCGCCTGGGACGCCGATGCCACCAACGACCTTGCCTGAGGAGACAGTTGTGAACATCACCGTGGACGAAATCCGCCGTGTCATCGTCGCCAGCGCCGGCGCCTCCGAATCCGGGGTCTCCGAGGCCGACTTCGCCGACACCTCCTTCGACGCGCTCGGCTACGAGTCGCTGGCCCTGATGGAGACCGCCACCGCGATCGAGAGCGAGTTCGGCGTGTTGATACCGGACGAACTGCTCTTCGGCGCCCGCACACCACGCGAGCTGGCCGAACTGGTCCGCTCCGCGAAGGAGGCCGCGGCCGCATGAGCCCGCTCACCCGAGAGATGGAGCACAGCAGGGTGGTGCGCGCCCCCGCCGACCGGCTGTACGCGCTGGTCGCGGACGTCAGCCGCTGGCCGGTGCTGCTCGGTCCGTGCGTGCGGGCCCGGCAGATCGAGCAGCACGGCGCCGACGAGCGGATCGAGCTGTGGGCGCGGACCAACGGCACGATGGCGACCTGGACCTCCCGCCGCTCCCTGGACCCCCGGGCCCTGCGGATCTCCTTCCGGCAGGACCAGTCCACCGCGCCGGTCGCCGCGATGTCCGGCGACTGGTCCTTCCGCCCGGCCGACGACGGCCGGACCCGGATCGTGCTGACCCACGCCTTCAGCGCCGTGGACGACGACCCTCAGGCGCTCGAGTGGATCGCCCGGGCGGTGGACCGCAACAGCGTCGAGGAGCTGACCGCGCTCGGCGACTTCGCCGAACGCCCGCATCCGCTGGACCAGTTGGTCTTCTCCTTCAGCGACCGGGTGGTGGCGCCCGGCGCGGACCCCGCCGACGTGTACGACTTCGTGCACCGCTGCGACCTGTGGCCCGAGCGGCTGCCGCACGTCGGCCGGGTCGACCTCACCGAGGACCCGGCGGGCGCGCAGGTGATGGAGATGGACACCCTCACCTCCGACGGCCGCACCCACACCACCGCTTCGATCCGACTGTGCGTGCCCGGCGAGCGGATCTCCTACAAGCAGACCGTGCTGCCCGCCCTGCTGTCCGGGCACAGCGGTCTGTGGGAGTTCGAGAGGTCAGCCGGCGGCACCGCGATCGTCTCCCACCACACCGTGGCGGTCGACCCGGCCGCGGTTCCGGTCACGCTCGGCGCGGGCACCACCTTCGAGCAGGCATGCGCGCACGTCCGCGACACCTTGGGCGCCAACAGCCGAGCCACCATGGAGGCGTCGTGCGCGTACGCGGCATCGGTGGTGCGGCGCCGATGAACCCGACGCGGAAGCTGGCCGGCCTCGCCCTCGCGCCGGACGCCGAGCCCGACCGGGTGTGCATGGTCGCGGGTGAGCGCTCGCTGACCCGGCGCCAGGTCCGCAACGAGGTGGCCCGGGCCCAGGCCGAACTCCTCGATCGAGGCCTGGTCCCGGGCCGGCGGGTGCTGGCGCTGCTCGACCACGGGCCGGAGGCGGTGTTCTTCCTCGCCGCAGCCAGCTCGCTCGGTCTGCACCTGCTGATGCCGTACGGCCTGCACGCGGCGGCGCTGTCCGAATGGCTGTCCATCGCGGACGCCGCCGAGCCCGACGTGGTGCTGCACTTCAAGCGCG
Source organism: Streptomyces sp. NPDC007157 (assembly GCF_040634235.1). Lineage (NCBI taxonomy): Bacteria > Bacillati > Actinomycetota > Actinomycetes > Kitasatosporales > Streptomycetaceae > Streptomyces > Streptomyces sp. NPDC007157. Next base: position 28,176 of record NZ_JBEYFE010000001.1, read on the forward strand.
ACCGGGCCGGACTGGACGTGCTGCGTGAGCGCTGCGCCACCGTAGTGGAGCTGCCGTTGCCCACCGGCGAGGCGCCCGAGGCGGAGGCGGAACTGCTCCACCCCGAGCCGGTGGAGCACTTCCTGGTGCTGTTCACCAGTGGTACCACCGGCAGGCCGAAGGCGATCAGCATCAGTGAGGCGCACATCTGCGCCCGGATCGGCTGGGTCACCCGGACCATGGGCTACAGCCCGACCGCCCGGATCTTCATGACCGGCCTGATGAACAACACCACCGGTGTGATCAACTCCTTCGGTGCGCTGCTGCACGACGGCACCGTGGTCTTCCCGGAGACCCCGGACCCCGGGCAGTGGCCGGCCCAGGTGGCCCGTCACCGGGCTACGCACCTGGCGCTGCGCCCGGTGGCGCTCAAGCAGTTCGTGTCCGCGGCGGCCTCGGGCGAGGACGATCTGTCCTGTCTGCGGGTGGTCTCCTACGGCGGGGCTGCCGTTCCCCGGGCGGTGCTCGAACAGGGCCGCGAACTGGCGCGCTGCGACTGGATCCAGGGCTACGGGCTGACCGAGACCTACGGCCCGTTCTGCTTCCTGGCCGAGCAGGGTCATGCCGAGGCGCGCTACCTCAAGCACGTCTACTGCATCGGCCGGCCCGACGACTCCCTGGAGGTGCGCCTGGAGCCGGTGGCCGGCCACCCGGACGGCGTCGGCGAGATCCTGGTCCGCGGTGACTCGGTGATGGAGGGCTACGTGGACGTCGCCACCGGTGTGGTCCAGCCGGTCGGCGGGTGGCTGCGCACCGGCGATCTCGCCGAGTGGAGCCCCGACGGCGACCTGGTCCTCAAGGGCCGGCTCGCCGGGGTACTGCTCAGCGAGAACGGCCACCGCATCTACGCCGAGGAGATCGAGGCGGTGCTGGCCGGCACGCCGGGCGCGGACGAGGTGGTGCTGGCAGGCCTGCCGAACCCGAACGGCCCGCACGAGCTGCCGGTCGTCTGCCTGTGCGGTCCGATCGGCCTGCGCGGCGACGAGGAGCTGCGCGAGTTGGTCGCCGCCGCACTGCGTGGCGTGCTGGCACCGGAGAAGTGGCCGGACCGGATCTGGGCCACCCCCGAGCCGTTCGCCCGCAGCGCCAACGGCAAGATCATGCGCGGCGAGGTTGCCGCCGCCGTCGACCCGGCCCGGGTCGTGCTGCTGAAGGGCGGCTCCGATGAATGAGACCACGGAGCGCCTTCGGGTACCCGAGCACGTGTACCGGGCGCTCGGCTACCTCTTCCCGCGGCTGATGTTCCTCAACGCGCGCTACGCCCCGCAGGTGCACTGGGGCGACATCGCGGCGGCCCTGGACGACTTCCCCGCCGACGACCTGGACCTCGCCTCTGCCGGGTTCTGGAACCTCTGGCGCGAGCGCTGGACCGCCCGGGCCGAGGGCTACACCGCCCTCGCCGAGGGATCCGGCACGGTGGCCGGACGCGGCCGCGCACTGCGCGGCGCCGCGGCGGCCTACCACTGGGCGGAGTTCCAGTACTTCGACGACCGGGTCGTCAAGCAGCGGTTGCGGCAGCGCATCCGGGACTGCTTTCTGGGCAGTCTGGCGGGCACCGACCTCGAGGTCACCGAGGGGTCGCTGCCCGGCACCGGCGCGAGCTACTGGGTGCTGCGCACCGAGGCAATGCGCGCATCGGGCGAGCCGCTGCCCGCGGTGGTGCTCTCGAACGGCCTGGACTCGGCCACCGAGGTCGAGGTGGTGGCGCTGGCCGAGGCCTATCTGGAGCGCGGCATCGCCGCGGTGCTCTTCGAAGGACCGGGCCAGGGGTTGTGGCTGGGCCGCACCCCGGTGCTGGTCGAGATGGAGCGGGTGGTCGCCGAGTTGCTGCAGAAGCTGCGCAGTGAGCCGGGGATCGCCGCCGACAGGCTGGCCTTCGCCGGCATCAGCTTCGGCGGCTACCTGGCGCTGCGGGTGGCCCGGGAACTCGGCGAGCACTTCCGGTGCGTCGTCAACTTCGGCGGCGGGCCCGCGCTCGCCAAGTTCGACGGCCTGCCGCGTCGACTGAAGGACAACTTCCGGTTCGCCTTCGGCGTCGGGCGGGGCACCGACCTGCAGCCGCGCTTCGACGAGCTGGCGATCGAGCCCGGTCCGGCGCCCGCCACCGAGGTGCTGAGCGTGTCCGGCGCGCTGGACGACATCTTCCCGATCGAGGGGCTGTACGACCTCGACAGGGCCTGGTCGGGCCGGCACACGCTGGAGGTGCACCCCAGGGAGGCGCACACCAGCCTCAACCTGATCAACTCCTACACCCTGCGCACCGCCGACCTGGTCACCGACCGGCTGACCGGCCGCGCCTGACCGGGAGAAGGGCTTGTCCGGCGATCCGCCGGGCAGGCCCTTCGCGTTCGTCCGGGCACCACCGGGCCCGGGAACCGGTGACGTCAGCGGCGCTCGGTGAGGGACGGACCAGACGCGACGAGTCCGGGGTGCAGGTCGTGGTCGAGTCCGGCGTGCATGAAGACCCGCTTGAGCAGGGTGACGAAGGTCTGCGCCTCGTCCGGCTCCAGCCCGCCGAGCAGCCGGTCCTCGAAGCCGCTGACCAGGGCCTCGGCGTCGGCGTGCAGGCTGCGGCCGGCCGGGAGCACGTGGACGGCGTGGGCGCGGCGGTCGGTGGGATGCCGACGGCGTTCCACCAGTCCGCGCCGCTCCAACTCGTCGACCAGGCCGACCATCACGTTGCGGTGCACGTTCAGCGGGCCGGCGAGCTGGTGCTGACTGAGGCCGTCCTCCTCGATCAGCAGGTTGAGCAGGCCGAACTGGCGGGGGTGGATGCCCAGCGGCGCGAGCACGTCGACTAGTTGCTCCTGCACGTGGGCGCTGAGGTGGGTCATCACGCAGGCGGGGTGGTCGAACAGCAATTGGGTACTCACGGGCACCATGATACCCCCGCTGAATTATCACCTTGAGGGATAGTCACTCGAAGTGCATACTGGTCTCCGTGACTCAAGACATCTCCGCAACCACGCCCGGCGCCCCGCCGCAGGAAACTCCGGGTGGCGCCGCACCCGACCCGAAGCGCCGGCTGGCCTTCGCGGTCGTCCTGATCGCAGGATTCATGGACCTGGTCGACACGACGGTCGTCAACGTCACGGTCCCGAGCATCCAGCACGACCTGCACGCCGACTACGCCCAGATCGAGTGGGTGATCGCGGCGTACGTGCTCTCCTTCGCCGCCCTGCTGATCCTCAGCGGCCGGCTCGGCGACATCTTCGGACGCAAGCGCGTCTTCCTGATCGGCATGGCCGGCTTCACCGTCGCCTCACTGCTGTGCGGCGTCGCGGTCAATCCCGAGATGCTGATCGTCTCCCGGTTCCTCCAGGGTGCTGCGGCCGGCCTGATGGTCACCCAGATCCTGGCGATCCTGCACGTGGTCTTCCCGCCGAGGGAGCGGGGCAAGGCGGTCGCCATCTTCGGCGCTGTCACCGGCTCCTCGGCCGTCTTCGGCCTCGCCCTCGGCGGGCTGCTCGTGCAGTGGGACCTGTTCGGCTGGGAGTGGCGCCCGATCTTCCTGGTCAACGTCCCGGTCGGGATCGCCGCGCTGATCGCCGGCGCCCTGGTGATCCGCGAGTCCCGCGCCCCGCAGCGCCCCAAGCTCGACCTGCTCGGCATGCCGCTGGCCCTCGCCGCCGTGGTGCTGCTGGTCTACCCGCTCACCGAGGGCCGCCGCCTGGGCTGGCCGGCCTGGACCTACGGCATGCTCGCCGGTGCCCTCGTGCTGCTCGCGGTCTTCCTCGCCTACGAGAGGCGCCGCTTCGCCAAGGTCGGCTCCGCACTGGTCGAGTTCGGGGTGTTCCGCTCCCGGTCGTTCTCGGTCGGCATGGCGATGTGGTTCCTGTTCTGGATCGCGGTCGGCGGGTTCTTCTTCGTCTGGACGCTCTTCCTGCAGCAGGGCCTCGGCTGGACGCCGATGCACGCCGGCCTGACCGCCGCCACCTTCGCCATCGGTGTCGGCATCGGCGCCGGCAACGCCCCCGACAAGCTGGTCCCCAAGTTCGGCCGCAACGTGTTGGTGGCCGGCGGCATCGTCAACGCGATCGGCTTCATCGCCTTCGCCGTCCTGGTCGCCCACTACGGCCACAGCCTGGCGTCCTGGCAGATCATCCCGGTGCACGTCGTCTCCGGAATCGGCTTCGGCCTGATCGTCGCGCCGACCCTGGATCTGCTCCTCGGCCAGGTCCCCGGTGAGCAGGCGGGCAACGCCTCCGGCCTGCTGAACACCGTCCAGCAGCTCGGCATGGCGCTCGGCGTGGCCCTGACCGGCGTGATCTTCTTCGCCCAGGTCGGCACCTCGGCCGGCGACGCCACCGCCGAGGCCACCCCGGTACTGAAGTCCGCCCTCAGCGGTGCCGGCGTCGCCTCTCAGGACCAGCTGCTCGGCGACTTCCGCACCTGCGTGCGGGAGCGCGCCGACTCCGTCGACCCGAGCAAAGTCCCGGCCAGCTGCCTGAAGAGCGACCCGAAGGCCGCCGCCGCGTTCGGCGAGGCCATCGCCCGCGCCGACTCGGTCAGCTACTCCTCGGGCTTCCGGACCGTCCTGCTACTGGACGCCGGCATCCTGGTGATCGCCGCCGCCGGCTTCCTGACCCTGCCCAAGCACTCGCGGCCCGCCGACACTGCCGCCGTGAGCACCGAGCCCACCGAGGTGACGGCATGAGCAACGAGAAGAACGTCCTGGTGCTCGGCCGCGAGCGGCATCTGGTCGACGCCTCCACTGACATCATCGAGGCAAACGGCTTCAACGCGGTCGGCGTGACCCGCGACGAGGAGGCCTTCTCACTGCTGGATACCGGCCGGTTCATCGCCGTCCTGGTCGGCAGCGGCGTCGAGTGGGAGTCCCGTCCGCCGGTGCGTCAGCACGCCGCTCCGCACGGCACCGTGGTCCTCGAAGCGCAGCGCATCCCGATGCAGACCGTCCAGGACCACGTCCGACAGGTGATCGTCCCGCAGCTGCTGCAGATCGCCTGACCACCGTCGCACCAGGCCCCCGGATCCAGCCCGTCAACGGCCGGATCCGGGGTCGCGCCCTGATCCGTGTCGGCCACCCGGCCGGAGCGGGGTTCCGCCCAGTCGGCGAACAGCCGCTCAGCGAGGGCGAAGAGCCCGCCGTCGCCGTGCCGGGATCAGCTACCCGGACAGCCCTGGGTCGGTGGAGGACAGCAATCCATGTCGACCGCGTCGCCCTCGGCCACGAGACCTGACCACCCCGCACAACAAGCTTGTGCGGGCCGAGACTCAGCTCGACCCGCACAAGGTGGTGTTCATGGTTTGTGTCCGAAGGGCGAGTTGATCGCTGACGATACGCTCGTACTCGCGCAGGGGCGACTCAAGCTCCAAGATCCGCCGGGTGCCCTCGCTGCCTCCCCATGAGAACCGGCATCCAGGGGGCGCATATTTCCGGGCCTCCGCCACCCAGCGAGATCACCCGGCGCAGTCAAGCCAGTGGGCGAGCGGAGGCCGGTTCACGCACGACTGCGTCACCCGGTTTACGGGGCGCTTCTCGGGGGTCGCAGGACAGCGGCGCCGGCCCGCACCATCACGGACACCGTTGACCCTGCCCATTGCACGAGGTCACGCGGCAAGCCGGAGTCGAGCTCGATGGTCACCCGCACGTATCGGGTGTGCAGCTGAGTGACTTTGACGGGACGCGGTACGACGGCGTCCGGTCCGCGCTGCAATGCGGCTCGGTAGGTGTCCTTCCGCTGATTCATGCCTTGTCCTGTCGCTTGATGAGTTCGTCTGCGAGGTCCATGTACGCCGAGCCTTTGACCTCCACCGGAATTCCGAATGACTGGGCGTACAAGTCGAGCCGCGGAATGTGGGTGGACAACACGTCGAATCCCCGCTCGGTGAGAGCTTCCCGGGCATCGGCGTCAGGGCCGGTACGCGTGGCTTCGGCACGATTCGTTCGGTTCAGCAGAACGGCGGCGTGGGCCGGCTGGACGCGCAAGGACTGTACGTCGCCCATCTCCCCACCGATGGGCGCCATGCGATCCAGCTCGATGGGAGCCGGAGTCACCGGCACGATCCATTCGCTTGCGTACCTCATGATGCTGCGGGCGATATGCGCATGGTCCTCCAGCTGCGGAGCGTCGAATACGACGGCCTGCCGGTCGCCCAGGAAGTCGTTCACGCGCCGGTGCACATCACCCACCGGAAGAGCGACCACAGGAAACGGGAAGCCACCTGCCAATTCGCTCCAGCGCAGCGCGGAGGAAGCGGGGTCGCTGTCGACCAGTAGCGGTGGGATACCCGACTCGTGAAGCGCGTGGGCCAACCAGACTGCGCTGGTCGTCTTTCCCACTCCGGGCTTCAGGTTCACAAAGGCGTAGCTCAGCGACACACGAGTCAACGTATGGTCGCGAGCGGCTGCCTGGCGCCGACTTGGGGCACACAGTGCCATCGTTCACCCGGCGGCGCCGGTGAATCATTCGTATGGGCCAGTACGGAAGTCGCAAGGACCGAGGGGGATCGACAGACTGCCTCGGAGCGCCGCTCGCCCGCACGGAGGCTCGGGTCGCGATCCGAGCCGCGCTGGAGCGCTGCCCCGACCTCGCCCTCGACACCCACCCGGCCGCCCTGACCTGGCGCCACGGCATGCTCATCCGCGGCCCACGTCAGCTGCCGGTCCGACGGAAGTCCTGACCTTACGCTTGCCGAGTACCTCATCCGTGCCGGCCAGGCCGCAAGCGGTAGTCGTGAGCATGCCGCCGCATCCCTCGGCCACGTCCTGCTCGTGACGAGGCCCACGCCCGGCAAGTCCTCGCCGACTTCGAACGGCACTACAACGCGCATCGACCCCACGGGCCTGAGATCAGAGACCCCCTCACGCCTCCGGGGAGCCCTGGGCCGCACCCGACGCGGCTCGCCCAGCGGCCCGAGGAACTACGCGCTGCCCTCGAGGACAACCTTGTGAGTCTCGAGCTCCCTCAGCTCCCATAGCTGCCCCTGGTCAACTGCGCTGCGGGCGCGAGTGCCCAGCCGGCCGGACTGTCGGCCTGACCCCGGTCAGCGTTTGATGCCTACGCCCGCCAACAGGCTGATCTCGGCGTCCGCGATCTCCGTACCGTCGGCGGGTCCGGCGGGCCGCCAGCGGTGACAGCAGACGATGCCGGGTTCGATCAGGTCGAGCCCGTCGAAGAAACGGCGGACGTCGCTGTGCGAACGGAACTGCACCGGAGACCCGGCGTTGGTGTAGGCCTCCGCGACCTTGTTCCAGGTGACGGGATCGAAGTCGGGCGTGCAGTGGTTCATGGCAAGGGCGCTGCCCGTCGGGAGCGGGTCGAGCAGCCGGTGGACGATGGCGTACGGGTCGTTCGGGTCTGTGACGAAGTGCATGAGCGCGTTGAGGGAGAGGGCGATGGGCTGGTCGAAGTCCAGGATGTCGGAGTCCTCCACGGCGCTCATCAGCGCATCGGGGTCGGTGACGTCGGCTTCGATGTAGGCCGTGCGTCCCTGCGTCGTGCTGCGCATGAGGCGTTCGGCGTACTTGAGGACGAGGGGGTCGTTGTCGGCGTACACGACGCGGGCGTCGAGCGCGACGGACTGGGCGACCTGGTGCAGGTTGGGCTCGGTCGGGATGCCCGTGCCGATGTCGAGCCACTGGCGGATGCCGTACTCCTGCGCCAGCACGCGGGTAGCCCGGTGCATGAACGCCCGGTTCTCGCGCGCGGTCACGGGGAGGCCGGGGTGGGCCTTGGCGGCGACCAGGGCGGCCTCCTTGTCGACCTCGAAGTGGTCCTTGCCGCCGAGGAAGTAGTCGTACATCCGGGCCGAGTGCGCCCTGCTCGTGTCGAGATTCCGGCTGGCCTGACTGGTGGTCATGTTCTCCCCTTCATGCGTGTGTCTGTCGGCCCGCAGGCCAGGAACGGGACCGGTGTCGTCGTCCCTTCTGCCCGCCGCCGGTTCACCCGGCGGCCAAGTGATCGGCCAGGCCCTCTGTGACCCCGCGGACGAACGCGGCGATCTCCTGCGGCGTGTAGATCCGCGCCGGTCCGGCCGGGTCGGTCGAGTGCCGTACGGCCACGCGGCCGTCGGCGAGTTGTTTCGCCTCGACGCACAGACCGCCGTTCGGCCCGCTCCAAGGCCGCTCCCAGCCCTGTTCCCCGAGACTGCGGGCCGGCATCCCGTTGTAGATGCCCTCGTCGGCGATCGTCATGAGTACTCCTTGCGCATGCGGTTCAAGAGCGCCCTGCTGTCCTCGGACGACGTCAGCAGCGCCATACGGGAATGCGCCTCGAGATGGGCGCCGACGTCCGCGCGCTGGTCCAGGTAGACGGAGGCGGACAGGAGTTCGCTGTAGACGATGTCGGGCAGCTCGGGTTCCTCGAACCGGAAATACGTGAACGGAGCACACGCCCCGACGTGCGCACCCGCGGTGAAGGGCACGATGTCGAGGCTGACATGCGCGAGCTGGGACACGTCCAGGAGCCGCTCGATCTGCTCCCGCATCACGTCAGGGCTGCCCACCGCCCGGTGCAGGACAGCTTCCTCCATGACCACCCACAACGTGGGGGCGTCCTCCCGCTCCAGCAGGCTCTGGCGGCGCAGCCGCAGCTCCACGCGGCGCACGAGCTCCTCCTCGCTGCCGTTCGGCAACCCGCCGCGCAGCACGGCGCGCGCGTAGTCGGGAGTCTGCAGAAGGCCGGTGACGTACTGGGGTTCATAGGTGCGCAGGGTCTGGGCGCTGGTCTCCAGGCTGACGTAGGCAGTGAACCAGCTGGGGACGACGTCACGGTAGGAGTGCCACCAGCCGGGCTCGTTGGCCTGCTCGGCCAGGTCGACGAACTCGTCGATCTCCTGGCGGTCCGCGCCGAAGGTCTCCAGGAGCTTCTCCACGTAGAGAGGCTTCAGCGCGACCTCGGCCTTTTCCAGCCGACGGATCGTCAGAGTCTTCACGCGCAGTGCTTTTGCCGCGTCCTCCAGCGAGACACCGGCACCGAGCCGCAGGTCCTGCAGCCGGCGGCCGAGGATCATGCGCAGGACTGTCGGCGCGCTGGTGCCGGAACGGGCCTCACTCACGCCCAACCTCCTGAGGGATCACCAACAACACCATTCTTGCAGTGACTTGATGAGGACGCCAGGGTGATAACCGACTTCTGAAATTATCAGGGAGTCGGTTGCAGCGTGAGCACGACCACGCGCATAGTTGACATGTGAGCGGTCAAGTCACAGCTCTGACGCAGCATCCGGCCCGGACGGGACGCGTGCTGCTGATGCCGTCGTCGGCACCCCACCGCACAGCGCCTGCCTCTCACCGCTCGAGCTGCGGCCCGCGTCCCCACAGCGCGCCCGCCCCCCGGACGGCACTGGAAGGCGACATCCGTGACTCTGCCCACACCCTCAGCCCCGGCCTTGACTCCCGCCTCTGGCCTCACGCTGACCGCCGACGAGCGGCGCCTGCGTATCGAACTCCACGACGACGGCCGCACCCCGGTCCGCCCGCACGAGCACCATGCGGACCCCGGCGAGGAGAGCGGGCGAGGCCTGTTACTCGTCCGGCAACTCGCGGACCGCTGGGGCTCCGCACGCTCGACGCGAGCCGAAGGCAAGGTCGTCCGGGCAGAGTTGACGACCTGCCCCTGACGCCATGGGCACCGGCCGGCGCCGCATGTGGCGCCAACCCCGGCAGCGACAGCCCGGATGCGGCGTGGCCAGGCCCGGCCTGCTGCGCAGCAGGTCAGCAGTTCCCCCGTCCAACGGCAGAGACCGCCGTCGGCACCGCACGGCCCCGTTACGTCCCCTTCACGCGGCGAGGAACCCCTTCTCCTCGATCGACCTACAGAAGGCGCCCATGACCCCCCACAGCGAAACCGCTCCTCCCGTCGTGCTGTACGTATGCGCGGACCGAGCACCGGGTGCGCGCGGGGCGGCCACACAGTGCGCTCAGACAGAAGGCCACGCGTTCGCCCAGGAGCGCGGACTGACGATCGCCGAGGTCGTCACCGACACGTACGGTGAGCCCGACCCGGCCCAGCGCAGAGGGTGGCAGCGTGTGAGGGAGCTGGTACAGACAGGCCACGTCTCCGCGGTACTCGTCCGCTGGCCCAGCGCCATCGCCCCGGAGTCCGCGCACGAACTCCGGAACCGCGAGACCACCTGGCTCCACGACCACGGAGTGCGCATCCGGTACACCTGGGCGCCCTTGTCCTCGAGGAGCGACGAGGTGCGGTGATCCCACTCGGCGATGTCCAGATCTTTGATTCACCTGGCCAGTGACCGTCAGGGAGATCCTCAACCAGGAGGGCATCGACCCCGCACCCGACCGAGCCTCCACCACCTGGGCCGCCTTCCTGCGCCCCCAGGCCGACGCGCTGCCGGCCATCGACTTCATCGAGACCGTCACCCTGACCGGGCAGCACCAGTACATCCTCGCCGCCATCGAACACGCCACCCGCCGCATCCGCATCCTTGGCTCTGTATGGACGGGATTTTCGTCAGGCGCAGCGTTCGCGCTTGCCGCACTCCGTGCCGTCGGCTGGATGACATGGCGGGGATCGGACGCCACGAGGCGGCGGGACGACGGAAGGCCGTCGGCCGGCATGCGCAAGGCGTACAAGGCCGTCACCGGCAACACCACCACACAGGAAGAGCAGGAGGAGAAGCTCCGCGAGGCCCTGCACACGTGTCCCGCCGACCGCCGCGGCTACATCAAGGCGCAGCCCGAGGCCTACCCCGACCTGACGCAGCGCCGAGCCGCGCGGATCGCCTGGGAGATGGGCCTGCGCGCGGTGCGGCGGGCAGCCGAGGCTCATGGCGCTTCAAGGAGACCGTGATCGAGGAAGTCCCGCACGACTGAGCAGGGCACGTGAGAGGCCGTGAGCCACACTGTCGGTGCCGACAAGTCATCCCCATCGGGACCCGATCCCCATGCTCCGACCATGTCAGAGGCTTCGCCGGCACCAGGCATCAGCGGCATCATGATCTGTCGTGCTGCTGCGCCTGGCCTGTCTCGCGCCGCCTACGCCTTCGAGGAATTCCTGCACCTTTCGGACTTCGGATCCGCTATCGCCGATCTCGCTGTAAATCTGATCGGCTCGGACTGAAAGTCGTACATCCAGTCCACCACCTTCCAGGATTTCGTGCGGGGTCACGAGCCTTCGGATCGGATGCGCCTTGCAATCTCGATGTCATCCTTGAGTGCGCTCAGGCGGGGTGGGGTTCTGGAATCGTCCAGCACGACTACGTGCAGTCGATCGCCGATCTTGGGGGAATCCGCGTCACCCCACCAAGAGGGATGCTTTCTGAGATCAATGAACCCCTCGGCATCTCCCATGTCCACCATCACACCGACCGGGCTGACCAGTGTGATGGTGACGTCGAGTTCTTCGTGGTCCCGGATCATCGCGTCACCCACCCCCGTTAATGGCGATCCATGTCTTGTTCAGGGTCAACTCATTGAATCTTTCAAGTTTGTCGACTGGAATGGTGAACTCAATTCTCGGGGTCCCGTTGGGCCCCTTGAGGTCGTATCTCCTCGCACCGTCCACGGTCTGGGGGATCCTGAACGCCGCGGGCATAGACCCGGCGCCACGCCAGCCCGGCCCCACTTGGCGTGAGTTCCTGACCACCCAAGCCCAAGGGATCATCGCAGCCGACCTCTTCCACGTGGACACCATGCTTGGAAAGCGCCTGTACGCCATGGCCTTCCTGGAACACGGCACCCGAAAGCTGCACATCACCGGCCTCACCGCCCACCCCACTCGGGCCTGGGCGACGCAACAGGCCCGCAATCTGGCAGACCAACTCGACACGCGCGTGGAGTCGCTGCGCTTCGTGCTACGTGACCGCGACGCCAAGTACGACCAGTCCTTCGACGCCGTTTTCGAAACCGAGGACATGGAGGTGCTGCTCAGCGCGCCACGGGCGCCCCGGATGAACGCGCACTGCGAGCGGGTGATCGGCACTGTCCGCCGCGAGACGCTCGATCACGTCCTGCTCATGAACGAGGCCCACGCCCGGCAAGTCCTGGCCGACTTCGAACAGCACTACAACACGCACCGACCTCACCGGGCCCGAGATCAACGACCCCCTCACTCTTCCGGGCAGCCCGCCACCGTCCACGACCTCGACGGCCCCAGACTCCTGCGCACCCGCATCCTCGGTGGCGCCATCAACGAGTACCGGTTCGCCACTTGACCTGCGGCGATGACTTTCCGAGCCCCACAGGTATCGACGCAGCAGGGAGGGCAGGTGCCGGGCGAGGACGGCGAGCACGGCGCGGTCCGGCCAGGCGAGGAGTGGCCGGACGCCGAGCAGGCGGCACAGCACCGCGTTCTCGTGGCGCAGCGCGAGCAGCTCGGCGTCCTCGGTCTGCTGCGAGCGGCAGGGCAGCAGGAACAGTCCGAGAAGTCGGAGGAAGACCGGGTAGAGCATGCGCAGTGCCCTGCGGTCCGAGCCTGTCATGATCGCCAGGAGTCGCAAATTGCCTGGTCAGATACTGTACGTCACTTCTGAACCCCACAGGCCTGGCCGCGGGAGGCGCGCAGGTCGTAGCCGGAGACGAGCCAGGAGGCGTGCAGCAGGATACGTTCGCCGAAGGGGATGTCGTGTGTCCAGGCGGAGCGTCTGCATCTCGCCGTAGTAGAAATCCGCGGCGCCGGGCTCGTTCTTGAGGAACCTCAGAGCTGTGAAGACACGGTGGACCAGCGCTCCAGCCCCATCCGTCCACTTCTGAACTCGTGTAGATTCAAAAGGAGTTGGCTGCGGTGAGGCAGAGGCGGGGGTGCCGGTGGAGGCGGACAGTGCGGTGCCCACGGACGCGGCGGTGGTCCGGATCCTCGACGCGCAGGGCCAGCCGGTCGGTTCCGGATTTCTGACGGCGGAACGTGATGTGCTGACATGCGCCCACGTGGTCGCCGCCGCCCTGAGGTTACCCGAGGACGCCGTGGAGCCTCCGGACGCCCCTGTCAGGCTCGACTTCCCGCTGGTGGCACGCGGCAGGGTCCTCAAGGCCCGGGTCGAGCAGTGGACGCCCACACAGCCGGACGAGTCCGGGGACATCGCGGTCCTCCGGCTGCTCACCGCACCCCCGCCCGGCGCGGTGGCGGCATCGCTGGTCGAGGACGGAGCCGCACCAGGCCGCCAGGTGCGCACCTTCGGCTTCCCGGCGGACTACGACGCCGGTGTCTGGAGCGTCGGCGTGTTGCAGGGCCGGCAGGCAACCGGGTGGCTCCAATACGACACGGACCCGGCGAGCCAGTACGAGGTCGGACGCGGATTCTCCGGGGCCCCGGTCTGGGACCTGGCCCTCGGCGGTGTGGTCGGGATGGTCGTCACCGCCGACGAGCGGCCCGGCCGGCGCGCCGCGTACCTGATCCCCACCGAGAGGCTTCACGAGTGTTGGCCGCCCCTGCGCGAGGCGGCACAGGGACCGTGCCCCTTCCGGGATTTGCGCCCCTTCCAGGAGGGCGACGCGGAGCTGTTCCACGGGCGGGACGAGCCCGCCGGCCGGATCGTGGACCGGCTGGATGTCGCCACGGGGGTCACGCTGGTGGGCGCCTCCGGGTGCGGCAAGTCCTCACTGCTGAACGCCGGTGTACTACCCCGCCTCCGGGCCCGCGAGGACCTCCTGATCGTGCGGTTCCGGCCCGGCAAGGCCCCGCTCGAGGCGCTCGCGGTGGCCCTTCTCCCGTCATTCGAACCGCGGTTGGGCGAGACCGCCCGCATGGCCCAGGTGCCCCAGCTGACACAGCTGCTGCGCGACGGCCGGATGCCGGCCGTGGTGGAGCGGATCCTGCAACAGCAGGGCAAGAGCAAGCTCCTGGTCATCGCCGACCAGTTCGAGGAAGCGCTGGTCCGCACGGTCAACGGACAGCAGGACACGGATCTCGACGCGTTCGCCGCCGCACTGGGCCATTGCCTGGATCCCGGAGCCGGCCTGCAGACCGTCATCGCCCTGCGCGCCGACTTCCTCGCCCCCGCCCTCAACCACCCGGCACTGGCACCGCTGCTCGACGACAGCCGGCTGTTTATGCTGGGACCGATGCGCGACGACGAAGTGCGCGCCGCCGTCGAACAGCCGCTCAGCGGCGTCGGTGTGCGCTACGAGAAGGGGCTGGTCAACCGGCTCCTCACCGACCTGGGCCCGGACCCCAGCAGACTGCCGCTGCTGGAGTTCACCCTCACCAAACTCTGGGAGCGCAAGGAACACGGCGTCATCGGCCACGCCCACTACCAGTCACTGGGCGGGGTCGGCGCGGCCCTGGCGAACCACGCCGAGCAGGTATGGACGGCACTCAACGAGGAGGAGCGGCGCAAGGCGCGCGCCCTGCTGGTCCAGCTCGTCCTTCCCGGAGGCGCCCGCACCTCCCCGACCCGGCGAGTGGTCGCCCGTACCGAACTGCCCCCGGCTCAGTGGCGGATCGCCCAACGCCTGCTCACCACGCGTCTTCTCGTGCCGGGTGAGGAGCTGCGTACGGGCGGTGCGCAGCCCGTGGAGACCGTGGAACTGGCGCACGAGGCGCTGTTGTCCCGCTGGGCACGACTGGCCGAGTTCGCCGCGGCGGACCAGGGGTTCCGCCGCTGGCAGGAGGACCTGCGACGCCGGGTAGGGCTGTGGCAGGGGGACGAGCGTACCGGTACGCGCCTGCTGCGCGGCGCCGACCTGCGGGACGCCCGGAACTGGCGGCGGGCCCGAGCCGACGAACTCGGCTCCGCGGAGATCGACTTCATCACCGCGAGCATCTCCGGTGCCCGCCATCGCCGGATCATCGCTGCCGGGGTCGCCGTGGTCATGATGCTGACGGCGGGTGTGGGCACCTGGGCGTGGCGATACGGGGCGGAGGCGCACACGGCACGGCAGTCGGCGGCCGTGGCCGCGGGCGTCCTGGCACAGCAGTCGCGGGATCTGGAGTCCAACCCGGACCACGGCGACCGGTACACCGCGCTGCTGCTCGCCCTGCGCGCCTACCGCACCCAGGACAACCCCGACACGCGTGCGCTGCTCGGCGAGATGTACCGGCGATTCGGTTCCGCCGATCTTCTGGTGCCGTTATACACACCGTCGGGGACGTCGATCACGGCGAACGGCCGGCCGGCCGTGAGCGCCGACGGCCGGGTGGTCGCCTCGTGGGCGGCCGACGGCAAGCCGACTGTGTGGACAGGTATCGGGAACACCGCCGAGAGGGAGGCCATCGGCAAACGGGCCGACACCATGGCCGTCAGCCCCGACGGATCACTGATCGCGATGGTGGCGGGACCCCTCTCCCTGACGTCCACCCCCACCGGCCCGCCGGACCCAAGGGGGCCGAGCGTGGAACTGTACGACGTACGGGCCGGGCGGGTCGTGCGCCTGCTGGAACGCCCCTACCAGGGTGATCCGTGGCCGACCATGCCATCGGGCGGGCCCTCACTGCCGAGCGTCCCCGTACCGACCGGGACCCGTATCCCGACCCAGTACGCGCAGTTCGCCTTCGACCCCACGGGCAAGCGGATGGTGGCACTGACGGGAGTCATGGGGTTGGGCGGCCGCCTCATCGTGTGGGACGTGCCCAGCGGCAAGATCGAGAAGATTCTGCCGGGCCCTGACACACAGGTCAGCCGGCTCTCCTTCACCTCGGACGGACAGGGCCTCGTCGTCGTCGGCCAGGACCTCACGGAGGGCATGTCCGGTTCGCTGGTCATGTCGGTTCGCTCGTGGGATCTGAACAAGCCGCCCTCGCCGGGCCGGACGCTGTTCACACTGGACGGACTGGATGGCGCAGCCCCTTACGACATCAGCCCGGACGGAGCCGTCCTGACCACGGCCACCACTCACACGCAGGGGTTCCACACGCACACCACCGTCACCACGTACGCGCTGCCCGGCGGCAGACGGCTGGCGCAGCGGCACCTGCCCGACGATCAGACCGTCACCGGTGTCGCCGTCACCGCGCGGGGCTCGCGCACCGTGGCCTACCAGGCCATCGGCGACATCCCACTCGGCGGTCGGGGCTCGGCGAAGCCCGGCATCGTCCAGGTGTCCACTCCCTGGCGGGACGTCACACTGCTCGGTGCGGACAGCCGCCCCACGGTGTTCCTCACCGACGGGCAGAGCATGAACGGCTTCATAACCCCGGCCGGCGGCGACCCGGTCGGCAAGATCCCCGTACCCGCCACTGGTTCCGCCGCACCCGTACCGGCAGACCGGGCCCGACGCTTGATGGAGCGGTTCTGCCAGATCCTGGGCGACGAGACGCTGCCGCCCGCCGCCGTACAGAAGCTGCCTCCTGCGGCCTACCGTAAGCCTTTGTGTCCACACCCGTAGGGATGCCCCGTCAGTCACCCGACCACGAGAGAGGGATACATGCCCCAGGACACCCAGCTCATTCGCGTTCCGCTCGACGCCTCCGTGAATGGCGACGGCATCGAGGTGTTGCTGGAGACGGACCCCTCCAGCTCAGGCATCGTTCGGGCGGCGCGCCCCGGTGACGTCGTGGCGACGGCCGCCCATACGCTGGACGAAAGCTTCGACCACGTCCGCGCCACGGCGGAGTCACTGGTGGGGCGGCTCACCATGCTCCCGGTGCGGCCCAAGACGATCGAACTGGAGCTGGGCGTGAAGATCAGCGCGGAGGCGGGCGCCATCATCGCGAAGACATCGGGCGAGGGGAACTTCCGCCTCAGGCTGGTCTGGGAAAGGCCGGACGAGGCTGCGCCGGCCGACGACCGGGATACGTCGTCGAACGGCTCGCGGCCGGAACCCGAATGACGCTGTGGGTGCCGATAATTACGTCCGCGCAGGTCAGCGGTCTTATGACGTTCCGCCGAGCGGGTTGGATCTAAACATGTTCAACACGTAACGACTGCACGCTTGAACGCGTTCAATTTCGCCTCGGTGCAGAAAAAAGTCTTCGCCGCAGGTCACCCGGCGTGCTGCGCCCGCTCGATCTTCGTGGCGGCGTCGGCGACAGTTCGGCCATGGACGGCGGGGCGCCCGCCGTAAGGGTCCTCATCGCTCCACAGTGTCGTCGGGGCAGCCTTGCGGACCACCGGTATGACCTCACTGGCGAACCGTTCGAGCATGTTGAGCTGCTGCTCGTGCGGGATCACCGTCGGGAGGCTGAAGGACTGCAGATCGTGTCCGAACCCCTCGTGGAACCAGAGGATCTTCTCGGCGATCTGCTGCGGCGACCCGACCAGGACAGGGCCGCGCTCGATGGCGTCATCGATGGTCGCGAAGGTCATCTCGTTGCCGGGCGTGTGGTTCCCGGGCCGGTTGAAGTAGGCCACGATCTGCTCGTACATCGGCCCGAAGGCCTCCCGCGCCTCCTGGGTCGTGTCGGCCAGGTAGAGGAAGCCCGCACCCGCGCCGACATAGGCGAACCGGGGGTCGTGTCCATGCTTGGCGTACTCCGTGCGGTAGTGGTCGATGAGTACGGTGTAGTTGTCACGGGGCTGGATGGCGTTGGCGGAGAAGAGCGGGTCGCCCCACTTCGCCGCGAGGCTCGCCGAGGTCAGCGTGGTCGCTGACCCGTGCCACACGCGAGGAGCGCCGGCGAAGGGACGCGGCAGGCTGGTGACCTCGTTCAGCGGTCCGCGAAAGCGACCCTGCCAGGTGAGGTTCTCCTCGCGCCACAGCCGGTGGAGCAGCTCGTACTTCTCCTCCAGCGCATCCCACTGGTCGCCGTTTTCGATACCGAACATAGGCAGCTGACGCAGCTCGTTGCCCTTGCCGATGACGAGTTCGAGCCGGCCGCGGGAGAGCTGATCGATCGTGGCGTAGTCCTCGGCGACGCGCAGCGGGTCCTGGATCGACAGGACCGAGACACCTGTCTGGATCCGGACCCGGCTGGTGGTCGCGGCGATCGCACCGAGCAGGACCGTGACGCCGCTGGAAAGGAAGGCGCCGGCGTGCCGCTCGCCCAACGCGACCGCGTCATACCCGAACTCCTCGGCGTAGCGTGCCGAGGTCAGCGCCTGAGAGTACCGCTCGTCGGTGCGGACTTCACGCCCGGTCACGGGGTTCGTGAGGTTCGGCAGGATGTCGAGGACTTGAAACTTCATGAGATATTCCCTGGTCCTTTTGCTGGACTGCTTGTCTGGCCGAGCTGAGGCAGTGCTGGTTCAGGCTTCGGTCATGCTCGTGCCCTGATCACGGCGCGGCCGCGGTCGGAGGTGGGAAGCGGCCGGTCATCGCGCGAAGCCAGGCCGAGCTCGAAGCGGTTGGTCGAGGTCGGGGACGGCGCGGGGTCGGGGCCGCGGTTGGATCGGGATCCATGGCGATGCTCCTTGCTGGTATGCGCGTTGCCCAACGGGCGCAACGACATCACTGCGCATTTGGTCCCGCAGCCTGTTGCAGGAACGGTCACTCACCGGCCGCGGCGCCACCCCCGGCGTATGCACGTGTCGCGAAACCTGAGCCGCTCGACGTACCGTTCGAAGCAGCGTTCCACTGCCGCAACAGGTTGTTGACCGCCTGACGGCCGGAACGGTTGGAACCGACGGTGGACTGAAACGGTCCGAAGCCGACCAAGTGCACGCGCGGTTCGCCGGCCACCTGGGTGCCCCGCATCGTGATCCCACCGGACTCGTTGCGCAGCCCCAGAGGTTCCAGGTGCGCCAGGGCGGCCTTGAACCCTGTGGCCCACAAGATCGCGTCCACCGGGGTGAAGGAACCGTCCGCCTCTCGGACGCCGCTGGGTTCGATGGCGGTGAACATGGGGCGACGCTGCAGAGCCCCGCGTTCCTTCGCCGCCAACGCGTACGGAGTCCAGGCCAGTTGGGTGTAGGAGACGACGCTGCCGGTGGGCCTGCCTGCTTCGACATCGACGGCGACCTTGGCGACGATCTCACGGCCGGCGACCTCGGCCTCGAACTCACCGTCACGGAAGACGGGTTCGCGACGCGTGTACCAGAACGCGGTGGCCGCCCGTGAGATCTCCTCCAGCTGCTGGACTGCCGAGATGCCACCGCCGACGACGGCGACCCGCAGCCCTGCGAGCTGGTCGGCCGAGACGTAGTCGTGGGTGTGCAGCTGGATGCCGGTGAAACGCTCCTGCCCCGGGTAGCGGGGACGGACGGGGTTGGTCCAGGTCCCGGTGGCGTTGATGATGGCCCGGGCGGTCCATTGCCCTGCGCTGGAGTCGACCACCAGCTCCCCGTCGGGCCGGGCGTCCACACGCCGTACGGCGGTGACGGTCACCGGCCGCAGGATCGGCAGATCGGTCGCGTGCTCGAAGGCAGCGAAGTAGCGCGGCACCGCTGTACGACTGGGCTCGTCGGGGTCGACGGGCGGTTGCGGGAAGTCGGGCAGGTCGAAGATGCCATTCACGGTCGCCATCCGCAGCGACTCCCACCGGTGCCGCCAGGCCCCACCGGCTGCCGGTTCGGCATCGAGCACCACGAAGGTCCGGTCGCTGTCAGGGCCGTCCGTGCCGGTCAGGGCGCTGGTGAAACCGCGCCGCTTCAGGTGGTAGGCAGCCGATAGCCCCGACTGCCCTCCGCCTATGACCACCACCGTCGCGTGCCCACCGGCTCGCTCGGGCCCCGCTGATTCCCGTGCCGGGGTGGATACGTCAGCGTACATCGGCCCGGTCACCGGCCTGGGGGCGCGCGGTTCTGCCGGTGGCCAGGCGCATGAGATCGGTGTCGAAGTCGACGTCCTCGATGCTGCGTTCGGCGCGGGTGGCGTTGCCGCCGAACGCGTGCTGGTAGCCCGCCCAGTTGCCGTCGGCGATGTCGCGGCCGACGCCGGTGCGCAGGACGGCGGCGAGTTCGCCGGCCGCGCGGGCGATGCGCTTGCCGAGGTCGGTCGAGCCCCAGTCCTCCGGTGCGGCGTACAGGGAGGTCGGCATCGGGATCGCCCGCAGGAACGCGAACAGCGGCCGGAGGTGTTCGTCGACGACCATGCTGTGCCTGGCCGAGCCGCCGGTGGCGGCGAGGACGACCGGTTTGGCTATGAGCAGGTCGTTGTCGATCAGGTCGGCAAACGACTTGAACAGGCCGCTGATCCCCGCCTTGTAGACCGGGGCCGCGGCGATGATCGCGTCCGACTCGGCGAGCTGTGCGATGGCGTCCCGCACCTTCGGGTCGAGCAGCCCCGAGACGATCGACCGTGCGATTTCGACGCCGATAGGTCCCAGATCGATCGAGCGCACGGTCGCGGCAATGCCGATGTCACGGAGGGCGTCGATGCTCTTCTGGGCGATCCGGTCGGCCAGCAGCCGGGTCGAGGACGGATCACTCACCCCGGCATTGACGACCGTGAGGATGAGGCCTTGTCGGGGGACGACGGGCGGGTTGTTCATGCGATGTTCCCTGGGTCCGGCTTCGAGTGCTGCGAGGTTGTCGGCGGGGCTGCGGCGGTAAGCGCCTTCCCGAGCTCGCGCAGCGTTGTCAGTTGTGACGGGGTGAGCGCGCGGGTCATCGCCGTCGCGACGTCTCGCGCGTGTGCGCGACCGAGGCGCCGCTGAACATCGCGTCCCTCACTGGTCAGGACGATGCGGCAGGCACGGCCGTCGTCGGGATCCGCGAGACGCTCGACAAGGCCGCGCTTCTCCAGCCGCGCCACCAGCCGGGAGACCCCCGCCTGAGTCAGCAGGACGTCGTCGATGAGATCGGTGATGCGCAAACCGTCCTCGGCATCGGAAAGGGCATAGAGCACGCCGTACTCCCGGGGCTGGAAGTCGCCCCAGTCGCCGCAGAACTCGAACTCACGCGCGAGTGTCGCCTGCGCCCTGAACATCGCTTCCCAGGCCTCGTTCGCCAACCTGGTCAAGCCCCTGGTTGCCTCCATCACGGCCCCACCGGGAGGCGAGCCGCCGTGTTCGGGTCACTGTCCTGGTAGGGCGAGGTACCCGAGAGGTTGTCGCCCCGGTTGGGGTTCGGCCGCAGCTGGCGCGGTTCGGCGTCACCGTACTTGGCCTTGACCAGCGAAGCGTGCGTCGGCGCGTCCGGGACACCGGGCTTGCGGCGCCCCTCCATCTCCTTGCGCAGTACCGGGACCACCTCGGTGCCCAGCAGCTCGACCTGTTCCAGCGCCATGTCGAGCGGGAGGCCGAGCGCGTCGATGTTGAAGAGCTGGCGCTGGTAGTCACCGAATCCCTCTTGGAAGGTGAGCACCTTCTCGATGACCTCTTGCGGGCTGCCCACCGTCAGCGGCGTGCCGGCCATGTAGTCCTCCAGCTTCGAGCCGCGGAACATCGGGAAGTTCTCGAAGTAGGGCCGGTAGGTGTTGACCGCGTCCTGGGAACGCTTGGCGATGAACGCCTGGCCGCCCAGCCCGACGACGGCCTGCTCGGCGGTTCCGTGTCCGTAGTGCTCGAACCGCCGCCGGTAGAGGTCGACGAGCGGTTTGAAGTGGAAGTTCGGGGCCAGGATGTGGTTGGCGAAGAACCCGTTGCCGTAGTACGCCGCCTGCTCCGCGGTCTCAGGGGTACGGATCGAGCCGTGCCACACGAACGGCGGGACGTCGTCCAGCGGACGCGGGGTGGAAGTGAAGCCCTGCAGCGGGGTGCGGAACTGGCCTTCCCAGTCGACCACGTCCTCGCGCCACAACCGGTGGAGCAGGTTGTAGTTCTCCAGGGAGAGTGCGACGCCCTGGCGGATGTCCTTGCCGAACCACGAGTAGACCGGGACGGTGTTCCCGCGTCCGAGCATCAGGTCCAGCCGCCCCTTGGCGAGATGCTGCACCATCGCATAGTCCTCGGCGAGCTTCACCGGGTCATTGGTCGTGATCAGGGTCACGGATGTGCTGAGGATGATCCGCTCCGTCAGCGCCGCGATGTGAGCGAGCAGCGCCGGCGGCGAGGACGGCACGAAGGGTGGGTTGTGATGCTCACCCAGCGCGAAGACGTCGAGGCCGACCTCGTCGGCCCGCCGGGCGACCTTGATCATGTTGCTGATCCGCTCCGCCTCGCTCTGGGTGTAACCCGTCGTGGGGTCGGCCGAGACGTCTCCGACACCGAAGATGCCGAACTGCATGGCGCACTCCTCGCTGATACATGACTTCGCATGCATTCCAAACAACATGACGGCGCATGCATTCCCGGCCTGCCCGAGCAGCGCTGTGATCCCGGTCATAGCCCGTACGGCAACTCGGCTTGTCTTCGGCGTGTGGGACAGCCCGGTTCTGGCGAGCCATCCGTCCATGTGACTGATCTGCAGGTCGGAACGGGGTGGGTATCCGAGCGCCTCGGCCGTCGAAGAGCCGGGTGACCACCGCGTCGAACAGGTTCTTCCCCTGCTTCGCGGCGGTGGACAGGTGGCCTGCGGGTATCGATACAGCAGGCTGCGTCGCCTGCTGCGTGTCGGCGCGTCGCCTGTGCGTCTCGTGCGCGCGACCCACGCCCGGACCTGCACCTTGTGTGCCTCATGTCACCCGGGATGTCGGCCCTTCGATGGTCTCCCCGGAAATATCAGCAGATCTTTCTCCAGTTGTTGCTCACATCCGGGGGCGTTCTGGAGGTTGATATGGACAACCGTCATAGGGGTCAGGAGGGGGAACCGCGATGAGCCACCTCACTCCGGGAATCTTCCGCAGCTGGCCCGACCGTCCGATGGCGGCCACCGCGCCGCGCGAGGCATGGCAGCGCGCCGGGTTCGTCCTCCTTGCGGTGGGCCTGGACACGGCAGCCGCAGCGATGCTGCTGAGCAGACACCTTCCCAGCGCCCTGGCCGGTGTGCTCCTGGCCGGTCTCGGCTGGTTCGCCACCGGGCGCATCGCGAACCGGTACCCCGCGTCGCCACGCAGTGTTCTCGAGGAATCGAGACGCCGATGAGCCACGCGATCGAGCACTCAAGGACAGCCACCTCCACGGACGCCCGGACACCGACGCCCGCGGCCACCGTGGGCCGCGCCAGGCGCAACGACCCGCAAGAGCGCCTGTAGGGTTCCATAACTCACGCGCTACCTCTGACCAGGCGCTTTGCAGCCGGGTGCGGCTAAGGCACGCTCGGACTGCATGGCGTTGCGCATGCTCTGCCTGATCTTCCTGAGGCTTCTCGGACTACTTCTTCTGTTGTCGCGGTCGGAGGAGGCGAAGGACGCCGAGCTGCTCGCGTTGCGCCATGAGAACACGGTGCTGCGCCGCCGGCTCGGCACCCGGTCCTGGCTGACCTGGCCCGAGCGCGCCGTCCTCGCCGCCCTCGCTCGGCACCTGCAGGCCGGCTGCGCCGACACCGCCTGGTCACCCCCAGCACCCTGCTCGCCTGGCACCGCCGACTTGTCCGCTGGAAGTGGCAGCGGCAGCCAGCACGGACCGGTCGCCCGCCGATCTCCGAGGAACTCACTGCACTCATCCTGCGCCTGGCCCGGGAGAACCCGACCTGGGGCTCGACCCGCATCCAGGGCGAGCTGCGGCGCCTCGGGCACCGCGTCGGCGCCTCGACCATCCGTCACACCCTGCGCAGCGCCGGCCTCGGCCCCGCACCCCGGCGCGGCCCCGATACCGGCCCGACGTGGCGCGAGTTCGTACGCGCCCAGGCCTCCGGCCTGCTCGCCGCCGACTTCTTTCACATCGACACCGCCGGGTTGACCAGACTGTATGCGTTCGTCCTCATGGAGGTCGGCACCCGCACCGTGTACATCCTCGGCGTCACCAAGCACCCCACCGCGGCCTGGGCCACCCAGCTCGCCCGCAACCTCCTCGCCGACCTAGAATGACGTCGGCGCCGCGCCCGCGATACCGCGTCTACCTGGCCGTCGGCATCGGCTGCTACGTCCTCGCCGCGATCGCGAGCCTGTTCCTCATAGCGGACGACTTCGGTCCTGCCCTGCTTGTGCCCCTGTGGACCGTGCGCGGTGGGCTCCACGCTCCGTGCGTGTCCGCCGCAGCACAATGAAGATGCCGGGCCAATACCCCGCCGCGCGTTTCCCTGATGCTATGGAGGGAGCGGCGCTGGCAGCCTCGAAGCCGCCCGGAACGCTATGCCCTGAGGTAGAGCTGCTCGGCTTCGAGGATGAGGCTTCCCAGTGGATTGTCGTAGGGCCAGGAGTCGGTGATGACACGGCCGATGCCGCGCAGCCGCTGCGGCTTGGGCGGGAGCGGGGGGGTGGAGAGCTGTACGGCGACCTGCTCCAACTGCTCGCGGAGAGATGTCAATTGCTGGGCGCTGCTCACTCGTCCGTGGCCCTCGGTGTGCCGTTGTAGTTCCTCATCGATTTCCGACAGGGCCTGTCGGGTCGCTGCGAGGGCTTTTTGTGCGGTTGATTCGGACACTATGGCTCCAGCAAGTCCCTGTCGGGGTCCAATACATACGTCTGTTTTCCGCCGCCAGGGTAGCCGATGCCCTGCTCCGCGACCCGGCCCTCGATGATGGGCGCACCCGGGCGAATCTTCCATTGTTTGAGGAAGGTGAACTGGTTCCAGGACGCCTTGACGGCGATTTCCTCGCGAGTGGCTGGCCACTGTGTTGTCAGATAACGCCCGCGTGCCCACGCGTTCTTGCCGTCGTAGAAGCGCATTCCGTAGTCGTTGTCGCCGGCCCGGCGCACCGTGATCGTGCCCTCCTCGAACGACTCCATGACCTGGATGCGGAAATTGCGGGGGACGCCGGCGTCGCGGAGGAGTTGTGCCGCCTCCCTGGTTCCGGCGTAGGGATCCAGGGCGCCGGTCTCGCAGGGGGCGAGTCCGAGCGGGTCGGCCCAGGACCGGGGGTCCGTCACGTAGGCGACGGGGTTGGGGGCTGGGGCGAGCCCGAGGGGATCGAGTGTGAGGTAGCGGCCGGTTTCCGGGTCGTAGTGGCGGAAGTAGTTGTAGTGGAGCTCGGTTTCGGGGTCGTAGTACTGGCCGGGGAAGCGCAGAGGCGTGTAGGTCGCGCTGCCGGCGCCCCAGGAGGTCCTGCCCCACAGGGTGGAACGTGTGCGCCAGACGATGCCCCCGGATTCGTCGACGAGTTCTGTTGGTGCTCCGACGAGATCGGTGACGATCGCGAAGAAGCGGGAATCGATCTCCTCCTGCGGCGCGTCGAGGGTCGTGCGGCGTTCGGTCTGGGCGATGGGGCGCAGGCCGTCGTGATCCCAGGTGAGAACGACGGGATGGGGTGCCTCTGGTGTGAGGGTGGTCTGCTCGCAGAGGGTGGCGCCGTCCCAGGTGAACGTGGTCTGTTCGAGGATGGTTTCGTTGTCGGCTGCCAGACGCTGCTTGGCGATGCGGCGGCCGAGGGCGTCGTAGATGTAGCGCCAGCGGGTGCCATCTGGTGTAACGACTGATGTGAGGCGGTCTTCGGCGTCCCACGAGTAGTGCCAGGCGTCGGGCTTGTGCGACAGGCGGGTCTTGCGTCGAACGGTGATGCGGCCGGCCGCGTCGTGTTCGAAGCGCGTGTTGCCCGCCCGGACGAGACTCGTGCCCGTGTAGGTGCGCGGGCCGGTGGCCTCGTGACCCGGGTGTGCGGCGGGCCAGGAGGCTTCGGTCTGGTTACCTGTCTTGTCGTAGGCGTACCGCTCGGTCCAGTCGGCCGCCTGGACAGTGAGCACGCGGCCGAGGGAGTCAAGGTCGAAACCGTGCCGACCGTTGAGTTGGTCGTCGATGCCGGTGAGCAGGCCGTCGGCGCGGTAGGTGTAGTCGCGCCTCTGGAGGCTGGCACCTGTGGCGCGGTTCATCGCCGACTGGGTGCGGAGTCGGCCGAGGTCATCGAACGTGTTCGCCAGCGTGAGGGCGTTACCGATGTGCCGGTTCAGTTCCCGGCCGGCCAGATCGCGGTCGTAGCTGATCGTACGGCCCGCGCTGGTCCGTTCGATGCAGTTGCCGGCCGCGTCATAGTGCCAGGTGCTGGTTCCGGAGTTGTAGTGCTCGGCGTATTCGGCGAGGACACGCCGTGCGTGTTGCTCGTTGTAGATCAGCATCCGGTCGGTGCACTCGGCCCGCACGCTGCGGATGAACCTCTCCACGTGGGCGTTCATCCGCGGTGTCTGTGGCGCGCTCTTCAGGATCTCGATGCCGTCGGCGGTGAAGACGGCATCGAAAGCCTGGGTGTAGCGGCTGTCGCGGTCGCGTAGCAGGTAGCGGAAGCCGGCGGCGCGGTCTGCGAGGTTGGCGAGGAGGTTCCTCGAGAGCTGGGTGACCCAGGCTGCGGTCGGGTGGGCGGTGACGCCGAGGATGTGCACGGTGCGGGTGCCGACCTCCATGACCACGAAGGCGTACAGCCTGGTCAGCGCGGCGGTGTCCACGTGGAAGAAGTCGGCGGCGAGCAGGCCGGAGGCCTGGGCGCGTACGAACTCGCGCCAGGTCGGGGCGCCGCGGCTTCGTCTGGGTGCGGGGCCGAGGCCGGCGCTGCGCAGGATCAGGGCGGTGTTCCTCGAAGATCGGCGGCCGTCCGACCCGGGCGGGTTTCTGCTTCCACTTCCACCGCAGTAGGCGGCGGTGCCAGGTGAGCAGGGTGCCGGGTGTGAACAGGCGGTGTCGGCGCAGCCGGGAGGGTAGGTGCCGGGCGAGGGCGGCGAGCACGGCGCGCTCCGGCCAGGGGAGGTGTGGCCGGACGCAGAGCTGGCGGCGCAGCACCGCGTTCTCGTGGCGCAGCGCGAGCAGCTCGGCGTCCTTGGTCTGCTGCGAGCGGGAGAGCAGCAGGAGCAGTCCAAGGAGTCGGAGGAAGACCAGGTAGAGCATGCGCAGTGCCATGGGGTGCGAGCTTGCCGTGATCGCCCGGAGTCGCAAAGTGCCTGGTCAGACGCTGTACGTCACTCCTGGAGCCTTACAGGCATGAGCAAGGGAGAACGCAACCGCATCAAGATCCGGGTACGGACCGCCATGAGCTCCCATGCCCAGCTCCAAGGCCGCTACCTCGGCGGACGCCCCCCGTACGGGTACCTGATCGGCGACGCGGGGCCGCACCCGAACCCGGCCAAGGCCGCGACGGGACAGCGGATCCACCGCCTGGAGCCCGACCCCGCCGTGGCCCCCACCGTGGCCCGGATCTTCCAGATGTACGTCGACGGCATGAGCGACAAGGCCATCGCCGCCCAGGTCACCCGGGAAGGCATCCCCTGCCCCTCCGCCCATGACGCGGCCCGCAACCCCCACCGCAAGAAGACCGCATGGCAGGCCGGAGCCGTCAGAGCAATCCTCATCAACCCCCGCTACACCGGCTACGAGATCTGGAACAAACAACCTCTCATCGGCCGCCTCCCCGCCGCGCCCCCGACGGGGAGGCGGCCGTACGTGTTCCATGGCCGCCGCCGCTGGTCGCAGCCGGTGCGGCCAGCACCGTGCCGCCGTGAACGTCGTCGACGCGGTCTCCTCGACATCAGGGCCGTTCCCGCTCATCTCCCTTCTCTGAGGGCTTAGTTCATGGCTTATTTTTTGATGAGTATTGACGGCCCGTCGGGCGGCGCTTAGCGTCCGATCCGCATCGCGCCCCGCATCCGCGACCGAGGAGACACGCGTGATCAACTCTCTCGCCGGGCTCGTAAGAGCCACCCGTCACCGCAGACGCACAGCCGCCTTCACGACCGCCCTTCTGCTGCCGGCCGCCGGTATCGTGCTGGTCTCCGCCCCCGCTGCCGGTGCCGCGACCATCCCCACCGCTCCCACGACCGTCGTCAACGCCAACAGCGGCAAGTGCGTGGACGCGCGTGCCGCGGCCACCGCCAACGGCACCGCCGTGCAGCAGTACACCTGCAACGGCACCGGCAGCCAGTCCTGGCAGTTCACCGCCACCGACAGCGGCTACTACCGCATCGGCGTGGCCTCCGCGCCGAATCAGGTCTGGGACGAGACCGACGTCTCCACCGCCGACGGCGCGCTGACCCAGCTGTGGCTCTACGGCGGCGGCACCAACCAGCAGTGGCTGCCGGTCGCCGAGGCCTCCGGCACCTACCACTTCGTCAACCGCAACAGCGGCAAGTGTCTCGATGTGCCGTCGGCGTCCACCGCCGACAGCGTCCAGTTGCAGCAGTACACCTGCAACGGCACGGGCGCCCAGTCGTTCACGATCTCCGGCGGCATCACCCCGCCGGCCAACACCCCGGACTTCGGCCCCAACGTGACGGTGTTCGACCCGTCGATGTCGACGTCCACCATCCAGTCGAAGATCAACTCGGTCTACAGCACGCAGCAGACCAACGAGTTCGGCACCCAGCGCAACGCCCTGCTGTTCACTCCCGGCACGTACAACGTCGACATCCCCGTCGGCTACTACACCCAGGTCTCCGGGCTGGGCCTGTCACCGGACCAGGTGTCGATCAACGGCGGCGGCGTGCACGTCGAGGGTCACACCAGCGACGGCAACGCCACCCAGAACTTCTGGCGCGACGTCGAGAACATGTCCGTGAGCCCCAGCTCGGGCAGCACCATGTGGGCCGTCTCGCAGGCCGACCCGTTCCGGCGGATGGATGTGCACGGCAGCATGAAGCTGTGGGACGACACCCACGGCACCACCACCAACTGGTCCAGCGGCGGCTACATCGGCAACTCCCGGGTCTCCAGCCAGATCAACTCCGGTACCCAGCAGCAGTTCCTCACCCAGAACACCGCCATGGACGGCGGCTGGACCGGGCACAACTGGAACATGGTGTTCGTCGGCGACACCGGCGCCCCGGCGACCAGCTTCCCCAACCCGCAGTACACCACCGTCGCCCAGAGCCCGGTGATGCGCGAGAAGCCGTTCATCTACGTCGACGGCTCAGGGAACTGGCAGGTGTTCGTCCCGTCGGTGCGCACCAATGTGCAAGGCCCCGACTGGATCAACGGCACTGCTCCGGGCACCTCGCTGCCGATCAGCCAGTTCTACATCGTCAAGCCCGGTGACACCGCCACGACGATCAACAACGCGCTCGCCACGGGCCGGAACCTGATCGTCACCCCGGGCGTCTACCACCTGTCCGCCCCGCTGAACATCACCCGCCCCGACACGGTGGTCCTGGGACTGGGCCTGGCCACCCTCGTGCCGGACAACGGCGTCACCGCGATCACCACCGCCGACGTCGACGGCATCGACATCGCCGGGCTGCTGATCAGCGCGAACACCACCAACTCGAACGTGCTGATGCAGGTCGGCCCGGCCGGCTCGAGCGCCGGGCACAGCGCCGACCCGATCGTGCTGCACGACGTGTTCTTCCGCATCGGCGGCGACGTCGCCGGCAAGGCCACCCAGTCACTGGTCATCAACAGCAACGACGTCATCGGCGACGACCTGTGGCTGTGGCGGGCGGACCACACCAACGGCGTCGGCTGGACGACCAACCCGGCCGCCAACGGACTAATCGTCAACGGCAACAACGTCACCATGTACGGCCTGGCGGTCGAGCACTACCAGAAGTACCAGACCACCTGGAACGGCAACGGCGGCCGCACCTACTTCTACCAGAGCGAGACCCCCTACGACGTGCCCAACCAGTCCAGTTGGACCACCAGTGGAGGCGACCTCGGCTACGCCTCATACAAGGTCGCCAACTCGGTGACCTCCCACGAGGCATGGGGTGTGGGCGTCTACGCCTATCTCCGCGACAACCCCTCCGTGGTGCTCGGCCATGCCATCGAGGTGCCCACCACGTCCACGGTGAAGTTCCACAGCATGGTCACCACGGTCCTGGGCGGCGCCGGCACCATCAACCACATCATCGACGGCACCGGCAACCAGGTCACCCCCAGCAGCAACGTGGCCTACCTGGTCAGCTACCCGTGAGTCCGGCACGGTCCTGACGGCACGCAGGACAGAGGGCCGGCCAGCCCGGGGACCCACCCCGTCGGCCGGCCCCTCACTGCTGTGCCGCAGCGCAACCGCCCAGGATGAGGTCGAGGAGGCGTTCGGCCTGCTCGCGTTGTCCGGGCTTTCCGGCGGCAAGGGCGACGCCGGTCAGGGCGGCGAACAGGTCGGGCGCGCCGATGTCCGACCGGATGGTGCCTTCGGCGGCCGCGGTGTCCAGGAGCGAGGTGAGGGCGGTCGTCATCAGCTCGCGGCTGACGCAGGGACCGACGCCGGAGTCGACGACGGCGCGCAGTGCCTCGGCCATCCCCGGTTGGACGGTGGCGTAGTCGAGGAAGCGGCCCATCCAGCCCACCATGCTCAAGTCGATCCGGCCCTCGGCGTCGGCGTCAGCCCGGACGGCCTGGAGGATCCGGTCCCAGGTACTGTCCGCGGACCAGCGTCTGTGCCGTTCATAGACGGTTTTCCACCTGCCGAACCTCTCCGGCAGATCCCGCCACGGGATCCCGGTCCGCTCACGGAAGAAGATCCCGTTGATCACCCTGCGGTGACTGGCCCACCGCCCACCACGCCGTCCGCGGACGGGCAGATGCGGCTCCAGGCGGCGCCATTCCTCGTTCATCAGATCGCCACGGCCCACGACCAACTACACGGCTCCGCAAGCCGAAACACTCATGATCCGCCGGACAGGCCTTAGCGCAAGCCGGACTCGCACGGCGCTCACCCGAGCAAAAGGGCCGGGCCCAACGCACGTCCGGCGAAGGCCCGGTCAGCCGCTTCCCGCGCCACGCACGGCACGGGCTCCCGCTGGTTCGCACGGCTCTGCTCGGGACACTTAGCGGCGGGTTGCCGTACGCGCCGGAACGTGAGAGGGACCACTAGGTAGTCATGCGCGGCGGCTGCCACGTCCGCCAGCGGGTCGGACTCGGTTGCCGTCTTCGACAATGACTCTGACGACAGCCCCGATGACGGCGACGCCCTTTACCGAGGCCCCGGACAGACACACCCGCCGCGAGGACCGCCGGTTCATGGCGCCGGCCGAGGGAATCAACCTCCCGCTGCCGAGGCAAACGCGTGCCGCATCAGCTCCCCGTCCATCTTTGGCACCATCAGGTCGTATGTCCCGTCGGCGGCGACAAGTTCATAGCGGTCGAACTTGCGTGCCATCGGCACCTTCCCGGCCATGAGCTTCAGACGGAACGGCGGGTACAGGGTCGCGGTGCGGTCGCCCCGCCGGTCGCTCCAGACCGGCGCCTCGCCGAGGGCGAGCCGCAGGTACCCCTGCCGCAGCCGGGTGATGCTCCCACTCTTGCCGACGGAGCGCGTTACTGCCCCGCCGATGTTCTTCGTGAACCCCACGACCCGCAACACCTGGCCGTTCTCGAAGTCCTCGATGTCCCGCGCGGGCGGCGGCGTCTGATCCATGTCCAGCGCAACAGCACGTCCAACGTGGTCTGCGTGCCCGCGGCACGCCGTGCCATCGGTCTGCCGTCGCGCGCCACTCTCATCCTCCGTGGAAACTCACCCTGCACGTCGCTTCTGGTCACCGCGGCGGACTCGGATGCCTTGGCACCCGCCGACGCTGCGGCTTCCTCCTTGGCGCCGGTGTCCACGCTCTTCTCAATCACTGCGGCCCCGGCACTGGCTATACCGGCCGATCCTGCTACGACAGCGCCGCCCTCAGCCGCAACTCCGGTTGCGGCACCGGCCACGGCAGCAGCGAGGCTGCCTGCCTCGGCACCTTCGGTGAAGCCCGTCGCACCTGCGAGCAGGACAGCACCGCAACCTCCTGCTGTGGCCACCACGCAGGCGACCGCGCCGACCACCACCGCCGTGGCGACCACGGCCGCGATCACCGGGTGCCGCTGGACGACGTGGTAGGCCTTCTTGGCATAGCAGATGAAGGACCAGCCGCAGCTGTGGTGGGAGCTGCCTCCGCTGCCGCTGCCGCTGCCGCCGTGGTGGGTTCCGCCTCCGTCGCCGTCACTGGTGGTGGAGGGGGATGTGCATCCGGTGGACGGGCAGCCCCCGTCGCCCCCGGGGTCCATCACGTTCATGAGGCCCGTCGGGTCGCTGCCGGTGACGGGGTTGTCGGACGCGTAGGTGTAGCCGTCGATCTGCTGGGTGCCCGCAACCAGGGACGCCAGGAACGAGCCGGAAAGGAAGGCGGACGCCCCTACGCCCTGCGCGGACGGGTCCGATACAGCCTGTGCGGACGCAAGATGCAGCCCGCCACCATCCGCAACCACGTCTACTACCGCTGCGAATTCAAAGACCAGGAACAAGCCCTCTACCCCGACCTCACCCACCCGCGGACCGTCAACCTACGCGAAGACGTTGTGTGCCGCGCCCTGGACCAGTGGATCGCCCGGGCCTTCACCCCCGACCGGCTCGCCACCACCCTCGCCGCCCTCACCCACGCCAGCGCCGCAGCGAGCACCGCAGAGACCCACACACCCGAGCAGGCCCAAGCACGCCAGGCGATCAAGGACTGCGAGCGACGACTCGCCCGCTACCAAGCAGCCCTCGAAGCCGGAGCAGACCCAGCCGTCGTCACCCAGTGGATCAACACAGCGCAGCAAGACAAAGAGGCAGCGCAGAAGAAACTCGACGCGCTCCCCACCCTCACTCGGAAGAAGCAAACCCCACTCGACGCCCAGCAGATCCGAAGATCACTCACAGTCTGGAAGACATTGCACAGCGCATCCACACGACCGACGCCGACAAGAAAGGCCCCCTACGAAGCCCTGGGCATCACCATCGGCTACGAACACGCAAAGAGGACCGCGACCGTAAGGTCGAGGCCCTCATCACCGTATCGTCAGTGGTTGTGTCCGAGGGGGGACTTGAACCCCCACGCCCGATAAAGGGCACTAGCACCTCAAGCTAGCGCGTCTGCCATTCCGCCACCCGGACTAGGTGTCTGCCACCTGACCGGGGGTGCTCCCCGCGGCGACATGGACAACAATACCAAGCTTTCGGAGTGCCCTTCACCTGCGTTTCCGTCGCCATATCCGCAGGTCGGCACCCCCTCACCGTCCGTACCCGACCCGCTACCGGCTCGGGCGCTCCGGGGCCCGCCGACGTAGGGAGAGCGCAGGGGCCGCCGCACCGTGCCGCGGCCCGTGCGTGCGTCACGGCATGAGCTGGTACTCCGGGAAGTTCCCCGGCAGCCGCTCCCCCGCCGGTCCCTGGGTCACCGCGCGCACCAGCAGTTCGCCGCCGACGAAGGCGCCCCGCCAGGACGCGCCGAAGCCGCCGAACAGTTCGTCCCGGTCGCCGCGGGAGCGTGGCTTGCCGTGGCCGACCTTGAAGGCACGGATCTGCGGGGCCAGCCGCGCGAAGGTGGCCTCGTCGTCGGTGGAGAGCGTGGCGACCAGCGCGCCGTTGGACGCGTTCATGGCGGCCAGCAGTTCCGCCTCGGTGTCGACCAGGACGATCGTGTCGACCGGGCCGAACGGTTCCGCGTGGTGGAGGGGGGAGGACCGGGGCGGGTTGAGGAGGGTGACCGGGTGGACGTACGACGACGTGTCCTGGCCGGGCAGGAAGCGCGCGTCGGCCGGGCGGCCGCGGTGCAGTGGGACGGCGCCGCGGTCGACGGCCTCGGCCACCTGGTCGGTCAGGTCCTTGGCCTTGGCCGCGTTGATCACCGGCCCGAAGTCCAGCTCGGGCGGCGGGTCGGCGGGGTCGCTGACCGCAAGGGGGTGGCCCACCCGCAGCCCCCGCACCGCCGGGAGGTAGGCGGTCAGGAACTCGTCGAACAGCTCGCGCTGGACGACGAAGCGCGGGTAGGCGGTGCAGCGCTGTTTGCCGTAGTCGAAGAGCTTGGGGACGACGGCGGTGAACGCCTCCCAGCCGGTGAAGTTCCAGATGCCCCAGGTGTTGAGCCCCTCCTGTTCGAGTACGTGCCGCTTGCCGAGGTCGGCGACGGCGGTGGCCACCGCGGCGCCCGTGTCCCGGCCTCCGACGAAGGAGACACAGCCGATCTCCGGCGCCCGCACCAGCACCTCGGACAACTCGCCCCCGCTGCCGCTCAGCAGCGTCACCGGCAGGCCCTCCCGGGCGGCCAGCGCGCAGGCCAGGGTGAGACAGGCGACGCCGCCGTCGGTCGGGGTCTTCGCCACCACCGCGTTGCCCGCCAGAGCC
The DNA here is from genome assembly GCF_040634235.1 of Streptomyces sp. NPDC007157. NCBI lineage: Bacteria > Bacillati > Actinomycetota > Actinomycetes > Kitasatosporales > Streptomycetaceae > Streptomyces > Streptomyces sp. NPDC007157. Next base: position 61,923 of record NZ_JBEYFE010000001.1, read on the forward strand.
TGGACCAGTACCGCGTGAACGAGCACGCTCATCGGGTAGTTCCAGCTGGCGATGTTGGACACCGGTCCGTCCAGCGGGGCGCGCCCCGCGAGCATCGGCTCGATGCCGTCGACGTACCAGCGCACCCCGTCGATCGCCCGGTCCACGTCCGCCTGGGCCAGCCGCCAGGGCTTGCCGATCTCCCAGACCAGGAGCAGGGCGAGCAGTTCGCGGTGTTCGGTCAGGGCGTCCAGGGTGGCGGCCACCCTGGCCCGGCGCTCGTCCAGCGGGACGTGCCGCCAGGCCCGGTGCTGGTCGAGGCAGGCGCGGACGGCCCGGTGGGCGGTGCCGCGGTCGAGCCGTGGGGCGCCGGCGATGGGGCTCCCGTCCACGGGGCTGGTCGCGGGCAGCGGCCGTCCGTCGGGCTGCCAGGTGCCGGCGTGGAGGTTGAGGACACGGTCGTCCCGGAAGGCCTCGGGGGCGAGGGCGAGACAGCGCGCCCAGGCGTCGCTCCACCCGGTGCCGGGCTTGTGGACCAGAGTGCCGAGGGTCATGGCTCAGCTCCCTTCCGGCTGTCGCGCGTCCAGCAGGTCGAGGACCAGCCGGGCGGTCTCGGTCGGCGTGCTCCCCACCCGCACCCCGACCGCCTCCAGCGCCTCCTGCTTGGCCCGCGCGGTGCCGGCCGATCCGGAGACGATGGCGCCCGCGTGGCCCATGGTCCGGCCCTCGGGTGCGGTGAACCCGGCGATGTAGCCGACGACCGGCTTGGTGACGTGGTCCCGGATGTAGGCGGCGGCCCGTTCCTCCGCGTCGCCGCCGATCTCCCCTATGAGGACGACGAGTTCGGTGTCGGGGTCGTCCTGGAAGGCGGCCAGGCAGTCGATGTGACTCGTGCCGACGACCGGGTCACCGCCGATGCCCACGCCGGTGGAGAAGCCGATGTCCCGCAGTTCGTACATGAGTTGGTAGGTCAGGGTGCCCGACTTGGAGACGAGACCGATCCGGCCCGGCTTGGTGATGTCGGCGGGGATGATGCCCGCGTTGGACTGGCCGGGGGTGATCAGACCGGGGCAGTTGGGTCCGATGATCCGGGTGCCCCTGCCGCGGGCGTACGAGGTGAAGGCGACGGAGTCGTGGACCGGTATGCCCTCCGTGATCACCACCGCGAGGCCGATACCGGCGTCGGCGGCCTCCAGCACCGCCGCCTTGGCGAAGGCGGGCGGCACGAAGACGACCGTGACGTCGGCGCCGGTCGCGGCCATGCCCTCGGCGACCGTGCCGAAGACCGGGACCGCCCGCTCGTCGAAGTCGACGCTCTGACCCGCCTTCCGCGGGTTCACCCCGCCGACGACGTCCGTCCCGGCGGCGAGCATCCGCCGGGTGTGCTTCATGCCCTCGCCGCCGGTCATGCCCTGGACGAGGACCTTGCTCTCCTTGGTCAGATAGATCGCCATGTCCCAGCTCCTCAGGCAGCGTTGGCGAGTTCGGCGGCGCGGCGGGCGGCGCCGTCCATGGTGGTGGCCTGTTCGACCAGGGGGTGCGCACGGCCGTCGAGGATCGCCCGGCCGCGGGCCGCGTTGTTGCCGTCGAGTCGGACCACCAGCGGCTTGGTCAGCCGGACGGTCTCCAGGGCCTGTACGATCCCGTCGGCGACCGCGTCGCACGCCGTGATCCCGCCGAAGACGTTGACGAAGACCGACTTCACGGCCGGGTCGGAGAGGATCACCGAGAGTCCGTCGGCCATGATCTGGGCGGAGGCCCCGCCGCCGATGTCCAGGAAGTTGGCGGGGCTCGCGCCGCAGCCGGCCACCACGTCCAGGGTGGACATCACCAGGCCGGCGCCGTTGCCGATGATGCCGACCTCACCGTCCAGCTTGACGTAGTTGAGACCGCGGGCGGCGGCCACCGCCTCCAGCGGGTCCTGGTGCCCGCTCTCCTCCGTGCCCCAACGGGCCTGCCGGAAGCGGGCGTTGTCGTCGAGGGTGACCTTGCCGTCGAGCGCCAGGATCCGCCCCTCCTTGGTCCGCACGAGCGGGTTCACTTCGACGAGCAGGGCGTCCTCGCGGACCAGCACCTGCCAGAGCCGTACCAGGACGTCGACCGTCTGCGGCGGCAGTCCGGCGGCGCCGGCGATCTCCTGGGCCTTGGCGGAGGTGACGCCGACCGCGGGGTCGACGGGGATGCGGGCCACCGCCTCCGGCCGGGTCGCGGCCACCTCCTCGATCTCCATGCCGCCCTCGGCGGAGGCGATCGCCAGGAAGCCGCCGGCCGCCCGGTCGAGGACGTAGGAGACGTAGAACTCGCTCTCGATGTCGACGGGTTGGGCCAGCATCACCTTGCCGACCGGGTGGCCCTTGATGTCCATGCCCAGGATCTGCCGGGCTGTCAGTTCCGCGGCGGCCGGGTCGGCGGCGAGCTTGACTCCGCCCGCCTTGCCCCGGCCACCGGTCTTGACCTGCGCCTTCACTACGACCCGGCCGCCGAGCCTGCGGGCGATCTCGCGGGCCTCCTTGGGCGAGTCGGTGACCTCGGCCCTCGGCACCACGATGCCGTGTTCCTCGAAGAGTTCCCTTGCCTGGTGTTCGTACAGGTCCATTCCGGCTCCTGTCTGCGAAGTCATCCAGAAGTCATCGCGAGGCCGAACTCCGATGACTGAAAAGTGCCGCACGCCCCCTGGACACCACCCACCGGATGCGGGATAACAAGCTTCATACAGTATTCGTCGACTGTATGCAATGTACGAAGACGGCATCCCACCCCCTACGAAGGGACAGGACTTCGCCATGCCCGACGACACCCAGGACGTGATTTCCGGTGGTCATCTCGTTGCCAAGGCGCTGAAAGCCGAGGGGGTCGACCGCATCTACACCCTCTGCGGCGGCCACATCATCGACATCTACGACGGCTGCGTAGACGAGGGCATAGAAGTCGTCGACGTCCGCCACGAGCAGGTGGCCGCCCACGCCGCCGACGGCTACGCACGCATCACCGGCAGGCCGGGCTGCGCGGTGGTCACCGCGGGGCCGGGGACGACCGACGCCGTCACCGGTGTCGCCAACGCCTTCCGCGCCGAGTCCCCGATGCTGCTGATCGGCGGCCAGGGGGCGCTCACCCAGCACAAGATGGGGTCCCTGCAGGACCTTCCGCACGTCGACATGATGGCGCCGATCACCAAGTTCGCGGCGACCGTCCCGGACACCGCCCGCGCCGCCGACATGGTCTCGATGGCATTCCGTGAGTGCTACCACGGCGCCCCCGGCCCCTCCTTCCTGGAGATACCGCGCGACGTCCTGGACACCAAGGTCCCGGCGGAGAAGGCGCGCGTCCCCAGGTCCGGCGCCTACCGGGCCTCCACCCGCTCGGCCGGCGACCCCGAGGCGATCGAGAAGCTCGCCGACCTCCTCGTGCACGCGGAGAAACCGGCCATCCTGCTGGGCAGCCAGGTCTGGACGACCCGGGGCACCGCGGCCGCCATCGAGCTGGTCAGGACCCTCAACGTCCCGGCGTACATGAACGGCGCCGGACGCGGCACCCTGCCGCCCGGCGACCCGCACCACTTCCAGCTCTCCCGCCGGTACGCGTTCTCCCACGCCGACGTCATCGTGATCGTCGGCACCCCGTTCGACTTCCGGATGGGCTACGGCAAGCGCCTCTCCCCCGCCGCCACCGTCGTCCAGATCGACCTCGACTACCGCACGGTCGGCAAGAACCGGGACATCGACCTCGGGATCGTCGGCGACGCGGGGCTGGTCCTGAAGTCCGTGACCGAGGCCGCCTCGGGCCGCGTCAACGGTGGTGCTTCCCGGCGCAAGGAGTGGCTCGACGAGCTGCGGGCCGCCGAACAGACCGCGATCGAGAAGCGGTTGCCGCAGCTGCGGTCGGACGCCTCCCCCATCCACCCGTACCGCCTGGTCAGCGAGATCAACGACTTCCTCACCGAGGACTCGATCTACATCGGCGACGGCGGCGACATCGTCACCTTCTCCGGACAGGTCGTGCAGCCCAAGTCGCCTGGGCACTGGATGGATCCGGGCCCGCTCGGCACCCTCGGCGTCGGCGTCCCCTTCGTGCTCGCCGCCAAGCAGGCGCGGCCCGACAAGGAGGTCGTCGCCCTCTTCGGCGACGGCGCGTTCTCCCTCACCGGCTGGGACTTCGAGACCCTGGTCCGCTACGACCTCCCCTTCGTCGGGATCGTCGGCAACAACTCCTCGATGAACCAGATCCGTTACGGCCAGGCCGCCAAGTACGGCAAGGAGCGCGAGCGGGTCGGCAACACCCTCGGGGACGTCCACTACGACAAGTTCGCCCAGATGCTGGGTGGTTACGGCGAGGAGGTCCGCGACCCCGCCGACATCGGCCCCGCCCTGCGCCGGGCCCGGGAGTCGGGCAAGCCGTCGCTGATCAACGTCTGGGTCGACCCGGACGCGTACGCCCCCGGAACCATGAACCAGACCATGTACAAGTGAGGTGGAACGCCCATGACCACCAAGGCACTTGAGGGCATTCGCGTCCTCGACATGACCCATGTCCAGTCGGGCCCCTCCGCGACCCAGCTGCTCGCCTGGCTCGGCGCGGACGTCGTCAAGCTGGAGGCGCCGACCGGTGACATCACGCGCAAGCAGCTGCGTGACCTCCCGGACGTCGACTCCCTCTACTTCACGATGCTCAACTGCAACAAGCGGAGCATCACCCTCAACACCAAGACCGAGCGCGGCAAGGAGCTCCTCACCGAGCTGATACGCCGCTCGGACGTGATGGTCGAGAACTTCGGGCCGGGCGCGGTCGACCGGATGGGCTTCACCTGGGACCGCATCAGGGAGATCAACCCCCGGATCGTGTACGCCTCCATCAAGGGGTTCGGGGAGGGCCCGTACACCGACTTCAAGGCGTACGAGGTCGTCGCCCAGGCGATGGGCGGCTCGATGGCCACCACCGGCTTCGAGGACGGGCCACCGCTGGCCACGGGCGCGCAGATCGGCGACTCGGGCACGGGGGTGCATACCGTGGCCGGGATACTGGCGGCACTCTTCCAGCGTGAGCGCACCGGCCGCGGCCAGCGGGTCAACGTCGCCATGCAGCACGCCGTGCTCAACCTCTGCCGGGTCAAGCTGCGCGACCAGCAGCGCCTCGTGCACGGGCCGCTCGCCGAGTACCCCAACGAGGACTTCGGCGACCAGGTGCCCCGCTCCGGCAACGCCTCAGGCGGCGGTCAGCCCGGCTGGGCGGTCCAGTGCGCGCCGGGCGGCCCGAACGACTACGTGTACGTCATCGTGCAGCCCGTCGGCTGGCAGCCGATCACCCGGCTGATCGGCCGGCCGGAGCTGGCGGAGGACCCGGAGTGGGCGACCCCGGAGGCCCGCCTGCCCAAGCTCAACAAGATGTTCCAGCTGATCGAGGAGTGGTCCTCGACGCTCCCCAAGTGGGAGGTGCTGGAGAGGCTCAACGCCCACAACATCCCGTGCGGGCCGATCCTCTCCACCAAGGAGATCATCGAGGACGAGTCGCTGGTCGCCAACGAGATGGTGGTCACCGTCCCGCACCCCGAGCGCGGCGAGTTCGTCACCGTCGGCAGCCCGCTCAAGCTCTCCGACTCCCCCGTGGACGTGACGAGTTCACCGCTGCTGGGCGAGCACAACGCCGAGGTCTACGTCGGCGAACTCGGTCTCGGCGACGAAGAGTTGCGCCTGCTCAAGTCGAACGGAGTGATCTGACGTGATGGCAGAGGACCGGGAGCCGCGGGTCCGCGAACTCCTCGACTCCGTGCGCGCACAGGGCCGTGACGCGCTCACCGCGCCCGAGGGCAAGGTGATCGCCGACGCGTACGGGATCGCCGTACCGGGCGAGGAGCTGGCGAGGGACGTCGAGGAGGCGGTGGCGTACGCGGCGCGCTTCGGCGGACCGGTCGTCATGAAGATCGTCTCGCCGGACATCCTGCACAAGACCGACGCCGGCGGGGTGATCGTAGGGGTCGAGGGCGCGGCGGACGTGCGCGCGGCCTTCCACCGGATCGTCGGGAACGCCAAGGCCTACGACGCCGACGCCCGCATCGAGGGCGTACAGGTGCAGGAGCTGCTCCCGCAGGGGCAGGAGGTCATCGTGGGCGCGGTGACCGACCCGACGTTCGGGAAGGTCGTCGCCTTCGGGCTCGGCGGGGTGCTGGTCGAGGTGCTGAAGGACGTGACCTTCCGGCTGGCGCCCGTCTCCGCCGACGAGGCGCTGTCCATGCTGGACTCCATCAAGGCGGCCGAGGTGCTGCGCGGGGTGCGCGGGCAGGCCGGCGTGGACCGGTGGGCGGTCGCCGAGCAGATCCGGCGGGTCTCCCAACTGGTCGCGGACTTCCCGGAGATCGCCGAGGTGGACCTCAACCCGGTGATCGCCACCCCACAGGGCGCGGTCGCCGCCGACATCCGGATCATCCTCGCCGAGAAGCAGCCGCAGCCACGCCGGAAGTACGGGCGCGAGGAGATCCTCACCTCCATGCGCCGGCTGATGCAGCCCCGCTCGGTCGCCGTGATCGGCGCCTCCAACGAGCCGGGCAAGATCGGCAACTCGGTGATGCGCAACCTGGTCGACGGCGGTTTCGCCGGGGAGATCCATCCGGTGAACCCCAGGGCCGATGACATTCTGGGCCGCAAGGCGTACAAGAGTGTCACGGACGTTCCCGGTGAGGTGGACGTGGCAGTCTTCGCCATTCCCGCCAAGTTCGTGGCAGCGGCGCTGGAGGAGGTGGGCCGGAAGAAGATCCCCAACGCCGTCCTGATCCCCTCCGGTTTCGCGGAGACCGGCGAGCACGAACTCCAGGACGAGATCGTCGCGATCGGCGAGCGCCACGGCATCCGGCTCCTCGGCCCGAACATCTACGGCTACTACTCCACCTGGCAGGACCTGTGCGCCACGTTCTGCACGCCGTACGACGTGAAGGGCGGCGTGGCGCTGACGTCCCAGTCGGGCGGCATCGGGATGGCGATCCTCGGCTTCGCCCGCACCACCAAGACGGGTGTGTCGGCGATCGTGGGCCTCGGCAACAAGTCGGACCTGGACGAGGACGACCTGCTGACCTGGTTCGGCGAGGACCCGCACACCGAGTGCATCGCGATGCACCTGGAGGACCTCAAGGACGGCCGCGCCTTCGTCGACGCGGCGCGAAACACCGTGCCCAAGAAGCCTGTTGTGGTCCTCAAGGCGGGCCGTACGGCGGCCGGTGCCAAGGCGGCCGGTTCACACACGGGAGCCCTCGCGGGTGACGACGCGGTCTACGACGACATCCTGCGGCAGGCGGGCGTGATCCGGGCGCCGGGCCTGAACGACATGCTGGAGTACGCGCGCGGCCTGCCGGTGCTGCCGGCCCCGCAGGGCGACAACGTCGTGATCATCACCGGCGCGGGCGGCAGCGGTGTGCTGCTGTCCGACGCCGTCACCGACAACGGCCTGTCCCTGATGGAGATACCGCCGGACCTGGACGAGGCGTTCCGCCGCTTCATCCCGCCGTTCGGAGCCGCGGGCAACCCGGTGGACATCACGGGCGGCGAGCCGCCGTCGACGTACGAGGCGACGATCCGGCTCGGCCTTGAGGACCCGCGCATCCACGCCCTGGTCCTCGGCTACTGGCACACCATCGTCACCCCGCCGATGGTGTTCGCGGAGCTGACCGCGCGGGTGGTCGCGGAGTTCCGGGAGCGGGGCATCGAGAAGCCGGTCGTCGCCTCGCTCGCGGGGGACGTCGAGGTCGAGGAGGCCTGCCAGTACCTGTACGAGCGGGGGGTCGTGGCGTACCCGTACACGACCGAACGGCCGGTGGCCGTGCTCGGCGCCAAGTACCGCTGGGCGCGGGCGGCCGGACTGCTGGGGGGCGGCTCATGACCTAGCCGAGGAGGGGGCCGGCCGGCGGTGCGCTGCGGCCGGCCCCGGGACCCGTGCGCGCACGAAAGGCATTGGACAGGGGGCGCTGGCCAGAGCTTTCGACGCAAGGGGTGCTGAACGAACATGTCATCCATCGATCTAACGGCGTCCGTCCCCTTCAGGGAGGTGACGGACCGCAACGGCCGCACATACCGGATCGGCGAGAGTGACGTCGATCTGATGGGCCGGACACGCAAGTGGATGGTCCTCCTGCCCTGGGTGGGCATGATGGGCATCAGTTCCGCCGAGTACGCGTTCACGTCGGCGGAGGACACGCTCCACGAGGCACATCTGTGGAGCAGCGGGCACATCTTCTGGCTGATGGGCGTCTGGGTGTTCTTCCAGGCGGCCGTGGCCTTCCCGGCCGGGCAACTGCGGGAGAGCGGACGGCTCCCCGCCCGGACGGCCATGCTGATCGGCGCGGTCGGCACGCTGCTGGGCTATGTGGCGCTGGCGTTCGCGCCGAACGTGATCGTCGCCTATCTCGGCTTCGGCATGTGCAGCGGCATCGGCGCCGGTCTCGTCTACGCGACCTGCGTGAACATGGTCGGCAAGTGGTATCCGGAGCGCAAGGGCGGCAAGACGGGCTTCGTGAACGGCGGTTTCGCCTACGGGTCCGTGCCGTTCGTGTTCCTGTTCACCTCCGTCCTGGACCTGAGCAACTACAAGGTCCTGCTCACCTCGGTCGGCATCGGGCTCTGTCTGGTGGTGGCGTCGGCCGGCTGGTTCTTCAAGGACCCGCCGAAGAACTGGTGGCCTCCGCACGTCAATCCGCTGAAGGCAACTCAGGATCCGCGCATACGAAGGGCGTTGGAGAAGAACCCGCCCGCCGTCAAGCAGTACACCCCGAAGGAGGCGGCCCGTACGCCCGTCCTGTGGATGATGTGGTTCTGCCTGCTGTGCACGGCCGGGATCAACATCTTCGGCATCGCCTTCCAGGTGCCGTTCGGCAAGGACATGGGGTTCGCGGGCGGGATCGTGGCCACGGCCATGTCCCTGAAGGCGATCGTCAACGGCACCGGCCGCGGGGTCATCGGCTGGATCTCCGACCGCTACGGCCGGCGCAACACCCTGATCATCGTCTGCATCGTGCTGGGCACGGCACAGTTCGGAGTGCTGGTCTCCGGCCAGATGCACAGCATGCCGTTCTTCCTGTTCTGCTCCATGGTCTCCGGGTTCGGCGGCGGGGCGATCTTCCCGCTCTTCGCGGCCATGACGGCGGACTACTTCGGTGAGAACAACAACGCCACCAACTACGGGATGGTCTACAGCTCCAAGCTGATCTCCGGCCTGGTGGGCTCCGGCCTGGGCGCGGTCGTCGTGGGTGAGTGGGACTACCACGGCGCGTTCGTGCTCGCGGGCTCCGTCGGCCTGGCCTCCGCAGTGCTGGCCCTCTTCCTCAAGGCACCGGGCAGGCCCAGCGCCCGGCGCATCGTCCCCAACCCGCATCCGCTCGGCGAGGAGATGGCGTGACATGACGGCAGACCCTGTAGCCACGAACAGCACAGGTGCCGAACGGCGTCCGTACCGTGAGGTGACGGACGCCCGCGGCCGGGTGTACCGGATCGGGGAGACCGACCGGGACATCCTCGGCCACTCCCGCAACTTCATGGTGTACCTCCCGTGGGTGGCCATGATGGCCATCAGCGTCTTCGAGTACGCGTACGGCTCGGCGGAGGACACCCTGTCCCACGCGCACGGCTGGACGCAGTCCAACACCTTCTGGATCCTGAGCATCTGGGTGTTCTTCCAGGCCGGCATCGCCTTCCCGGCGGGCTGGCTACGGGAGAAGGGCGTCCTGACCGCACGCCGGGCCATGTACACCGGATCCGTGATGTGCCTGATCGGGTTCCTGGCCCTGTCGCACATCAGCGAGATCTGGCTGGCGATCATCGGCTTCGGCGTGATCGGCGGCCTCGGCTCCGGCCTGGTCTACGCGACCTGCATCAACATGGTCGGCAAGTGGTTCCCCGAACGCCGGGGCGCCCGCACGGGATTCGTCAACGGCGGCTTCGCCTACGGCTCGCTCCCCTTCATCTTCATCTTCAACTACGCCTTCGACACGGCCAACTACCACCGCGTCCTGGACCTCATCGGCGCCTACGTGATGGTCGTGGTCCTGGTCACCGCGTTCTTCTTCAAGGACCCGCCGAAGAACTGGTGGCCGGCCGACATCGACCCGCTCGCCCCGTCGGGCGACGCCAAGAGCGCCACGGCTCTCGCCAAGAACCCGCCTGCGGTACGGCAGTTCACGCCGAAGGAGGCGATCCGCACCGGCATGCTCCCGCTGATGTGGATCTCCATCGTGATGACGGCCGGCGTCTCGATCTTCGGCATCTCCTTCCAGGTGGACTTCGCCAAGGACGTCGGCTTCGGCCCGCTGGTCGCGGCCTCCTCGATGGGCGTGATGGCGGTCATCAACGGCATCGGCCGCGGCGTGGTCGGCTGGCTCTCCGACCGCCTCGGCCGCAAACCGACCCTCGTCTTCGTCATCGTCGTGCTGGGCCTGGCCCAGTTCGGCGTGATCTGGGCCGGTGACGTCAAGAGCGAGTGGCTGTTCCTGTTCTTCGCCTTCCTCTCCGGCTTCGGCGGCGGCGCCTTCTACCCGCTCTTCGCCGCCCTCACCCCGGACTACTTCGGCGAGAACTACAACGCCACCAACTACGGCCTGGTCTACAGCGGCAAGCTCGTCAGCGGCCTGTTCGGCGGCGGTCTCGGCTCCATGGTGGTCGGCGCCTGGGGTTACAACGGCGCGTACGCCCTGGCGGGCGGCATCTCGATGCTGGCGGCGGGGGTGGCCCTGCTCCTCCGCCAGCCGGGCCGCGGCCCGGGCACGAGGGCGAAGGTGGGGGCGATACAGCCACAGACGGCGACCTGACGGGTTCCGCGGAACCTTACGTCGAGGTCTCCCCAGCGGTTGAGTCCCGGACCGATGTCCGGGACTCAACCGTTTCCGGCCCCGGGGCACTCGGCTGTTCTGGCCCGAAGAGCAGGATCAGCGATCGTCAGCCACTGCCCGTCGAATGTGAATTTCGACTTCGCGGGGCCCGGACCCCCTCGGCCACGATCACCTGCTGCGGTGCGCTCATTTTCAATGACCTCCTAAACTGGCGCAATCTCTGTTGCGACCGGGGCAAGAAAATCATTGAGCGCCGTATCAGCGCAATCACGGCCTTATTCGACATCAGACCTTGACGGAACCTCGGGAGTGCGGCGGCCGGTAGGTCTTCCCTGGGGGCAGATCGCTTCCAAAATCGTGACGGTAATTCTCTTGGGCCCTGGCGCTGGCTTGGCGACCGCCGAGGTCCACCAGGGAACCCTTTACCGGGTGCAGTCCCGAAGCTGAGCGTTTCGGGACCTCGACCAAGGGGACTTCCGAGAAGTCCTCGACGCCAACGGCATCCCGCTCCTCAGCAGCCTCCATCTCGTCATGAAGACGGGCGAGCACGCCGACGACAGCTACCGCGACCGTGCCAGCAGCAACGATCTTCCCCTTGTGCTTCTTGACCAGGGCTTTCGTCTTGCCGACGAAGGAGGTGGGCTCGTCGTCATCGGGCGTAGATGCGTTCACCCGCACAGATCTACCGGACCCACCCCCCAACTGTCAGGCAGTCAACCGACATCGTCCGCTGAAGCTCCAGTAGTCCTAGTCCTCCTCGTCGGGCTCCGGGAGCGTGGTGCACGAGGTCGGCCGGTGGGGCACAGCCAACTGCTGTCAGGGCGACTGGATTGGGAGATCCGATGGCGCTCCGATCGACGGGTCAGCAGAATGACCGACCATGCGATCCAAGCCGTCGAGGCCTCTCGAAGTCATCGCGTCAAGTGTGATCACTTTTCTCGCACTTGGGGGGCTCCTTGGGAGCGTCGGCTTGACGCTCGAGTCACTCACTCCTCTGGCGGCCGTCTTAGTCGGCGGAGTCGCCCGGCTCGATCCCCTTGGGCGAGTCACCCGGAAGCAGGTTGTTGAACATCATGTCGGCGTTCGGGTGGATGTTCAGCGCCTTCAGGGCCGCCGTCGTGTTCAGACGGTCCTTGATCGTCGGGTCCTGCACCCGGTCGATGAAGGTCGTGGCGGCTTCAAGCTCATAGTCGGCGTCGACCTTGTCCTCATTGCGCTCGGCGGCCTTCGTCAGGTCGTCCAACGCGCGCTTCGCCTGACGGTGCCAGGCGCCACCGCCCAGGCTGGCGACGAGCCCTGACGCTCCGGCCACGTAGCCGTGGGAGCTGCCTCTGTCTATGAACGCCCAGACAATTCCGCCGAGCAGCGCCACAAGACCGACCACCACGGCAAGGACGCTGAAGAACTGCATCCACTGGGCGTGCTTCATCTTGAGCTTCAGGACGTCGAAGTGAAACTCCAGACGCCGCTCGGCAAGGGTCGGCTGCTGTGAAGCGTGGACCGAATTGCCGTCTCCCACAACAAAGACGTTGTTGACCTCGCCCGCCGCCTGGAAGACGACTCTTCCGGCGAGGTTGGCGTCACCCGACCTTACTTCGGGGCGGTCTTCCCCGCCGTCTGTCGTCGTCGCCATTCCTCGGCCCCCGATCGCACCGCCCGGCGCTTCGCCAACTCAGTTCAGGGTAACGCCGCGTGACGACAACGGGTGAGCCTTGGAAGTCAACGAGGGTTGAGGGCACGCCTGGCCGAACTGATGACGGCGTGGGCGTCAGAGCCGTAGACGGCGGACTCACGGAGGGTGCGCCAGGTGCGCAGGTAAGTGCTCACGCTGGCCTCGTCATCGATCCAGAGATCGGCGTGCCAGTTCTCCACGATCACCTGGCGGTCGTCGTAGATCCAGAAGGCGGTGGCCGGGGGGATCTTCAGAGAGGCTGACAGGGGAACGATGCCCAGCTCGACGGTGTCCAGGCCGACAGCCCCCGAGAGGCGGTCCAGCTGGGCGGCCAGCACAGATGGTGGACAGATCAGGGCGCGGAGGGCGGCCTCCCACAGGACGAGGTGGAACCGCTTCGAGGAGTCGTACAGGGCTTCCTGCCGCTTCATGCGGGAGCGGACGGCCTCCTCGGTGTCACGCGGCGACCGCTGTAGCTCCGCGTACCGGGTGAAGATCGACCGGGCGTAGTCCGGCGTCTGCAGAATCCCGTAGATCATGGAGGACTCCCAGCCCCGGAACACTGAGGCGTCGGCGTGCGCGCCGAGGTGGGTGTCCTGGACCGGCTTGTGCCCGGAAGCCAGCTGCCGACGCCACGACCGGATGTGTGACTCGAACCCCCGGAGCCTGGCCAACAGCTCGTCGTACGCCTCGGGCTGGCCGCACGCTTCGGCCCACTTCCGCAGGTCGTCGGCGGTCGGGGTCTGCCTGCCGTTCTCCAGCTTGCTGACCTTGGACTTGTTCCAGCCGTACCTCTCGGCGAGCTGCTGACCGGTGAGCCGGCACCCGAGGCTGGAGAACCTGAGTTCGCGCAACCGCATGCCCAGGGCCTCGCGCGCCTGCTGGTAGTCCGTACTCACCGGTCAGCAACCTGCCTTACTCCTTCGCGGCCAGCTGTGCCGCGAACTGGTCGTACGGGATGGCGCTGTGCATGGCAGCGTCCCGCGCCTGGACATACCGCAGTACCGCTGCGGGCTCGGTGATCAACTCAACGTTCAGCAGGTTGTCGGCGTCGTCGAAGTTCAGGAGGGCGACCAGCCGCGAATCGAAGATCCAGAAGTCCTGCGCGGGCAGACCCAGACGGTCGGCGTCCTCGCGCCACAGGCTGAAGATCCGCTCGCCGACCGCGCTGTTCCGGCGGGCGTTGTCGAGCAGGTAGAGCTGACCGGTCGTCGGTGGGTTGTCGACCGCGCGGGCGCGCTCGAACCGCTTACCCAGCGCGGTCTGCTCCTGTCGTTCGGCGCACCACTCCGCGTCCACGCCCACCCAGTCCACGGGCTCGCCACGGGTGAACTGGGCGTAGGTGCGGGTGGTCTCGTCGGAGGCGTACCGGCGCCGCATCTCCAGCCGCCAGGCCGTGTGCTTGAACTGGGTGAAGAGCTGGTCGAACTCGTCCAGCCCAATGATGTCCGGCACCCGGGTGACCTCCTTCGGGCCGAAGTCGACCAGCAGTGGGCGCGGCACCACGATGGGCACCTCGCCCTCGTTCAGGTGCCGAAGCTGGCCGATGTCGTCAGGGTCGGTGAGAGCCGGGCCGTGCACGATGACCTCACCCGTGTCGAGATCTTCATGCACTGCTGGGCACCCGTTGACGCCGCTGCCCGTGCCGTTGAAGCGCAGTCGACGCGCCATGACCAGTTCCTTTCGTCAGAGGACTGATCCCTCAAGCCTTCCTGAGTCCGGTGCGCAACGGATGGGCTTCCGCAGGGCCTTATCAGCAACCTTCCGCAACCCGGTGAAGCCGTCAAGCAACTTCGCGCAACTCCCGTAGCGGCCAGCCCTGCCCGGTTCCTAGCGTCCAGTTCATGGCACCGAAGAAAGCGCAGGACGTCACCGAGACACAAGCGGCGGTCGAGGCACTGAGAGCCGCCCTGGATGGCGTGGGGATCGAGTTCCCCTCGCTGCGGGTCGACCAGGCTTCACCCGCGTTGCAGCTGGTCGAGCTGGGCCGGGTACGCGCCGACGTCGCCGCCCGCCTCGCCAGGGCGCTTGCGAAGGATCCCCGCGAGTGACCGCCGAGGAGGTCGACCCACCAGCCGGCAACCTTGGTCATCGACACCGCCAGCGACCGGCTCGGCTACGTCATGGGGCGGGAGGGGCCGTACGTCCAGTTGCGCCCCGTGGCCGGAGGACGGGAGTGGGACGCAGACCCCGCTCAGGTCCGGCGCGCCACCGACGAGGAGCGCTTGCGGGCCGTGGCCGAGCGGACCCGCGCCCTGAACTCGTTCAGCAGCGGTGGGTACTTCCGGTGACCACGACCGACGACCTCGATGTCCGCGGAGTGCGCGCTGGCCCAGCGTCCCGGCTACTCGGGGTGGCACTCGAAGTGCAGCCAGACCCAGGACATCCCGCTCCCCCACAGTCGCGGGATCCTCCTGATCCGCCGTTGCACCTGCCCCCACCACCGCTACACCTCGGCCGGGTGACGCCCCCTCAAAACCTTGTGACCAGCACCTGAGCCTCACCCCAACTCGACCGGGGTGGGGCTTAGTTGCGTCTTGACCAAGATCGCGCCGGTATGCGTTACCCTGATCCCTGAGGGCACCGTAAGGGCCCCCTGGTTACACAGGAGATGTGGACCAGGACTGCACGCGCAGCCGGGCCGGTCACAGATTTCGACTCGACATGACCCGACGCAAGGCCACGGGAAGGCTGCTTCGTGCGCGGACAGAAGTTGTCGATGAACCGAGCAAGACCCGTTGTGGACGTGGAGAGCGTCCCCAACACCTGAGAACATTCGCGTGAGCGTCAGCGTGGGTGTCTCGACCCGAACCGTGAGGGTTCGGATCGAGGCTGCCTGCGCACCCGATCCGACCCATGATCAGGGAAGGTAAGGATCGGTGGACGGCACCGCCATCACCATCATCATTCTCGCCATCGCTGGCGTGGTCACTCTGGCGATCTACGTCCTGAAGGGCGTACTCGACCAGCTCCCCGACCTCTTCGAGTCCGCACGCCGGGCGCGTGAGGCATGGGAGCAGCTGACCAAGAAGAAGGACGAGACCGAGGGGCAGCCGCCCCCGGTGACCGTCCCTACGGCGGACAACGAGGAGCCGCCCGCTGCCGCATAGCTCGTCGTGAGGTCTCCCGCCCTAGACGGGCGGGAGACGTTCACAAGGCGTCGATCACGAGGCGGAGGAACGCGTTCAGCCAGGCACTCGACGGCACGTCGTGCATGTCGATCAGGTCTGCCGACTTCCGGATGTGGCGGTGCAGGGCGTCGTGTCCCTGCGGCTTGAAGTCCAGCAGCTTCCGCACGTAGTCCTTGTCGGTCTTGGTCCACGCCTGAAGTGGCTGACTGGCCACCTGCTCGAAGGTCTTCTGGTTGAACACGGGCGCCGTGTGGTCGAGGATCGCGCGAATCAGCGCATGGCATGCGTAAGGGTTGTCGAGCGCGAAGTTGCTGTTCAGCTCTCGCGCAAGCTGGACCACCTTGCTGACGTCCCACTGCGAGCTGGCGTTCTTGTCCCCCAGCTCCTTGATCAGCGCTTCCTTGACGTACACCGGCGTCTTAGGTTGCGGATCAGGAACAGGCTGGTACTCCGCAGCAGAGTTACCCGTGACCGAGATGGGTAGCTGGCGAACAATACGCGGTCGAGAAAAGATATGGCTGGGAACCTGCACCGACTCAACATCAGTCTTCGCCGGTTGCAACATCAGCGTATTCAGCAGGCTCACGTACGACTTCACATCGCCGCAGTCGGCGTAACGGTAGATTTCACGGCTCAGTTCTCGAATCCACTCCCCATCCTCGTTCCACTTCGAGCCGCCCCACGTGGGGGGCTCGTGGTTCAGGATCTCGGGCAACCGAACTATGAAATTGCCACTTACCCCGGGCAATGCCTGCCTGATCCTCTTGGCCGTGTAGGTTACGCGTACGACCTTGTCTGGCTCCAGGCGCACCTCACGGTGGAACTCGACCAGCCTCTGCAGGACTGCGAGAAACGGGTGCGCCATCGCGGGTAGGAGAATTGGAAGATGAATCGCAGCTGCGACGGTCAGCGTCGGCTTATCCTCGTCCTGGATATGGCCGACGCGCGGGTACCAGGCCAGCCCATAGGACACGCCCATACCCGGCGGGGGTCCCACTTGGGGTAGAGACCGGATCAGCTCGTCGGCGTCCAGACCGTCGCGGCTGAGCGTCTCCCGGACGTAGTGCCACACTGGCCACTCCCTCGTCCGAGCAAAGGGTTCCACCATCGTGGCGAGCAGTCTGGACTGGTGGGGGTTGAGTGGGGCAAGCAGGTTAGTCACCGGTCATCCGATCACAAGTGCCATGAAGGTGACGAACATCGTACTGACGGGGACTGACAGTCGGCTCCGGCTTTTCGTGTGGACCTTCCGGGCTCCGGCGGGGCCACGGAGGGGCTGAGAGCCCGCCGGGACCGCCCGGCACCGCCCGACCCACGAGAGAGCCCCAAGCGGCCACAGAGACCGCCAGGGCTTGTACCATGGGAGTAGTCAACTGGGTGCTAATTGCTTCCAGTTGGCAGGCCTTACCGCGATCCTCGCGGCAAGGCGCGGTCGCTCACGCTGCGATCCTGGGGCCCGACGCTTCAGGTGCGGGATGGGTACATCCTTCGTTCGGCGTGCCAGTGCTAAAAGCGAGGATGGCGACAGACGGCCCTAGCCAGGCCACCCGTATGAGCCCAACGTCGGTGGGCCTCAGCAAGACCTCACGTTATTCACGTGGTGGTCGGGCTGAGGTCTGTCCCCAAGGTCCGATTCACCCGGGAAAGGTAATCGGACCATTGAATCTCTCGTTCGGCGTCAAGGTGCTCGTCGTCGTCATCTGCGTCTTGTTCTCGGTCATCGTGGCCATAGTGGCTGGCCTCATCAGCCACTCCCCCGGCTCTGCCATCGGTCAGGCCGTCCTGTATGGCGGGGGTGCGTTCGCTGGTTGCCTCCTGCTCTGTCTGGCCGTGTTGTCGGCCCTCGGAGTGCTCTGACTCCCTGCGAGCCCGGAGAAGCCCCTCCGGGGCTCGCAGGGGGTCAGGCGGCCAGAGTGATCACGAAGGGGATCAAGGAAGAGGCGGTACCCCCCGCAAGAGGAGTGGGCACGCCCATTGCCGGGGGTACCGCTCCTTCCTGGGCCAGGAGGCGAGGGCTAACCCTCCCCTCAATGCGCAACGCCGGTACAAGGTTGGGGACGTCCTCCACCGGGAGGGGATGCCCTTCCAGGGACCGAACCGCTCGGGCAGCTCCTCCCAGAGGCAACCGGTGCGCGCCTTGTAAAACATCGCGTCGAGCATCGTGCCACCTGGCCGGCACCTGAGGTTGGGCGGCTCTCACGCCTCGTCGCTCAGCTCGTCCGGCAAGAGCCGCTCGTTCTGCTTGAACCACTCGGCCATCGAGTAGACCAGGCCGACCCTGGTTTCGGTGACCGCACCCGTGGTCGTGACCTTCACGTCCAGCAGCGCCGGCACCTCGGACTGTTCGGCCGAGGTCATATCGGCCGGCCGCTCACGGGCGCGGGTGGCCAGGGCGACGAGGTCACTGGCCCGCTGCTCGGCGGCTTCGGTCTGCTCAAGCCACGCGGCGGCCTCGTACCTCATGGTGAGTGATGGCGGTGGCCGGTGCTCTGCGTCAGGTCCAGGGGTTGAGGCGCGGCGGGCGGCGTTGATGACGTTGTGGGCGTCGGCTCCGTAGACGGCGGACTCGCGGAGCGTGCGCCAGGTGCGGAGGTAACGAGCGAGGGTGTCCGCATAATCCAGCCGAGCTCCGCGTCCACGTCTCGGTGACCACCTGGCGGTCGTCGTAGATCCAGAAGCCCAGACCGGGCGGAGCCTTCAGCGACGCGGTGAGCGGCACGATGCCCAGCTCCACGGTGTCCATGTTGATGACGCCCATGAGCCGGTCAAGCTGGGCGGTGAGGACCGAGGGCGGGTAGATCAGTGATCGAAGGACGGGCTCCCACATGATGACGTGGTATCGGCGGCCCCCGGCGTAGAGCAGTTCCTGCCGCTTCATGCGGGAAGGTACGGCGGCCTCGATGTCACGCGGCGACCGGTGGAGTTCGGCCGACCGGGTGAGGACGGCACGGGCGTAGTCGGGAGTCTGCAGAACGCCGACGCCCCACGAAGACTCCCAGGCCCGCAGCACCTTCGAGCTAGCCTGTGCCTCGTTGTGGGCATCCTGCACCGGCTTGTGACCGCCGACCAGTTGCCGGCGCCATGAGCGGATGTGTGCCTCGAACCCCGCCAGCCGGGCACGCAGTTCGTCGTACGCGCTCCAGCTTCGAGACCTTGGAGCCGGGCCAGCCCAGTCTCTTGGCGAGGGCGGTGCCGGCGAGACGGCCGTCAGGGCCGGAGAACCGCAGTTCTCTCGGGCGTGCACCGAGGGTTTCGCGGGCCTGCTGATAGTCCGTGCTCACCGAACCACACCTGCTCTACGCCTCCTTCGCGGCCATCTCCGCGGCGAACTGCTTGTACGGAACGGCGTAATGCTGCGCGACGTCCCGCAGTCGGTTGCACTGGTTCACGGCCGCCGGTTCCGTGACGAACTCGGCGCCCGTGAGATTGTCATCATCGTCGAAGACGAGAATGGCGACGAGGTGCGAGTCGAAGATCCAGAAGTCCTCATCGGGAAGGTTGGCCCACCGGGCGTCCTCGCGCCACATGCTGCGGACGTCCTCCCCCAGCGCCGCGTTCTTGTCGCCGTGCGCCAGGAGGTACAGCTGGCCGGTGGTCGGCGGGCTGTCGACGATCCGGACCCGGCCGACGTAGGCACCGTCATCGGTCTTCGCGCGGATCGTGTGGCTCCCCGGGGGGTCGAGATCCCAGGTGGGCGTCTCGCCCCGGACGAAGTGAGCGTAGGTGTCGGTTAGTTCGTCGGACGCACAGCACCCTCGCGTCCCCAGGTGCCACGCACTGTGTTGGAACCTCCCGAAGAGCTTGCCGAGCTGATCCAGGGCCGATGGTCCGGAGCTCTCACGCGCAAGCGCGAGGCCAGCGCCCCGGCGCGACCGGTCGCTCCTGCAGGGGCAGCGCGTCGCGCCTGTGCGCGTACCGAGCATCGAACGGCAACTCCGCGTGAGGGCTGGGCCAATGGCACAATCGCAATGCCCTCCACCGCCTCCTCCACGGCGCACGAAGCGACCTCGGTGAGTCGGTCAGCGATCTAGTACACGCTGGAGTCATGCATGACGGCAGACCCCACCCGCGGAAGTCGTATCGACACGAGCCGGCCCCACCCGGCACGCGTCTACGACTGGCTGCTGGGCGGCAAGGACAACTATCCGGTTGACGAGGAGGTGGCGTCGAAGCTGCCACCGGAAGCGCGTCTCAACGCCATGCGCAACAGGGCGTTCATGCACCGCGCGGCGGCCTGGCTGGCCGGCAACGGCATCGACCAGTTCCTCGATATCGGTACGGGCATCCCGACCCGGCCGAACCTGCATCAGATCGTGCAGGGCATAGTGCCGTCGGCGCGGATCGCCTACGCCGACAACGACCCCATCGTGCTGCGGCACGCGGAGGCTCTGCTCATCAGCAGTCCCGAGGGAAGCACCGACTACATCGAGGCCGACGTACGGAAGCCGGGAACCATCCTCGACCACGCCCGTACGTTTCTGGACTTCACCCGGCCCGTCGCGCTGTCGATGATCGCGCTGATGCACTTCATCACCGACGACGAAAACCCCTACGGTCTTACGCGGACAATTCTCGACGCGCTGCCCTCGGGCAGTTACTTCATGTTCTCCCACGGCACCACGGACGAGCACCCCCACCTCGTCAAGTCGGTGACCACGACCTACCGCAAGGGCGAGATCCCCCTGCGCATGCGTACGCGGGCCGAGATCGAGCCGTTCTTCGAGGGCCTGGAACTGGTGGCTCCAGGGCTGGTCACAGCGACCAGGTGGTACAAGGATTCACCGGCTCCCGCCCAGGAGCTGAGCGGCTTCTACGTCGGCGTCGCCCGCGTGCCGTAAGGATGTCCTCGCACCCGGGGGTGTGGGGCGGCCGACGGGCGTACCACTTGGCCAGGCAGCGGCTCCGGTCCTTGGCCTCGGCCTTGCCTGCGGCTTGGTCAGGGCTTCGCGCGCTCGTGGTACGACCGCCGGGTGTGCTCGGTGTGTTCGCGCATCAGGCGGGTCGCCAGTTGTTCGTCGCGGGCCGTGATCGCCGCGATCAGTTCGCGGTGTTCGATCCAGGACTGGTGGCCGCGCTGCCGGGCCACCGGCGTGTAGTACCAGCGGACCCTGCGGTCCACCTGGGCGGCGAGTTCGGCGAGGACCGTGTTGCCGGCCAGGTCCATGATCTTGGCGTGGAACGCGGCGTTCAGCGCGACGGCCCCGTCCACGTCGTCCGCGGCGACGGCCTTCTCGCCCTCGGCGCACAGGGATTCCAGCGCGGCCACTCCCGCGCTGCCCGCCTCGGCCGCCGCCAGCCGCGCCGCTTCGGCCTCCAACAGGGTGCGGACCGTGAGGAGTTGGTCGGCCTCGTCCTCCGTGGGCTCGTGGACGAACGCGCCCTGCGCGGGCCGGAGGTCGACCCAGCCCTCGGTGTTCAGCCGCTGGAGCGCCTCGCGCACCGGCTGCCGGGAGACGCCCAGGTGGCCGGCGAGTTCGCTCTCGACGAGGTGCTGGCCGGGCTGGAGGGCGCGGGTGGTGATGAGTTCCAGCAGTGCCTCGTAGACGCGGTCGCGGAGCGGGCCGGGGCGTTCGAGCTTGGGCACCGCGCCCTGCGGCAGTCCGGCTGACAACATCGGGTCCCCCTTCGGCAGACACCCGTTACGAGCGGACACTCAGTATCGATTGTCTTTCGTCTACAGTCTACGGCGCACAACTGCCAGGGGAAGCGGGAGTTGACCACGTCACACCACGGAACGCGCCCCTCAGGGACACCGCACGACCTGCCCCGCGTACGACAGGTTGCCGCCGAAGCCGAACAGCAGGACCGCGTCGCCGCTGGAGACGCGCCCCTGCTCGACCAGCTTGGACAGCGCGAGCGGGATGCTCGCGGCCGAGGTGTTGCCCGATTCGGTGACGTCCCTCGCGACCACCGCGTTGACCGCGCCGATCTTCTGCGCGAGCGGCTCGATGATCCGCAGGTTCGCCTGGTGCAGCACGACCGCCGCGAGGTCGGCGGGGGTGACCCCGGCCTTCTCGCAGGCGCGCCGGGCGATGGGCGGCAGCTGGGTGGTGGCCCAGCGGTAGACGCTCTGCCCCTCCTGCGCGAACCGCGGCGGGGTGCCCTCGATGCGTACGGCGTGACTCATCTCGGGGACGGAACCCCACAGCACCGGCCCGATCCCGGGCTGCTCACCGGGCCCGCAGGCCTCGACCACGGCCGCACCCGCCCCGTCGCCGACCAGGACACACGTCGTGCGGTCGGTCCAGTCCGTCACCTCGGACATCTTGTCGGCGCCGATGACGAGCGCACGGGTGGCCGCGCCCGCCCGGACGGTGTGGTCGGCGGTGGCGAGTGCGTGGGTGAAACCGGCGCACACGACATTGACGTCCATCGCGGCGGGCTGCGGGATCCCGAGCCGGGCGGCGACGCGAGCGGCCATGTTCGGGGAGCGGTCGATCGCGGTGGAGGTGGCGACCAGGACCAGGTCGATGTCGGCGGGGGTGAGGCCGGCCGCGGCGAGGGCCTTGGCCGCGGCGTGCGCGGCCAGCTCGTCGACGGGTTCGTCGGGCCCCGCGATGTGCCGGGTGCGGATGCCCACCCGGCTGCGGATCCACTCGTCACTGGTGTCCACCAGACCCGCCAGGTCCTCGTTGGTGAGCACCTTGGCGGGCTGGTAGTGGCCGACGGCGGCGATGCGCGAGCCGTTCATGGGTGGTGGGTCCCCCTCGTTGCCTCGGTGTGGGCCCCCCAGTCTGTTCAGTGACTCACGGGTACGACGGCACGTAAGGCCACAGGAAACGGGCGCCCGAGTTGTCGGCTTCTTGCAGACCCTCGGACGCCCGAGCATTCTCCCGGTTCACCCGCTGAACAGCTGTGTCGCCTTCTGCACGAGTTCATACACGCCGTAGGCGAAGGGCGCGCCCACCCAGAGCCAGGCGACGGCGATCAGCCAGCGGCGGTCGGTCTCAGGCGGGCTGCTCTCGTTCGACATCGACGGCCTCCCTGGGGGCGGGGATGTGGTGGCGGACGTTGACGGGCCGGATCAGCTCGTTGGCGACGAACCCGATGACGAGCAGTCCGATCATGATGCCGAAGGACAGCGTGTAGAGGTCGCCGCCGTGCTTGCCGGCGTCCTTCTGGTGGTCGGCGATCCAGTTGACGATCAGCGGCCCGAGCACACCGGCGAGGGACCAGGCGGTGAGCAGCCGGCCGTGGATCGCACCGACCTGGTAGGTGCCGAACAGGTCCTTCAGATAGGCGGGGACGGTGGCGAAGCCGCCGCCGTAGAAGGAGAGGATCACCAGCGCGCAGAGGATGAACAGCGGCTTGGACGAGTCCCCGAACAACGTGATGAGTAGGTACATCAGCGCGCCGACACCGAGGTAGACGCGGTAGATGTTCTTGCGGCCGATCAGGTCGGAGGTGGACGACCAGCCGATGCGGCCCGCCATGTTGGCGGCGGACAGCAGGGCGACGAACCCGGCCGCCGCGGACACCGTGACCGGGGTGGAGCTGTCGGCGAAGAAGTCCGTGATCATCGGGGCGGCCTTCTCCAGGATGCCGATGCCCGCGGTCACGTTCATGCAGAGCACGACCCACAGGCACCAGAACTGCGGGGTACGGATCGCGGTGTTCGCCGAGACCTGCGCGCCCTCGAAGGCGCTCGGCGCGTCCGCGACCGGCTTCTCGCTGCGCGGCACCCGGATCAGCAGCACGCCGAGGGTCATGAAGACGGCGTACGCCAGCCCGTGCACCAGGAAGGCGAGGGCGATGCCATCGTTGTCGCCGCCGAAGGACGAGAGCATCTGCGCGGACCAGGGCGAGGCGATCAGCGCGCCGCCGCCGAAGCCCATGATGGCGATGCCGGTGGCCATGCCGGGCCGGTCCGGGAACCACTTGATCAGGGTGGAGACGGGCGAGATGTAGCCGATGCCGAGGCCGATGCCGCCGACGAAGCCGTAGCCGAGGACGATCAGCCAGTACTGCTTGGTCTCGGCGCCGAGCGCGGAGATCAGGAAGCCGGTGGAGAAGCAGATCAGGGCCACCGTCATGGCCCAGCGCGGTCCGTTGCGTTCGACGAGGGTGCCGCCGAACGCGGCCGACAGACCGAGCATCACGATCGCGAGCTGGAAGGGCAGCGCGCTCTCGGTGCCGCTGAGGTTCAGCGCGGATTCGAGCGGCGGTTTGAAGACGCTCCAGGCGTAGGCCTGGCCGATGGAGAGGTGGACGGAGAGGGCGGCGGGCGGGACGAGCCAGCGGCTCCAGCCCGGCGGTGCTACAGGGGGGCTGCTCATGAGTCCCGAACGGTAGGGCCGGGCCGCGGTGGTTGAGAACCCGACGGCTGGATCGTATGCGATGAGCGGTATCCAGAATGCGCCGAACGGTCGCTGTCCGAACCCTTGTCGGGTCCGACTCCATACTGTAGACAATATTTCGTCGACATGATTCGGCCGACGGCCGGACCGCTTCACACGACGACCCACGACCCGGTCTCCCCGAGGCCGCCTCCGCGGTATCCCTCAAACCGAACGGAGTGTTCCGTGAAAGTCGCAGTCCTCGGCGCCGGTGCGATCGGCGCCTATGTCGGTGCCGCGCTCCACCGCGCGGGCGCCGATGTGCATCTCGTCGCCCGTGGACCCCATCTGGCGGCCATGAGGCAGTACGGAGTACGGGTGCTGAGCCCGCGCGGCGACTTCACCGCGCATGCGCACGCCACCGACGACCCGGCCGAGGTCGGCCCGGTCGACTACGTCTTCCTCGGGCTGAAGGCCAACTCGTACGCGGCGTGCGGGCCGCTGATCGAGCCGCTGCTGCACGAGCGCACGGCGGTGGTCGCGGCCCAGAACGGCATCCCCTGGTGGTACTTCCACCGGCACGGCGGCCCCCACGACGGCCACCGCGTCGAGAGCGTCGACCCGGGCGGCGCGGTCAGCGCCGTACTCGCCCCCGAACGCGCCGTCGGCTGTGTGGTCTACGCGGCCACCGAGCTCGAAGCCCCGGGCGTGGTACGGCACCTGGAAGGCACCCGGTTCTCGATCGGCGAGCCCGACCGCAGTGTCTCCGAGCGCTGCCTGCGGTTCAGCGAGGCCATGCAGACCGGCGGGCTGAAGTGCCCGGTGGAGCCGGAACTGCGCAACGACATCTGGCTCAAGCTGCTCGGCAACATCTCCTTCAACCCGATCAGCGCGCTGGCCCGGGCCACCATGCGGCAGATGTGCCTGCACGGCGGCACCCGCCGGGTCATCGAGATCATGATGCGCGAGACGCTCTCGGTCGCCGAGGCGCTCGGCTGCGAGGTCGGTGTCTCCATCGAACGCCGGCTCGCGGGCGCCGAGAAGGTCGGCGACCACCGCACCTCCACGCTCCAGGACCTGGAGCGCGGCAAACCGCTGGAACTCGACGTGCTCCTCGCGGCGGTCGTCGAACTCGCGGAGATCACCGGCGTGCAGGTGCCCACCCTGCGCACCGTGCACGCCATCTCGGACCTGCTCGCGCTGGGGAGCGCCGCATGAGGAAACGGCAGCAGAAGACCTACACCCGGCTCACCCACCCCCTGGTACGGGACTTCCGCGACGAGCCGTTCCGGCGGGCGAGCTGGCAGGAGGCCCTGGACCGCGTGGCCCGCGGCCTGGACCGCAACCGCGGGGCGTTCGGGCTGTTCTCCTGTGCCCGCGCCACCAACGAGATGAACTACGTGGCCCAGAAGTTCGCCCGGGTGGTGATGGGCACCAACAACGTCGACTCCTGCAACCGGACCTGTCACGCCCCGAGCGTGGCCGGCCTGAGCGCCGCCTTCGGCTCCGGCGGCGGCACGTCGTCGTACGAGGAGATCGAGCACACCGACGTCATCGTGATGTGGGGCTCCAACGCCCGCTTCGCGCACCCGATCTTCTTCCAGCACGTGCTGAAGGGCATCAGGAACGGCGCCCGGATGTACGCCGTCGACCCGCGCCGTACCTCCACCGCCGAGTGGGCGGAGAGCTGGCTCGGGCTGAACGTCGGCACGGACATCCCGATGGCGCACGCGATCGGCCGGGAGATCATCCACGCGGGGCTGGCCAACGAGGCGTTCGTCGGGCGGGCGACGACCGGCTTCGAGGAGTACCGGGCGCTCGTCGAACCCTGGACGCTGTCGCTGGCGGAGAAGGTGACGGGCGTCCCGGCCGCCGCGATAAGGGAGCTGGCGCACGCCTACGCCCGCGCCGAGCGCGCCCAGCTGTGCTGGACCCTCGGCATCACCGAGCACCACAACGGCACCGACAACGTCCGCGCCCTGATCAACCTGTCTCTGCTCACCGGCCAAGTGGGCCGCTACGGTGCCGGGTTGCAGCCGCTGCGCGGCCAGAACAACGTGCAGGGCGGCGGCGACATGGGCGCGATCCCCAACCGCCTCCCCGGCTTCCAGGACATCCTCGACCCGGACGCCCGGCTGAAGTTCGAGTCGGCCTGGGACACGGTCATCGAGCCGCACTACGGGCTGAACCTCACCGAGATGTTCGAGGCCATGGAGGAGGGCACGCTCAGGGCGGTCTACTGCATCGGCGAGAACCCGGCCCAGTCGGAGGCCGACAGCGAGCAGGCGATCCGCCGGCTGAGCGCCCTCGACTTCCTGGTCGTCCAGGACATCTTCCTCACCAGGACGGCCGAGTTGGCGGACGTGGTGCTGCCCGCGACCGCCGGCTGGGCGGAGACCGAGGGCACCACCACCAACAGCGAACGGCGGGTGCAGCGGGTGCGCCGGGCCGTGACCCCGCCCGGCGAGGCCCGCGAGGACATCGACATCCTCTGCGACCTCGCCACCCGCCTCGGCCACGACTGGAAGTACGCCGACGCCCAGGCCGTCTGGAACGAGCTGAGGTCGGTCTCCCCGGACCACTACGGGATGACGTACGACCGGCTCGCCGAGCACCAGGGCATCCAGTGGCCGTGCCCGAGCACGGAACGTCTCGAACCGGCCTATCTGCACGGCAGGTTGTGGGAGAAGGACCCGGCGCGGCGTGGCCTGCCGGCCCCCTTCGGGCTGGTCCGGCACGACCCGCCGGTCGACCTCACCGACGAGGAGTACCCCGTCCGGCTCACCACCGGGCGGCGGCTGGACTCCTACAACACCGGGGTGCAGAGCGGTGGTTACGCCTCCCCGCTGCGGCGCGGCGAGTACATCGAGCTGTGCCCGGAGGACGCCGAGCGGTACGGGGTCGTCGTCGGCGAGGAGGTCCAGGTGTCCTCGCGGCGGGGCTCGGTCGTGGCCCCCGTCTGGATCGACACCGCCCTGCGCCCCGGTCTCGCCTTCATGACCATGCACTTTCCCGACGAGGTGGACACCAACCAGCTGACGATCGAGGCCAACTGCCCGATCGCGGGGACGGCGGAGTTCAAGGCGTCGGCGATCCGTATCGAGAAGCTCCCGGTCGCGACCATCGTGAGGTGACCCAGGTGGACCTGCACTTCGGCGACAGCAAACCGACGGACGAGGAACGGGCGGCCGTGGACGCCCTGTTGGGCCCTCCGGAGTCCTCCTGGGAGGGCGCCGACCGTGCCGACGCGGACCTGAGGTGGGCGCGCGGCGGCCGGGCGGCCCGGGACCGCCGCGACCTGCTGTTGCCGGGGCTGCACGCGATCAACGACCGGGTCGGCTGGATCAGCGAGGGCGCCCTCGGCTACCTGTGCCGCCGCCTCACGGTGCCCCCGGCCGAGGCCTACGGCGTGGCCACCTTCTACGCGATGTTCTCCGTCGAGCCGCGCCCGGCGACCGTCCTGCACGTCTGCACCGACCTGGCGTGCACGGCGGCCGGGGCGCCGGAACTGTGCGCGGGCGTCGAAGCGGGTCTCGGCCCGGGGGTGCACCTGGAACGCAGTCCCTGCCTGGGCCTGTGCGAGCGCGCCCCGGCCGCCCTCGCGATCCGGGCCGGGGACCCGGCGCGTACCGCGGTGTCGGCGCCGGCGACGGTGGCCGGGGCCGTCCTCGCGGCCACCGCGCCCGACTCTGCGCCCGAGGAGCCGCCGGCCGCGGCGGCCGTCCCCCAGGCAGGCCAGGAGGGTCTCGTCCTGCTCCGGCGGGTGGGTGTGGTCGACCCGGCGTCCCTCGACGACTACCGCGCCCACGGCGGCTACACCGCCCTGCGCCGGGCCTTCGCCCTCGGGCCCGCCGGGGTCATCCGCGAGGTCACCGACTCCGGTCTGGTCGGGCGCGGCGGCGCCGCCTTCCCCACCGGCCGCAAGTGGCAGGCCACGGCGTCCCAGCCGGACCGTCCGCACCACCTCGTCTGCAACGCCGACGAATCCGAGCCGGGCACCTTCAAGGACCGCGTCCTCATGGAGGGCGACCCGTACGCGTTGGTGGAGGCGATGACCGTCGCGGCGTACGCGATCGGCGCGCACCGGGGTTTCCTGTACATCCGCGGCGAATATCCGCGCGCGACACGGCGGATACAGCACGCGGTCGACCAGGCACGCGCCCGTGGCCTCCTCGGCGACGACGTCCTCGGCCAGGGCTTCGCCTTCGACATCGAGATCCGGCGCGGGGCGGGGGCGTACATCTGCGGTGAGGAGACGGCCCTGTTCAACTCCATCGAGGGGTACCGGGGCGAGCCGCGCTCGAAGCCGCCGTTCCCGGTGGAGAAGGGGCTGTTCGGCAGGCCGACGGTCGAGAACAACGTGGAGACGCTGGTCAACGTCCTGCCGATCCTGACCATGGGCGCCCCGGCCTACGCGGCGACCGGGACCGCCGGGTCCACCGGACCCAAGCTGTTCTGCGTGTCGGGGAGCGTGGCCCGCCCCGGTGTCTACGAACTCCCCTTCGGTGCCACGCTCGGCGAGCTGCTGCGACTCGCCGGAGTCCGGGACGGCTTGCGGGCGGTGCTGCTCGGCGGGGCCGCCGGCGGCTTCGTCCGGCCGGACGAACTCGGCATCCCGCTCACCTTCGAGGGCACCAGGGAGGCGGGTACCACGCTCGGCTCGGGTGTGGTCATGGCCTTCGACGGCACCGTGCCGCTGCCTCGACTCCTGCTCCGTATCGCCGAGTTCTTCCGGGACGAGTCCTGCGGCCAGTGCGTGCCGTGCCGGGTGGGCACGGTCCGGCAGCAGGAGGCGCTGCACCGGATCGCCGAGCGCACCGGCCCCGGCGCGGCCGACGACATCGCGCTGCTGCGCGAGGTCGGCCGGGCGATGCGGGACGCCTCCATCTGCGGTCTGGGCCAGACCGCCTGGAACGCCGTGGAATCCGCCATCGACCGTCTGGGGGCGTACCGATGACCGTCACACCGCTGGGGATCCCGCGCCGGCTGCTGGAGTTCACGATCGACGGCGAGGAGGTCCGGGTCCCGGAGGGCTCGACGGTCCTGGACGCCTGCCGGGCGGCCGGGACGGACGTCCCGACGCTGTGCGAGGGCGACACCCTGCGCCCGAAGAACGCCTGCCGGGTCTGCGTGGTCGAGGTGGAGGGGGCCCGGACCCTGGTGCCCGCCTGCTCCCGGAAGGCCGAGCCGGGGATGGTGGTGCGCACCGGCACCGAGCGCGTCCGGCACAGCCGCAGGATCGTCCTGGAACTGCTGGCCTCCTCGGTGGACCTGTCGACGACCCCGCGGGTCGCCGAGTGGCTCAAGGAGTACGAGGCGAAACCGGACCGCTTCGGCCCCGACGCGGCCCGTCTGAGCGAGGAGCCCAGGGTCGACAACGATCTGTATGTGCGCGACTACGACAAGTGCATCCTCTGCTACAAGTGTGTCGACGCCTGTGGTGACCAGTGGCAGAACAGCTTCGCGATCTCGGTCGCCGGGCGCGGTTTCGACGCCCGGATCGCCGTGGAGCACGATGCCCCGCTGACCGACTCGGCCTGTGTCTACTGCGGGAACTGTGTCGAGGTGTGCCCCACCGGGGCGCTGTCGTTCAAGTCGGAGTTCGACATGCGGGCGGCGGGTGCCTGGGACGAGTCGCGGCAGACGGAGACGACCACCGTGTGCGCGTACTGCGGTGTGGGCTGCAACCTCACGCTCCATGTGCAGGACAATGAGATAGTCAAGGTCACCTCGCCGCACGACAACCCGGTGACCCACGGCAACCTCTGCATCAAGGGCCGTTTCGGCTACCAGCACGTACAGAACCGGGGCTGATCAGACCATGGGACGAGTCACGGAACGACGCAAGGTCCTCCGCATCCGGGACGGAGCGGTCTCCGCCCGGCCGGACACGCTCGTCGCCGAGGAACCGCTGGAGATCAGACTCAACGGGAAACCCCTGGCCATCACGATGCGCACACCCGGCGACGACTTCGCGCTGGCGGCCGGGTTCCTGGTGAGCGAGGGCGTCCTGGCGACCGCCGACGATCTGCAGAACATCGTCTACTGCGCGGGAGCGACGGTGGACGGCTCCAACACCTACAACGTGGTCGACGTACGGACCACGCCGGGCGTCGAGCTCCCCGACTTCACCCTGGAGCGGAACGTCTACACCTCCTCGTCCTGCGGGCTGTGCGGCAAGGCGAGCCTCGACGCGGTGCGTACGACGGCGCGCTGGCCGATAGCCGACACTCCCCCGGTCCGGGTCGAACCCCAGCTGCTCGCGAGCCTCCCCGACCGGCTCCGCGCGTCCCAGCAGGTGTTCGACCGGACCGGGGGGCTGCACGCGGCGGCCCTGTTCTCCGAGGACGGGGAGCTGCTGGACATCCGGGAGGACGTCGGCCGGCACAACGCGGTCGACAAACTGGTCGGGCGGGCCCTGCAGAACGGGCGGCTGCCGCTGTCCCGGGCGATCCTGCTGGTCTCCGGACGGGCCTCCTTCGAGCTGGCGCAGAAGGCGGTGATGGCGGGCATCCCGCTGCTGGCGGCGGTCTCCGCGCCGTCCTCGCTGGCGGTGGACCTGGCGGCGGAGACCGGGCTGACCCTGGTCGGCTTCCTGCGGGGCCCCAACATGAACGTGTACGCGGGCGAGGACCGCATCGCCCTGCGGGCCGCGGCCGCCCAGGGCTGACCGGCTCCCCGCGGCACGGCGGCGGGGCCCCGACCGGCGGGGAGCGCCCCCTGCGCCGCAGGGGCCCCGCCTCAGCCGGGCACCGCGACGCCCGCCGCGGCCTCGGCGAACGCGGCGACCAGCGGGGAGCGGCGGCCGGCCGCCCAGGCCAGCAGCACCCGGTCGGGATCGGCGTCGCAGACCGGGACGTAGGCGATGTCCGGGCGGGAGTACTGCTCGGCGACCGAGTGCGGCACCAGGGTGATGCCGGTGCCCGCGGCCACGCACTCGAACTTCTCCTCGATCGTACGCAGCGGCAGGTCGCCGGGGAGGGGGTCGTTGTAGCGCAGCCATCGCTCGCCGTCGAGGTCGGTGAGCGAGATCTCCGGTTTCCCGGCCAGCCGGTGCTCGCCGGGGAGCATGGCGACGCGGGGTTCGCTGTACAGGGGACGCAGTTCGAGTCCGTCCTCGCGGACCGGCCGCCGTACGTAGGCGATGTCGACGCTGCCGTCGAGGACGAGCCGCTCCTGGTCGTCCCACTCGACCCGGCGGGCGCTCGCCTCGACGTCCGGGTGGGTCGCGGCGAAGGCGCGCAGCGCGGCGGTGACCACGACACCGGCGCGGAAGCCGACGACGAGCCGCCGCCGGCCGCGCGCGGCCTGCACGACACGGCGCCGGGTGCCGTCCGCGGTGGCCAGCAACTGGCGTGCGTCGTCGAGGAGTTGGCGACCGGCGTCGGTCAGGGTCACGCCGTGGCTGTCCCGTACGAACAGGTCGGCGCCGAGGTCCTTCTCCAGCGCGCGGATCTGGCGGCTGAGCACCGGCTGGGCGATGTGCAGCTGCTCGGCCGCCCGGCCGAAGTGCAGGAGCTCGGCGACCGCCACGAAGTAACGGATCTTCCGCAGATCCAGATCCATGCCCGCACCTCCTGGCCAGTGACGGCGATGCCTTCAGGGTATCGCCACCGCCGGAAGAGGTCTTGGACGGCGGACGCCGCCGGGCCGCAGGCTGGAAGCGTCCGAACGGGACGGAACAGCAGCTCGGAGAGGAGCCGGCCATGGGTCTGCAGGGACAGCGTGTCGTCGTCATCGGAGGTACGTCGGGCATCGGGCTCGCGGTCGCGGAGGGCGCGGCGCGGGAGGGCGCGCGGGTGGTCGTCGCCTCGCGCCGGCAGGAGAGCGTGGACGCGGCGCTGAAGGTGCTGCCCGAGGACGCCGAGGGCCAGGTGCTGGACGCCACCGACGAGGAGGCGGTGCGCGGCTTCTTCGCGCGGCTCGGCGGATACGACCACCTGGTCTTCACGGCGGGTGAGTCGCTGCTGCTGGAGACCGTGGCCGAAACGAGTGTCGAGGCGGCCCGGCGTTTCCTGGACACCCGGCTGTTCGGCGCGTACACGGCGGTCAAGTACGGCGTCGCAACGATCCGCCCGGGCGGTTCGGTGGTGCTGACCACGGGTACGGCGGGACAGCGGCCGATGCCTGGTTCGAGCGTCGCGTCGGCGCTGTGCGGGGCGATGGAGTCGCTGACCCGGGCGCTGGCCGTGGAGCTGGCGCCGGTGCGGTTCAACGTGGTCTCGCCGGGAGTGGTGCGCACCGAGCTGTGGCGGGAGCTGCCGGAGGCGGACCGGGACGGTCTGTTCCGGTCGTCCGCCGATTCGCTGCCGGTGGGGCGGGTCGGCGAGCCGGCGGATGTGGCGGAGGCGTACCTGTACCTGATGCGTGGGGGGTACAGCACCGGGTCGGTGGTGGTCGTGGACGGCGGCGGGTCGCTGGTCTGAGCGGTCAGGCGGGGGTGAGGCGTACGTCGGCGGCGGTCACGACCGTGCCCAGGCGCGGGAAGTCGAGCCGGACGGACGCCTCGTGCTCGGCGGCGGTGAAGGCGGCCATGGCGTCCGACACGAAGACGAGGTCGTAGCCGAGGTCGGCGGCGGCGCGGGCGGTGGATTCGACGCCCAGGTTGGTGGCGATGCCGCCGAACACCAGACGGGTGACGCCGAGCCGGCGCAGCCGGGCGTCGAGTTCCGTGCCCTGGAAGCCGCCGATCGTGCGCTTGACGATCTCCACGTCCCCTTCTCTGCGGAGTCCGGCCACCAGCCCGCTGCCCGGCGGCTGCTCGGCGAGCGCGGGCCGTTCCACGCGGAGCAGTACCACGGGTGCGCCGGCCGCGCGGAAGGAGTGGGCCAGCTGCTCGGCGGTGTGCAGGACTTCGGTGCCCTTGCGGGGCTCCAGGGGCAACGCGACGATGCGGTCCATCAGGTCGACGAGGACGAGAGCGGTGCGCGCCGGGTCGAGCGCCAGGGGTGCGGTCATGACGGAACGTTAGCCGTCATCAGCCGTCCGTACCGGAAATCCGGATCAACAGGCCCGTGAACTGGTCGCGTTCGGCAGCCGACGACACCGGCGATCGGGTCCCGGGCCGACCTCGCAGAGGCCGCGCCCCTCGCCGGCGGCTCAGCGGCCGGAGGTCCCGGTGCCGACGGCCGACCGTGACTCCGCCGCGGGGGCGGCCGGGGGCACGGCGTCCTCGTCCTGGGACTCCTGAGACTCCTGGGCCTCCGGGTCGTGGGCGCGGCGCTTGGCGATGACCGCGCACACCATGAGCTGCATCTGGTGGAAGAGCATCAGCGGCAGCACGGCCAACGAGGCATGGGCGCCGAACAGGACGCTGGCCATGGGCAGCCCGGAGGCGAGGGACTTCTTCGATCCGGCGAACTGGATGGCGATGCGGTCGCCGCGGCCGAAGCCGAGCGCCTTGGCGCCGTACCAGGTCAGGAGGAGCATCACGGCGAGCAGCACGGCCTCGACGGCGAGCAGCCCGGCCAGCCGGACGGCGCTGACCTGGTGCCATATGCCCCGGACCATGCCCTCGCTGAACGCGGTGTAGACGACCAGCAGGATCGAGCCGCGGTCGACCACGCCGAGGATCTTCTTGTGCCGGGCGATGAACTCCCCGATCCACCGGCGCAGCAGCTGTCCGGCGACGAACGGCACCAGCAGTTGGAGGACGATCTTGACGATCGAGTCGGCCGAGAAGCCGCCCCCGCTGCTGCCGAGCAGCGCGGCGGCGAGCAACGGGGTGAGGACGATGCCGATCAGCGAGGAGAAGGAACCGGCGCAGATCGCGGCCGGCACGTTGCCCCGGGCGATCGAGGTGAAGGCGATCGACGACTGGATGGTCGAGGGCACCAGGGTGAGAAAGAGGAACCCTTGGTAGAGCGGATGGGTGAGCAGCACGGGCACCAGGCCGCGGGCGGCCAGGCCGAGCGCCGGGAAGACCACGAAGGTGCAGACCAGGACCGTGACATGGAGCCGCCAGTGGCGTAGTCCGTCGACGGCCTCGCGGGTGGACAGGCGGACGCCGTACAGGAAGAAGAGGAAGGCGATCGCGGCCGTGGAGGCGCCGGAGGCCACGTCGGCGGCGGTGCCCCGGGCCGGGAGGAGCGCGGCGATGCATACCGTCCCGAGCAACAGCAGGACGTACGGGTCGATCGGCATCCAACTGGGCCAGCTGAGGCGTTTCACGGTGCTCCACTTGCGGTCGGTCCATGCTGTCGGGCCGGCGCGTACGCCGGGCTCTCGCCGGGGGCTCTCCCGGTGGCCGGAAGGCCCCTCCCCATCGTCCTCCTCCGGGAGGTGATCGGGAATCCGGCATACCGCTCTGACTGCTATCGCGTTCCGCGATAACATGTTCGAGTGTATGACCCTTCGCAGCTGCGGACCTTCCTCGCGGTGGCCCAGACCCTCAGCTTCACCCAGGCGGCCCGCCGCCTGGGACTGCGCCAGTCGACCGTCAGCCAGCACGTGCGCCGGCTGGAGGACGCGGCCGGGCGCCAGCTGTTCTCCCGGGACACCCACTCGGTGGAACTGACCGAGGACGGCGAGGCGATGCTCGGCTTCGCCCGCCGGATCCTGGAGGTGCACGAGCAGGCGGCGGCCTTCTTCACCGGGACCAGGGTGCGGGGCCGGCTCCGGTTCGGCGCGTCGGAGGACTTCGTCGTCACCCGGCTGCCGGAGATCCTGGAGGGCTTCCGCTACGACCATCCCGAGGTCGACCTGGAGCTGACCGTGGAGCTGTCGGGCACCCTGCACGAGCAGCTGGCCGCCGGGAAGCTGGACCTGGTGCTTGCGAAGCGGCGCGCGGAGGATCCGCTGGGCGAGCTGGTCTGGCACGACGACCTGGTGTGGATCGGCGCGGAGCGGCTCCGTCTGGACCCCGACCGCCCGGTCCCGCTGATCGTCTATCCCCCGCCGGGCATCACCCGCGCCCTGGCCCTGGAGGCGCTGGAACGCCAGGGCCGCGAATGGCGCATCGTGTGCACCAGCGGCAGCCTCAACGGGCTGATCGCGGCGGCCCGGGCGGGCCTGGGCGTGATGGCCCACTCGAAGGGCCTGATCCCGCCGGGCCTGTTCCGCGTCCCGGACCGGACGGGCCTACCGGAACTGGGCAAGGTCGACTTCGTCGTCGTACACGGCCCGAGACGCACACCGGCACAGGCAGCGGCGGATGCGCTGGCAGCCGCGATCCTGAAAGGAGGCGAGCGGTTGCGCCCGGCGAGGGCGCGGGGCTGAGTCGGATGTGCGGATAGCGCCGCGTGGCGTGGGCGCGGCCAGACCCCACCGCTCCTCGGATGTGCGGCTACCGCCGCGTGGGCGCGGCCAGACCCCACCGCCCCGCGGACTCACCACAAGCCCTGATACGTCAGCTGCTTCACACTCCGCAAGAACGGCATGGACTCCACATGCTGGACCCCCTCCAGCCGCCCCACCGGCCCGCTCAGGTACGCGTACAGGTGCGCCGTGTCGCGCAGCACCGCCGTCACGACGACATGCGACGGCCCGGCGGTGGCCGCGGCGAACGCCACCTCGTCATGCCCCGCCAGCGCCACCCCCACGGAGTGCATCGCGGCCGGCGTGGTGGTGATCCACAGCACCGCGGACTTCGAGAATCCCAGAACCTCGCACCGGTACTCGACGTCGATGTACACCGCTCCGGAGGCGAGCAGCGCGGCCAGCCGGCGCTTCACCGAAGACTCGGACCGGCCCGTTGCCCGCTGCAACTCCGGGTAGGTCGCGCGCCCGTCCCGCTCCAGCGCGGCGAGCAGCGGAGCGTCCTCGGGGTCCAGCCGCACCGGCCCGTCGGCCTCCGGCTCCGCCGGGCGCAACGCGGCCACCTGGTCGTCCGTGAGCGCCCTGAACTTCCGCACCCACCCGGACGGCCCGCCGTAGAACCGGTGCAGGAGCTGCTGGGCGCGGATCTCCACCACGCTGGGGGTTCGTGGAAGTTTGCCGAGCAGCAGGTCGTCGTGGTCGCCGGGGTGGCGCGGCCGGGTCATACAGGCGATCTCGGTGCCGCCGGAGGCCAGCCCGATCCAGGCGGTGTCGGGGCGCTTGGCGAGGGCCTCGGCGATGACGGTGGCGCCGTCGGGCGCGCAGCGCAGCCGGAGCATCCACTGGTCCTGGCCGAGCCGTTCGGCGTCCCGGACCGCGACCACCCGCAGCCCGGCCTCGGCACACAGTCTGCGGTAGCGGCGGGCGATCGTCTGGTCGGAGACGCCGAGCACCGCCCCGATCCGGCTGAAGGAGGCCCGGCCGTCGACCTCCAGCGCGCTGAGCAGTCGCAGGTCCAGTTCGTCGAACGTGTCGGATTCCAGTGCCAGCACGGTCTCTCCCATCGGATTCCGCCGAACATCCCGGTTCCCCCGCCCCGATCGGCCGGACCGGCCCCATGGTACGGAGTGACAGCAAGCCGTTCGGCCGAGGAGTGAAGAGATGCGCAGGTGGGGGCCGCTGATCGCGGTGTGTCTGGGAACGTTCATGTTGTTGCTCGACGTGACGATCGTGGTGGTGGCGCTGCCGGACATGGCGGCGGCACTGCACGCGTCGCTGAGCGACCTGCAGTGGGTGGTGGACGGGTACGCCCTGGCGCTCGCCGCGCTGCTGCTGGGGGCGGGGGCGGCGGCCGACATCCTCGGCCGGCGCCGGGTGCACGTGGCCGGTGTCGTGCTGTTCGCCGCGGCGAGCCTGCTGTGCGGGCTGGCGCCGGGGCCGGGGACGCTGGTGGCGGCGCGGGCCGTGCAGGGGGTGGGCGCGGCCGCGATGTTCGCGACGACACTGCCGCTGCTCGGCTCGGTCTACCAGGGGCGGCAGCGGTCGGCGGCGCTCGGCGTGTGGGGTGCGGTGAGCGGCGGGGCCGCGGCGGTCGGTCCTGTGGTCGGCGGACTGCTGACGGCGGGGCCCGGCTGGCGGTGGATCTTCCTGGTGAACCTGCCGGTCAGTGTGGTCGCGGTGTGGCTGACGCTACGGGTCGTACCGGAGTCTCGGGGGCCGCGCGGGATGCGCGTGGACTGGGCGGGCACGGTCGCGTTCGCGCTGTTCGCCGGTGGCGTGACCTACGGGGTCGTACGGGCCGGGGAGGACGGCTGGACGGCGTCGGCGGCGCTCGGCGCGTTCGCCGCGGCGGCCCTGGGGCTGCTGGTGTTCGTGCTGGTGGAACGGCGGGCCGCGCATCCGCTGCTCGAGCTGTCGCTGCTGCGCGGGCGGTCGTTCACCGGAGTCATGGTGGGGGCGTTCGCCTTCAGCGGGGTCGCGTTCGGGGCGCTGCCGTACGTGTCGATCTGGATGCAGACGCTGCTCGGGATGACCCCGGTGCGGAGCGGGCTGACCCTGCTGCCGATGACGGTGGCGGCGATGGTGGTCGCGGTGCTGGTGGGACGGCTGCTGCACGGGGCGCCGGCCCGGCTGACGGTCGGCGGCGGGCTGCTGCTGATCGGCGCGGGCGACCTCTGCCAGGCGGTGCTGGGCGCGGGCTCCTCCTGGACCGCGCTGATACCGGGGTTCGTGCTGGTGGGGGTCGGCACCGGGCTCGTGTCGCCGACGGTCGCGGGCGCGGCGCTGGCCGCGGTGCCCGCGGAGCGGGCCGGGATGGCGGGCGGTGCGGTGAACACGGTCCGGCAGTTGGGGTACGCGCTCGGAGTGGCCGTCTCCGGGACCGTGGTGACCTCCCGGATGACCGGCACGCTGCCGCACGACGCGGCACACAGGCTGGCGGGCGGCGGCGCCGGAGCGCTGCGCGGCACCTTCGCCGAGCACACCCTGCGTACGGCCTTCGCCTCCGGGCTGAACGGCGCCCTGCTGGTGCTGGGCGGCGCCTCGGTGGTGGCGGGCGCCCTGGTCCTGGCGCTGGTACGGGCCCCGCGCACGGACGGCCCGGTGACGAAAACGGCGCCGACGGCGCAGTCCTCGGAGGAGACGGCACTGCCGGCTGCCTGACCGGCCGGTAACCGGCCGGGGGCGGTAATCGGGTCGTACAGATTCAGTGGAGATTACGGAGGCGGAACTTACTCAACCGTAAGGATTCTGTCCGACCCTTCCCCATGTGAGGGTATTTTCCGGGCCCTGACGGGCACATACGAGAGCAATGCTCGTTTTCGCACCCCCTCCCGAACGGTCTGCCGGTGGGGTAGCTTTCACGGCGCTGTGCGGAGCGTGACTGGGGAGCGAGAAGCGGGAGCGGGGTTTGCGCGAGTTCACCAACCCGCCGTTGGCGTCGGCACCGCCGGTCGGCGGTCTGGCCGACTGCGTGTTCGAGCATGCCCTGGCGGACCCGCTGCACATCGCCCTGGGCCGCAAGGACGACCTCGGCCAGTGGCGTGAGGTGACCTCCGCCGAGTTCCGCGACGAGGTCCTGGCCCTCGCCAAGGGGCTGCTGGCTCGTGGCATCCGGTTCGGCGACCGGGTCGCGATCATGTCCCGCACGCGTTACGAGTGGACGCTGTTCGACTTCGCCCTGTGGACGATCGGTGCCCAGGTGGTGCCGGTCTATCCCACGTCGTCGGCCGAACAGTGCTTCTGGATGCTGTACGACGCCGAGTGCACGGCCGCGATCGTGGAGCACGAGGACCACGCGATGACGATCGCCACCGTCATCGACCGGCTGCCGCAGCTGCGCCAGCTGTGGCAGCTGGACTCCGGCGCGGTGCAGGAGCTGTACGACGCGGGCGCGCACCTGGAGGACGAGGTCGTGCACCGGCACCGGCAGGCGGTCACCCCGGAGTCGGTCGCCACGATCATCTACACCTCGGGCACCACCGGCCGCCCGAAGGGCTGTGTGCTGTCGCACGGGAACTTCATGTACGAGGCGGACGCGGTCGTCGGCCGCTGGGAGTCGGTGTTCCGCGCGAAGAAGGGCGAGGAGGTCTCCACCCTGCTCTTCCTGCCGCTCGCGCACGTCTTCGGCCGCATGGTGGAGGTCGCCGCGGTCCGGCACGGCGTGCGCTTCGGCCACCAGCCGCAGCTGAACGCGGCCGCGCTGCTGCCCGATCTGGCCGCCTTCCGGCCGACGTTCATCCTGGCGGTGCCGTACATCTTCGAGAAGGTGTTCAACGCGGCCCGGCGGAAGGCGGAGAAGGAGGGCAAGGGCGGCCCGTTCGAGAAGGCGGTGGAGATCGCGGTGAAGTACGCGGACGCCGTCGAGGCGAAGGCGTGGGGCACCGGGGCCGGCCCGTCGGCGTCGCTGCGCGTGCAGCACCAGCTCTTCGACAAGCTCGTCTACTCCAAGGTGCGGGCGGCGATGGGCGGCCGGATCCGCAACGCCATGTCCGGCGGCTCGGCCATGGACCGCAGGCTCGGCCTGTTCTTCGCCGGCGCGGGCGTGCAGATCTACGAGGGCTACGGCCTGACCGAGTCGACGGCGGCCGCCACCGCCAACCCGCCCGAGCACACCCGCTACGGCACGGTCGGCCAGGCCGTCCCGGGCACCACCGTGCACATCGCGGACGACGGCGAGGTCTGGCTGCACGGCGGCAACGTCTTCCAGGGCTACCTCAACAACCAGAAGGCCACCGACGCCTGCCTGCACGACGGCTGGCTGGCCACCGGCGACCTGGGCTCCCTGGACGAGGACGGCTATCTCACCATCACCGGCCGCAAGAAGGAGATCCTGGTGACCTCCGGCGGCAAGAGCGTCTCCCCCGGTGTCCTGGAGGAGCGGGTGCGCGACCATCCGCTGGTCAACCAGTGCATCGTCGTCGGCAACGACCGCCCCTACATCGCGGCCCTGGTCACGCTGGACACCGAGTCCGTCGAGCACTGGCTGCAGATGCGCGGCAAGCCCCGGATGTCCGAGGCCCAGTTGGTGCGCGACGCCGACCTGGAGACCGAGGTGCGGCGCGCGGTGGTGGCCGCCAACACCCTGGTCTCACAGGCCGAGTCGATCCGTACCTTCCGTATCCTCGCCCAGCCGTTCACCGAGGAACACGGCTTGCTGACCCCGTCGTTGAAGCTGAAGCGCAAGGCGATCGAGAACGCCTACGCCAACGAGGTCGAGGCCCTCTACCGGGCCTGACGACCCGTCAGCCCGTCACTTGATGTCGATCCGGAAGACCTTGTCGGATCCGTCGGGCTCGTTGCCGTTGTTGTCGCAGTTGGTGGTGGACAGCCACAGCTGGTCGGCGCCCGGCACCTTGGTCACGGTCCGCAGGCGACCGTAGGTGCCCACGTAGTACGCCGTCGGCGTGCCGACGCTCTCGGCGTTGCCGTTGATCGGGATGCGCCACAGCCGTTCGCCGCGCAGGGACGCCATGTAGACGACGTTGCGGACAATGGCGATACCGCTCGGCGAGGCCTCTGACACGTTCCAGGTGGCCTTCGGGTTGGTCATTCCCGCGACCGAGCAGGTGCCCTCGCAGGTCGGCCAGCCGTAGTTGGCGCCCGGCTTGATCAGGTTCAGCTCGTCCTTGGAACTGTTGCCGAACTCGGCCTCCCACAGCCGCCCGTTGCGGTCGAAGGCGAGGCCCTGCGGGTTGCGGTGGCCAAGGCTGTAGACGTAGTTCCCGAACGGGTTGCCCGGGGCCGCCTTTCCGTCCGTCGTCATCCGCAGGATCTTTCCGTTCAGGGAGTTCTTGTCCTGGGCGAGGTCGGGTGTCTGGGCCTCACCGGTGGAGACGTAGAGATAGCCGTCGGGGCCGAAGAGGAGCCGTCCGCCGTTGTGGTAGCGGTTCTTCTTGATGCCCTGGAGCAGCACCTTGTAGTCGCTGAGCTTGCTGCCGTCGTAGGTCATGCGCACGACCCGGTTGCCCTCGGACGCGGTGTGCATGAAGTAGACGTAGTGGTTCGTCACCCACTTGGGGTCGACCGCGACCCCGAGCAGCCCGCCCTCCCCGTTGGTGGTGACGGCGTTCGGGACGGTCCCGACCTGGGTCCTCGTACCGTCCTCGGTCACCTTCCAGACCCGGAAGTCGTCCCGCTCCGTGACCAGGGCGGTCTTGCCGTCGGGCATCCAGTAGGTGCCCCAGGGGATCGTCCAGCCGGAGGAGAGGGTGGCGACGGAGGAGGGGACGCCACCGTCGGTGGCGCAGGCCTTGGTGGTGAAGGTGACGCTGTTGCTCGGCTCGGAGACGTTGCCGGCCGCGTCCCGGGCAACGACGTCCAGGGTGTACGGGCTGTCGCAGGCGAGGCCCGTGAGGGTACTGGTGGTGGCGCCGGTGACCGTCCGGTAGACCGTCGACCCGCTGCGGATGTCGTACGCGGTCACCGCCCGGTCGTCGGTGGACGCGCCCCAGGAGAGGTCGACGGTGTTCGCCGTGATGCCGGCCGCGGACAGGGTGCCGGGTTTGGTGGGCGGTGTGGTGTCGGAGCTCGGTTCGGTGGTGCAGTCGACGACCGGGCTGGCCGGTGAGGTGTTGCCGGCCGCGTCGCGGGCGATGACGGTGAGGTCGTAGGTGGTGTCCGGGGTGAGGCCGGTGAGCGCCTTGGAGGACGAACTCCCGGGCGCCTCACCGATCTTGTTGCCGTGCTCGTAGAGGTCGTACGCCGTCACACCCACGTTGTCGGTGGCCGCGCCCCAGCCGAGGGTCAGCCCGTCCT
This sequence comes from Streptomyces sp. NPDC007157, assembly GCF_040634235.1. NCBI lineage: Bacteria > Bacillati > Actinomycetota > Actinomycetes > Kitasatosporales > Streptomycetaceae > Streptomyces > Streptomyces sp. NPDC007157. The sequence continues at coordinate 103,290 of NZ_JBEYFE010000001.1, forward strand.
CGCCGATGTCGGAGCAGGACGGCTGGCCGGGCCTGGTGGGGGCCTGGGTGTCGGCGGCCGTGTCGAGGCTGACCTTGTCGAGGTTGGGACCGCCGTTGGCGGTGGTCGCGGTGGCGCGGATCTTGTTGGAGCCCGCCGCCAGGGGGACGTCGACGGTCTTCGTGGTCCACGTGTTCCAGTCGGCGGTGGCCGGGAAGGAGACGCCGGACGCGACGACCGTGCCGCCCACGGAGATGTCCATCGGCCGGTCGACGGCGGTGCCGTTGGCGAAGCGGAAGGTGAGCGCCGAGGTGCCCGCGGCGGTCGCGCTCACCGTGAACTCCACGGACGAGCCCTTGATGTTGGTGTAGTCGACGAAGCCGGTGCCTGTGTAGCCGGTGTGGTTGGTGGCGACCGTGCCCTGGGAGATCGTCGCACTCTCGGCCTGGTAGTCGGTGGCCGCGAGGGCGGTGCCCTGGCTCAGCCCGGCCAGCGGCAGCGCGAGCACCGCGGCCAGCCCGTAGGGCAGAACTCTCTTGAGGTTCATGGAGGTTGCTCCCTCTCAGCCCGTGTACTGGGCGAAGACCTTGAGGTAGTCGTACGGCTGCTGCGAGACACCGCTGCAGGAGTCCCCGTCGGTGCCGGAGCCACAGGCCCGGTCGCGGTTGACGGACCAGTAGGTGAGGCGGCCGATGTGGTGCTGCTGGGCGTAGCCGAGCATGGTCCTGAAGTCGGCGACGCGGACCCGTTCCCCGGAGTCGTCGGTCGTGCCGTTCATCGAGGACAGGCCGATGTGGGCGTAGGCGGTGGCGTCGCTGTAGCCGTAGGCGGACTTGACCCGGGCCTTGAGACCTTCCATGGCCTGGGTGGTGAGGGTGCCCATGTTCGTGGCGCCCCCGCCGAAGTCGAACGGCATGATGCACCAGACGTCGTTCGACAGACCGGAGTTCGCGGCCCGCTTGATCATGTCGACGCCGGTGGAGTCGGGGCCGCCGGTCGTGGTGCCGAAGGTGATGACGGTCCTGAGACCGGGGTTGTTCGCCTTGACCGTCTTCAGCGCGTCCACCACCCGCTGCCGTACGGTCGGGTTGGACCACTCGGTGTTCTCGATGTCGATGTCGAGGGCCTTCAACCGGTAGGCGTTGATGACCTTTTGGTAGGCGCCGGCGAGTGCGCTCGCACTGGAACACTTCTCGCCGAGCTTGTTCCCGCTCCAGCCGCCGACGGAGACGACGACGTCTCCGCCGGCCGCCCGGATCGCGTTGATCTTCGCCTGGTCGTCGCCGCCGGTGAGCGGGCGCGAGCCGTCCCACTTGGGGTTGCAGGTGCCGTCGGAGAGGACGAAGGCAAGGGTGAACCACTTGACGCCGGTCGCCGACATCACCGACGCGGGATTCTGCGGGCTGCCCCAGCCGAGGTATTCGTAGGGGGCGACGGCGAAGCCCGGTGCAGCCGCCGCCTTGAGCGAGTCGACCGGTCTGACGCGGATCAGACGGGTCTCGCCCGGCCGCAGGTCGGCGCTGTAGGAGCCGGCCGTCACGCCCTTGTGGGAGCCGGACCACAGGTCGGTGACGTCGCCGGAGCCGGAGAAGCCGACCTGGGTCCAGTTCACCGAGACCGTGGAGCTGCCGGAGGTGCCGGTGTTGAAGAGGGCGACGACGTACTGGCCGTCGCTCTCCTTCTTGCTCCACACCTGTTTGACCCCGCTGTTCACGATCCGCTTCGCGGCGACCCCGTCCTGGTCGACGCCGATGAGCCGGTCGTTGGTGAGCATGGCCTTGTCGACGGTGTCGAGACGGGTCAGGTCGGTGCCGAGGAGCAGCGGGGCCGCGGCCATCGCCCACAGGGTGAAGTGGGAGCGCCGCTGGTCGGCGGTGAGGCCGGCCTGGTCGCCGTTGCCGATCTCCAGGGAGTCCAGGTCGTTCCAGCCGCCGGGACCGGCGTACGGCTGCCAGTTCGCGGCCGTGTCGAAGCGGGCGGAGACATGCGACCAGTCGGTGAGCGGATAGCCGCTGCCGTGGTCGCCGGGACCGCAGTAGCACTCGACGTCGCCCTGGGTGCGCCAGCTGTTCGCGAGCTGCCGCCAGGTCGGGGCGTCGGCGATCGGAAGGTTGTTGGAGAGCCCGAAGGTGATGGGCCTTCCGGTGCCGCGCAGCGCCTGGGACCAGGCCTTCACGTCCGGGACGTCCTGACTGCCCACCCCGTCGATTTTCAGGTAGTCGACTCCCCAGGAGGCGAACTGGTTCGCCCAGGAGTTCACGAACTCCTGCGCGCCCGGCTTGGAGTAGTCGATGTAGTACATGTTCTTGCAGTTGTAGTTCTTCTCGCTCTTCGAGGTGTCCGCGATGTCCTTCGCGTGGTACGACGTGCCCTCGATCGGGGTGTTCTTGGTGACGGCGTTCTTGGCGATGCCAGGGGTGACGTAGAAGCCGAACTTCAGGCCCTTGGAGTGGACGTAGTCGGCGACGGCCTTGATGCCGCCGGGGAACTTGGCGGTGTCGACGGCCCAGCGGCCGTACGAGTCGACGGTGAAGCCGTTCGAGTCGCACTTCTGCCAGAAGTCGTCGAGGTTGACGTGGACGAAGCCGTGGTCCTTCAGCCCGCTCGCGACCAGCGCGTCGGCCTGGGCCTTGATCTTGGCCTCGGTGGGCTGGCGGCGCACATAACTCCAGCTGCTCCAGCCCATGGCGGGCCGGACGGACTGACCGTTGTCGGAGGCGGCGGCCGGGTGGGCGGTGCCCACGAGCGGTACCGCCGCGGCGACCAGCAGTCCGGCGACCGCTGCCGTCAGTGTTCTGATCCGGATCACGGGCGTCCTCCGTTCACGGGCGTCGCGTAGGCCGTGCCGATCCAGGCCTCGTCGACGCGCAGCCGCTTGTAGCGCGTGGTGTCGGTGGCGGCGGCCCAGGTGGAGTCCACCTCCAGGCGGACATGGCGGGCGGTGGCGGCGGTCAGGTCGATGCCCTGGATACCGCGTCGGCTGGGCAGCTCCCCGGACTTGACGGCGCTCCCCCAGTTCGTGCCGTCGTCGCTGAGGAACACCTTGTACGCCTTGATGCGCGCCGACTGCTCGGTGCCGGAGCGAGCGTAGGCGACCGAGTCCTCGCGCTGGTTGAGGCCGATGTACTGGATCTTCTTGGCCGAGCCGAGGTCGAAGGTCAGGTTCACGGGCAGCGTCTTGTTGCTGTCCCAGTAGGTGAGGTAGTCGCTGTCACCGGCGGCGGAGCCCGCGTGACCGCTCGCCGAGGCGCTCGCGGTGACCTTGACTCCGGACAGGATGCCCTGACGGCCGGCGGTCATGACCTTGAAGACGGTGTCGTACGGATCCCAGTCGCCGAGCCCGGTCAGGGTCAGCACACCGCCGGACTGCGACCAGGAGACTGCCTTGCCCGTGCGGAGGTTGGTGACGGAGGCGATGCGGTAGCCGTTGTCGCGGATCCGCAGGGTGCTGGTCGAGGGTGGGGTCAGGACGTGGATGTACTGGCGGGCGGAGTCGCCCTTGGCGATGGTGGTGACGCCGTGCGCCCCGTCGTTCCAGAAGCCGGGCTTGAGGCCGCCGTACAGGTAGCCGCCGCCCTCGGTGCCGTGCAGGGACTCCCAGATGGGGTCGAGATAGGAGTCGGCGAAGGTGTTGAAGCTCGCCTGGTTGGCCGGGAACCTGCCGTTGACCTGGGCGGTCTCGGCCATCAGAGCCTTCACCGAGGAGCCGGCGTTGGTGACCAGCCGGCCCAGGGTGAGTGTGCGGTCGACGGTCGGGTCCGAGCCGTCGTACCACCAGGCTCCCGTCGAGGGCAGCTTGAAATCGGCCTCGGTCAGGCGGGGTTGGGCCGTGTAGACCGCCTGCGGGTAGTCGTAGGACGGGGTCATCCCGGTCTTCTGCTCATTGCTGATCATGTCCATGATCGGCGTGTCTTCGTTGTTGTTGCTGAGCGTGTACGCGGGGCGCTTCTGCTGGATCTGTGCGTACAGGTCGTGGCTCTCCCAGTACGCGTTGTCGTTGTCGATCCAGAAGCCGCCGAGGTCGGGATAGCGGTCCATGACCTCGAAGAAGTTGTCGTAGCTGAACTGGCCGAAGCCGTCGCGGGTGGTGAGGTCGACCTCCTTGCCCTTGTAGGCGGAGTAGGCGGCCGAGTCGAGCCACTCGTGGCCGCCCTCGTCGTGCCACTGGGGGTCGTCGGTCATGTAGAGGATGACCTTCATGCCCTTGGCCTTGGCGGCGGTGATCAGCTCGCCGAGGAAGTCCCGTTTGGTGGCGCAGGAGCCGGGGATCTTCGAGGGCCAGGGGCGGGCGTAGCCGAGGCGGCTGTGGAAGGTGGCGAGGACCAGGTACTGGGTGTGCAGCTTCTGGGCCTCCTTCACCCAGTAGTCGGGGGTCCAGCCGCCGCTGGTGACGTCGTTCTCCCAGGCGGTGCAGCTGGTGTGGGCGGGGGCCGTGCGCAGACCCCAGTGCAGGAAGAGGCCGCCGACGGAGCCCCGGAGGAAGTCCTGCCGGGGATTCTCCAGGTCGAGCGGGTTCGCGGCCGTACCGCAGTCCTGGCCGCCCGAGACGCGGAGGGCACCGCCGGAGGTGTTGTGGCTGTCGGTCAGGCAGGCGCCCGTGACGTCCTGGAGTCCGATGTCGTACGGGGAGTCGCCGCCCTTCTGCGCGGTGAAGCGGGTGAGGCGGATGCCGCTCGCCGCGTTGGCGATGACCGCCGGTCGTCCGTCGTCCGCCGCGAACTTCACGGAGCTGTCGGTGAACTGGATGTCGTCGGCGTTGTGCAGGTACCAGCCGTAGGCCGGCCGGGTGCCGATGGCCTTGGGGTTGTAGTCCTTGGGGTCGTTGCCCGGCACACCGGCCGACATGGTGCCGTTGCCACCGGGCACGGTGATGTCGACGTCGGTGAAGGTCACCCCGTGGATCCGGTGGCCGCTCTCGCCCCACAGGGTCGGGCTGAAGGACGGGGTGGCGCCGGTGGCGGTGATGTTCTCGTACGTCACATCGCTGATCGAGCCGATGCCCGGGCTGTTTCCGCAGCGCCTGCGGGTGCCGATCTTCTCCATGATCGGGGAGTGCACTCCGGTCATGGTGATGTCCTTGTAGTGGACGTCGGAGATCTTCGCGCCGTCCATGGAGACCATGCCGAGCCCGGACTTGTCCGCGCCCTCGATGCGGATGTTCTCGAACTGGTAGTCCGAGAAGTCCCCGCAGGTCTCGGAGCCGAACATCAGGGCGTTGCAGCACTTGGCCGACAGGGAGGAATCACTCACCCGGACGTGCCCGTTGGGAAGTTTCGCGCCCAGGGCGTAGTCGCTCTTGAAGACCAGGGCGTCGTCGTTGGCCTTGATGTTCGCGTCGGTGACCGTGACGTTCGTGGTGGAGATGATGTTCCAGCCGTCGCGGTCGCTCGCGGTGTCGATGGTCAGGTGGTCGGACCTGACGTTCGTGCAGCCGTTGATCAGGGCCGCGAAGTGGCCGCCGCGACGCAGGGTGAGGCCGTCGCCGATCCCGAGTCCGTCACACCGGGTCAGCGAAATGATCTTGTCGGCCTCGCCGGACTTCGGGTTGCCGGTGATCAGGTTGCCGGCGCCGTCGATGACGCCCTGGCCGACGAAACCGATGTCGGTGAGCTTGTCGCCGTAGATCATCGCGTCGTGGAAGTGGCTGTGGCCGTAGTCCTGGTAGGCGTCGTTCGGGTTGGACTCGGCCTTGTCGTAGCTGTCGGCACTGGAGCCCTGGAGGGTGGCGCCCTTGTCGAGCTGGAGCGTCACATGGCTCTTCATGTGGATGGTGTTCTTGGACTTGTAGGTGCCGGCGGTGAAGCGGACGGTGCCGCCGCCCGCCGAACCGGCCGCGTCCACGGCCTTGTCGATGGCCGGGGTGTCGTTGGCCGAGCCGTCGCCCTTGGCACCGTAGTCACGTACGTCGTAGACGGCGGCGCGGGGCGCGGTGTGCGGGGATGCCAGGGCCGCGGGTCGGGAGAGCCCGAGGACGACGGCGAGAACCGAGAGGACGGTCGCGGCAGCCCTGTGCCGCGCGACAGCAGCTCTGAGTGTTGTGCTCATGACACGGAATCACCTCGCAGTTGCTCGTTCATGATCAGGAAGGCCCCGAGGCCGTGGAAGTCGTTCGTGGCCCGGGTGCGGGCGACGTAGTACGCGTAGTCGCCGACGTTCGTGCCGATGGAGATGCCGGCGAGGTCGGTGCGGCCGTCAGCGCCGACGGACAGCTCGGCGAGCACGCCCTGGTAGCCGCGGCGGGCGACATCCTCGTAGTGCGGGTCGAGGTAGTGCTGCTGGACGCCGCGGGACAGGGCGTAGGTGAACATGCTGGAGCAGGACGTCTCGGTCCAGTTGTCGCCGCGCCCGCCCTTGTCCATCACCTGGAACCAGCGTCCGGTCGCCGGATCCTGGTACTTCTCCAACCCCGCCGCCAGTTTCCGGAAGATGGTGAGCAGCTGGGGTCGGCGCGACTGGTCCGCCGGGACGGCGTCCAGCACGTTGACGATCGCCATCGCGTACCAGCCGACGGCACGGCACCAGTGCTCGGGCGCGAGCCCGGTCGCCGGATCCGCCCAACTCACGCTCTTCGACTCGTCGTAGGCGTGCTTGAGTAGTCCGTTCGCGACCTGGAGGTGGCCGCCGTAGACGGCGAGCTGCTTCGCCGCCTCGTCGTCGGCGTACGCGCTGTCCCCGAACTCCTTGCCGTACTCGACGAGGAACGGGTTCACCATGTAGACGCCGTCCGCCCACAGTTGGTGCGCGCGGCTGGAGTTGTCCGCGTGCCAGAAGCCGCCGTCGCCGGTGCGCGGGTAGGTGTTCAGGCGGTCGCGGATCTTCTTGGCGGCCTTGCGGTAGCGGTCCTGGCCGGTCTCGTGATGGAGGATGACCAGGAGCCGGCCCGCCTGCATGCTGTCCAGGCTGTTGAACGACTGGTCGATCGAGCCGTCGCTCCTCACGAACCGGTCGACGTAGCTCTTGAGGTACGCGAGGTAGCGGGGGTCGTGGGTGCGCCGGTAGGTGAGGTACTGGCCGTAGAGGTAGAGGCCGACCGGGTAGGACCAGCCGCCGATGGTGCTCGGGGTGTAGCGGGCCATGGTGGAGTCGACGACCGCGGTGGACCAGTCGGGAGCGGTGGCGGGCCTGGTCGCGGTGGCCGCGGTGGCGGGCGGGGACACCGCGGCGGGGAGCGTCGCCGCCGCGGCGGTGGTGAGCGCGACAGCCACCAGGGCGGCTCGTAGGCGTTTCATGGTCCTCCTTCTCGGTAGGCGGCGGCCGCGGTGGTCCGCCGGAGGGGTACGGCACGGTGGCCTGGCGCGTGGCGGCAGGCCGGGTCGGTGTTGCGGGCGTCTCCGGTGAGCGCGTACGCCTGGCAGCGGCAGCCGCCGAAGTCGGCGGTGCGCAGGGCGCAGCCCCGACAGGGCTCGCGCATCCAGGACTCACCCCGGTAGGCGTTGAAGGCCTTCGACTCCCGCCAGATCCAGGCGAGTTCGCGCTCCCGGACCGTCGGCGGGTCCAGGCCCGGCAGGGTGGCCGCGGCCGGGCAGGGCAGGACGGTGCCGTCGGGGGCCACGGTGAGCGAGATCCGGCCCCAGCCGCCCATGCAGGGCTTCGCCGTGCCGCCCACCAGATCCGGGGCGACCCAGACCAGCTCGGGTTCGTCCAGGCGCCGGCGCCATCGAAGGACCGTCTCCCGGGCCCGCTCGACCTGGCCGGGGAGCGGCAGCAGGGCGGCACGGTTGCGGGCCGCCCACCCGTGGTACTGGGTGTTGGCCAGCTCGATCCGGTCCGCGCCCCATGCCACGGCGAGTGCGATCAGATCCTCGACGGCGTCCAGGTTGCCCCGGTGCAGGACGACGTTGAGACCGAGGGGCAGGCCCGCCGCCCGGACCAGCCGGGCCGCGCGTTCCTTGGCCGCGAACGAGCGGGCGCCGGCGATGCGTTCGGCGGCCGTCGGTTCCGGGTGCTGCACGGACAGCTGCACACTGCGCAGCCCGGCGCCCGCCAGCCCGGCCAGCCGGTGCTCGCTCAGTCCGAGCCCGCTGGTGACGAGCTGGGTGTAGAGGCCGGCGGTGTCGGCGGCGGCGACCAGCTCGGGCAGATCCCGCCTCAGCAGCGGCTCACCGCCGGACAGATGGGTCTGCACCACGCCCAACTCACCGGCCTGCCGGAACACCTCCGCCCACTGTCCGGTCCCGTACTCAGCTGACCGACCGGTCAGTCGGACCGGGTTAGAACAATACCCGCAGCGCAAGGGACAGGCATGAGTGAGCTCGGCCGGCAACGCCCAGGGCGGTGCGACGGGGGGTGGATCGGCCGGTCCATCGCCGGACGCGACGGGAGCAGGCGAGCCTGATCCTCCGCCGGGTTCGACGGGGGTCCGTGACTCCGGCGCGCCACCCGACCCGGCGGGAGCCGACGAGACCCGCCCTCCGGCCGACTCGGCGAAAGCCGACGAAGCGTGTCCCCCGCCCGGCCCGACGGGGGGCGGCGAAGCTCGCCTTCCGCCGGGATCGGCCGGGATCGGTGGATGCCGTCCCGCACCCCGCTCGGCGGTGTTCGCCGCAGGTGGATCCCTGTCCGGGCGGGCCGTGGTCATTTCAGCCACCCCTCTCTCCGTAACGCCGTGAGGAACTCGGGAACTTCGGTGGCGACCGGGGCGTTCGGGAACGTCCTGGACAGTTCGGTGACGATGTCCGCCACCGCCCGGCTGCCGTCGCACAGGCGCAGCACCCCGCCCGCCCGGCCGTGCAGGACGACCACCCGCTCGGGCAGCAGCAACAGGTCGGTGCCGCGCACCCGGTCGTGGCGCAGCACGACCGCGCGGGCGAGCGCGGGCCGCCAGGTCATGACCCGCCCCAGCCCGCGGTGTCCCCTCGGTCCACGGCGTCGAGCAGCGCCCACAGCACCTCGCACTTGTAGGCGAGCGCGGCGACGGCGCGCTGCTGCTGCTCACGGGTGCGGGCCCACCCCAGGACCAGGGCGAGCGCCTCCTCGCCGTCCCGGGCACCCTGGTCGACGCGGCCGCGGAAGTAGGCGAGTCCGGCCGGGTCGATCCACGGGTAGTGGCGTTCGAAGGCGGCGATGCGGGTGCGCATCAGGCCGGGCGCGGACAGCTCCGTGAGGGAGGCGGCGACCGCGTCCAGCGCGGGGCGTACCCGGCAGAAGGTGACGTACCCCTCGACCGCGAAGCGCACCCCGGGCAGCACCCGGGAGGTGTCCCACAACTGGTCACGGGCGAGGCCGGCCGCCTCACCGAGGCGCAGCCAGCGTTCGATACCGCCCTCGCCCTCCGCGGCGCCGTCGTGGTCGCGGACGCGGCGCAGCCAGGAGCGGCGCAGCGCCGGCCGGTCCAGTTTGGCGAGGATCAGGGCGTCCTTGACGGGGATGTGCCGCTGATAGTGGAAGCGGTTGGTGATCCAGCGGCGCAGCTCGGTCGGGGTCAGTTCGCCGCGGTGCATGCGCTGGTTGAAGGGGTGCCGGTCGTGGTAACGGTCGGCGGTGACGGCCCGCAGCCGTTCGGTGAACTCCGTGACCGGCCAGGGGCCGGCGGTCGTCCCGGCGTGGACGCTCGTGACGGTCATGGTGCGGGTCAGCGGTCGCCGAGGGCGTAGCCGGTCACTTCCAGGGCAGTCTCCACGACCTGATAACCAGGGCTTCGCCAGACCTTTTCATCGGATGTCTGCAGAGCGGTGGGTTCCGCCTGGCGGTCTTCCGAGGTCGTCTCGTTCATGGGTACGTACCTGCTTTCCTGAGGTTGGGGGTCTCAGAGCGCAGACAGGGAGTCGCGTTCACAGGGATCCGCTGGAAAACCCACAGGGTGGTTCACATCCCTGTACCGGGTTCAGCGATACGTCCGACGGTGCGAACCAGAGTCCCGGCAGGAACGGGCCGCGGTCAATGGTCCGGACCCATAAGGTCGGATGCATTTCCGGCCATTCTCCGTACCGAGAGGCTGACTCACCGCTCGGTTCCGGCGGATTCCGGACTCAGGAATGCATCACGGCCGATGATCGTTGACGATGGGTGTACCACCTGTCGACAACCTAAGGATCGAGAGCTCGTGAGCAGCAAGGTCCCCCCGAAAATCCTCAACAACGGCGTCGAGATGCCCCAGCTGGGCTTCGGTGTGTGGCAGGTGCCGGACGACGAGGCCGAGCGGGCCGTCGCCACGGCACTGGAGGCCGGGTACCGCAGCATCGACACAGCGGCGATCTACGGCAACGAAGAGGGCACCGGCAAGGCCATCGCCGCCTCCGGTATCCCCCGCGAGGACTTGTTCGTCACCACCAAGCTCTGGAACGCCGACCAGGGGTACGACGCCACGCTGCGCGCCTTCGACGCGTCGCTGGCGAAGCTGGGTCTGGACCACCTGGACCTGTACCTCATCCACTGGCCGCTGCCGGCCCGGGGCAAGTACATCGACTCCTACAAGGCGTTCGAGCAGCTGCTGACCGACGGCCTCGTCAAGGCGATCGGCGTCTCCAACTTCCTCCCGGAGCACCTGGAGCGGCTGATCGAGGAGACGTCGGTCATCCCGGCGGTCAACCAGATCGAACTGCACCCGCACCTGCAGCAGCACGCGGCCCGGGAGTTCCACGCCGAGCAGGGCATCGCCACCGAGGCCTGGTCCCCGCTCGGCCAGGGCAAGGGCCTGCTGGAGGTGCCGGCGATCGTCGCCATCGCACAGAAGCACAACCGCACCCCGGCCCAGGTCGTGCTGCGCTGGCACATCCAGCTGGGCAACGTGGTGATCCCGAAGTCGGTCACACCGTCCCGGATCAAGGAGAACATCGAGGTGTTCGACTTCAGCCTGGACACCGAGGACCTCGCGGCGATCAGCGCGCTCAACGAGGACCGCCGCATCGGCCCGGACCCGGCCACCTTCGACATGGGCTGAGCCCACATGGGCTGGCCCCACATGGAGCGAGCGCACATGGGCCGACCGCACATAGGGCGAGCGCACATGGGCCGACCGCACATTGGGCGAGCGCACATGGGCCGGGTAACCGACGTCGACTGAGCGGCGGCCCGGCGCACATCGGCCGTCCCACCGAGGTCACGGTGGGACGGCCGCTCGCGTTCCCCGACTCAACTGCGGGGCGCCTCAGCCGGCGTGCACGTCCGCCTGGACGGTGTGCACGTCCGCGTGGACGACCTCGAACTCCTCCAGGGCGACCACGGTCACGCGCGCCTTGGCGACGTCCTGGCGCCGGGCCGCCGCCTGGCCGCCGCGGGACGCGGCCATCGAGGCGCGGTCGACGAAGAGCACGCCGACCGTGCCCCGGCCCCGCTGCCGGTCGACGCACAGGGCACACCGCGCGAAGCCGGGCAGCGTCTCCAGGCGGGGTACACCCGAGGAGCGGAACGTCTCGATGAACAGGTCCGTGTCGGCCGGGTCGAACTCCACCCTGGTCATCCGCACCCCGCCGCCCACCCTCGGCAGCTGCACCGTGTGGAAGACGGCCACCTCGTAGTTCTCGACGGCGACGGTGCCCGCGAACGGCTCCAGCATCGGCCCACGCCGCTCGCGCATCACCTGGTCGCTGTTGCGCCGGGCCTCCTCGGAGCCCCACCAGCTCACCGCGAGCAGTTTGCCCAGATCCCGGTCGACGAAGACGCCCGCACCCCGGTACTCGGGACGTTCCTCCAGCAGACTGCGCCCTTCGCTGTTCAGCGCCCGGATGGCGGACTCGATCTGCGCCGGATCGCCGGTGGCGTACACCGTGCGTACGAACATGACCCCTCGCCTCCCAGGAGCCACCGGAGCCACTGCTCAACCCCCGCACGGCTCCTGCGTAAATCTTCGGAATGCCCTGCCCCACCAGTGTTCCCCGTGGCCCATTCCCCCGCAATGCATGACAATTCGCCGAGTTCACACTCAGGGGTTGACGCGGACATGCAGCCCGCGCCACCTTGTACGGCACCCGGTCAGGAAACTTTCCTAACAGAAGGGGACCCCCCACAGTGCGCATCCGAACACTGACCCTCGCCGCGGCCTCCGGGGCCGCACTGCTGGCCGCCGGAGTGCTTCCCGCGAGCGCGTCCGGCACCACCGTCCCGAAGTCCGCTCAGGAGGGCTCGGTCAGCGCGGCCGACCTGCTCGCCAAGGTGACCTCCTGCTCCCAGATCTCCAGCGGCAAGTACAAGACCGACGACGAGACCTCGGCCACGATCCCCGTGTGCGGGAAGAACGGCGCGGTGTTCTGGAAGTCCGACATGGACATCGACTGCGACGGCCAGCGCACCACCAACTGCAACGAGGACCGCGACCCCTGGTACCAGGACGACACCGCGTTCCACCAGTCCGACGGCAAGCCGCTCAAGGCCGAGTCGCTGCCGTACGTCGTGGTGCCCAGCTCCAGCAGCATCTGGAACTACTCCGGTGCCGGCATAAAGGGCGGCGGCGTGGTCGCCGTCGTCTACAACAACAAGGTCGAGTACGCGGTGGTCGGCGACACCGGCCCCACGAAGATCATCGGCGAGGCGTCGTACGCCACCGCCAAGGCGCTCGGCATCGACCCCGACCCGGCGACCGGCGGTGCCGACTCCGGCGTCACCTACATCCTGTTCAAGAACTCCAAGGTCTCCCCCATCGAGAGCCACAGCGCGGCGGTGTCCCTCGGCGACCAGCTGGCGAAGCAGTTCCTGGCCAACAACTGACCCGGGGAGGGCGGGCGGCCCGGTACCTCGCGGTACCGGGCCGTCGGGGCACGTCAGTTGGGCTGCCCCAGCGGGCGTACGACGAGGGTGTTGACGTCCACGCCGGCCGGCTGCCGGATCGCCCACACCACCGAGTCGGCGATCTGGTCGGCGGTCAGCAGCAGGCCGGGCGGCAGGCTGCCGTTGGCGTCCCAGAACGGGGTCTCCACCCGGCCCGGCGCGACCAGCGTGACGCCGATGCCGAACTCGGTCACCTGGCGGCGGGTGTTCTCCGCGAGCCCGGTGACCGCCCACTTGGTCGCCCCGTACAGGTTGCCGGGCGTGTTCACGAACCCGGCGACGCTGCCGACCAGCACGATCCGCCCCCGGCTCGCCTTCAGGGCGTCGACGGAGGCGCGGATCAGCAGGGCGGGGCCGAGGACGTTGGTGAGGACCATCTCGGCCCAGCCCGCCGGGTCGCCGTCGGCGACGGTGTCGTGGGTGGCGAAACCGGCGTTGGCGACGACGGTGTCGAGCCGCCCGTACGCCTTGAGCGTGCTGTCGACCGCCGCCTGCACGTCGGCGTACTCGGCGGTGTCCCCCACGACGGTCAACAGCCCGGCCGGTTCTCCGAGTTCGCGGGCGAAGGCCGCCAGCCGTTCCGCGCCCCGCCCGGTGACGGCCACCCGGTGGCCCGCGTCCAGCAGTTGCCGTGCGACGGCGGCACCGATGCCGCTGCCGCCACCGGTGATGAGCGCGACCGGAGAGTCGTTCATGGTTCCCCCTGCGGTTGGTGATCGGCCGGAGTCCATCACTTCGAGCGCTCTCGATGTCAAGGCCCGCAGGTGGGGCGGTGCGGCACGGAGGCCGGCCCGTCCGTGATCCGGGCCCGGCTGCTCACCGCGCACCGCGTCGTCGTACTGCGGGATCCGGTGGGACAGCCGCAGGATCCCGCGCCCGGTGAGGTCGCCAGGCGCAGGGCGCTCGCCGCGCGGTTCGAGGAGTGGGGGACGCGGACCGTGCGCGGAGCGCGGGTGAGTGTGTACGCGCGCCGCTGCTAGACGGGCCGTACGGCCGTGTGCACGGTGCGGGCGCCGAGGACGAACACGTCGGGCCTGCGGTGCACGCTCGCCGGGTCGGCCGGGTCGAGGAGGCGGTCCAGGGTGGTGCGGTCGTCGGCGTCCAGAGCGGCGCCGACGCTGTCACGCAGCCGGGAGAGGATCTCGGTGACGTAGGCGCGGGCCCGGTCGGGGGCCGGGGCGGGCAGGTCGATGAGGAAGCTGCGGCTGCGGGCGTACCTGAGGCCGGCGGAGTTGAGCAGCGCGGGCCAGTCCTCGGGCTCGGCGACGGCTCCGGGCAGGTCGGTGCGCATCTGCGCGAACCACTCCTCCTGCAGCGCGTCCAGCCGTGCCTGGAGCCCGGCCCGGCCGATGCCGATGTCCCGGGGCAGGAAGCGGCTGGGCAGGCCGCCTTCGAGGATGGCCAGGGTGCCGCCGGGGGCCAACCGCTCGCCGAAGGCGGTGAGCGCGGCCCGCTGGTCGCCGAGGTGGTGCAGGCTGTGTCCGGCCCACAGGAGGTCCGCCGGGAAGTCCAGCTTGTCCAGGACGCCCGGGAGTTCACCGGCGAGGACGTCGAAGCGGTCTCCCACACCGAGCCGCTCGGCGCGGGTCCTGGCCCGGTCGAGGAGAGGTTCGCTGCCGTCCACCGCCAGCACCCGCGCACCCGGGAAGGCCTCGGCGAACAGACACGACACCACGCCCGGCCCGCTGCCCACGTCGACGATCAGCCCCGGCTCGGTGACCTCCTTGCCGAGCCAGCCCAGGGCGTTCTCGTAGAGCGGCGCGAACAGCTCGGCCTGCGATTCCAGGTGCGGGGCCATCTCGGCCCAGTCGATGTCGGTGTGCGCGTGCGTGTGGGTGTCGGTGTGCTGGTGGTGGTGATCGTGCGCCATGGGAGCAGCCTCTCGTCCGGGTGCCGCCAGGGTGCGCCGACGCACCGCCCGGAGGCCAGTCCTGTTGCCGGTGCGGCAAAAAAGAGGATGCGGACGGCAAGCCCGGCGGGCCACGATGGGCGGATGGACGACGAGTTGGTGGAGCGTTTCCTGACCGACGGCTTCGTCAGGATCGAGGGGGCCGTCGCACCCCGGGTCGCCGAGGGCTGCGCCCGGCGGCTGTGGCAGGAGACGGGGTACGACCCCGAGGACCCGGGCACCTGGAAGGACCCGGTGGTCTGGGTGGCCGGCCTGGCCGACGGCCCCTTCGCCGCCGCCCCCAACTCCCCTGTGCTGCACGAGGCGTTCGACCTGCTGGTCGGTGAGCGGCGCTGGGACCCGCGCTACTCGCTGGGCGCCTTCCCGCTGAGGTTCCCGCACCGGGAGGAGCCGGACGACGCGGGCTGGCACATCGACACGAGCTTCATGCCGGAGGGCGCCACCGACTGGTACGCCAACGTGTGGTCCAGGGAGCGCGCCCTGCTGATGCTGTTCCTGTTCAGTGAGGTGACCGAGGAGGACGCCCCGACCCGCATCCGGGTCGGCTCGCACCTGGACGTGCCCCGGATCCTGGAGCCGTACGGCGCCGAGGGTGCCACGCTGGGCGAGCTCGGCCCGCAGGTGGCGGCGGCCTCCGCGCACCGCCCGGTCGCCCTCGCCACCGGCCGGCCGGGCGACGTCTACCTGTGCCACCCGTTCCTGGTCCATGCCGCCCAGCCGAACCACGGCACCCGTCCGCGCTTCCTGGCCCAGCCGCCGCTGTACCTGAACGCGCCCCTGGAGCTGGACCGCCCCGACGGGGCCTACTCGCCGGTCGAACGCGCGGTCCGCCGGGGCCTGGCCCTGGGCTCTGCGCAGGGCTGACCCCGGCGGACGGTCACCGTCCTACGACAGCGGCGGGTAGGCGTTCGTCATCAGTTGCTGGAACTGGGCGGAGAACCAGTGCCCGGACAGCGGCGCGTTCGGCAGGGCGCCGGACATGCTGTTGCCGTTGCGGGCGTTGCCCGTGTACGTCGGGTCGCACATCTGGTCGAAGCCCTTGCCCTCGTCGTTCGGGATGGCGGTGCTGGAGCCGTCGGACTCGCCCGGAGGCTTCATCCAGACGTAGGCGTCGATCCCGGTGGCCGGGCTCGCCTGCGGGCGCTCGCCGAGGCCGGCACCGGACTGGTTGCACCAGTTGCCGATGTGGATCCGGCGGTCGTAGCGGCCGCCGTCGACGTAGGTGTCCACGCTGGTCGTCGCGCCGGGGCCGGTCGGGCGGGCGCTGCCGCCCCAGCCGTTGCGGGAGGTGTCGATCAGCATGCCGATGCCGGAGTTGAAGCCGACCGAGACCAGCTGGGTGCGGAAGGCCTGGGCGAAGGACAGTTCGTCGACGTACCGGTTCCAGTCGACCCACTTGGACTGGCGCACGGAGGTGCCGTTCACCGTGTCGTTGACGGTGAAGTTGTTCTCCTTCAGGGCGCTGTAGTTGGCCGTGTTGGTGATGAACCCGGCCACGTCGTCGACGGTCGCGCCCTCGCTGGTGGCCGCCTGCTTGAACACGTTGGCCGCCGGTGCGAAGTTGTCGTCCCAGCCGATCCAGCCGTGGTGGCCGGCGTCCAGGTAGTTGTAGACGTTCGGGATCGCGCCGAGCTTGGCGAGCGCGTAGCCGACGCCCTTCACGTAGTTGCCGTTGGCCAGCATGGTGTCGCAGTTGGCGGTGGCGGTGGCCCGGCTGCCGGTGTTGGTCACCAGGTTGGGCAGCGAGTCGATCTCGATGGTGGTGACGATCCGCAGCGAGGCGTACTTGGGGTCGGCGAGGATCGTCGCGATCGGGTCGATGAACTGCGTCTTGTACTTGTCGATCTCCGTCGGGCCGAGCTCGCCGTTGGACGCGAGAGCCGCGCAGTCCCGTCCGGGCAGGTCGTAGACGACCAGCTGGACGACCTCCTCGCCGCTGCCCTTCTGGGCGAGGGCCGCGTCGAGGTGGTCGCGCAGGCCCATGCCGCCGTTCACGCCCGCGATGGCGGCGATGCGGTCGAGCCAGACCCCGGTGGGCTGGTTGGAGACCCGGCTGCCGCCCGGTTCGGCGGCGGCCTTCGCGGACCACTCGGGGTTCACGTACACCTTGGCGCCGGAGTACGGGTTGTCGACACGGGTGCCGCTGCCACCGCCCCCGTCGTCTCCGCCGCCCCCGCCGCTGCCGTCGTCGACGTTGCAGGTGACGCCGTCGAGGGTGAAAGCGGTCGGGAGCGCGTTGGTGCCGCTGTAGGACCCGTTGAAGCCGAAGCTGACCGAACCGCCGGTCGCCAGGGTGCCGTTGTAGGTCTCGTTGGCCGCGGTGACGGCGGTGCCGCTCTGGGTGATCTTGCTGTTCCAGTAGCTGGTCACCTTCTGGTTCCCGGCGTACGACCATTTCACCGCCCAACTCGACTTCGCCGCCGAGTTGTTGGTGACGGTCACGGCGGCGGTGAAGCCGGCGCCCCAGTCGTTCTGGATCTTGTAGTCGACGGTGCAGGGAATCGCGGAGATCGCCGCCTCCGAGGAGGGGGTCACGGCGACCGCCGGCCCGGACACCCCGGCGACGAGCGCCAGGGCGGCGAGTACCGCTGTTCTGGTACGACTCATGAGTGCGGGTTTCCTTCTTCTTCGGTGGGTGGGCTAGGAGTTGACGGCCTGGAGGTGGTCGCGCAGACCGGTGCCGTACGCCGTCGGCGTACCGCTGTAGTCGGAGATCAGGGACGGGCCGGAGGAGCAGTCCCAGGTGTTCCAGGTCCAGCCCAGGTAGGACAGGCCGCGGTCGTCGAACCACTTCATGACCTGGTCCACGAAGGCGTGCGAGCAGGTGTTCTCACCGATCTCCCCGGCGACCAGCGGCACCTGGGCCGCGACCGGGGCGAGGGTGGAGTTCCAGCAGCTCTCACTGGCACAGGTGTTGAAGTTGTAGACGTGGTAGGCGGCGACGAGATTGCCGGCCGGGTCGGTGGGCCGGTACGCCGGCCACTGGCTGAGGTCGTTGGAGTACGCGAGCCCGCCGATCATGATGACGTTCTGTGCGCCCGCCGACCGGACGGCGTCCACCAGATCCTGCATGCCGGCCACCTCGTACCCGATCCCCGGGCAGGTGCCGCCGTCCCGCCAGCAGGCCCAGGCCTGGGCGGCGGTGGAGGTGGCCCGGTCCGGGTACGGCTCGTTGAACAGGTCGAACACCGCCGCCGGGTCGTCCTTGAAGGTACCGGCCACCGAGGACCAGAAGGACGGGCTGTACTGCGCGTCCGGCATCGGCTTCTGGCAGGTGGCGTGCACGTCGGAGCAGCCGGCCGAGTTGCCGGTGTACTGGCCGTAGGACCAGTGCAGATCGAGGATCGGTGTCATGCCGAACGACTCGACGCGGGCCACCAGGTCCTTGACCGCGTTGATGTAGTTGGCGCCCGCGTACTCGGACTTGACGTTGGACAGGCCCAGCCAGCACTCCTCGTTGAGCGGGATGCGGACCGCGTTCGCCTTCCAGTCGGCGATCGCCTTGATCGCCGCGTCGTCCACCGGGCCGTCCCAGATCCCGTAGCCCTGCACGCACATGAACTCGCCGCCGGAGCGGTTCACACCGAGCAGCCGGTGGGCCGTGCCGCCGGCGTCCACGAGCTTGGTGCCCAAGACGTGCAGGGCGGGCGCCGTGCCGGTGCCGGGCGGCCCGGTCGGGGTCGGAGTGGGCGTGGGCGTGGGTTCAGAATCGACGTTGCAGGTCGTGCCGTTGAGCTTGAACGCCGTCGGTACGGCGTTGCTCCCCGACCAGGAGCCGAGGAACCCGGCGCTGACACTGGCGCCGGTGGCCAGCACGCCGTTCCAGCTCTCGTTCGCGGCGGTGACCGTCGTACCGGACTGGGACCACTTGGCGCTCCAGCCCTGGGTGACCTTCTGACCGTTCGCGAAGCCGAAGCCGAGGCTCCAACCGCTCATGGCCGCCATGTTGTTGGTGAT
Source organism: Streptomyces sp. NPDC007157 (assembly GCF_040634235.1). Lineage (NCBI taxonomy): Bacteria > Bacillati > Actinomycetota > Actinomycetes > Kitasatosporales > Streptomycetaceae > Streptomyces > Streptomyces sp. NPDC007157. The sequence continues at coordinate 121,837 of NZ_JBEYFE010000001.1, forward strand.
GGTCACGGAGGCCTGGAAGCCGGTGTCCCACTGGCCGGTGACCGTGTACTGCACCGTGCACGCCGGCGTCGCTCCGGACGCCGAAACCACCGGCACCAGCGCGGACCCGACGAGGGCCACCGCACCGGCAACGGCTAAAAGAACTGAACGCGGGGGGTGTCGCATGAGCGACTCCTTGCAGCTCGGGCGCGTCGTGACGGACGCGTCGACTGAACGGAATCGCTCCCACTGGTGCGAAGGAAGGTAGCGCCAAGTAGCGGCGAAGAACAGGGGAGTTGCCTGACTTTTCCTCAGCGGCGTCCGTCGAATCTTTTCGACTCTTCAACGGCCTTGACCGACCCATGTCACGTCTCCACTATGGGAGCGCTCCCACTGGTTCAAGCCTTGACTCCTTCCCGAGCCGCAAGCGCAAGGAGGAACCAGCACATGCATCCCGCACACCCCCCGCACCCCGGGCGGAGACGCGGAGCCGTACGACGGTTGTGGACGGCCGTCGTCGCTGCCCTCGCCCTGCCCCTGTCGATGCTCGCCACCGGCACGACTCCCGCCCACGCGGCGACGGTCCAGTGCAGCGTCGACTACAAGACCAACGACTGGGGCACCGGCTTCACCGCCGACCTGACCCTCACCAACCGCGGCACCGATGCCATCAACGGCTGGACGCTGACCTACGCGTACACGGGCAACCAGAAGCTGACGAACGGCTGGAACGGCACCTGGTCCCAGTCCGGCACCTCGGTCACCGTGCAGAACGCGTCGTACAACGGCACGATCGCGGCGGGCGCGGCGGTGTCGACGGGCGCCCAGTTCTCGTACACCGGCAGCAACGCGGCGCCCACCGGATTCGCGGTCAACGGCACGACCTGCGCCGGCGCGCACCAGCCGCCGGTCGCCGTGCTGACCAGCCCGAGCGCGGGCGCGGTCTACACACAGGGCGACGCGGTGCCGCTGGCGGCGACCGCCGCGGCGGCCGACGGCGCGACGATCAGCAAGATCGAGTTCTATGACGACACCACCCTGCTGGGGACGGACACCTCGTCGCCGTACTCGCTCTCGGTCACCGGTCTGACCGTGGGCAGCCACTCGCTGGTGGCGAAGGCGTACGACAGCCTGGGCGCGTCCGCCTCCTCGACGCCGGTCGGCATCACGGTCGCCGCCGGTCCCGCCGTGGTCGCCTCGCCGACCCAACTGGGCATCCAGCAGGGCGCGACGGGCACTTTCGGGGTGAGCCTGTCCAAGCAGCCGAGCGGCAACGTGACGGTGTCGGTGGCCCGGACGGCCGGGAACACCGGGCTGTCGGTGAGCGACGGAACGTCGCTGACCTTCACCCCGTCCAACTGGAGCACCGCGCAGAAGGTGACCGTCGCCGCGGACTCCGCCGGCACCGGCACCGCGACCTTCACCGCGTCCGCGACCGGCTACACGAGCGCCGCGGTCACCGTGACGGAGCTGGCCGCGTCGAAGGCGTACGACGCACGCTTCCTGGACCTCTACGGGAAGATCACCAACCCGGCGAACGGCTACTTCTCCCCCGAGGGCATCCCGTACCACTCGGTCGAGACGCTGATCGTCGAGGCCCCGGACCAGGGTCATGAGACCACGTCGGAGGCCTACAGTTACCTTCTCTGGCTGCAGGCCATGTACGGCAAGGTCACCGGTGACTGGTCCAAGTTCAACGGCGCGTGGGCGCTCATGGAGAAGTACATGATCCCGACCCACGCCGACCAGCCGACGAACTCCTTCTACAACGCGTCCAAACCGGCCACCTACGCCCCGGAACTGGACACCCCGAACGAGTACCCGGCGAAACTGGACACCTCGGTGTCGGTGGGCTCGGACCCGATCGCCGCCGAACTGAAGACCGCCTACGGCACGGACGACGTCTACGGCATGCACTGGCTGGAGGACGTCGACAACGTCTACGGCTACGGAGACACTCCGGGCGGCGGCTGCGAGGCGGGCCCGACGGCCGACGGGCCGTCGTACATCAACACCTTCCAGCGCGGCGTGCAGGAGTCGGTGTGGGAGACGGTTCCGCAGCCGACCTGCGACGCCTTCAAGTACGGCGGCACGAACGGGTACCTGGACCTGTTCACCGGTGACTCGTCCTACGCCAAGCAGTGGAAGTACACGGACGCCCCGGACGCCGACGCGCGTGCGGTGCAGGCCGCGTACTGGGCGGACGTGTGGGCGAAGGCGCAGGGCAAGGGCGCCGACGTCTCCGCCACCGTCGGCAAGGCGGCGAAGATGGGCGACTATCTGCGCTACGCCATGTACGACAAGTACTTCAAGAAGATCGGCAACTGTGTCGGCCCGTCGACCTGCCCGGCCGGCACCGGCAAGGACGCGTCGGACTACCTGCTGTCCTGGTACTACGCCTGGGGCGGGGCGACCGACACCAGTGCGGGCTGGGCGTGGCGGATCGGCTCCAGCCATGTGCACGGCGGCTACCAGAACCCGCTGGCCGCGTACGCGCTCAGCTCGAACGCCGACCTGAAGCCCAAGTCGGCGACCGGGGCGACGGACTGGGGCACGTCCCTGACCCGGCAGCTGGAGTTCTACCGCTGGCTGCAGTCCTCCGAGGGCGCCATCGCGGGCGGTGCGACGAACAGCTGGCAGGGCCGGTACGCGAGTCCGCCGGCCGGTACGTCGACGTTCTACGGCATGTACTACGACTGGGAGCCGGTCTACCACGACCCGCCGTCCAACCAGTGGTTCGGCTTCCAGGCCTGGTCGATGGAGCGGGTCGCCGAGTACTACCAGCAGACCGGGAACGCCACGGCCAAGGCGATCCTCGACAAGTGGGTGGCGTGGGCGCTGTCCAGGACCACGATCAACCCGGACGGCACCTACCAGATCCCCTCGACGCTCCAGTGGTCGGGCCAGCCCGACACCTGGAACGCCTCAAGTCCCGGATCGAACAGCGGACTTCACGTCACCGTCGCCGACTACACGAACGACGTGGGCGTGGCGGCCGCGTACGCCAAGACGTTGACCTACTACGCCGCCAAGTCCGGCAACGCGACGGCGAAGTCGACGGCCAAGGCGCTGCTCGACGGCATGTGGGCCAACTACCAGGACAGCCTGGGGATCGCGGTACCGGAGACGCGGGCCGACTACAGCCGCTTCGACGACAGCGTGTACGTGCCGAGCGGGTGGTCCGGGAAGATGCCTGACGGCGACACGATCAACTCGTCGTCCACGTTCGCCTCGCTGCGGTCCTTCTACCAGGACGACCCGGCTTGGTCGAAGATCGAGAGCTATCTGGCGGGCGGGGCCGCGCCGGTGTTCACGTATCACCGGTTCTGGGCCCAGGCGGACATCGCGCTGGCCATGGGGTCGTACGCGGAGCTGCTGGAGTAGTTCCGGTGATCGAGGTGGTCGGCTGCGGGTTTCGTTGTGGCTGATCACGCAATTCCCCGTGCCCCTGAAGGGGCGCTGCAGCCGGCCGCGCTTGCCGGGTCATCCCCACCTGCACGGGGGTGGCCCGGCAACTCCCACCCTATTCAGAATGCGCTTACCCGCCTCTCGCGGAAGGGACTTCCCTTGCGAAGAACGCGCATCATCACCGCTGTCCTGGCCCTCGCCGCCGGGTTGCTCGCGGGCACCCCGCCCGCGCTCGCCGCCCACGAGACATCGAAGGTCACGCTCGCCGCCGACAGCTACACCTGGCACAACGCCCGGATCGACGGCGGTGGTTTCGTCCCCGGCATCGTCTTCAACCGCAGCGAGAAGAACCTCGTCTACGCCCGTACCGACATCGGCGGCGCCTACCGCTGGCAGGAGTCGACGAAGACCTGGACGCCCTTGCTGGACTCGGTCGGCTGGGACGAGTGGGGCCACACGGGCGTGGTCAGCCTGGCCTCGGACTCGGCCGACCCGGACCGGGTGTACGCGGCCGTCGGGACTTACACCAACAGCTGGGACCCGACGAACGGGGCCGTGCTGCGCTCCGCCGACCGGGGCGCCAGCTGGCAGAAGACCGATCTGCCGTTCAAGCTGGGCGGCAACATGCCCGGCCGGGGCATGGGCGAGCGGCTGGCGATCGACCCGCACAAGGACAGCGTGCTGTACCTGGGCGCGCCCAGCGGCAAGGGGCTGTGGCGGTCGACCGACTCCGGGGCGACCTGGGCGCAGGTGACCGACTTCCCCAACGTCGGTGACTACGCCCAGGATCCGACCGACACCAGCGGCTACGCCTCCGACAACCAGGGCATCACCTGGGTCACCTTCGACGAGTCGACCGGTACGGCCGGCACGGCGACGAAGACGGTCTACGTCGGGGTCGCCGACCCGCAGAACTCGGTGTACCGCTCGACGGACGCGGGCGCCACCTGGACCCGGCTCGCCGGCCAGCCGACCGGATACCTCGCGCACAAGGGCGTCCTGGACGCCGTCAACGGCTACCTGTATCTCTCCTACAGCGACAAGGGCGGCCCGTACGACGGCGGAAAGGGCCGGCTGTGGAGGTACGCGACCGCGACCGGCACCTGGACCGACATCAGCCCGGTGGCGGAGGCCGACACCTACTACGGCTTCTCCGGCCTGACGGTGGACCGGCAGCACCCCGGCACGGTGATGGCGACGGCGTACAGCTCCTGGTGGCCGGACACCCAGCTCTTCCGCTCCACGGACAGCGGCGCGACCTGGACGAAGGCGTGGGACTACACGTCCTACCCCAACCGCTCGAACCGCTACACGATGGACGTCTCGTCCAGCCCTTGGCTCACCTTCGGCGCGAACCCGTCGCCGCCCGAACAGACCCCGAAACTGGGCTGGATGACGGAGGCGCTGGAGATCGACCCGTTCGACTCGAACCGGATGATGTACGGGACGGGAGCGACGCTCTACGGCACCGAGAACCTGGGCAACTGGGACTCCGGCGGCCAGTTCACGATCAAGCCGATGGTGCGGGGCCTGGAGGAGACGGCGGTCGACGACCTGGCCGCGCCCCCGTCGGGCGGGGCCCGGCTCTTCAGCGCGCTGGGTGACATCGGCGGCTTCCGCCACACGGATCTGACCAAGGTCCCCTCGCTGATGTACACGTCCCCCACCTTCACCACCACGACGAGCCTGGACTTCGCGGAGACGAACCCCGACACCGTGGTCAGGGTCGGCAATCTCGACTCCGGCCCGCACATCGCGTTCTCGACGGACAACGGGGCCAACTGGTTCGCGGGGACGGACCCTTCGGGGGTGAGCGGCGGCGGTACGGTCGCGGCGGCCGCCGACGGCAGCCGGTTCGTCTGGAGCCCGGCGGGCACCGGCGTCCAGTACACGACGGGCTTCGGCTCGTCCTGGTCGGCGTCGAGCGGGATCCCGGCCGGGGCGGCCGTCGAGTCGGACCGCGTCGACCCGAGGACCTTCTACGGCTTCAAGTCCGGGAAGTTCTATGTCAGTACGGACGGCGGCGCGACCTTCACGGCGTCCGCCGCGGGCGGCCTCCCGAGCGGCGACAGCGTGCGCTTCAAGGCGCTGCCCGGGACGAAGGGCGATGTGTGGCTGGCCGGCGGCGCCACGGACGGCGCGTACGGGCTGTGGCACTCCACGGACGGCGGCGCGAGCTTCGCCAGGCTCTCGAACGTCGACCAGGCCGACACGATCGGCTTCGGCAAGGCCGCCACCGGTGCCTCGTACCAGACCCTCTACACCAGCGCGAAGATCGGCGGGGTACGCGGCATCTTCCGCTCCACGGACGAGGGGACGACCTGGACGCGTATCAACGACGATGCGGACCAGTGGGGTTGGACCGGCGCGGCGATCACGGGCGACCCGCGGGTGTACGGCCGGGTGTACGTCTCCACGAACGGCCGGGGCGTGATCTACGGCGACACGGCCGGCGGCGGTGACGACGGCGGCGGCGGCGGCGGCGGCACGGATCCCACCCCGGCCGGCGCCTGCACGGTCGCCTACACCATCACCAACCAGTGGACGGGCGGCTTCCAGGCGGACGTCCGACTCACCGACACGGGCTCGACGGCGTGGAGCGGCTGGTCCCTCGGCTGGTCCTTCCCCGACGGCCAGACCGTCGGCCGGCTCTGGAACGCCGACTGGACCCAGACCGGCGCGACCGTGACAGCGAAGAACGTCAGCTGGAACGGCACGGTCGCCGCCGGCTCCTCGGTGTCCTTCGGCTTCACGGGTACCTGGACGGGGGCGAACACCGAACCCACGTCCTTCAGACTGGGCGACCAGACCTGCGCGGTCGCCTGACGGACCGAGAGCGCGTGCCGCACCGGGCACGCGCTCGCTCGGCCGCTCGACGGATCCGGTCAGCGCACGACCAGTCGGTGTGGACCCGCCGGGACCAGTTCGCCGATGACGGGAGCGCCCGGGACCTCGCCGGCGACGAGGAGGCCGCCGGAGGTCTGGGCGTCGGCGAGGAGGAGCCGGGTCAGGTCGTCGGCGGCGCCGAAGTCGGTGTGCGGGGTGACCCATGCGAGGTTGCGGCGGGTGCCGCCGCTGATGTGCCCGGTGCGGGCGGCCTCCCGGGCGCCGTCGAGGAACGGCACCGCGGCGGAGTCGACGACGGCGGTCACGTCCGACGCGCGGGCCAGCTTGTACAGGTGGCCCAGCAGGCCGAAGCCGGTGACGTCGGTGGCACAGACCGCCCCCGCGGCCACCGCGGCGCGCGCCGCGTCGCGGTTGAGCGCCACCATCGTCTCGATCGCCTGCGGGAAGACCTCTCCGGTCGTCTTGTGCAGGTTGTTGAGGACTCCCAGGCCCAGCGGCTTGGTCAGTGACAGGGGCGTCCCCGGCCGTCCCGCGTCGTTGCGCAGGAGGTGGTCCGGGTCGACGGTGCCGGTCACCGCCATGCCGTACTTGGGCTCGGGGTCGTCCACGCTGTGGCCGCCCGCCACGACGCAGCCCGCCGCCGCGGCGATGTCCATTCCGCCGCGCAGTACTTCTCGTGCCAGATCGAACGGCAGCACGTCGCGGGGCCAGCACAGCAGGTTGACCGCCACGAGCGGGGTGCCGCCCATGGCGTAGACGTCGGAGAGCGCGTTGGCGGCGGCGATGCGGCCCCAGTCGTAGGGGTCGTCGACCACCGGTGTGAAGAAGTCCGCCGTGGCGACGGCGGCGACGGTCGCGCCGGCGGCGCCCGGCAGCCGCATGACGGCCGCGTCGTCGCCGGCTTCGAGGCCCACGAGCAGGTCGCCCGTGGCGACGCCGGGCGTCCCCGGGGCCGTCAGTCCGGCGACGAGCTCCTCGAGTTCGCCGGGGGGAATCTTGCAGGCGCAGCCGCCACCGTGCGCGTACTGCGTGAGCCGGACGGTCCCCTGCTTCTGTGGCTCGTGGATGCCGGTTCGTGTGCCAGTCATGGCTGCATCAATCCTTGCGGGTGAAGGGGAGCGCCGTGTGGCGCGTTGACTTGCCCGGGAATGCGACGGTTCGATGGCCCTGCGGGGAGGCGTAAGGGTGCCTGGTGGCCCTCCCGGTCTTCAAAACCGAGGTGTCCGAGCAACTCGGGCAGGCAGGTTCGATTCCTGTCCGTCTCCGCAGATCAGCGCGTGCTGTCCGCGTCACCGGCCGTCCAGGCCTGTGGCGGGGCAGCGACGCAGCGCGGCGTCCACCCGTACGGTGTGGCCGTGCCGGTCCAGGTATTCCAGCAGCGGGACGGCGACCCGGCGCGTGGTGTCCAGCGCCTGGCGTGCCTGGCTGGTGGTGAACGGCTGCTCCAGCCGGGCGAGGACGGCCGCGGCCCGTACGTCCGCGTCCGGAAGCAGCACGATCCCCTGGCCGATCCGCAGCAGGGTTCCCGCCGCCTCGGCGGCCGCCAGCAGCTTGGGAGTGAGGCCGAGTTCGTGCAGCCGCCCGGCGTCCGGGGCGTGGAACGGCGCACGGGCGAGGTCCGCGCGTACGGCTGCCACCGCGGCCTCGATCGCGGGTGGCAGCGTGGGGCCGGCGTGGCTGCCGTGGAGCCGACCGTCGCTGTACCGCAGGCCGGGCGACTGTGCCCGGAGCGCGTCGACGAGGCCGCGCTCCGGCAGTCCGAGCGTCTGCCGGGCCGCCTCCAGGGGCATGCCGGGTTCGAGGGGATTGCGGGCGGCGTGCTCCTCGACCGCCTCGGCCAGGCGCTCGCGCAGCGCCGCCCAGTGGGCCGGGTCCGCCAGCCACTCTCCCGCGACCGGCTCCAGCGGCGGTTCCACGCCCATGGCGAGCAGCTCCGAGCGGCGGATCAGACCGCGCCGGCGCAGTTCCTCGGCTCCGTCGGCGGGTCCCGGCGCCGCCGCCAGTTCCCGGGCCCGGGCCGCCGCCGCACCGCGCCGGGTCAGCCGCGGCGGGCGGACGTCGAGCACGGTGATCCCCGCCGGGACGCGATGCGGTCCGGGGTCGCGCAGCAGCGCGCCGTCGCCGACGCGCAGCGGCAGCGGTGCGGCCAGCCGCAGGCGCGCGGTGTCCGTGCCGAGCGGACGGACCGTCACCGGCACCGCCGCGGAGCCCGCGTGCAGGGTGAGGTCGCGCGGCAGCTCGCGGGCCGCGTCGCCGTGCAGCCGTACGTCCACGACATCGGTGGTCAGCCATCGGTCCGGGGTGACCAACGCGTCCCCGCGGCGCAGTTCCCCGGCGCCCGGTCCGGTCACGTTGACCGCCACCCGCGCGACCGCCCCGGCCTCCTGGCACGGCTCCTTGAGGCACTCCAGCCCGCGTACCCGCAGCGTCCGCCCGTCGCGGGCGAGCCGGAGCCGGTCACCGACGCGCACGGTCCCCGCGCCGAGGGTGCCGGTGACTACCGTCCCGTGCCCGCGCACCGTGAACTCCCGGTCCACCCACAGCCGTACGTCCGCGGCTAGGTCCGGGGCGGGCAGGCCGCCGGTCATCCGGACCAGGGCGGCGCGCAGCGCGTCGAGGCCGGTACCCGTCACCGCGCTGACGGCCACGCCGGGCACGTCGCCCAGGGACGAGCGGGCGATCCGGGCGAGCGCCTCGGCGCGGGCCGCGTCCGGTCCGGCCAGGTCGCAGCGGGTGACGGCGAGGACGCCGTGCCGTACCCCGAGCGCGTCCAGGACGGACAGATGCTCCTCGGACTGCGGTTGCCAGCCCTGGTCGGCGGCGACGACGAAGAGGACTGCGGGGACCGGGCCGACCCCGGCCAGCATGTTGCCCACGAGACGTTCGTGCCCCGGTACGTCCACGAAGGCCACGTCGCCCGCGCCGGGCAGCCGCGTCCACACGAAGCCCAGGTCCAGGGTCATGCCCCGGCGCCGTTCCTCCGCCCAGCGGTCGGGCTCCATCCCCGTCAGGGCGCGCAGCAGCGCGGACTTGCCGTGGTCGACGTGTCCCGCGGTGGCGACGACGTGCACGGATCAGCTCCCCGTTCCCGGCCCGGCCGCCCCGGGCGGGACGTCCGCCAGGCGCACCGCCCGGGCCAGGAGCGCGTCGGCCTCCGGCGGCAGCGCCCGCAGGTCCAGCAGGCAGCGGCCGTCCTCCACCCGGCCCATGACGGCGGGGTCGGTCGCGCGCAGCGGGGCTGCGTAGGCGGCGGGCAGCGAGACGGCGGCGCTCGGCAGCGTCACGCCCGGCGCGCCGCCGCCGCCGACCACCGCCTCGGTGTCGACGGCACGGCTGTCGAACCCGTCCGCGCGCAGTTCCGCGGCGAGGTCCCGGGCGCGTTCCCGCAGCCGTACGGGATCGGCGCGCAGCGCGGTGACGGTCGGCGGGACGGGGCCGCGCACGGTCGCCTCCAGGGCGGCCAGGGTCAGCTTGTCCACGCGCAGGGCACGGGCCAGCGGGTGCCGGGCCAGCCGCCGTACCAGTTCCGCGTCGCCCAGCAGCAGCCCGCACTGCGGTCCGCCGAGCAGCTTGTCGCCGCTGGCGGTGACCAGGGACGCCCCGGCCCGCAGCCAGGTCGTCGCGTCGGGCTCCCCGGGCAGTGCGGGCTCCGGGGCGAGCAGGCCCGAGCCGATGTCGGCCACCACGGGCGCGCCCAGCGGGGCCAGTTCGGCGACGGACGCCTCCCGGGTGAAGCCGGTGACGCGGAAGTTGGAGGGGTGGACCTTCAGGACGAAGCCGGTGTCCGGGCCCACGGCCGCGGCGTAGTCGGCGGGTGTCGTGCGGTTGGTGGTGCCGACCTCGCGCAGCCGGGCGCCGGTGGAGACCAGCAGGTCGGGCAGGCGGAAGCCGTCCCCGATCTCCACCATCTCGCCCCGGCTGACGACGATCTCCCGTCCCTGGGCGAGCGCGGTCGCGGCCAGGACGAGCGCCGCCGCGCCGTTGTTGACCACATGGGCGGCCTCGGCGGCCGGCACGGCACGCAGCAGGGCGTCGAGCGCGGCCCTCCCCCGCCGGGAACGGGTCCCGGTGGCGAGGTCGAGTTCGACGTCCGTGGTGCCGGACGCGGCCAGCACGGCGTCCCGGGCGGCCGGCGAGAGGGCGGCCCGGCCCAGGTTGGTGTGGAGCAGTACGCCGGTGGCGTTGACGACCGGGCGCAGGGCGCAGGCGGTGGCGGGCAGGGCGGCCACGGCACGGTCGGCGATCTCGTCGACGGGTACCTCGCCCGCCCGGGCCCGGGACTGCACTCCCGCGACCACGTCCTTGACCAGCTCCCGCCCGAGCCGCCGCGCCGCCGCGGTCAGCCGGGGATCGGCCAGCAGCACATCGGTGCGCGGCAGCCGCCGCCGTCCGTCGACGGGCGGGCCGGCGTCCGCCGCGCCGGCGTGGTCGCGCGCCATCTCGTGCACCTCCGCTCCGGCCCTGCCGACGGCAACCCGGCCAGGCTAGGTCGGCGGCCGCTCCCGGAGCCCGCGCCGCACCGTGCACGCTCCGGCCCGGACCGGTACGGCTCATGGCCCCGGCCGGGGCGGGGCTCGGTGCGCGGATCCGGTGTGCGGATCCGGTGCGCGGATCCGGTGCGCTGATCCGGTGCGGACCGCGACGAGGACACGCGGGCCTGACGCGAACCGCGACCAGCGCACACGGGCCTGACGCGAACCGCGACGAGGACACGCGGGCCTAAGTGGGCCGTGACGACCGCGAGCGGCAGGGCTGCCTCGCGCCGGACGGCCACACCGCCTCACACCGGACGGCCACACCGCCTCGCCCCGGTCGTCCACGCCTCCGCGCGCCGGGCGGGCGCCGTGGCGAGGTCACGTGCCGCGCTCGGCCTCGCGCCGGGCGTCGAGGCGTTCGCGCTGCGGCTTCACCACGTACGCCGGGTCCTTCGTGGACGCCACGCCCGCCTCGAAGGTCCCGAACCGCTGGAATCCGCTGCCCACCAGGAGCGCGAGGCCCCCCAGTGTGGCGGCGACCCGGCTGCGGCGGGCGAAGGTGAGGGCGGCGCATGCCCCGCCGATGGTCAGGTACTCCGACGCCTTGCGCATCCGGTGGGCGGCGCCATGGGTGAACGCCGAGGTCTCGAACTGCGGTTTGCGGTCGATGAGATGGGCCGCCACGATCTCCATCGACGCCCCGAGGAGAGCCAGCCGGCGGGCCGGACCCGCCTCCGCCGGCGGGGCGCAGATCATCGCCAGCCCGGCGCCGCTCGCCGCCGCGGACCCCGTGAAGACGAACGGCAGCTCCTTGTGGGCCTCGTGCCAGGCCGGCACCGCCGTCTGGGAGAGCAGAACGGCCGTGTACGAGGCCAGCGCGGGAGCGATCGCGGCCGCGGAGATCCCGCCGAGCCGGGCGGCCCACTTCACGGCGGTGGTGAGCCCGGCCCGGTCCAGCCAGGGCTTCGGCACGAGTTCGGCGATGCCGGCCAGGGAACAGCCGGGGCCGTAGGACATCAGGATCCAGGTGCCCACCGACATCGGGGAACTCGGCTTCGCCACCCGCATCATGTGGTGGAAGCGCAGCGGCCGGCCGAGGTCGCCGATGAGGAGGTAGCTGCTGGCGAGCAGTGCCCCGAAGCTGCCGACGCGGCAGGACCTGCGCATGTCGGGCCGCCCGGTCAGGTCGGCGCCGACGGCCAGCAGGGCGGCGCCCGCCGAGAGCCCGCCGGTGAGGAGGTAGGCGGGAACCTTCCACTCCCATACCGGCGGCTTCAGCACCGGGCGTCCGTAGTAGGACCGGAACTCCGCGCGCGGGACCATGGACTCCTCGCCACTGCCGCCCCTGCGGTGCTTCCCGTCCCCGTCGCGTCCGGTCATCGACGGCCTCCCTTGACGAACACCGCGGCGGACGCGGCCACCATCATCCCGGCCGCCACGGCCGCGTGCTTCCACATGGAACCCAGGTCTCGGGTGGTGACGACCGGGTCCGGTGGCAGCCCGTAGACCTCCGGCTCGTCGAGGAGCAGGAAGAACGCGCCGTCGCCGCCGACCCCGTCGTCGGGGTCGCGGCCGTACAGCCGGGCCTCGGGCACGCCCGCCTCGTGGAGCTGTTCCAGGCGGGCGTCGGCGCGCTCGCGCAGTTCGTCGAGCACGCCGAACTGGATGGAGTCGGTCGGGCAGGCCTTGGCGCAGGCCGGTTCCAGACCGCCCTTGAGCCGGTCGTAGCACATGGTGCACTTCCAGGCCCGGCCGTCGTCGGGGCGGCGGTCGATGACGCCGTAGGGACAGGCGGAGACGCAGTAGCCGCAGCCGTTGCAGATGTCGGGCTGGACGACGACGGTGCCGAACTCGGTGCGGAAGAGCGCCCCGGTGGGGCAGACGTCCAGGCACGCGGCATGGGTGCAGTGCTTGCACACGTCCGACGACATCAGCCAGCGGAAGTCCGTACGGGTCTCCGCGCCGCTCCCGGCACCGGGCAGGTCGAAGCTGGGGAAGCCCAGGTCGACGGGTTCCGTGCCGAGTTCGGCGCCGGCCCGGTCGCCCGCGTCGTGCAGCGCCTCCGCGACCACCTCCCGGGTGGTCTCCGTCCCGGACGGTCCGGTGGGCAGGCCGACCAGACCGGAGTCCTGGTCGCCGAGCCGCAGGTCCTGCTCGATGAAGGCGACGTGCCGCCAGGTGCTCGCGCCGAGCGAGCCGGTGTTGTCGTAGGACATGCCGAGCAGGTCGAAGCCGTCCGTCGGGACGTCGTTCCACTCCTTGCAGGCCACCTCGCACGCCTTGCAGCCGATGCAGACGGAGGTGTCGGTGAAGAAACCGACCCGGGGCGGGTGGTCCTCGGGGTAGCCGGCGTCCCCGGCCGGGTCCGCCAGCGGGCCGAAGAAGCTGTTCTCGTGCTCGCTCATCAGGGTTCCTCCGGCCCTTCAGTGGTGGCCGGGCGGCCGTCCTCGGCAGGCCCGTCCGTCCGGTGGCCGTGGGCCGTCACCTCGCTGGTGCCGGTCCTCGTGGTGATCCCCGCGCGGCGCCGGTAGTCCTCGACGTAGGCGAGGAGTGCGGGGCCGCGCGGGCGCCGCCCGGGCCGGATGTCGCAGGTGAGCACCTTGCTCTCCTGGATCAGCACGTTGGCGTCGGCCACCACGCCGATCAGGTCGTTGACGACGTCGCCGGTGGTGATGCCGCGGCTGCCCCAGTGGTACGGCATCCAGATCTGGTGGATCGTGTGGCCGTCGAGCCGCAGCGGGGCCAGCCGGTCGGTGACGACCACCTTGGCCTCCACCGCCGTCCGGCTGGTGATCACGTGTGCCCAGTCCATGTGGTGCAGTCCGCGCTCGGCGGCGAGTTCCGGGGACACCTCCACCGTCAGTCCCGGCTGGAGCTCCGAGAGGTAGGGGAGCTGACGGCTCATCGCGCCGGCCGTGTGGTGCTCGGTGTACCGGGAGGCGGTGAACACGTACGGGAACACATCGGTGTGGGACTCGGGAGGCGAGGGGTTGTACGGGTTGTCGGTGCGCGCGTAGGTCAGCCGGGTCGGGTTGGACTGCTGCGTGTAGAGCGCGTTGCGCACCGGGGACTCTTCGGGCTCGTAGTGGGTGGGCAACGGCCCGTCGACCAGGCCGGTCGGTGCGAACAGCGCCGCCTTCCCGTCGCCCATCATGATGAACGCGTCGTCCCCGGTCAGCGCGTCCGTACCGGTCGCCTCCGGCGGCGGCTGGTGGTGCGGCGGCTTGTGCCGCTGGAAGTCGGGGATGTCGTGGCCGGTCCACTCACCGCGTTCCTCGTCCCACCAGACGAGAGCCTTGCGCTCGCTCCACGGCCGCCCGTCGAGGTCCGCGGACGCCCGGTTGTAGAGGACCCTGCGGTTGAGCGGCCACACGAAGCCCCACTGGTTGTCCGTGATCGGGTGCTCGAACCGCGAGCTGCGGCGCCGGGCCTGGTTCGTCTCGTCGGCGAAGACGCCGCTGTAGATCCAGCAGCCGCACGCGGTGGTCCCGTCGTCCCTGAGCTCCTCGTAGGAGTTGACGGTGCGTCCGGTGGTGAGGTCGATGCCGTTGATGTGGCGCAGGACGTCCTCGGCGGACGGTTCGTCCCCCTGCTCCACCGCGTAGTCCCAGGCCAGATCGAGGACCGGCCGGTCGCGTTCGTCCTCCGACCCCTCCAGCTTCTCCCGGACGATCCGCCCGAGGTGGTAGAAGAACCACAGGTCGGAGCGGCGGTCGCCGATCGGTTCGAGCGCCTGGTCGCGCCACTGGATCATGCGCTGGGTCTGGGTGAACGTGCCGCACTTCTCGACGTGCGAGGCGGCGGGGAAGAAGAACACCTCGGTCCTGCAGGTCTCGGTGGAGATCTCGCCCGTCTCGATCTCGGGCGCGTCCTTCCACACCGTCGCGCTCTCGATCATCGCGAGGTCGCGGACGACCAGCCACTCCAGGTTGGCGATGCCGAGCCGCTGGAGCCGTCCGTGGGCCGAGCCCACCGCCGGGTTCTGCCCGACCAGGAAGAAGCCGTACACCGTGCCGGCGATCATGTCCATCGCGGTGCGGTAGGTGCCGTGGTCGCCGTTGATCCGGGGCAGCCAGTCGTAGCAGAAGTCGTTCTCCGGGGTGGCCGCGTCACCCCAGTACTCCTTCAGCATGGAGACCATGTAGGTCCTGGCGTTCGCGAAGTACCCCTTGCGCATCACGTGGCGTACGTCGTCCACGAACTTGGTCAGGCTGGTGTGGGTGACGTTGGGCATCGGCAGGTAGCCGGGCAGCAGGTTGTACAGGGTCGGGATGTCCGTGGAGCCCTGGATGCTGGCGTGGCCGCGCAGCGCCAGGATGCTGCCGCCGGGCCGCCCCATGTTGCCCAGGAGGAGCTGGACGATGGCGCCGGCCCGGATGTACTGGGCGCCGACGGAGTGCTGTGTCCAGCCCACGCTGTAGACGAGCGAGGTGGTCCGTTCCCGGCCGGAGTTCTCGGTCCAGGCCCGGCACACGTCGAGGAACTGCCGCCGGGTGATGCCGCAGACCCGTTCCACCATCTCCGGGGTGTACCGGGAGAAGTGCCGTTTCAGGATCTGGAGCACGCAGCGCGGGTGCCGCATGGTGGGGTCCGTCGCGATCCGGCCGGCGGTGCCGGGCAGGTCCTCGTGTCCGCCGGCCGACTGGGCGGGGGTGGCGGAGATGAGTGTGCTGCCCTGCCTGCCGTCGCCCTCGCCGCCGACGCACTCGTAGGCCCAGCTGCTGCTGTCGTACTTGCCGGTCTCCGGGTTATAGCCGCTGAACAGGCCGTCCAGGTCCTCGGTGTCCTGGAAGTCCTCGCGCACCAGGAACGTGGCGTTGGTGTAGGCCCGTACGTACTCATCGAATTGCAGGTCGTTGGAGAGGATGTGGTTGACGACACCGCCGAGGAAGGCGA
Organism: Streptomyces sp. NPDC007157; assembly: GCF_040634235.1. NCBI lineage: Bacteria > Bacillati > Actinomycetota > Actinomycetes > Kitasatosporales > Streptomycetaceae > Streptomyces > Streptomyces sp. NPDC007157. The sequence continues at coordinate 137,442 of NZ_JBEYFE010000001.1, forward strand.
TGTCACTGCCCACCCTGATCCGCACGTGCTGGTCCGCGTGGGCGCTGGTGCGGGTGAACCGGGGGTCGATGTGGATCACCCGGGTACCGAGCTTCTTGGCCTCGATGACCCACTGGAAGGCGACCGGATGGGCCTCGGCCATGTTGGAGCCCATGATGACGACGCAGTCGGCGTCCGTCAGGCTCTCCGGGGTGTCCGTGGCACCGCCACGGCCGAGCGAGGTTCCCAGACCGGGAACCGTGGCGGAGTGTCAAATGCGCGCCTGGTTCTCGATCTGCAGGGCGCCCAGGGCGGTGAACAGCTTCTTGATGAGGTAGTTCTCCTCGTTGTCCAGCGCCGCGCCGCCCAGGCTGGCGAAGCCCATGGTGCGGCGCAGTGGGTTGCCGTGCTCGTCGGTGTCCTGCCAGCCCCGGCGGCGGGCGTCGAGGACCCGGTCGGCCACCATGTCGAGGGCCGTCTCCAGGTCCAGGTCCTGCCACTCGGTGGCGTACGGGGCCCGGTAGCGCACCTTGTCCTCGCGCTGCGGTCCGGTGACCAGCTGCTTGCTGGAGGAGCCCTTGGGGCACAGGCGGCCGCGGGAGACCGGGCTGTTCGGGTTGCCCTCGATCTGGGTGACGTGCTCGTCCCGGACGTAGACGTTCTGGGCGCAGCCGACGGCGCAGAAGGGGCACACCGAGTGCACGATCCGGTCGGCGTCCTCGGTGTGGGGTGTGAGGGTCCTCGACCGCTTCGACTGGACCGCCCTGCCCCGGCCCAGCGGGTCGGCTCCGGTGATCTGCCGGTACACCGGCCACAGGTCCGCCCACCGCTTCACGCCCATCCGCCCGCTCCTTCGCGTCAGGGCCCCCGACCTCGTCTCCACGCTACCCGTGGGGCGGGCCGCGGCAAGTTCAGGGCGCCGCGGGCCGGGACCCGACCGGCCCCGCGGCGGCGAGCGAGCGAACGGCGTCGGCCAGCATCCCGGCCGCCCGGTCCACGTCCGCCGGTGTGGTCCAGCGGCCCGGCGACAGCCGTACGGCGGCCAGCGCCCGGGTGTCGTCCAGGCCCATCGCGCGCAGTACCGGTGACGGCGTGTGCGTGCCGCTGTGGCACGCCGAGCCGGTGGAGGCCGCGAGGTTCGGCACGGCGGCGAGAAGTTCATGGCCCGTGGTGCCGTCGACGCTGACGTTCAGGGTGCCGGGCAGGCGACGGGCGCTTCCGTTCAGGTGCACCCGGCCGGGGAGCGCCTCGGTGAGCCCGCGGTGCAGGCGGTCGCGCAGTGCCTCGACGCGCCGGGCACCGCCCTCGGCGAGTTCGGCGGCGGCCAGTTCGGCGGCGGTGCCCAGCGCCACGGCGAGGGCGACGTTCTCGGTTCCGGCGCGGCGCCCGCCCTCCTGGCCGCCGCCGTAGACCAGGGGTTCGAGGCGGACGCCCGCCCGTACGCGCAGCGCGGCCACGCCCTTCGGGGCGTACATCTTGTGGCCCACGACGGTCAGCAGGTCGGCGCCGAGCGTCCGTACGTCCACCGGAACCTTGCCGGCGGCCTGGGCGGCGTCGCAGTGGAACAGCGCGCCGTGGTCGTGGGCGAGCCGGGCCAGTTCGGCGACCGGTTGCAGGGTGCCGGTCTCGTTGTTGGCGGCCATGACCGAGACCACCGCGGTGCGCTCGTCCAGCGTCGCCGCCAGGTCGGCGGGATCGACCAGGCCCTGCCCGTCGACGGGCAGGTACGTCACGTCCACGCCGTGCAGCCGGTGCAGGGCACGGCAGGTCTCCAGCACCGCCGGGTGCTCGGTGACCTGCGTGATCACTCGCCGTCTGCCGGCGGCGGAGGCGAGGACGGCGCCGCGCAACGCGAGGTTGTTCGCCTCGGATCCGGAGCCGGTGAGCACGACCTCCCGGGGCTCGGCTCCGACGAGTGCGGCGATCTGCCGTCGGGCCCGGGACAGCGCGGTGCGCGGTGCCCGCGCGTAGGCGTGTGCGCTGGACGGGTTGCCGAAGCCGTCGGCCAGGAAGGGCAGCATCGCCTGCACCACCCGGGGGTCGACGGGGGTGGTGGCGTTGTGGTCCAGGTAGATGGGAGCGTCCTCCTGGCCCGGAGGCTCCGGCATGTTCGTCATGGTCCCTGCGCATTCGTTCGTTCGCGGACGGAACCGGGTTCACGGAGCCGGGTCCTGATGTAGGCGCGCCGCCCCGGAGCGTCACATGAAGTTGCGGGTGTGCAGTGCGGACAGGGCCGCCGCCTCGTCGTCGGGGAACCCCAGGCGGGCCAGGCGGTGGCGGCGCCCTTCGTCCATCTCCTTCTGCAGGTGCCGCACCGCCTGCCAGCCGCGGGCGATGTCCCGCGGCGCCCAGGAGCCGGCGGCGAGCAGCACCAGGGAGTCGAAGACGTCCTCGTTGAGTCCCGCGGTGCCGGTCAGCGCGTCGTGCCGGCGCTCCACCGCGGCACGCAGCCGGCCGTGCAGCAGCGGGTCGACCGTGGCCCGGTGTTCCAGATGCCCGACGCCGAACGCCACGTGCCGTGCCTCGTCCTGGCGGACCAGATGGCTGATGCGGCGGGTGACCGGGTCGGGGGCGTGCCGCTCCAGGAAGGACAGGAGGTTGAGGAAGCTGCCCTCCCCGAGCACGGACAGCAGGAAGGACGCGATGGAGAAGTCCGGTTCGGTCAGCAGGGTCGCCAGGGACGCCCGGCCGCCCACCGAGGAGGTGCCCATCTCGCCGCCGCGCAGCAGCGCCCGCCGGGTGAAGACCTCCACGTGCCTGGCCTCGTCGGCCGCCTGCACCGCGAGCAGCTGGAGCACCTCGCGGAAGTGCGGATGGACCTGGACCAGCAGCCGCCCCGGCACCACCAGGGCGGCCTGCTCGTTCTCCACCAGGTAGGTCATCACCTGGACGACGGCGGTCTCGATCTCGTCGGGCAGGGTGAAGGCCTCGTCCCACTCCACCGCGCGGTAGGGGTCCCACTGCGAGGTGACCGCCTGCCGGTACAGACGGGGCGCGAGATCGGTCCACGCGACGTCCCTGTCGACGACGGCGAAGGGCACGTCCGGTCCGCCCGCCTCCACCAGCGCGCCGCGCGCGGCCAGGCCCCAGTGCAGGGACGCCCGGTCCGCGATCCCCCCGGCCGACACGCCACCGGCGCGTTCCGCCCCGTGCAGGCGGGCGCCCGCGACGGGCCCCGCCCGCACCCGCGCGACCACCGGCGCTTCCGACGGGTCCGCGGCCTCCAGCTCGTGCCCCTCATGGCGGCACCAGACGGCCAGATGGGGCAGCAGCGCCGGGTCCGTCCCGAGCACCTCGACCGGGGTTCCGGGCGGTGCCTGCCGCAGTGCGCGGCTCAGCAGCAGCCGCGCGCCCTGCTCGAAGCCGAGCGTGCCGAGGTCGGCCGAGACCGCGCCGGCGGCTGTCACGGCCGGTAGTCGGCCGCGGTGATCCGGCCGCTCGCGTCGTAGAAGCCGGTGGCGTCGACGGCCGCGATCAGCTGGCCGAAACCGGTCTCCCGGCCGGGCAGCCACCGGGTGAGCCCTTCCAGGTCCAGGAGCCGGCGCACCTCGGGATCGCTGTACGACATGGAGAGCAGCAGCGCCGTGAACCGGTCGCCGAGCTCCTTGTCCAGGGACGGCCCGGCCGCCAGTACGCAGTGGTCGTAGGGATCGGTGCGCGACAGCAGCCGGGTGCCACCGGGCGGCAGGGTGCCCTCCTGCCCGAACAGCAGGTGGCCGGCGTCGATCATGCAGGCGGCGTCCGCCTCCCCCGCCATCAGCGCGCGGGCCGCGTCCCGTTCGCCGCCGATGTGGTCGCCGTGCAGGCCCACCCCGGTGTCATGGCGGCGTACCTCGAAGTCGGTGCCCGCGACCAGGCCGAGATCGGCCAGGTGGTGCAGGGGGATCAGGGTCGACTGGGGCGAGTCGACCGCGCCGACGGCAACCGTCCGGCCTTTCAGATCGGCCGTCGAGCGGATCTCGCCGTCCGCCCGGACCACCACCACGGAGGTCAGGTCGCGGTCGGTGTCCCGCATCACGAGCGGCGTCACCTCCGCGCCCGCCGCGGCGGCCAGCCTGCGGGTGCGCAGCCAGGCCAGCGGCGAGTGCCAGGCCGCGTCGATCCGCCCGTCGACCAGGTCCTGTGCCTGCCGCTCGTAGTGGGCGTAGAGCACGAAGTCGAAGGGCAGACCCTGTGCGAGAAGCCAGGACCGGAAGCCGGACCAGATGGTCACGACCTTCGGGTCGTAGGCGACGGCGCCGAGGACCAGCTCCGGCATCAGGCCTCCTCGAAGAGCGGCAGGCCCAGCTCCACGCGGCCGCAGAAGTCGTGCAGCGCCTCGGTGGTGGGTGCCATCACACGGGCCGCGAGGGCGTCCCGGAACCGTCGCTCCACGCCCGTCTCACGGCGGAAGGCGGCGCCGCCGCACAGGCGCATCGCGCCGTCCGCCACCTCGGCGGCGGTCTCCGCGGCGAGGGCCTTGATCTGCAGGACCCGCAGCGTCGCCTCGGGTCGTCCGCTCTCCGTCGCGGTGAGCGTCTCCTCCAGCAGGGCGCGCAGCGCGTCGGCCCGCAGTCGCAGCCCCGCGAACTGGTTGCGGGTCATCGGCTGTTGGGCCAGCGTCTGGTCCAGGTGCGCCAGGCGGGTGTTGCGAAGGTGCGCGGCGGTGAGGCCGAGCAGTGCTTCGGTCACGCCGAGCGAGAAGGCCGCGCTCAGCACGAGGAAGTGCGGCAGCACCACTTCGAGAGCGGTGCTCAGTCCCTCCCCGTCGGCGCCCAGCAGCGCGGACCGGGGCACGGCGACGGCCGTCGCCGACACGGGGCTGGACGCGTTGCCGCGCAGGCCGAACCCGTCGTAGTCGCCCTGTACTTCGAGTCCGGCGCTGCCTGCGGGGACCAGCCACAGCGACATCGGGCCGTCCGCCCGCAGCGGCCTGCTGGACCAGACGTAGCTGTCGGCCTCGCCGGCCGAGGTGATCCAGGACTTCTGCGCGTCCAGGCGCACCGCGTCGGCGCCCTGGGGCTCGGCGGTGCTCACCGGGGCCCAGAAGTGGCTGCGGGAGCCGCGCTCGGAGAACGCCAGAGTGGTCAGATGGCGGCCGGCGGCGATCTCGCGCCGGACGTCCTCGGGGGCGTGCCGGTCGAGGACGGTGACGGCCGAGTAGTGCATGAGCAGCACCATGGCCGTCGACCCGCAGGCACCTGCGAGCCGTTCGATCACCTGGGCGGCCTCGCGCAGCCCCGCGCCCGCACCGCCGTTCTCCCGCGCGCTGAGCAGCCCGAGCAGCCCGGCCTCGCCCAGCGCCCGGATCCCCTCCCGCGGGAAGCGGCCGGTCCGGTCCACGTCGTCGGCGAGCGGCCCGACGATGTCACGGATCAACGCGTCGAACGCGTCGGATCGGAGGTTCGGGGATTCGGTCATGATCGTCTGCACGATTTCGCACCTTGATGTGGAGTGGTTACCGAATGTCCAATTGGTCGGGTCAGTCAAGCATTCCGTCCGGCGCACATGACGGAGCGCGCGCCGAGTCACCGACCGCGACCGGTGCGACGCGGCGACACGCAAGTCGACGAGATCGACATGCCGCAGGTGCGGGCGAAGGCGCCGCCCTGCGGCTCTTCGACCGGGAGACCGGCCAGTGGTCGCCGAACCGGGCGGCGAGCCGGAGCGGGCAGCTGTTCCCGCCGGTCGTCGGGCGGTTCGACGGGGACCGCGGGGAGTTGTACGGCGACGACACGCTCCCCCGCGGGGCCGGTTCGTGTGGTCGGAGGTCTTCCCCGCCGGCGCGCGCTGGGAGCAGGCGTTCTCGGTGGACGGTGAGGAGACCGGGGTGACCAACTGGACGATGGACTTCAGCCGTCCGCCGGCTTCGATGAACTTCGGCCGTCCACAGGCTTCGACGGACTTCGGCTGTCCGCCGGTTTCCGGAACGCCCGGACGCCGAAACGGGGGTCGGGACGGCGGCGGTCCTGGTCGGGCAGGGCCGCCAGTCGCGCGGCGAACTCCTCGACGCGGGGGTCGTCGGGCCGTAGCACCGTGAACCAGCCGCGCCGCAGGTCGGCGATGGTGGAGCGAGGGGTGCGGCCCTGGCCGTGACCGCGGAAGGCCGCCTGTCCGGCGGGAGACAGCCCGCTGTCCACGGCGTACGCCGTGACGACGGCGGCCGCGTCCGAGGCCGGGCGGCGCGGGCGCGGTGCGAGGACCGCGTCGATGTCGCTGCCGACGTCGTGCGCGGCGGCCTTGTCCACGGTGGTCACGTACACCCCGCCGGGCCGCAGCACCCGTGCGCACTCGGCGACGACGGCGCGGACCTCGGCGGTGTCCGCTATGAGGTGGAGCAGCCAGAGGGTGGTCACGGCGTCGAACGTCGCGTCGGGGAAGGGGAGTCGGCGGCTGTCGGCCAGCAGGACCGAACCCGGCAGCCGGGCCGCCGCCAGCCGCGCCATGCCGGGTGCACGGTCCGCCCCGGTCACCTGGAGCGCGGGGCGGGCGGCGGCGAGGCGGCGGGTGACGATGCCGGTGCCGCAGGCGAGGTCGAGGAGCCGGGCGGGGCGGTCCGGGGGGTCGGGTATCAGGCCGAGGACGGCGTCGGCGGCCGCCTCGGCGCGCGCTTCGCCGCCGCGCGTCGCGTCGTAGGCCCCGGCTTCCTTGTCGTAGTCGAGCACATGGCTCAGTGTGCGCCGTGGCCTGGGGCGATGTCCTCCACCCTGCGGGCGAGTTCGACGTCCAGGCCGGTGACGGCGCCGCCCACGCTGTGGGTGTTCACGGTGAGGGTGACCGTGTGATAGCCGAGGGTGAGGTCGGAGTGGTGGTCGAGCTCGTCCTGGATCCGGGCGATGTGCACGACGAGTGCGGCGGCGGCGAAGTGCGAGTCGAGACGGTAGACGCGGGCGAGCCGGTCGCCGTCCAGCGACCAGCCCGGCAACTCGGCCAGCCGGTCCTCGATCTCCTGCTGCGCCAGCGGTTCGACGGCCATGGTGCGGCTTCCTTCCCTGGGGTGCCCGGAGGCGTACGTGGGTTCAGCCTGCCACGACCGGGCCTGGAGGGCGCGTACGCGCGGCGCTGCGCGTCGCCGCGTGACCGGCCCCTCGACGCGGGCTGCCGACTCGCCCAGCGACCCGCACGCACCACCGACCCGACTCGCCCCAGCGACCCGCACACACCACCGACCCGACTCGACCCAGCGACCCGCACACACCACCGACTCGACCCAGCGACCGCACCCACCACCAACCCGACTCGCCCCAACCCCCCGCACCCCCCACCAACCCGACTGCCCCCGCACACACCTCGGCCACGGTCGCCCACGCCCTCCTCGACTACCGTCGTCTGCATGACCACTGTCGCGTCCGGCGCCGCTGCCTCCCCGCCCGCCCCCGACGGGAAGGGCGTCGGCCCGCTGCTGCGCGCGTGGCGGGAGCGGCGGCGGGTCAGCCAGCTGGAACTGGCACTGCGCGCCGAGTCGAGCGCCCGGCACATCAGCTTCGTCGAGACCGGCCGGTCGCGGCCCAGCGAGGAGATGGTGCTGCGGCTCGCCGAGCACCTGGACGTGCCGGTCCGGGAGCGCAACGCCCTGCTGCTGGCGGCCGGTTACGCCCCGCACTACCCGGAGACCCCGCTGGACGACCCCGCCCTGGACGCGCTGCGTGACGGCATGGAGCGGCTGATCCAGGGCTACGAGCCGTACCCCGCGCTGGTGGTGGACGCCACGTACACGGTGGTCGCCGCCAACCGGGGCATCGCGATGCTGCTGGAGGGCGTGCCGGAGTCGTTGCTCGCGCCCGCGCCGAACGCGATGCGGCTGACCCTGCACCCGGAGGGACTGGCGCCGCGCATCCGCAATCTGCGCGAGTGGCGCGGGCATCTGCTGCAGCAGATGGAACGGCAGATCGCGCTGCACCGCTCGGACGCGCTGCGGGAGTTGTACGAGGAGGTCGCCGGCTATCCGGCGCCGGCGGGCGTGGACGACGGTCGACCCGCCGAGCCGGTGGCCTGGTTCGCGCTGCCGATGCGGATCGAGCACGAGGGTCGGGTGCTGTCGTTCGTGTCGTCGATCTCGACGTTCAACACACCGATGGATGTGACGGTCGCCGAACTGGCCGTCGAGACGTTCCTGCCGGCCGACCCGGCGACCGCCAAGTACCTCCACTCGCTGGCAAGTTGATGTAAGAGGTTGCCTCGACCAGGTGTGCGACGCGGCATCGCGTGACACACTGCTCCCCGTACTTGTGCGCGTAGGGGAGGCGTGGCGTGAGTGAGCGGCGTGCTGCGCCCACCGTAGGTCAGGTCGTGCTCGGCAAGCGGTTGCAGGAACTGCGGGAGGCCTCGGGCCTCGGCCGGGACGAGGCGGCGCGGGTGTTGCGGGTGGCCCAGGCGACCGTGCGGCGGATGGAGATGGCCGAGGTCGCGCTGAAGATCCCGTACGTCCAGGTGCTGCTGGAGACGTACGGGGTGCCCGAGGAGGAGCACGCCGCGTTCGTGCGGCTGGCCGAGGAGGCCAACCAGCCGGGCTGGTGGCAGCGGTTCCACGACGTGCTGCCGGACTGGTTCAGCCTGTACGTGAGCCTGGAGGGCGCGGCCCGGGTCATCCGCTCCTACGAACCGCACTTCCTGCCCGGCCTGTTGCAGACCGAGGCTTATGCGCGGGCCGTGCTGGAGGCCGGGACGATAGGCCACAGCGACCCCGCGGCCGTGGAGCGGCATGTGTCGCTGCGCCTGACCCGGCAACGGCTGCTGGAGCAGGACGATCCGCCCCACCTGTGGGTGATCATGGACGAGACGGTGCTGCGGCGCCCGGTCAGCGCCGACTGCGAGATGATGCGCGAGCAGGTCGACAAGCTTCTCGCCTTCGTCGAACGGGACCGGATCACGCTCCAGATCGCCGAGTTCGCGAGCGGCCCGCACCCGGGGACGTACGCGCCGTTCACGCTGTTCCGGTTCGCCGAGCCCGAACTGCCCGACATGGTCTTCACCGAGTACCTGACCGGCGCCCTGTACCTGGACTCCCGGGACGAGGTCGGCGCCCATCTGGAGGTGCTGGACCACATGACGGCCCGGGCCGCCTCGGCGCAGCGGACCGAGGAGCTGCTGCGGGAGTACCGTGACAACCTCTGAGGAGCAGAGACCGTGACCGCATCCGAGCCCGCACCCACCGCCGTCGACACCGGCCGGCCGCATCCGGCGCGGGTGTACGACTGGTGGCTGGGCGGCAAGGACAACTACCCGGTGGACGAGGAACTCGCCCGGCGGATCCTCGCCGTGGACGGCACGGTGCTGCGCGGGGCGCGTGCCAACCGCCGGTTCATGCAGCGGGCCGTGCGCGTCGTCGCCGAGTCCGGGACCCGCCAGTTCCTGGACATCGGCACCGGCATCCCCACGGAACCGAATCTGCACCAGGTGGCCCAGGGCGTCGCACCGGAGTCGAGGGTGGTGTACGCGGACAACGACCCGATCGTGCTGCGGCACGCGGAGGCCCTGCTGCGCGGCACGCCCGAGGGCAGCACCGCCTACGTCCACGCCGACGTCCGCGATCCCGGCACCCTGCTGGCCCACGCCGCCGAGACCCTGGACTTCGCGGAGCCGATCGCCCTGTCGCTGGTGGCCCTGACCCACTACCTCGACGACGACCCGGACGGCGACGACGTCCACGGCCTGCTGAAGACCTATGTCGACGCGCTGGCCCCGGGCAGCCATCTGATCCTGTCCCAGGTCACCCCGGATCTCAGCCCCGAGGCCGTCGCGCAGGCGGCCGACCACTTCCGGCGCAGCGGGACGCCGTTCCATCCGCGTCCGCTGACCGGCTTCCACCGCTTCTTCGACGGCCTGGAGCTGCTCGGCCCCGGAGTGATCCCGGTCTCCGGCTGGCGCCCGGACCCCGAGGACGTGGCACTCCAGCAGGAGGGCATCGTGCCGGTGTACGGAGCTGTCGCCCGCAAGGCCTGACCCGTTCGGGTGTCCCGACCGGCGACACGTCCGGATGTCCTGGACAGCCGACCCCGTACGGCTCGGCCGGTGACCCGTTCGGATCGTCTGGACAGGTGCCATCCCGTGCCCGCCCCTAGCGTCGAAGCGAAGGGTGAGCAAGGGAGCGCAGGTGACCGACACGCAGACACCTCCCAGGGAGCCCGGAGCGGCGCTGCTCGGTGCCGCCCGGTTCTTCCGCTCCGGCACGCCCGCGCCCGATCCGCACAGCGTGGCCCTGCCCGGCGGCCGGGAGGCGGACGCCTTCCACCGGGACCGCTGGAGCCACGACAGGGTGGTGCGCTCCACGCACGGCGTGAACTGCACCGGCTCCTGCCGCTGGAAGGTGTACGTCAAGGACGGGATCATCACCTGGGAGACCCAGGAGACGGACTATCCGTCGGCCGGCCCCGACCGCCCCGAGTACGGGCCCTGCGGCTGCCCGCGCGGCGCCGCGTTCTCCTGGTACACGTACTCGCCGACCCGGGTGCGGTATCCGTATGTCCGGGGCGTGCTGCTGGAGATGTACCGGGAGGCGAAGAGCCGGCTGCGGGATCCGGTGGCCGCCTGGGCGGACATCCAGAACGACCCGGAGCGGCGCCGCCGTTACCAGCGCGCACGCGGCAAGGGTGGTCAGGTACGGGCCACTTGGGACGAGGCGGTGGAGATCGTCGCCGCCGCCCAGGTGCACACCATCGCGGCCCACGGCCCGGACCGGATCGCCGGCTTCTCCCCCGTTCCGGCGATGTCGATGGTGTCCCACGCGGCCGGCGCCCGCTACCACTCCCTCATCGGCGCCCCGATGCTGTCGTTCCACGACGGGTACGCCGACCTCCCGGTGGCCTCGCCGCAGGTCTTCGGCGACCAGACGGACGTCCCGGAGTCGGGCGACTGGTGGGACGCGGCCTATCTGATGATGTGGGGCTCGAACATCCCGATGGCCCGCACCCCGGACGCCCACCGGATGGCGGAGGCCCGGTATCGGGGCCAGAAGGTGGTGGTGGTCGCCCCGGACGACGCAGACAACGCGGACAACGCCAAGTTCGCCGACGAGTGGCTGCACCCGCACCCGGGGACGGACGGTGCCCTGGCCCTCGCGATGGGCCACGTCGTCCTGAAGGAGTTCTTCGTCGACCGGGAGACCCCGCTCTTCACCGACTACGTAAGGAAGTTCACCGACCTGCCGTTCCTGGTCACGCTCACCGAACGGGACGGCGCGTACGTGCCCGGCAAGTTCCTGCGCGCCACCGACATCGGGCAGCAGGCCGAGGGCGCGGAGTGGAAGACGGTCGTCCTGGACGCGGCGTCCGGCCGCGCGGTCGTCCCGAACGGCTCCCTGGGCTTCCGCTGGACCGACACCGGCAAGGGCCGCTGGAACCTCGAACTCGGTGACATCGAACCGCGGTTGAGCCTGTACGACACGGAGGTCGCGAGCCCGGTCGAGGTGCTGCTCCCACGCTTCGACACGGACGGCGGCGAGCACGGGCAGGGTCGCGGGGAGGTACTGCGGCGCGGGGTGCCGGCGACCCGGCTGGGCGGCGCGGACGGCCCGCTCGTGACGACGGTGTTCGACCTGCTGGTGGCGCAGTACGGGGTGTGGCGGCACGGTCTGCCCGGTGCCTGGCCCGCGAGCTACGCGGACGCGGGTACCCCGGGCACCCCCGCCTGGCAGGAGCGGCACACCTCGGTCCCGGCCGCCAGGTGCATCAAGATCGCCCGGGAGTTCGCGCAGACCGCGGAACGCTCCAAGGGCCGCTGCATGATCGTGACGGGCGCCGGCACCAACCACTGGTTCCACTCCGAGACCATCTACCGCACCTTCCTGGCCCTGCTCCAGCTCACCGGCTGCCAGGGCCGCAACGGCGGCGGCTGGGCGCACTACGGCGGCCGGGAGAAGTGCCTCCCAGTCACCGGCTGGGCCTGTCTGGCCTCCGCCGACGACTGGTCCCGGCCGCCGCGCCAGATGATCGGCACGGCCTACTGGTTCCTCAACACCGACCAGTGGCGTTACGACCGTTTCGGCGCCGACGTGCTGGCCTCGCCGCTCGGCGAGGGCAGGTTCGCCGGGATGACCGGCGCGGACTGCCTGGCGCTGTCGGCCCGCGCGGGCTGGATGCCGTCGTACCCGACCTTCGACCGCAACCCCCTCGAACTGGGCGGTGTGTTCGGTGACCCGGTGGCCAAGGCGGTGGCGGAACTCCGGTCGGGGACCTTGAAGTTCGCGTGCGAGGACCCCGACGCCCCGGAGAACTGGCCGCGGGTTCTCACCCTTTGGCGGGCGAACCTGCTGGACTCGTCGGCGAAGGGTGCCGAGTACTTCACCAAGCACCTGCTGGGCACGCACTCCTCGCCGCGCGCCGAGGAGGCGGCCCCGGGCGAACGGCCCCGTGACGTGACCTGGCGGGAGGAGGCGCCCGAGGGGAAGCTGGACCTGCTGCTCTCACTGGACTTCCGGCAGACCTCGTCCACCCTGCTGTCCGACGTCGTGCTGCCGGCCGCCACCTGGTACGAGAAGCACGACCTGTCGTCCACCGACACGCACCCCTGTGTGCACTCCTTCACCCCGGCCGTGGACCCGCCCTGGCAGGCGCGCACCGACTTCGACACCTTCAAGGCACTGGCGGAGCGGCTGAGCGAGCTGGCCGTGGACCGTCTCGGGGTGCGCAGGGACCTGGTGGCCGTTCCCCTCCAGCACGACACCCCCGGCGAGACCGCCCAGCCGGGCGGGGTGGTGCGGGACTGGAAGCGCGGGGAGTGCGAGCCGGTGCCCGGGCGGACCATGCCGAACCTGGTCGTGGTCGAACGGGACTACACGGCGGTCGGCGCCAAGTTCGCGACACTTGGCCCCCTGGTGGAGCAAGTGGGCCTGTCCGCCAAAGGCATCGCCCTCAGGCCGGACCAGGAGGTGGAGGAGCTGCGGAGGTCGAACGGCACCGGTTACCAGGGCCGCCCCTCCCTCGACACGGCGGTCAAGGCGGCGAACGCCATCCTGGCGCTGTCCGGCACCACCAACGGCCGGCTCGCCATCCAGGGTTTCCGCACCCTGGAGCAGCGCACCGGGCAGGAGATGGCCCACCTGGCAGCCGAGCACGAGGGCAGGCGGGTCACCTACGCCGACACCCGGGCGGCGCCGGTCCCGGTGATCACCTCTCCGGAGTGGTCGGGCAGCGGGTCCGGCGGCCGCCGCTACACCGCGTTCACCCTCAACACCCAGCATCTCAGGCCCTGGCACACGCTCACCGGCCGCCAGCACTTCTTCCTCGACCACGACTGGATCCACGAACTGGGCGAGGCGCTCCCGGTCTACCGGCCACCGCTGGACATGAACCGGCTCCTCGGCGAGCCGCGCCTCGGCCCGGACGGGCAGCGGGAGATGACGGTCCGTCACCTCACCGCGCACGACAAGTGGTCGATCCACTCCGAGTACCAGGACGACCTGTTCATGCTCGCGCTCTCCCGGGGCGGCCAGAACATCTGGCTGTCCCCGCAGGACGCGGAGGCGATCGGGGTGCAGGACAACGAGTGGGTCGAGGCGGTCAACCGCAACGGCGTGGTCGCGGCCCGTGCGGTCGTCTCGCACCGGATGCCGCCCGGCACGGTCCACCTGCCCCACGCGCGGGAACGCACGGTCGCCGTCCCGAGCACCGAGACCACCGGCAGGCGCGGCGGCATCCACGACACGCTCACCCGGCTGATCCTCAAGCCGTCCCATCTGATCGGCGGTTACGCGCAGCTCTCGTGGGCCTTCGACCACCTGGGCCCGACCGGCAGCCGGCGCGACGAGGTGACGGTGATCCGCCGCCGCGGCCAGGAGGTCGAGCACTGATGCGCCCCATGGCCCAGATCGCGATGGTCATGAACCTCGACAAGTGCATCGGCTGCCACACCTGCTCGGTCACCTGCAAGCAGGCGTGGACCGACCGGCGGGGCATGGAGCACGTCTGGTTCAACAACGTCGAGACCCGGCCCGGCCAGGGCTATCCGCGCCGTTACGAGGACCAGGAGACCTGGCGGGGCGGCTGGGAGCTGAACCGGCGGGGCGCGCTGAAGCTCAAGGCGGGCGGCCGGCTGCACAGGCTCGCCGGGATCTTCTCCGACCCCAGGCTCCCGGAGATCAAGGACTACTACGAGCCCTGGACGTACGACTACCAGAACCCCACCGACGCCCCGCTCGGCGACGACCACCCGGTCGCCCGTCCGGTCTCCCGGCTCGACGGCAAGCCGATGAAGACCGAGTGGTCGTCGAACCGGGACGACGACCTGGCCGGCGCCCCCGCCCACGGCGACCTGGACCCGCTGGTCGAGCGCGCCCGCCGACAAGCCTCGGACAAGGTCAGGTTCGAGTTCGAGCAGGCGTTCAAGTTCTATCTGCCGCGCATCTGCGAGCACTGCCTCAACCCGTCCTGCGTGGCCTCCTGCCCGTCGGGCGCGATGTACAAGCGGGCCGAGGACGGCATCGTGCTGGTCGACCAGGACCGGTGCCGGGGCCGGCAGATGTGCGTGACGGGATGCCCGTACAAGAAGGTCTACTTCAACCACGCCACCGGCAAGGCCGAGAAGTGCACCCTGTGCTCTCCGCGCCTGGAGCTGGGGCAGCCGACGGTCTGCTCGGAGACCTGCGTGGGCCGGCTGCGCTATCTCGGGGTGATCCTCTACGACGCCGACCGGGTGACCGCGGCGGCCGAGACCAAGGACGAGAAGGCGCTGTACGAGGCCCAGTTGGGCGTCTTCCTCGATCCGGAGGATCCGGCGGTGCGGCGCGCCTGCGAGGAGGCGGGCATCCCGTACGACTGGCTGGAGGCGGCCCGCCGATCCCCCGTGTACCGGCTGATCCACACCTACCGGGTGGCGCTGCCCCTGCATCCGGAGTACCGCACCATGCCGATGGTCTGGTACATCCCGCCGCTGTCCCCCGTCGTGGACGCCCTGTCCGAGACGGGCCACGACGGCGAGGACGCCCAGAACCTCTTCGCCGCGATCGACACCCTGCGCATCCCCCTCGCCTACCTGGCCGAGCTGTTCGCGGCGGGCGACACCGCACCGGTGCGGGCGTCCCTGGAGAAGCTGGCCGCGATGCGCTCCCATATGCGGGCGCTCAACCTCGACGAGGAGCCGGACGCGGGGATCGCCGCCGCGGTGGGGATGACCGCGGCGGAGATCGAGGCGATGTACCGGCTGCTGGCGATCGCCGAGTACGAGGACCGGTATGTGATCCCGACCGCGGCGGTCGGCGACGCCCGCCGGCTGGAGGAGTCCGCGCTCCCGGAAGGGTGCAGCCTCGACTACGACGGCGGCCCCGGCATGGGCGGCGACGGGCCCTTCGGCCAGGACCCGGGCCGAAAACTGCTCCCCCTGGTGTCGGTGGAGAACTTCCACCTGCTGCGCGAACGGCAGACCGCCGACACCCCGGACGAGGCGAAGGAGACCTGATGTCCACGGACGCGGTGTTCTACCAGGCGGCGGCGCTCTGCCTCACCTACCCGGACGACGACTTCGTCGCCCGGCTGCCGCTGCTGCGCGAAGCGGCCCCGCAACTGCGGGAGTTCACCGACCATGCCGCGGTGACCCCACCGCAGGAGCTGGCTGCGCACTATGTGCAGGTCTTCGACTTCAAGGACCGGCACAGTCTCTATCTCAGTTGGTGGCACGACGGCGACACCCGCCGCCGGGGCATGTCCCTGGTCCGCTTCAAGGAGGTCTACCAGGCGTACGGGATGGAGTTCACCGGCGAGGAGCTGCCGGACTTCCTGCCCGCCGTCCTGGAGTTCACGGCGCGCACCGGCAACACGGACCTGCTCACCGAACACCGTGACTGTCTGGAGCAACTGCGGCGGCGACTCAACGACTTCGGCACGCCGTACGCGTGCGTGCTGGAGGCGGTCTGCGCGGCCCTGCCGACACGCCGGGGCTGGGAGATCACCCGCCGCTGACTCCGAGCCGTCGCTCGGCCTTTTCCCGCCGCGACGGGGACCGGCCACGACGGCGGATTTTGGCGGTGCCTCACCCAGCCGTACCCCTCTCGTCGTCCACGATCTCCGCGTCCACCACTCCTTCTTCGTCCGCCGCGGGCGGCCGCTGTTCCTCGGCCGGACCGCCGGAGGCGCCCGCGTACATGGCCTGCCCCATGCGCTGGCTGACGGTCGCCAGGTTGTCCACGCCCTGGCGCAGCTCCGTGGTGTCGGCGTCGCGGTCCAGCAGGGCCCTGAGTTCGGTGATCGCCGACCGCACGTCGGTCTTCGTGTCGGCCGGCACGCGGTCCTCGTTCTCGCGTATGAACTTCTCGGTCTGGTAGACGAGTTGCTCGGCCTGGTTGCGGGTCTCGGCGGCCTCGCGGCGTTTGCGGTCCTCCTCGGCGTACTGCTCGGCCTCCCGCATCATGCGGTCTATGTCGTCCTTGGGGAGGGCGGAGCCGCCGGTCACGGTCATCTTCTGCTCGCGGCCGGTCGCCAGGTCCTTCGCCGAGACGTGCATGATCCCGTTGGCGTCGATGTCGAAGGCGACCTCGATCTGCGGGACGCCACGCGGGGCCGGCGGCAGACCGGTGAGGTCGAAGACGCCGAGCTTCTTGTTGTAGGCCGCGATCTCCCGTTCGCCCTGGTAGACCTGGATGCCCACCGAGGGCTGGTTGTCGGCGGCGGTCGTGAAGATCTCCGAACGCCGGGTCGGGATCGTGGTGTTGCGCTCGATCAGCTTCGTCATGATGCCGCCCTTGGTCTCGATGCCCAGGGACAGCGGGGTGACGTCCAGCAGCAGGACGTCCTTGACGTCACCGCGGATCACGCCCGCCTGGAGGGCGGCGCCGACCGCCACCACCTCGTCCGGGTTGACGCCCTTGTGCGGGTCCTTGCCGGTGAGCTCCTTGACCAGGTCGGTGACGGCGGGCATCCGGGTCGAGCCGCCGACCAGGATCACATGGTCGATCGCGGACAGTTCCACGCCCGCGTCCTTGACGGCCTGGTGGAACGGCTTCCTGCAGCGGTCCAGCAGGTCCGCCGTCAGCTCCTGGAACTGGGCCCGCGTCAGCTTCTCCTCCAGGTGCAGCGGGCCCTCGGCGGAGGCCGTGATGTACGGCAGGTTGACCGAGGTCTCCGTGGACGAGGACAGCTCCACCTTCGCCTTCTCGGCGCCCTCGCGCAGCCGTTGCAGCGCCATCCTGTCGTTGCCGAGATCGATGCCGTACTGCCCCTTGAAGCGTTTGACCAGGTGCTCGACGACCCGCTGGTCCCAGTCGTCGCCGCCGAGACGCGTGTCGCCGTTGGTGGCCTTGACCTCGATCACGCCGTCGCCGATCTCAAGGAGGGAGACGTCGAAGGTGCCGCCGCCGAGGTCGAAGACGAGGACCGTCTGCTCCTCGCCCCGGTCGAGGCCGTAGGCGAGGGCGGCGGCGGTCGGCTCGTTGATGATCCGCAGCACCTTCAGGCCGGCGATCTCCCCGGCCTCCTTGGTGGCCTGCCGCTGCGAGTCGTCGAAGTACGCGGGTACGGTGATCACCGCGTCGGTGACGTCCTCGCCGAGGTACGCCTCGGTGTCCCGCTTGAGCTTCTGCAGCACCCGCGCCGACAGCTCCTGGGCCCGGTACCGCGTGCCGTCCACGCTCCCGCTCTGCGGGAACCGCCAGGCGCCGTCGCCCATGTGCCGCTTCACCGAGCGCGCGGTGCGGTCCACGTTGGTCACCGCCTGCCGCTTGGCGACCTCGCCGACCAGCACGTCCCCGTTCTTCGCGAAGGCCACCACCGACGGGGTGGTGCGCGCCCCCTCGGCGTTGGCGACGACGGTGGGCTCACCGCCCTCCAGGACGGCCACCACCGAGTTCGTCGTACCGAGGTCGATCCCGACCGCACGTGCCATGTCCGTCCCCTTCCGCCCGGCCACTTCCCCGACTCCAGCACAAAACTTGAGCGGGCCGTTGTCAATGCCGGGTGCGCCGGGAACGACGATGCCGCGCCCGTGACAGGGGCGCGGCATCCGAAGGGGTACGACGGTCAGGCGAGCTTCGCGTCCAGGGTGATGGTGGTGCCGGCCAGGGCCTGGCTGACCGGACAGTTCTTCTTGGCGTCCTCGGCGGCGGCGGCGAAGCCGGCCTCGTCCAGGCCGGGCACCGTGCCCTCGACGGTCAGGTGGATCCCGGTGATGCCCTCACCCGGCTGGAACTTGACGTCGGCGGTCGTCACCAGCCTGGTGGGCGGGGTGCCGGCCCCGGCCAGGGCGTGCGAGAGGGCCATGGAGAAGCAGCTGGAGTGGGCGCCGGCGATCAGCTCCTCCGGGCTGGTCTTGCCGTTCGCCTCCTGGGAACGCGAGGCCCACGTGACCGGCTGCTGGCCGATACCGGAGGAGTCGAAGTCGATGACACCGTTGCCCTCGAGGAGGTTGCCTTCCCAAACGGTGTGTGCGGTGCGCGTGGTGGCCACGGTTGTTCCTTTCGGCGTACGAAGGCGAATGAACCGGTTTCGCTGCCTCCCATCCGATCACATCCGGGCTCACCGCACGCGGAAGACCGGCCCACGGGGAGTGAACGGCAGGCGACGGCCGTCGGGGACGAGGTACGCGTGCTCGCGCCGCACCCGCAGCACGTCGCACCAGCCGTCGGTGATCACCAGGACCGGTGCGTTCGGCGGGAAGTCGTCCGCGCGGTGCAACAGGTCGATCCCGGGCTGGAGGACGGTACCGCCGCGGCCGTGCACCCGGACCCGCCCGGCGATCTCGGTCGTCGGCAGGTACCCGGCGTCGTGCGGGGCGGCGTCGCAGAACACCACCCGGGCCGCCGGTACGTCACGGGCCTCGGCGTAGGAGGCGATCGCACCGAGGGCCTTGCCGAGCAGGGTGCGATCCATGGAGCCGGAGGTGTCCAGGACCACGCCGAAGGTGCAGCGGGCGACCTCCTCCGGCGGGAAGTAGCGGCCGGCGCGCGGGATGTCCGGGGTGGACGACTGCCGACGGGAAGGCCGGGCGTACGACCGTACGGCTTCCGGTCGGGGCACGAACTCGTCGAACCAGCGGGCCAGTTGGGCATCCCAGGGCAGCGGTGGATGACTGAGGGCGCGGATCTCCTCGACCAGGCCGCCGGGCAGGAACCCGCGGTCCTGCGTCTGGTGCAGGTCGAGTCCCTGGCCGAGGCCCCGGCGGTAGAACTCGTCGAGGTCGACACTGACGCCGGGGGGCCCGAGCGGCGCGCCCAGCACATCGCCGCGCCCCTTGCCGCGCAGGGTGGCCAGGCGCCGCATCCGGCGCAGGTCGACGGCGATCCGGTCGTACACCTCCTCCGCCGAAAGGTCCTTCAACTCCGGGTCGTGCAAGAGCCCTTCGGGCATGGTGCCGACGCGCATCTCGACCAGCCAGCCGTTGATGACGTAGTCGCAGGCGACGTTGAAGAGGTAGGGGTCGCGGCCGCCGAGGCGGTCGCCGTGACGCAGGGCGGCGTGCAGCATCTCGTGGGCGAGGACGAACCGCCACTCCTCGTCGTCCAGGGTGCGCAGCGGGTTGACGTAGATCTCGCCGGCCTCGGGGTTGACGGCGGCGATCGCGATGTCATGGGCGCGGGCCAGCTCCGCGTCGGCGACCAGTTTGATGCCGGCCGCGATACCGCCGAGCAGCGGATAGGAGGAGACGAACCAGCTCAGCGCCTGTTCCCAGGGGCGCAGCGGGGTCGGCGGCCCGGTCATGGAGGTGCGGCGGCCGCCGGCCAGGTCCATCGCCCGGGACATGGTCCGGGTCAGCGCGTGGGCGAACGCGACCTGCCAGTCGGGGATCTGGCCGGCCCACTTGTCCCAGGACAGGAGGAGCTGGTCGGGTTCACCGCCGCTGGTGCCGCCGTGCTCGTAGGCGGCCGGGACACTGCCGACGCGGCGCCAGCCGGCGGCCAGCCGGTCCTCGTCACCCTCCGGATAGGACGCGGGCAGGTGGTCCGGTGCCTCACCGACCGGGAAGGTCCCCAGGAAGCGGTTGACGACGGTGCAGCGGGCGGCGAGGTCGTACCGGTCGGGCTCGGTCCGCGGCCCGGTGGCGGCGGGCAGGTGACCGAAGCCGAGATGGATGGTGCAGTGGGCCAACGCCCAGGCCCACTCGGCCGGTTCGGCACGGCGGGTGGCGTGCGCGTGCAGGACGCCGTTGGAGTCGGCCCGTACCAGCCCTTCATGGGGCGCCAGTTCGCACTTCTCGTGCCGGCAGAGAGTGAACTCGACGGCCCGCAGGGCCGGGTTGGCGCGCAGCAGCTCGACCCCGGCCGCGAAGTTCTCCGCGGCCGGATCCTTCTTCTGTACCTTCTTCTGGTCCTTGCGGCCGCTGGGGCTCATCGTCGGGCCTCCACCAGCCGGGGCATGTCCCGGGCGGCCTCGATCAGGAACCAGGAGGGCAGCACGGGGTTGCCGTCGGCGTCGGAGGCGATGACGGTCTGGGCGACCTCGACGGAGATCTCGGCGAGCTGCACGAGCAGCGACTTGGCGCGGTACGCGGTCTGCCGGCCGTTCGCCGACATGTGCTCCTTTGCGGCGGGCAGCTCCTTGACCAGCCGCCCCCGGAACGACTCGGCGAGGTAGTACAGCAGGTCCCGGTCCTCGATCCGGTGCGGCCAGCCGGCGTCGCCCCTCAGGATCGCCTCGATCCCGAACCGGCTGCGCACGATCTTGACGTATCCGCCGAACGCGGTGGCGTGGGCCGGGGTGAGCGTGCCGTGCGCGAGAACCTTCAGGGTCTCCTCGTCGAGGTCGCGCCCGAAGGAGTGCAGGGCGTCGGAGAGCATGTGCCAGGAACGCGGGGTGGAGAACGGCTCCTCGGTCTTCGGCGGCCTGGACCACAGATGGTCGGGCCGGTCGGTGAGGTGGTCCAGGATCCACGGGTGGATGCCGTTGTCCGCGGCCCAGGCGAGCCAGTCGTGGGCCGAGGCCTCCAGGTGGACGTGGGCCAGCCGGTTGACGAGCGCGGAGGCGATGGGCCGGGCGAGGGCGTTGTCGGTGGCCCGGTTGCCGGCGCCGATGACGATCGACCCCTTCGGCAGCTCGTAGCTGCCGATCCGGCGGTCGAGGATCAGCGAGTAGAACGCCTTCTGCACATCCGGGGTGGCCGCGTTCAGCTCGTCGAGGAAGAGACAGTACGGCTCGTCCCGGGCGATCACCTCGGGCGGGCAGAACACCGACCGCCCGTCACGGATCTGCGGGACGCCGATCAGGTCCTCGGGCGCGAGCTGCGTACCGAGCAGACTCACGCAGTCGAGCCCCAGCGACTCGGCGAACGCCCGCACCAGCGAGGACTTCCCGATCCCGGGCGCCCCCCAGATGAACACGGGCCGCACGGTGGCGAGGCCGAGGAGAAGCTCGGGGAGACGGGAGGGCGTGACAGTGACGGCAGCCTGCAAGAAGCAGCTCCTTGGGGGATGTTCGAGAGGTTCGCGACTCGAACAGTGTGAGCCGGGGCCGAGAGGAACGCAGCCGATTTATCCGGGGCCGAGCGGTAGCGCCCCGTCAGGGGCGCGGGGCTGTGTCAATGTGCGGCTCCGCCGCGCGGGCGCGACCAGCCCCCACCGGCCCGCGCGGAACGAACTACGCCGCCGTCTCCTCGCCGGCGGGCAACGGCACCTGCGGCCCGTCCGCCTCCCGAAGCCACCGCCGCAGCACCCCGTGCACGGCCTCGGCCCCCACCAGCGTCTCCCCCTGCGCCACCGGCGCCGAGACGCAGACCGGCGACAACAGGAACGGCCTCCCCTGCGCGCCCCCCAGCCCCCCGTGCGACCCGATCTGCTCCTCGAACGCGAGGACGTCGCCGCCCTCCGGGTCGTACGACGAGTTCACCATGATGTCGGCGGTGTGCGGAAAGGAGTGCGTGCGCCGGACGGCGTCCGCCGCGCCCGCCCCGAAGACGGCCAGCGGCCCCGGATGCCCGTCGAGCCGGTCCAGCGGTATCTCCGCGCCGTACGCCCCGAGCACCACCCCGCCGTGTTCCTCGCTGCGCACCAGCAGGAACCCGATGCCGGGGTGGTTGGCGAGAGTGGTGAGCAGCGCCGGGTACCGGGCGTCGATCTCCTCCTTGGTCATGCGGTGCGGCACGTCCGGGAAGGAGACCAGCCCGAGGTTGCCGGAGGCGAGCACGACCGGTTCCGAGTGCCGGGTGGGCCGGTGCTTGTCGCCGCCCTCCTCGACCGGCCTGCGCAGGGCCGCGCGGACGGCGGCCCGGGCCTCGGTGCCGCTGTGCGTTCGCTCGGCGCGGCGCGGCACGGGCAGCCCGCAGCCGGCCCGGACCAGGTCGCCGAGGGTGAGGCCGTACCGGGAGTGGAAGGTCTCGCCGGGGCTCTGCCCGTGGTCGGAGAGGACGACGATCCGGTACTGCCGTGGAGCGTGCTCGGCGACCTTCCCGATCAGCGCGAGGGCCCGGTCCAGGCGTTGCAGCACCTTCTCGGCGTCGCGGCTGTGCGGCCCCGAGTGGTGGGCGACCTCGTCGTAGGCGACGAGGTCGGCGTAGACGGCGGTGCGGCCGGCGAGCAGGTCGCCCATGACCGCGGCGACGACGACGTCCCGTTCGACGACGGTGGCGAAGGCGCGCACGAAGGGATAGAGGCCGCCGCGCCCCACGCGGGGCCGCTGCTTGCGCATCCGGGCCGCCGTCGACTGGCCGAGCTCGCGGCCGACCTCGGCGACGAAGGAGAGCGCGGTGCGGACGGCGTTGGCCGGGTCGGAGAAGTAGGCGAAGTAGCCGGCGCGGGAACGGTTCTCCCGGCCTCGGCGCCGGGTGGCTATGGACAGCACGAGCGCCTGTTCGTCGGCGCCGCCGCTGAAGAGGTTGCCGCGGCTGGCGCCGTCCAGGGTGAGCAGTCCCCCGTCGGCGGTGCGCTCGACGGCACGGCGCTGGAGTTCGGCGGCGCTGGTCGGCCGGTTGCAGACCATCACCTCCCGGGTGTCCTTCTCGTACCAGCGGAAGGCCGGGACGTCGAAGGTGGAGCCGTGCAGGATGCCCAGCTGGCTGGCGCCGGTCTGGCTGGACCAGTCGGTGCGCCAGGGGGTGAGCCGGTGGGTGTCGTCCAGCCAGGCGGCGACCGTCGGCATCAGTCCCTTGGCGACGGCGGCGGTGAGCACGTCGTGGCCGACGCCGTCGAGCTGGAGGAAGACGGTGCCGGGGGTGGCCGGGCAGGGCGGCCTAGAACCGCGGCGGCGGGTGGCCAGGCGGGAGAGCCGGCGCCGGTAGGCGTCGTCGTCACGGACGGCGAGGGCACCGCCGGTGGCGGAGGCGACGGCGGACATCACGGCGGCCACGATCACGGCGGTCTCCGGGGCGGCCTCGCTCTGTCCCGAGGGGTTGATGCGCAGGGCGACGAGGAGGAGGGAGCCGTTGAGGAAGAAGACCAGCAGGCCGAGGACGAGGGCGGGCACCAGCAGCAGCAGTCGTACCAGAAGGGGCCACACGACGGCCGACAGCACACCGAAGGCACCGGCACCGAGTGCCGCGGTCACCGCGACACGGGTGGCGCTGTCACCGTCGGCGGACTGGAGCTGGAAGTCGGGCAGGATCCCGGCGAGGACCAGCATGGTCACGGTGGACACCGCCCACACCACGACGCTCCGCCCGATCTGACTGACGACCCGCCGCCACCGCACGCCCCACCGACCTCACGTCCGCGACCCGCCTCCGCCGCGGGTCTGCCGCCGCCCACACTGTCACACGGCCGTGGACGCGAGCGGGCTCACCTCCCGTCGTACCCCGCCGTCGGCATCGACAGCCTCCGGTGGACCCGCGCCTTCATCTGGGCGTCGTAGCAGGGCTCGGCCCGCCCCACCGTCTCCACCCGCACCCCGCGTCTCGCGCACTCCGCCGTGAAGTCCTCGACCGACGACAGCGCGCTCTCCAGCACCCGTCTGCTCGGTGCGACGAAGACGTCGAGGCCGGGCCGGACACCCGCCCACAGGGCGCTGTGGTCGTGACGCAGCCCGCGGACCAGGAGTTCCCGGGCGATGACGTACCCGTGCTCCACGGCCCAGCGCGCGCACATCGCGTGCTGGCTGCGGGAGTCGACCAGGAAGGGGTCGATCTCCAGTTCCTCCAGGGGCGTCAGACTCGCGATGGCGGTGACCCGCACCGGCACGAGCCCGCCGTAGGCACCCCGTGCCTGTCCCATGGCGTCCCCCCTCACCTCCGGGTTTCGCCGCCGACCCTACTCCTGCACGTAGGCTTCGGGGAGTCGCGCGAAGGAGGCAAAGAGGTGCCGGTGGAGATCACCTGGTGGGGTCACGCCACCTGCACGATCGAGGATTCGGGCGTACGACTGCTCACCGATCCTCTGTTCGGGCGCCGGCTCGCGCACCTGCGCCGCCGCCGGGGCGCCCCGCCGCCGCCCGAGGCCCGTCGTGCGGACCTCGCGCTCGTCTCCCACCTGCACGCCGACCATCTGCACGTCCCCTCGCTGGCCGGGCTCGCCCCGGGCACGCGCCTGCTTGTGCCCCGGGGCGCACCACGCGCGGTACCCGCGCTCCGTCGACTCCGGCAGCTGCGGATCACCGAGGTCGGCGTCGGCGACGAGATACCCGTCGGCCCGCTGGTCGTACGCGTCGTGCCCGCACGTCACGACGGACGCCGGCTGCCGGTCGGCCCGCACCGCTCCCCCGCCCTCGGATATGTCGTCGAGGGCGCGGCCCGCACGTACTTCGCCGGGGACACCGGGCTGTTCGACGAGATGGCCGAGGCGGTCGGACCGGTGGACGTGGCCCTGCTGCCGGTCGGCGGCTGGGGGCCCTACCTCGGGGAGGGGCATCTCGACGCCGGGCGGGCGGCGCGGGCGCTGGCCCGGCTGGCACCGCGCAGCGCGGTGCCGGTGCACTACGGGACGTACTGGCCGATCGGTATGGACGGGGTGCGCCCGCACGAGTTCCACGCGCCGGGCGACGAGTTCGTGCGCCTCGCCGCGGAGTACGCGCCGCAGGTCGCGGTGCACAAGCTCGGCCACGGGGAGAGCGTGCGGCTGGAGGTCGCGCGGTGAGACTGCTGCTGGTGATGGCGGCCGCCGGCGCGACGGCGTCGACCTCGTCGACCGAGTCCACGCAGCAGGCGATCGGCTATCCGACGCTGTTTCTGCTGGTGCTGATCGGAGCGCTGGTGCCGGTGGTGCCGACGGGGGCGCTGGTGAGTTCGGCGGCGGTGGTGGCCTTTCACCAGACGGCGCCGTTCGCGCTGGCGCTGGTGCTGGTGACGGCGTCGCTGGCCGCCTTCCTGGGGGACGCGGCGCTGTACTGGCTGGGGCGGCGCGGGATGGGATCGAAGAACGGGTCGCGGTGGCTGGCGGCGATCCGGACGCGGGCGCCGCAGGACCGGCTGGAGCAGGCGCAGGAGAAGTTGGCCGAGCGCGGGGTGACGGTGCTGGTGCTGTCGCGCCTGGTGCCGGCGGGACGGATACCGGTGATGCTGGCATGTCTGCTGGCGCAGTGGCCGTTGCGACGGTTCGCGCGGGGGAACGCGCCGGCCTGTGTGGCCTGGGCCGTGACCTATCAGTTGATCGGGATTCTGGGTGGGTCGTTGTTTCCGGAGCCGTGGGAGGGGGTTGTGCTGGCGGTCGCGCTGACCGTGGTGATCAGCGCGATGCCGGGGATGGTGCGGCGAGTCCGGGGTGGTGCGGTGCGTGGCTGACCGCGGGTGCGTGGAGGCTGAGCGCGCCCACGCGGCGGAGCCACAGAATGTCACAGCGCCGCGCCCCTAGGGGACGCTCAACTCCAACACCCTTGAACCCCCCACCGGCAGATCCCACAGGTTCTCCCGGTCCAGCCCCGCCTTCTTCCAGGCCGCCCGTACCCGCCCCAACGGCTCCAGCACCGGCTCTGCCGAGAGGATGAAGGTGCCCCAGTGCATGGGGGCCATCCGCCTCGCCCCCAGGTCCCCCGTCGCCCGGACCGCCTCCTCCGGGTCGAGGTGGACGTCGCTGAGCCACCAGCGGGGGTCGTAGGCGCCGATGGGCATCAGGGCGAGGTCGATACCGGGGTAGCGGCCGCCGATGCGGGAGAACCAGTGGCCGTAACCCGTGTCGCCGGCGAAGTAGACGCGCTGCCCGTCGGCGGCGGTGAGGACCCAGCCGCCCCAGAGGCTGTGACAGGTGTCGGTGAGGGTGCGCTTGGACCAGTGGTGGGCGGGGACGAAGTCGAAACGGACACCGGACAGTTCGGCCGCCTCCCACCAGTCCAGCTCGGTGACGGTCGTGAAGCGGCGGCGCCGGAACCAGCGGCCCAGGCCGGCCGGTACGAACACCGGGGTGTCGCGCGGGAGACGGCGCAGGGTGGGGGCGTCCAGGTGGTCGTAGTGGTTGTGGCTGATGACGACCGCGTCGACGCGCGGCAGGGTCTCCCAGTCGACGCCGACCGGGGTGACCCGGGCCGGGGTGCCGATGATCCGGCGGGACCAGACGGGGTCGGTGAGGACGGTCAGACCGCCGATCCGGACGACCCAACTCGCATGCCCCGCCCAGGTGACGGCGACCGTGTCGGTGTCGACGCGGGGCAGCGGGCCCGGCTTGTACGGCAGCCGGGGGATGTCGGCGAGGCCCTCGCGTCCGGGGCGGACGGAGCCCTCGCGGGCGAACCGGGCCATGGCCTTGAGGCCGGGCAGGGGTGCGGTCAGACGGTCGTGGAAGGTCCGCGGCCAGAACCGGAGTTCGCCCAGCGGGCGGGGTTCGGCGAGCGGCGGAAAGGGCGGCGCGCCGGGAGTCGGGGCCACGGGGGTGGCGGGGGAGGTGGAAAGGGCGTCCCGCGTCGTCGTGGCAGTCGGGTCGGAAGTCGTCGTGGGGGCGGTCGTCGTGGGGGCGGTCGTCGTGGCGGACCCTGACTCATGCGTCTGCTGCGTCATCGAGGAGGCTCCCATCGCTGAGCGTCGTCGCGGAGATCGTCGAGTACCGACCTCAAGGACATCAACGCGCGTTGCACGTGTGGCAGTTCCAACGGTGTGGGTGACGTGAGGCATTCCAGGCGTTCCGCGTCGGTGCCGCCCAGCAGCGGCCCGGTGGCGAGCCGTACGCGCAGCGCCTGGAGGTCGTCGCCGAAGCGGTGGCCGCCGGGTGCGGGCATGCCGAGCCGGGTGGTGAGGAAGTCCTCCAACTCCTGTGCGTCGCCGACCCCCTGGCCGCCGAGCGCGGCGCGCAGGGGCTCCAGGTCGGCGTACAGGTGACGGCCGGCCTGTGGGGGCCGGGCCACGCCGCCGACGTCGACCACCGCGGCGTGCAGGGCGGCGGCCACGCGCGCGTGCAGGCGGACGGCTGCCTCCCGCCGCGTGGTGACGGGTTCGGGCTCGTCCAGCGCGTGGGCGGCCGCGACCGCGACCGGTCCGGCGAGGCGGGCGCCGAGCGCGGTGAGGACGTCGAGCACGCGTGCGTGCAGGGACGTACCGGTGTCGCCCTCGGGGAACCGGGCGACGGCGGCGGGCCAGCCGGCCGGCAGCAGGGCGCCGGCCAGGTCGGTGACGACGGTGACCCGGTCCGGGAGCATCTCTGCGGGGCTGAGCAGCACGGTGGCGTGCGGGGCGTGCAGGGTGTCGCGCCAGGTCTCGTCGCTGACCAGGTGGAGTCCCTCGCCGGTGGCCGCCTCGACGGTCGCGTGCAGCAGTTCGGGCGCGGCGACGGTGGCGGTCGGGTCGTCGGCGACGGAGAGCACCAGGAGCCGGGGGTCACCGCCCTCGTCCCGGACCCGGCGCACGGTCTCCAGGAGCGCGTAGGGGTCGGGCACGCCCCCGGACTCGGCCGGGGTGGCCACGTGGAAGACGGGCCGGCCGAGGAGCCGGGCGTACGGCGCCCACCAGGCGGCGCAGGGGCGCGGCACCAGGACGTCGCCGCCGAGCGCGGCAGTGAGCGCCAGCAGGAGGGCGGGGGCGCCGGGGCCGGCGGTCACCCGGCCGGGCGGGGCGGGCAGCCCGCGGCGCTCCCAGTAGCCGCGGGCCGCGTCGAGCAGCGCCGGACCGCCGCCGACCGGTTCCTCCCCGCCCCGGCTCGCGGCGGCGGCCAGCACGGTGGACAGTGCCGGCAGGACGGGCAGTCCGTCGTCGGGCAGCTGCGGCCCGTACCGGACGGGTCCGTGGCCCCGCGCGGGCGTGTCCCGGGCCGGGCCCTGCCCCTCGGGATCCGTCCGCCGCATGTCCGCCTCCGCGCAGTCCGTGGTGCCGTGTGCCGTCCGGTCCGGACCGTGCTGGTCGTCGGGTGGTGCGTAGGGTGCCGGAACGGTGCCGGGGTGGTCGCCCCGGGGTACCCGGTGGCGGCCGTCTCATCCGTGCGCGCGTGACCTCCCGCCGGAGAGCCGGTACACCGCGCCGCCGCACGCGGCCGCGATCAGCAGGCCGCCCGCGACCAGTGCGGGAACCGAGTCCGTGAACGCGCCGCCTTCCCCGGCCTCCACCCCGTGCTCCATGGTCGACGGAGCGCAGGACGAGTCCCCGCCGCGCGGCTCGTCACACGCGTGCTCGCCGTCGCAGGAGCCGGACGAGCCGGAGAAGCCGGATCCGCCGGATCCGCCGGAGGAGCCGAAGGGACGAGAGGAACCGGAGGAGGCACACTCGTGTCCGCCCTCGCCGCACGACTTCTGCCCCGCGGAGCAGGGCCGCTCTCCACTGCCCCCGGTCGCCGCGGCGCCCCCGACGTCCCCCCGAGAACCCGTCGCATCGTCACCCCGCGCACCCGTGCCCGCGTCCCCCCGACCAGCAGTGCCGCCGTCGTCGCCTCGCACACCCGTCCCGCCGTCGTCGCCTCGACCAGCCGTCCCGCCGTCGTCACCCCGTACACCCGCACCGCTGTCGTCACCCCGTACACCCGCACCGCTGTCGCCCCAAGGCGCGGTGGCATCGTCGCCTTGCGGGACCGTGCCGTCATCCCCCCGAGAGACCGTGCCGTCATCCCCGAGAGAGACCCCGCTGTCCCCGCCGGGCACCGCGCCCGCGTTCCCATGGGGCACCCCACTGCCCCCGCCGGGCACCGCGCCCCCGTTTCCATGGGGCACCCCGCTGTTCTCGCCCCGGGCCGCCCCGCCGTCGGCCGGGGGAACGGCGCCCCCTTCACCCCCGGCGGCCGTGGCGTCCGGAATCCGGAGCTGTCCCTGCGCCCCGCTCACCACCGGGCAGTTCACCCCGGTCGTCCCGCAGGTCACGGAGACGGTGGTCCCGGGCCGCACGCCGCCGGGGTTCGCCCCGGCGTCGCCGGCCGCGGCGGCCGTACCGGCGACGCCGAACGCGGCACCCGCCAGGACGGCGACGGACAGGGCGCGAGCGGTACGGCGCATGGGGTGACTCCTCGGAACGTACGACTCCGGGGACACGCGGTCGGTGCCCCCGCAGCCATCACAGCCCGCCCCACGCCGTGCCGCGCGCGGCCGACCCCCATTCGCGGGACACGCCGGTCCTTTCGGGTGAACGGCACGGGCCGATTCCGGCGTGTCGGCCCCGTGCCACCGGGTACGCGTCCCGCACCCCTGAAGCACCTGGAGGGAGACATGCAGCGAGGCAGCGACCGGTTGAGTGTTCACCGGGACGAGGAAATGAAGCACGAGCTGCGGGACCTGCTCAGGTCCGGGCATCCGACACGCACCGAGGAGTGGAACGACCCCGAGCCACCCGCCGAGGACGACCCGGAGGTGTACCGCGCCCCGATGCTGCCGTGGACCAGCGACCGGCCGTCACTGGCGACCGTCCGGCTGGAACTGGCCCGGTCCCTGACCCGGCAACACGACTTCCCGGCGCAGCCGAGCGAACTGGTACGGGTGCTGCGTCGTGGCCACGCCTCCGACGCCCTCGTCCACCGGGTGTCCCGGTTGCCGCGGTCGACGCGCTACCGCAACCTGCTGGCACTCGCCGAGGCCGTGACCGGCGAGGAGTGAGGCGGCCCGCCGACGACGCGGCCGCGAAGCCGAGAAAGCAAGGAGTGAACGTCATGCGTATCGCGTTTCTGACCGCGCCCGAGGGTGTCGAGCAGGTGGAGCTGACCGAGCCGTGGAAGGCGGTCTCCGACGCCGGGCACGAGCCGGTGCTGGTGTCGACGGAGCCGGGGCGGGTCCAGGGCTTCGACCATCTCGACAAGGCGGACACGTTCCCCGTGGACGAGGTGGTCGGCGACACCTCGGCGGACTCGTTCGGGGCGCTGGTACTGCCCGGCGGGGTCGCCAATCCGGACATTCTGCGGACGGACGAGCAGGCGGTGGCGTTCGTGAAGGGCTTCTTCGAGGCGGGCCGGCCGGTCGCGGCGATCTGTCACGCGCCCTGGACGCTGGTCGAGGCGGATGTCGTGCGCGGCCGGACCCTGACGTCCTGGCCCAGCCTGCGCACCGACATCCGCAACGCCGGCGGCACCTGGGTCGACGAGCAGGTCCAGGTCTGCGAAGCCGGTCCCGGCACACTGGTCACCAGCCGTAAGCCGGACGACCTCAAGGCCTTCTGCGAGGCCTTCCTCGACGCGCTGCGCGAGGCCTGAGCCCGAGCAGGGCGCCGGTCTCAGCTCGCGGAGGCGCGCGGTGTCGCCGTCTCCGCGCAGCTGCGCTCCCGGGCGCCCTCCCGGGTGCGGCCGGCGGCGACGATGCGGCGCGGGTTGCGGCGCAGGTACTCGCCCTCCAGCTGGGCCATGCGCTCGTTGTGGGCGCGCAGCGCGTCGTTGGAGCCGTACAGCAGGGTGTCGTGGCGCGTCCGGTGGATGGTCTCCAGCTCCTTCATGAGCTGCTGGTCGTCCAGCCGGCTGGGGTCGACTCCGGTCATGGTGGTACCCCGCTCGTCGTGTCCGTCCCGGCGGTCCGGATCCCTGCATCCACTGTACGAAGGTCCGGGCCGCCGGGCCTGTCTAGCGGGCGCGCTCCACCCGGCGCTCGTCCCACACCGGCTCCGGGGTCTCACGGACCCGGCCGTCGGTGCCGAAGACCAGGTAGCGGTCGAAGGAGCGGGCGAACCAGCGGTCGTGGGTGACGGCGAGCACCGTACCGTCGAAGGCCTCCAGACCCTCCTGGAGTGCTTCCGCGGACTCCAGGTCGAGGTTGTCGGTCGGCTCGTCGAGCAGCAGTGCCGTGACACCCTGCAGCTCCAGCAAGAGGATCTGGAACCGGGCCTGCTGGCCGCCGGAGAGCCGCTCGAAGGTCTGTTCCGCCTGGTTGGTCAGCTCGTAGCGGCGCAGCCGGGACATCGCGGCGCCCCGGTCCTGGGAGTGCTGCGTCCACAGGATGTCGAGGAGGGTACGGCCCTGCAGCTCGGGGTGGGCGTGGGTCTGGGCGAAGTGCCCGGGTACCACCCGGGCGCCCAGCTTCCACTGACCCGTGTGCGCCACCTCCTCCCCGGCCAGCAGCCGCAGGAAGTGCGACTTGCCGGAGCCGTTGGAGCCGAGGACGGCGACCCGTTCGCCGTAGAAGACCTCCAGGTCGAAGGGTTTCATCAGGCCGGTGAGTTCGAGTCCCGCGCAGGTGACGGCCCGCACGCCGGTACGGCCGCCGCGCAGCCGCATCCGGATGTCCTGGTCGCGCGGCGGCTCCGGGGGCGGGCCGGCCTCCTCGAACTTGCGCAGCCGGGTCTGCGCGGCCGCGTACCGGGACGCCATCTCGTGCGAGACGGCGGCGGCCTGGCGGAGGTTCAGCACCAGCTTCTTCAGCTGGGCGTGCTTCTCGTCCCAGCGGCGGCGCAGTTCCTCGAAGCGGGCGAAGCGTTCGCGGCGGGCGTCGTGGTAGTCGGCGAAGCCGCCGCCGTGCACCCAGGCGTCGGCGCCGGTGGGCGAGGGCTCCACGGAGACGATCTTCTCGGCGGCGCGGGCGAGGAGTTCCCGGTCGTGGGAGACGAACAGGACCGTCTTGCGGGTCTCCCCCAGCTGCGCCTCCAGCCAGCGCTTGCCGGGGACGTCGAGGTAGTTGTCCGGCTCGTCGAGCAGCAGCACCTCGTCGGTGCCCCGGAACAGGGCCTCCAGCACCAGCCGCTTCTGCTCACCGCCGGAGAGGGTGCGCACCTCCCGCCACTGGGCCTTGTCGTACGGCACGCCGAGCGCGGCCGTCGTGCACATGTCCCAGAGCGTCTCGTGCTCGTAGCCGCGCACCTCGGCCCAGTCGGCCAGCGCCTGCGCGTAGCGGAGCTGGGCGGCTTCGTCGTCGACGGTCATGATGCCGTGCTCGGCCCGGTCCGCGGCCTGGGCGGCCTCCCGGATCCCGGGGGGCGCCACCGACACCAGCAGATCACGCACGGTCGTCTCGTCCCGCACGGAGCCCACGAACTGGCGCATCACGCCGAGGCCGCCGCTCACGGTCACGGTGCCGCCGTGCGGCTTCAGCTCGCCGGAGATCAGCCGCAGCAGGGTGGTCTTGCCGGCGCCGTTGGGGCCGACCAGCGCGACGGCGGCCCCCTCACCGACCCGGAACGACACATCGCCGAGCAGGGCCCTCCCGTCGGGGAGGTAGTACTCGAGGTGCGCGGCTTCCAGGTGTCCCATGGTCAGGGATTCTGCGCGGCACGCCTGAGATAGGGCAAACCGTTATCGGCCCGACGTCTTCGACTGCGGGTCCGGTGGGGGCTGGTCGCGCAGTTCCCCGCGCCCCTTCAGGG
The DNA here is from genome assembly GCF_040634235.1 of Streptomyces sp. NPDC007157. Lineage (NCBI taxonomy): Bacteria > Bacillati > Actinomycetota > Actinomycetes > Kitasatosporales > Streptomycetaceae > Streptomyces > Streptomyces sp. NPDC007157. The sequence goes on from NZ_JBEYFE010000001.1 coordinate 169,851, forward strand.
GCGTCCACTCGGCGCCCCTTCAGGGGCGCGGGGAACCGCGCGAGCAACCACGACGCGCCGGCAGCCGAAGACGTCGGCCCCCGCGACGCAGTCACTCCGCGGCGGACTCCAACCGCTCCCCCGCCGGCCCGCTCTCCCCCGCCGGTTCCACGACCGCGCCCTCCCAGGACACCGCCTTCCAGCCGTCGGCCGGTGAGCCCTCCAGGATGACCACGCCGGTGTTCTCGAGGGGGCGGGCGGCCGCGAAGGCGACGTCGACGTTGTCGGCGCGGGCCGTCGTCCACAGGCGGATCGCGGCACCGTGGCTGACCGCGGCGACCGTCCGGGCGCCGCTCGCCGCGGCCTCGGCGATCACCGCGTCGTAGCGGGCCAGCGCCTCGTCCCCGGTCTCCCCGCCGGGCATGCGCAGCGCGGTGTCCCCGGCCGCCCAGGCGAACACGGTCCGCATGTACTCCTGGCCGCGCTCGGAGTGGCCGGGCAGCAGCTCCAGGTCGCCGGCGGAGACCTCGCGGATGCCGTCGCGGACGATCGGGGCCAGGCCGCGGGCGGCGGCCAGTGGCGCGGCGGTGAGCTGGGTGCGGGTCAGCGTGGAGACGTAGAGAACCTCGATGTCCTCGCCGGCGAGGGCCTCGGGCAGGGCCGCCGCCTGCCGCTCGCCGAGCGCGGTCAGACCGGGGCCCGGTACGCCGGTGTCGAGCAGGAAGTCGACGTTGGTCGGGGTCTGCCCGTGACGTATGAGGAGCAGGCGCATCCAGAGGGTCCTCTCACTCGACCGCGTCGGGTACCGGCACGAAACAGCCACTTCAGGGTAACCGGACCCGCATGAGCCCAGATGTTGACCTGACCGTCCTGAAGCCCGGCCGGCACGCGCTGCGTGACCGGCTGCTCGCTCTCGACCTGCGGCTGTTCGAGGTGGCCGCCGAGCGGAACTGGCCGTTCGCCGCCCCGGTGCTGCCCCGGCTGAGCCGCAGTGCCAACCACGGCGTGCTGTGGTTCGCGGCGGCGGCCGCGGTGGCGGCGTCCCGCACCCCCCGGGCCCGCCGCGCGGCCGTCCGCGGCCTGGCCTCGCTCAGCCTTGCCTCCCTGACCATCAACACCCTCGGCAAGCGCTCGGTGCGCCGGTCCCGGCCGGTCCTGGACCCGGTGCCGGCGGTACGGCATCTGAAGCGGCAGCCGATCACCACCTCGTTCCCCTCCGGTCACGCCGCGTCGGCGGCGGCGTTCGCGGCCGGGGTCGCCCTGGAGTCGCCGGGGTGGGGCGCGGTGGTGGCGCCGGTGGCGTTCTCCGTGGCGATGTCCCGGGTCTACACGGGCGTGCACTTCCCGAGCGACGTGATCGCGGGTGCGGCCCTGGGTGTGGGCGCCGCGTTCGCGATCCGCCGGCTGGTGCCGACCCGGGGCCAGATCGGGCCGCCGCCCCGGCCGCGCGCGGAGGCCCCGGCGCTGCCCGACGGGGAGGGCCTGGTGGTGGTGGCCAACCAGGCCTCGGGCAGCTCCGACCGGGTCCGGGCGCTGCACGACGAGTTGCCGAAGGCCGAACTGGTGGAGTGCGAACCGGGCGAGGTGCGGGCCGAGTTGGAGAAGGCGGCACTGCGGGCGCGGGCGCTCGGAGTGTGCGGCGGCGACGGCACCGTGAACGCGGCCGCCCAGGTCGCGCTGCGGCACGGCCTGCCGCTCGCGGTGCTGCCCGGCGGCACCCTCAACCACTTCGCCTACGACCTGACTGTGGAGGACGGCCGCGGTCTGGGCCGTGCGGTGCGCGACGGCGAGGCGGTCCGGGTGGACGTCGGCCGCTTCGCCTGCGACGGCCAGGAGGGCATATTTCTCAACACGCTGAGCCTAGGGGTGTATCCGGAGCTGGTGCGCGAACGGGACCGCTGGGCCCACCGCATCGGCGGCCGACCCGCCGAGGTACTGGCGGCACTGCGCGTGCTGCGCACGGACCAGCATCCGCTGGAGGTCGAACTCGGCGGCTCGGCGCACCCGTTGTGGCTGCTGTTCGTCGGCAACTGCGTCTACCACCGGATGGGCCTGACACCGGGCCGCCGTACCGACCTGGCGGACGGGCAGCTGGACGTACGGGTGGTGCACGGCGGCCGGCATCCCGCGCTGCGCCTGTTCTCCGCCGCCGTCGCGGGCCCGCTCTCCCGCTCCCCCGCACACGCGGAGGTGCGGGTGAGCCGACTGCGTCTCACCGGCCTCAAGACCGGTACCCCGCTCGCCTACGACGGTGAGGTCACCGACGTGAAGGGCGAGGTGACGGTGGACAAGCTGCCGGAGGCGCTGACGGTCTACCGGCCGCTCTGACAGAGCGTCAGTCCACATCGCAAAACGCGTATCTCATTATCCGGCACGCGGGCGTAGCGTCGCGGATACCGCGGGACGGGGCCGTCCGGCCCCGTCCGCCTGGTGTGAAGCGAAGGGGCTGAGCCATGTCGAAACCACAGGAGACCGCCGTCTACACGCACGGGCACCACGAGTCGGTGCTGCGTTCCCACACCTGGCGCACCGCCGCCAACTCCGCGGCCTATCTGCTGGGTTCGCTCAAGCCCCACATGAGGATCCTGGACATCGGCTGCGGCCCCGGCACGATCACCGCCGATCTGGCGGAACTGGTCCCCGACGGCCGGGTCACCGGCGCCGACCAGGCGCCGGACATCCTGGAGCAGGCCCGGCGGACCGCCGCCGGGCGCGGGCTGACGAACGTGGACTTCACGGTCGCCGACGTGCATGCGCTGGACTACCCGGACGACACCTTCTGCGTGGTCCACGCCCACCAGGTGCTCCAGCACGTGGGCGATCCGGTGCAGGCGCTGCGCGAGATGCGCCGGGTCACCAAGCCGGGCGGCTTCATCGCCGTACGGGACTCGGACTACGCGGCGATGACCTGGTACCCGGCGGTGCCGGGCCTGGACGACTGGCTGGAGCTGTACCGGCGGGTGGCCCGGGCCAACGGGGGCGAGCCGGATGCCGGGCGGCGGCTGAAGTCCTGGGCCCTGGCCGCGGGACTGACCGACATCACCGCCACCTCCGGCACCTGGACCTACAGCACGGCCGAGGAGCGGGCGTGGTGGGGCGGACTGTGGGCGGACCGTACCGTCGCCTCGTCCTATGCCGAGCGGGCCACGGAGGGCGGCCACGCGACCATCGGGGAACTGCGGGCCGTCGCGGGGGCCTGGCGGGAGTGGGCGGCACAGGACGACGGCTGGTTCGCCGTTCTGCACGGAGAAATTCTCTGCCGTAAGTGAGTCTGATCCGCGGAATTCGGGAAACACGGATCGCCAGGAGGTCAGACTATGGTTCCCATTCTGCTGGTACTGCTTCTGGTGCTGATACTTTTCGGTGCCGGATTCGCGGTGAAACTGCTCTGGTGGATCGCGCTCGTCGTGCTGGTGCTGTGGCTTCTCGGATTCCTGGTCCGAGGCACGAACGCCACCGGCGGCAGGGGTCGCTGGTACAGGTGGTGAGACCACCGCCGGTGGCCGATCCGCTCGCGCGGCAACAGCGGTGGCAGTGGCCCGGGGTCCGGATTCAGGACCTCGGGCCGCTGCCCGTCGCGGTACCGGAGCCGGGCCGCGCCAAGAGGTCCGGCGGATCGGGGCGCTCGTGCAGGGCGAGGTCGCCGGTGAACGAGTAGAACGAGTAGGCCGCCCAGGGTCCGCTGAGTTCCACGCGTATTCCCGGCACCTCACCCTTCGTACGGTCCACCAGTTCCACGAATTCCTCGCAATGCGCACGCGCCACCAGATAGGCGACGTCGAGCAGATTCCTCTCCTGAACTCCGGCCGGCGCCGCGTCCTGCGGAGGGTGCAGCCGGAAATCCTCGGCGCGCCGGGAAAGCCGCTCGTGCAGCGTACGGGCGAATTCCCCGGCGCGTGCCGGATCCGTCTCGGGCGAGTCGGGGCCGGCGTAGAGCGTGACGCCCCACTCGACCATGCCGTCGAGCCGGTCGAGGGCGTACCGGAAGTCGGCCTCGCAGGCCTCCATCATGGTCCGTACACCGCTGTCGTCCCGGAAGACCGTGCCCGGCCGCAGCGGCAGTGGGGTGGTGACCGTGGTGAGCGCGTCGACCACGCCCTGATGGGCGCGGGCGGTCGCGGCCAGCCAGTCCCGGTCCGCCAGATGGTCCCGCAGGGGCGCCTCGGCGAAGTCACCCTCCGGGACCGTGCTGACGACGGCGACCAGACCATGGTGCCTGAGCAGCCCGGGCGGGGCGCCGGCCACGCCGGTGAGCTGGGACTGCAGGGCCGCCTCGAAGGGACGGCAGACTGCGTACACGTACCGGAGTCCGGCCTGTCCGGTCATGGCCCCTCCTCCCGTCGCGGTCCGCGCCGGGCCGCCGGCGCCACGACCGTCTCGTCACCGGTCATCGCACGATCGCCTCCTCGACCAGCAGCCGGCCGGCCGCCGCGATCGCCTCGCTGTCGATGCCCGCCGCGTGCAGTTGCTGGTCGGGCGCGGCCGAGCCCGGCATGGTCCGCACGGCGAGCCGAATCAGGCGCGGTACCGGCCGGCCGTCCGCGAAGGCCTCGGCGACCGCGTCGCCGAGCCCGCCCTCCTCGTGATGGTCCTCGACGGTGAGCAGACAGCCGGTCTCCTCGGCGGCCAGGCGCAGGGTCTGCCGGTCGACGGGCTTGACGGAGTACAGGTCGATGACCCGGATCCGGATGCCGTCCTCGGCGAGCGCGTCGGCGGCCTTCAGCGCCTCGTGCAGGGTGACCCCGGCGGCGACCACGGTCAGCCGGTCCGCGTCGGAGGAGCGCAGCACCTTGGCTCCGCCCACCGGGAACTCCTCGTCCGGTCCGTAGATCACCGGGGCCGCACCGCGCGAGGTGCGCAGATAGCGGACGCCGTCGAGCCCGGCCATGGTCGCCACGAGCTTGGCGGTCTGGTTGGCGTCACAGGGGTAGAGCACGGTCGAGCCGTACACCGAGCGGAACATCGCCAGGTCCTCCAGGCCCATCTGGGAGGGCCCGTCCTGGCCGATCGCGACACCCGCGTGCGAGCCGACCAGGTTGATCCCGCTGCCGCTGATCGCGGCCATGCGGACGAAGTCGTGGGCCCGGGTGAGGAAGGCGGCGAAGGTGGCCGCGTACGGCACCCAGCCTCGGGTGGCCATGCCGACGGCACCGGCGACGAGTTGCTGTTCCGCGATGTAGAACTCGAAGTACCGGTCGGGGTGTTCCTTGCCGAAGAACTCGGTACGGGTGGAGTCGCCGACCTCGCCGTCCAGGGCGACGACGTCGGTGCGGGCGGTGCCGAGCGCGGCCAGCGCCTCGCCGAAGGCGTCCCGGGTGGGGACCTCGTCCCCCTTGTCGTAGCGCGGGAGTTCGAGCGCGCCGGTGGGCACGGAGTGCAGGGCACGGGCCGCCGGAGGTTCCTGCACATGAACGCGGAGGTCCCGCATTCCACCCAGTTCGGCGATGGCCTCCTCGGCGTCGGGCAGCGGCTTGCCGTGCATGCCCTCGCGGTCCTCGACGGCGGCGACGCCCCGGCCCTTGCGGGTGCGGGCGAGGATCACGGTGGGCTGCCCCGCGGTGGCCGTGGCCTCGGCGCAGGCGCGGTCGACGGCGTCCACGTCATGGCCGTCGATCTGCACGGTGTGCCAGCCGAAGGCCTGGAAGCGGCGGGCGTAGGCGTCCAGGTCGTGGCCGTGCCGGGTGGGGCCGCGCTGGCCGAGCCGGTTGACGTCGACGATCGCGATGAGGTTGTCGAGATGCTCGTACCCGGCATGCTCGGCGGCCTCCCACACGGAGCCCTCGGCCAGCTCGCTGTCCCCGCACAGCACCCAGACCCGGTACGGGCCGTGTTCCAGCCGCTTCCCGGACAGCGCGATACCGACGCCGACCGGCAGGCCCTGGCCCAGCGAGCCGGTGGCGGTCTCGACCCAGGGCAGCCGGCGCGGGGTGGGGTGCCCCTCCAGATGGGAGCCGAGCCTGCGGAAGGTGAGCAGTTCGGCGTCGTCGATGGCGCCGACCGCCTTGTAGGCGGCGTACAGCAGGGGCGAGGCGTGGCCCTTGGAGAGGATGAAGCGGTCGTTGCCGGGGTGGGCGGGCCGGTCGAAGTCGTAGCGCAGATGCCGGGCGAGCATGACGGCCATCAGATCGGCGGCGGACATCGACGAGGTCGGATGCCCGGACTCGGCCGCGGCGGCCGCCCGCACGCTGTCCACGCGCAACTGCTGGGCGAGTTCGACGAGTTCGGCGGTGTTCATGAGACTCCTTCGAAGGGAGTGTCCGTAGCGGTTCCGGGGGCGTTCGACAGCTCCGGCGCGTCCGTGTCCGTAGCGGTTCCGGGGGCGTTCGACAGCTCCGGCGCGTCCGTGTCCGTAGCGGTTCCGGGGGCGTTCGGCGCCTCCGGCGCGTCCGTGTCCGGCGTGTCCGGCGTGTCCGGCGGCGCCGGCCAGGGCCGTACGGGACCCGACCGCGCCGGGGGCCTGCGATGCGGATACGGGGAGCGGCCGACGGGGTGGGGCAGCGTGACGTCGGCGCGGTTCCGGGCCGGCCACGCGGGGGTACGGCCCGCGCGGCCCCCGGCGGACCCGGCGCCGGTGGTCACGATCCGGGGTCGACGTCTCACGGTGCGCCTCCGGGAATGCGTCTGGGTTCCGAGGCTTCCCACGTAACCGTAGGCGGGCCCGTCGAACGCCGCCCGCCGAGAGCGCCCCGCGAAGGGCGCGAGGCACCGCGCGACCTGCACACCGTGCGGTGCCGCCTCCCGGGCGACGTCAGGCACGACGAGGCGGCACGTCCTGGCCGGCGTCGGGAGTGACCGGTATGACCGGCGTGATCGGCGGCACCGGCGGCTGCGCCGGCATGGGCGGGTACGGCAGCCCCAGCCCGCTGGGCGGCCCCGCGGGCGCCGTTCCGCCGATGACCCGCCGGGGAGCGTGCGGCCGACTGGGCCGGCCGGCCTCCCGCAGCAGGTAGGCGACCGTACCCAGGATCCCCGCGGTGACCAGCGCCGCGGCCCACCCCGGCAGCACGATCGCCAGCGCCAGGCCCACGGCCGACGCCACCGCCGCCCCGGCGTACAGGGCGACCGCACCGGAGGCGCCGTACAGCAGAGCGGCCCGCCGCCGTTTGCGGCTCTGCTGGCGCAGCTCATCCCGTACGGTCTCGCGTGCGACCTGGGCCAGTTCGTCGACGAGGTCCTTGTCCAGATGTTCGAGATGATCGAGATGTTCCATTCGGGCCGGGTACCCGGCCACGAGAAGCCGTAACAGGAGATCGCGGGAGCCGGCGTCTTCCCGCCCGGCGCCAACTAGGCTCGTCGCATGGAGATTCTGGGCGCCTCCCTGCGCATCTGCGTCGACGACCTCGAAACCGCGATCCCGTTCTACGAACGCCTCTCCGGCGGCAGAGCCCTCCGTTTCGAACGCGGGGGCGTCCAGGTCGCCGCGGTCGGCTCCTTCCTTCTGATGAGCGGCCCGGAGGCGGAGCTGGAGGTGCTGCGCAAGGTGACCGCGACGATCGCGGTGCAGGACGTCGACGCGGCCCACCGGTTGCTGGACGACCTCGGCGCCCGCATCCTCGCCGGGCCGGTGCCCACCCCGGCCGGCCGCAATCTGCTCGCGATGCACCCCGACGGCTCGGTCTTCGAGTACGTCGATCAGCGACCGGCCTGATCAGGGGTTCCGCGGCCGCATCCGGAAGTCGTACCGAGCGGGCAGCGGCTCGTCACCGAGCCGCGCCCACAACCGGCCGACGACATCGGCTCCTTCCCGCAGGTCGGCGACCTCGAACCCGTCCTCGAACACGGCCCGGGCCGCCGCCCGCCGCCCCTCGGCGAGCAGCAACTCCGCCTCCAGGAGCCGGAACCGGCCACGCTCCCGGATGGCGGGGGGCAGCGCCTCCCAGACGGTGCGGGCGTCCGCGGCCCGGCGTGCCCGCAGCAGCGCTTCGAGTGCCTCCCGGCCCAGCGCGGCGGCGGCCGCCGTCCAGGCCTCGCCGTCGTCGCTGGGGGTATCTCCCACGCCGTGCAGGCGGTGGGAAAGTTCCCGGCACAGGTCGTCGAAGGCGTCGGCGTACCGCTCGGCGGCCCGTTCGTGGTGCCCGTACTCCTGGTCGGCGACCGCGAGACAGCGCAGCAGCGGCCACCGGGACGGTGCGAGCCGGAGGGCCCGCTCCCAGCTGCGGACGGCCTGGGCCCGGTCGCCGGCGTGCCACTGGGCGACGCCGAGGTGGTATTCGGTGTGCGGGGTCGCGGGGGCCGTCTCCAGCATGTCCCGCCAGTGCGGGGCGACCAGGGTGGGTCCCGGCGGCCGTTCCCGGCGGGGTTCGGGCAGCGTGCCGGTGTGCAGCAGTTCCCGCCAGGGCGCCTGCTCCTCGCCGAGCGTCGACTCCGCGAACGGCGTGCCGGGCAGTTTCCGGTCCGTCCGCAGGACTTCCAGGGCGCCCCAGCCGGAACCGGTGGCGAGGATCTCGCCGGGTGCGGTGTCGGCGTACGGCTGCCAGGCCGCGTACGCGGCGTCGAGCGCGGTACGGGGCAGGGCGTCCTCCAGCCGCTCCGCCACCACCGCCGCCACCGCTGCCACTGTCGCCGCCGCCGTGTCCGGCGACGCGGACAACGGCCCGTACGCCTCCAGCCAGGAGGCCTCGCTTTCCTCCTCCAGCCGGACGTGCTCCAGCTGGGTGCGGGCCAGTCCGGCCTGGATCTCGCGGTAGCCGCCGGTGCCGGGTCCGCCGAGCCATTCCTGCCAGCGCCGGCCGCCGGGGCCCGAGCCCCATACGAACAGCTTCCGGCCGCGCAGCCCGTCGGTCGAGGTCTGCACCAGCCCGTGCCCGGCCGCGTCCAGCGCGGCGATCCAGCGGCGCCGGCCGTCCGGCAGGTCGTAGAAGTAGTCGGTGGCATGGCGGTGTCGGGTGTCGTACGGCGGAACGGGCACCCGGCGCAGCCGGCGTTCGGGCCCGAACTCCCAGGCCTCCTCTGCCTGCACCACGACCCGGCGGTCCTCGGGCACGGCCGTGTTGGACCACCAGTAGAGCGGCACCGGGTGTTCGTGCGGGTTGCGGACGCGGACGCCGACGTACAGGAAGTCGGAGCCGTCCGGCAGCCACAGGTCGACCTGGAAGGGCAGGTCGCGCAGCCGCTCCCACTCCCACAGCCGCAGCATCTCCCCGCCGTCGGGGGCGGCGACACGGGCCGCGTGCAGCGGGGCGCAGGACAGGGTGGTGTGGCCGGTGGCACCGATGTTCCATTCGATGCCACCGGCGTACCAGGCACCGTTGAGGGCGAGGTTGGCGGGCTGGAACACCGGGTTGCGGTAGAGGAGTTCACGGCCGGTGGGCAGGTGGACGAGGGAGGCGACGCGGCCGCCGAGGCCGGGCAGGACGGTGGCGCGCAGCCGGTCGTTCTCGATCACCAGCGCGTCCAGGGCGCGGGGCGCGCGGGTTCTGCCGTAGCCGTCGCGGATCCGTAGCGGGAGGAGGCTGCGGAGCGGCTCGTTGCCGAGCCGCCGGGCCATCTCCGCGGGCAGTTCGTCCCGGTCGCGCGGGTCGACGCCGTGTATCTCGTCGAGCGGGCGGAGCGGGGGCAGCGGGTTGTCCGGGCCCAACTCCGCCGCGGGCAGGGTCAGTACCTCACGTCGGATCCTGGTCACGATCGCCATGGAACCCGGCGCGGGACGAACTGCCCAGGGGAGCTGCCGGTCAGGATTCCGCAAAGGCCGGGCCGCTGCCCCGGATCAGCGCATCTCGGCCGTGATCGCCCACCGCTCGTGGTCCCGCCAGGCCCCGTCGATGTAGATCATGTTCGGCGAGAAGCCCTCGAGGCGGAACCCGGCGCCGCGCGCGAGCGCGATGGAGGCGGCGTTGCCGGGCTGGGCGTTGATCTCCAGCCGGTGCAGCCGCATCGGCCCGAAGGCGTGGTCCACGACCAGTCCCATCGCCTCCCGCATCAGCCCGCGCCCGGCCGCGTGCGCGAACACCCCGTAGCCGAGGGCACCGCACTGGAAGCCGCCCTCGACGATGTTGTTGATGTTGATGAACCCGGCGATCGCCCCATCGCGCTCTCCGCTGTCCTTCTCGCAGACCAGGAACCCGGCCTTGCTGCGGTCCTCGATCAGCCGGCCCGCGTACCCGGCGTAGGCCGCGTCCGTGGTGGGCGGGAACAGCCAGGGCTGGTGGAGGTCCTTGCTCTCCCGGGCCCGGGAGATGAACTCGGCGCCGTCCTCGTAGGTGAAGTGGCGGATGCCCACGCGAGGGCCCTCGGCGAGGTAGCGGGAAGCGATGTGCGGCATCCCGCCACCCTACGCAAAGCCGGCCGCGGCGCGCCTGTCGCCGGTCGAAACCCCGCGCTCCGAGGTCTTCGGGCTCATGCGGCCAGGGTGCGCCCGCGGGCCCCGCCCCGCACGGCGAGCGCGGCCGGCCGGGCGGTCTCAGCGCAGCGCCGGTTCCAGCAGCGTCAGCGTGCCCGCGTCGGCGTCCAGCTCCGCCGCGACGCCGAGCGGCATGGTCAGGGCGGATTCGCAGTGCCCGAAGCCGAACTCCTCCACCACCGGCACCCCCAGCCCGCCGAGCCGGTCGGCGAGCACCGCCCGCACACCCTCGTACGGCCCGCACCGGTCCCAGGACCCGAGCAGGATCCCGGCGACGCCGTCGAGCCGCCCGGAGCGCAGCAGCTGGGTGAGGCTCCGGTCGAGGCTGTACGGCTGCTCGCCCACGTCTTCCAGCAGGAGCAGCCCGCCGCGCGCGCCGGGGTGGGTGTGCGGGGTGCCGATGCCGGTCGCCAGCAGGCGCAGGCAGCCGCCGATCGTGACGCCCCGGGCCCGGCCGGGCACCAGCGAGCGGCGGCCCCGGCCGGTGATCGTGCGGACCGTCTCCGGGGCGAACAGGGTGGCCCGCAGGTGCTGCTGTGCCTCGGTGCTCTTGACGAAGTCGGCACCCGTGGCCACCGGCCCGTACAGGGTGGCGAGCCCGAGCCGGGTGGCGAACGCCTCGTGCAGCACGGTCCCGTCGCTGAAGCCGACGAACGCCTTCGGCCCGGCGGCCCGCATCGCCTCCCAGTCGAGCAGGTCGACCAGGCGCTGGGCGCCGTAACCGCCGCGCGCGCAGAGCACGGCGGACACGGACGGGTCGCACCAGGCCCGCTGGAGGTCGGCGGCCCGGTCGGCGTCGGAGCCCGCGAGGTAGCCCAGCTCCTTCTCCTTGGCGAGCACATGGGGTGCCACCACGGGGTCGAGATCCCAGCCGCGCAGGATGTCGAGGCCCGCCTGGAGCCGCTCCTCCACCACCGGCCCGCTCGGCGCGACCACGGCGACCCGCGCTCCGGGGACGAGCCTCGACGGCCGTACCAGCTCTCTCACTTCACCAGCTCCAACTCGGGAATGCCGGGCACGTTCAGCCCGAACACCTGTGCATACAGGGCGAGTTCGGCCTCCAGGGCGCGAACCATGGTCTCGGCGCGACGGAAACCGTGGCCCTCGCCCGCGAAGGTGAGGTAGGCGTGCGGAACGCGCCGTCCGTCGAGGTTGGCGAGGAAGCGTTCGCACTGCGCGGGCGGGCAGATCACGTCGTCCAGGCCCTGGAGCAGCAGGAAGGGCGCGGTGAGCCGGTCGGCGTGCTCGCTGGGCGAGCGTTCCACATATCGCTCGGGCACCTCGGCCAGCGGCCCGATCAGCGACTCCAGGTACCGGGACTCGAAGTCGTGGGTCTCTCCCGAGCCCCAGGTGGTGAGGTCGAGGACGGGGTAGGCGATGGTGCCGCAGGCGTAGAGGTCGGTGCCGGTCAGCGAGGCGGCGGCGGTCCAGCCGCCGGCGCTGCCGCCCCGGATCGCCAGCCGGGCGCGGTCGGCGGTGCCCTCCTCGGCGAGGGCGAGGGCGACGGCCGCGCAGTCCTCGACGTCGACCACGCCCCACTGCTCGCGCAGCCGGTTGCGGTACTCCCGCCCGTACCCGGTGGAGCCGCCGTAGTTGACCTCGGCGACGCCGATGCCCCGGGAGGTGAAGTAGCCGATGGCCAGGTCGAGGACGAGGGGCGCCCGACTGGTGGGGCCGCCGTGTGCCCAGACGACGTACGGCGGCAGCTCGCCGTCGGGGGCGGTGTGGCCGGGGTGGTGGGGCGGGTAGATGTGGGCGTGCACCTCGCGGCCGTCCGGGCCGGTGAAGGTGCGGACCCGCGGCTCGGGGTAGTGGGCGGGGTCGACCGGGTCGCGGTGGGCGGCGCCGACGACCCGGGCGCGGCCGCTCGCGGTGTCGAGTTCGATCACCTCGTAGGCGGTGCGCGGGCTCGCGCCGACCGCGACGACTCGGCTGCCGTGCGCCGCGAGGGTGGGGGCGAACTCGGTCCAGGGGCCGGCGGCGTCGGCGAGGTCACCGGATTCCGGGTCGAGTATCCCGAGCGCGGTCGCCCCCCGGCCGTGGACGACGGCGATCAGCCCGTTGTCCAGCGGGGCGAACCAGCGCTGACCCAGCTTCCAGAGCGGCCCGGCGAACTCCTCCTCGCGCGGGGCGAGCGAAGCGAGCTGGGGGTCCCCCCGCCCGAAGGGTGGGGAAGGGGTGCCTTCGCGGTAGAGGTTCCACCAGCCGCTGCGGTCGCTCGCGTACAGGAGACGGCCGTCCGTCGACCATTCGACCTGGGCGACGGACTCCTCGGGCCCGCCCGCGACCGTGCGGACCCCGTGCAGCAGACCGTCTTCGCCGACCTCACCGACCAGCAGTTCCGTGCCGTCCCACGGCATCCGCGGATGGTCCCAGGCGAGCCAGGCGGCCCGCCGCCCGTCGGGCGAGAGGCGCGGTCCGGTCACGAACCGGTGCCGCTCGGCGGTGAGTTCGCGTACCGCGGTCCGGTCCTCGGCGGCCGAGCCGTCCAGCGGTACGGCGGCGGGCACCCGTCGCACGTCGCCGGGGCGGCCCCCGGTGAACTCCTCAAGGACGCACCAGACTTCGCCCCGGTCCAGCAGCAACCGCGGTTCGGCCCAGCGGAGTCCGGGCGGTGTCAGCGGGCGCGGCTCGGCGCCCGGCTCGTAGCGGTACAGCCGCTGGTCGTCGAAGTGGACGAAGACCAGCAGCGGTTCGCCGCCGGCCGCGGGCACGGCACCGGCCCAGGGCTGTCCGCCGTACTCGATGACCCGGCTGCGGACGTTCCACGGCGCGGGCAGCACGGACTCCCGGGTGCCGCCCCGCACCAGGGTCCGGCGGCCGCCCTCCTCCGGGCGGGGTTCGGTCCACCAGGTCTCGTCGCCGACGAAGCCCACCCACTCGGGGCTGCCGTCGTGCGCGGCGGCCAGGGCCGCGTCGATGGGCGAGGGCCAGGAGCCGTACGGCTTCGTCTCCACGATGTCTCCTATGCCGTGCGCAGGAAGCGGTCCAGGACCCGGACGCCGAAGTGCAGGGCCTCGACGGGGACGCGTTCGTCCACGCCGTGGAACATGGCCTGGTAGTCGTAGCCCTCGGGCAGCCGGAGCGGTGTGAAACCGTAACCGGTGATACCGAGCCGGGAGAACTGCTTGGCGTCGGTGCCGCCCGACATGCAGTACGGCACCACATGCCCCTCGGGCGCGAACTCCTCGACGGCGGCGCGCATCCGGGCGTACGTCGGTGAGTCGAGCGGCGCCTGGAGGGCGACCTCGCGGTGGTGGAACTCCCAGTCGACGTCGGGTCCCGTGAGCCGGTCCAGGGTGGCGCGGAACTCGTCCTCGGTGCCGTGCAGATGACGTCCGTCGACGAAGGCGACGGCTTCGCCGGGGATGACGTTGACCTTGTAACCGGCGTTCAGCATGGTCGGGTTGGCGCTGTTGCGGACGGTCGCCTCGACGAGCTTGGCGGCCGGGCCGAGCTTGTCGAGCAGCAGGTCGACCTCGGTGAGGTCGGGTTCGACGCCGTAGAGGGCGGCGAGTTCGGTGAGCGCGGCGGTGACCGTCGGGGTGAGCCGGAGCGGCCAGGTGTGCTCGCCGATACGGGTGACGGCGGCGGCGAGCCGGGTGACCGCGTTCTCCTTGTTGACCTTGGAGCCGTGTCCGGCGCGGCCGCGCGCGGTGAGCTTCAGCCAGCCGGTGCCGCGCTCGCCCGCCGCGATGGGGTAGAGCTGCCGTCCGGTGCCGTCGTGGAAGGTGAAGGCGCCCGACTCGCTGACGCCCTCGGTGCAGCCCTCGAACAGCTCGGGGTGGTGGTCGGCGAGGAAACCGGAGCCGTCCTCGGCGCTGGCCTCCTCGTCGGCGGTGAAGGCGACGACGATGTCCCGGCGCGGCCGTACCCCCTCGCGGGCCCAGGACCGCGCCACGGCCAGGATCATCGCGTCCATGTTCTTCATGTCGACGGCGCCCCGGCCCCACACGACCCCGTCGCGGATCTCCCCGGAGAAGGGGTCGACGCTCCAGTCGGCGGGCTGTGCGGGCACCACGTCGAGGTGCCCGTGGACAAGCAGCGCGTCCGCCGACGGGTCGGTGCCCTCGATGCGGGCGACGACGTTGGTGCGGCCCTCGGTCCGCTCCAGGAGGATCGGCTCCAGACCCGCTCCCGCCAGCCGCTCGGCCGCGTACTCGGCGGCGGGCCGCTCCCGGCAGTCGCCGCCGCCGAAGTTGCTGGTGTCGATCCTGATCAGCTCGGAGGTGAACCGGACCACCTCGTCCAGCGCCTGCTCGTCAGCCATACTGCTCCTCCACCGCGGCCGAGACGATCGTGGTGACCGCCTTGAAGGTGCGGATGCCGTCGTACATGGTCCCCTCGGTGTACGCCACCTTCCGCTCGCCGATCCGCTCCACGCCGGGGACGACGGTGGCGGAGAGGGCGAGGTGCTCGGCGTCGAACTCCAGGGCGACGGTGAACGGCCCGCCGATGACGGGTTCGTGACGCACCGCGAGCCCGGCCGCGTCCTTGGCGGCGGCACGGATGTCGGCGGCGGTCCTGGCGGGCGTGCGGCACTTGGCCGCGTACCTCGACACGTGGTCCTTGACGGCGACCTTGAGGGCCTCGGGCGCGTAGCCGAGGGCGTCCTCGCAGGCCAGGTCATCGCCGGTGACGAGGACGACCGGGACGCCGTACTCGGCGGCCACGTGGGCGTTGAGCAGGCCCTCGCTGGCGCGGACGTCGTTGAGCCAGACGCCGGTGATGGAGTTGGCGAGGTAGGTGTGGGCGAGGACGCCCTCCATGCCGGCGCCGGTGTGGTAGCCGACGAAGGCGATGCCGTCGACGTCGCCGTGCTGGACGCCCTCGACCATGGAGAGGGTCTTGTGGCGGCCGGTGATCATCTCGGCGCGGTCGTCGAGCTGCTCCAGGAGCAGGTTGCGCATGCTCCAGTGGGCTTCGTTGATGAGTACCTCGTCGGCACCGCCGTCCAGGAAGCCGAGGACGGCGGCGTTGACGTCCGAGGTGAACATCGACCGGCACCGCTCCCACTGCGGCGTGCCGGGCAGTACGTCGCCGGGCCAGGTCACCCCGGTGGCGCCCTCCATGTCGGCGCTGATGAGGATCTTCATGGTGCGCCACGTTACGCGTCCGGGCGGCCACCGGCCAGGAAGCAAGCCGTCGTCCTCCCCCGCACCCGACCGGCCCGGCACAGCCGTCCGCCCCTCGGCCGGCGCCATGCCGGGGGACGGTCTGGCGCTGTCCGTGGTGGTCAGTTCACGCGCCCCGCCACCAGCCACTTCGACGGCAGCACGATCAGCTCGCCGTCCGGGGTGACCTCTGTTGTCGTCAGGGGCAGTTCGCCGCTCGCGAGGACCGTGAGACCGGCGTTGCGCAGGTACTCGGGTACCGCGTCGTCGGCGACCTCGCCGGGGGCGATGCCGTGCCGGAAGACCGGGACGAGCTTGGGCGGCGGGCCCGACGGGCTCTGGGCGAGGCCGCCGAGGATGGGGCGGGCGGCCTGGGAGAGCTCGACGAGGAAGGCCCGGCCGCGATCGCCGACGAGCGTGGCGACGGTGTCGGTCAACGGCTGCCGGTCGTCGGGTTCGCACTGGTGCAGCACGCCCCGCACATAGACGTTGGCGTCGCCGAGTTCGGCGTGCAGGGCCTCGGCCTCGGTCTTCTCGGTCGCGTCCAGCTGCCGGTAGCGGGCCAGTCCGGCCGGGTCGGCACGCCGGGCGTGTTCCAGGGCGGCCTCGGCGATGTCGGTGCCCAGCACCCGCGGGAAGCGGCCGGCGAGGAAGCGGGTCTGGGTGCCGTTGCCGCAGCCGAGGTCGACCAGCGGCAGGCCGGGGTCGGTGAGATGGGGCTCGAAGAGGGAGACATGGACCGACGCGGTCACGCCCGGCTCGGCGTCCCAGAACACCGCCCCCGTCTCCTCGGGCGCTTCGCGCCAGAAGCCCTCCCAGGCGTCCCGGTATCCACTCGTCACGCTCATGCCCAACTCCCCAGGGTGTGACCGCAGAAGGCCGCCGTATGTGACGGGCCAGTACGGTCTACCCTGCGCCGGTTTCGGCCACAAGCACCCGGCGCGTTCCTTCACCCCACTTTCGACGAACGTGCGCGCCCCTCGGTCAGCGGCGGCGCGAGGTGAGCTCGAACCAGACGGTCTTGCCGGCGGTCGTACGGCTGGTGCCCCACTCCCGGGCCAGTGTGCTCACCACCCGCAGTCCGCGCCCGGTCCCGGCGCCGGGATCCACACTGAGCAGGGTCGGCAGGGTGTGGTCGTCGTCATCGACCTCGCACAGCAGGGTCTCGCCGCGGATCAGCCGGAGCTGGACCGGACGGCTGTGGGAGTGCCGGATGGCGTTGGTGACGATCTCGCTGACCATCAGTGCGGCGGGGTCGGCGAGCCGGGCCAGGCCCCAGTCGTGGAGTTGTTCGCGGACGGCGGTGCGGGCCCGGCGGACCTCGGCCGGGTCGAGGGCGAGCCGCCATTCGGCGACGTCGTCCGGCTCGATGCCGTTGAGGCGGGCCATCAGCAGGGCGACGTCGTCCTTGCGGTCGCCGTGGCCCGCTTTTGAGAAGGTCGCGGCGAGGGCTCGGATGATGGTGTCGCAGGCGTCGTCCATGGAGGCGGCCGGATGGGCGGCGGACTCGCAGAGGGCGGCGAGGCCGACACCGATGTCCTCGCCGCGCATCTCGACGAGTCCGTCGGTGCACATCACCAGCCGGTCGCCGGGTTCCACGGGCACCCGAAGCGACTCGAAGGCGACCCCGCCGACGCCGATGGGCGCCCCGGTGGGCAGGTCGAGGAGTTCGCTGCGGCCGCCGACGGCACGGACCAGCACGGGCGGGATGTGGCCCGCGTTGGCGAGGTGGAGTTCGCTCTCGATCGGGTCGTAGACGGCGTAGAGGCAGGTGGCGAGGTAGCCGTCGCCGAGGCGCTGGGCCAGGTCGTCGAGGTTGCGCAGGAGTTGGGCGGGCGGCAGGTCCAGGGCCGCCATGGTCTGCACGGCCGTCCGCAACTGCCCCATCATGGCGGCCGAGTTGAGGCCGTGGCCCATGACGTCGCCGACGACCAGGGCGGTGCGGGCGCCGGGGAGTTTCACGGAGTCGAACCAGTCGCCGCCGATGCGTCCGAGCAGGGTGCCCGGGAGATACCGGGTGGCGATGTCACAGCCCGCCATGCGCGGCGGTATGTGCGGCAGCATGCTGTCCTGGAGGGTCTCGGCGACGCTCTCCTGGAAGGTGTACATGCGGGCGTTGTCGAGCACGAGGCCCGCGCGGGCGGCGAGTTCGGCGCCGGTGACCCGGTCCATGTCGTCGAACATCTCGCGCTCGGGGTGGCGCAGCAGGATCATGAAGCCGAGCACCACGTTGCGGGCCTTGAGGGGGACGACCAGCATCGAGCGGCCGGTGATCAGGGGCCGGATGTCGCGCTTCTCGAACTGCGAGGCGATGGCGTGGCCCATCTCCACGCTGATGCGCGGCACCAGGACCGGCTCGCCGCTGGTCATGCACTGGAAGAACGGGGTGTGCGCGGGGAACGGCATGGCCTCGCCGACCGGGACGACGTCGTCCCAGCGGCCGGGTTCGTCGGTGTGTTCCAGGGCCACCCGGTGCCACATGGTGGTGGTGTCGGGCACGCCGTCCGGGAACCCCTCGCCGGCGACGACCTGTTCGCGCAGATAGGTGCCGGCGACATCGGTGAAGCGGGGTACGACGGCCCTGCTGACCTCGACGATGGTCCGGGACAGGTCGAGCGAGGTGCCGATCTTCCCGCTGACCTCGTTGAGGAATTCGAGGCGCTCACGGACGGCCGCGTACTCCAGGTCCTCGCCCTCGTCGTCGGTGAGGTCGGCGGGTACCGGCAGGCCCTGGGCGGCCGCCCGGGCGGCGCGCTCGCGGCGGGCCTTGCGTTCCGCGCGCCGGGCGACGCCCCAGTCGGGGGTGACGGGCACCCGGTCGTTCTGGCTGAACTCCAGGATCGGATAGCCGAGTTCCAGAACCTGGGCGACGATCCGGGCGCTCTCGTCGACGCTCATGCTGGGCAGGATCTCGGGGAGCCGGCGGGCGAGTTCCTCGGCGCCGGGGAAGTCGGTGTGCAGGGCGAATCCGGGCGCGATGCGCTCGAAGGCCACGTCCTCGGCGCGGTCGGACCGGCGCAGCCGCTCGGCGTCGGCGGCGAGCACCAGCAGCCGCTCCTCGCCGGGACCGACCAGCGGATACGCCCACCACAGCACGTCGACGCGGTCGCGGTCCGCCACGGTGAGCCGGGCGCGGCCCGCGGCGGGGAAGTTCAGCCGTCCGTCGAGCGAGGACTCAAGGTCGGGGCCGAGTCCGTCGTAGGCCGCGTAGGCGCCGTACGGGGTGATCTCGTCGTCCTCGGGGAGCGCCCCGGAGACCGGCAGCAGGTCGAGGGCGGAGCGGCCGATCGCCTGTTCCCTGGCGGCGCCGAACAGCCGGCGCGCGCCGGTGCTCCAGTGGGAGACCCGCCCGTCGCGGTCGACGACGACCACGGCAAGCGGGATACGGCCTGCCGCGCCCTCCCCGGCATCGAGGCCGGGAGGCGTGTCCCGCTCGCTGCCATGGTCCATGGCCCAGGCCCTCTCTCCCCACGGCTCCGCGAAAGATCTACGCCGCCCGCCACTACCGTACGGTGGCCACCGGTCGCGATGTGTGGCATTTCTGGAATTGGTTTCACCGGAGCGCACCGGCGCGCAGGTCCGCGCCCTCGCGCCCCGTCCGGCCGGTCCTCGCGCCCCGTCCGCTCAGTCCTCGTGCCCCAGTTGGAGATCGCGTTCGGTGCGGCCGCCGCCCGCGACCTGGAGCACCGTGGCGACCGGCGGGTAACCGGCGGCGATGACGGTGTACTCGCCGGAGGAGAGGTCGACGAACCGGAACGTTCCGTCGGCGCCGGTGGTGAGGGTGTCCACGACGTTCCCGGCGGCGTCGAGGAGGGTCACGCGCGCGTCCTCGACGGGCCGCCCGCCCCCGGCCCTGACGGTGCCCTTCAGCACGGCGCCGCCCGCGAGTTCGACGTCCTGCCGGGTCTCCCGCGATGCCTGCACGGTGACCGGGAGGGCGGCCGGGCGGAAGGCGGGGGCGCTGCCGGCGAGGGTGTACTCGCCGGCCACCAGCTCGGTGATGACATAGCCGCCCTCGCGTCCGCTGCGGGTGCTGGCGACGACCTCGCCCTGCACGTTGGTGAGCGTGACGGTGGCGTCGCGGACGGGCGTGCCGTCGGCGGTGCGGACGGTTCCCGCGAGGCGTCCGGCGCCGCCGAGGACGACGTCGAGTTCGACGGGCCGCTCGCCGACGGTCACGGTGACCGCCTGCGGCTGGTGGCCGCCGGCGGCGGCGATCAGGACGTACGCCCCGGAGCCCGGCGTGGACAGGGCGTACCGTCCGTCGTCGCCGCTGGCGCCCCGGCCGATCTGCCGGCCGACGGCGTCGATGAGGGTGAGCGCGGCGCGGGGCACCACGGTCCCGTCGGGGTGCTGCACCGTGCCGCAGACCGGGATCCCGGCACCGGGGTACGGCGAGCGCGCTTGCGGGATCGGGCTGTTCACCGGGGTGTTCACGGGGACGGACTCGGTTTCGGCGGTGTGGTGGGACACCAGCGGTTTCTCCTTGAGGAAGCAGGCGATGAGCAGACCGAGCACGAGCATCGGGACCAGGTAGAGGAAGATCCTGGGCATCGCGTCGGCGTAGGCGCGGATGTAGGCGTCGCGCAGTGCCGGGGGCAGCGCGTGGACGAGCTGCGGGGTGAGGGACTCGGGGTCGGGCAGCCGGGCGCCGGCGCGGGCGGGGAGACGTTTGTGCAGGGCGTCGGTGAGCCGGTCGGCGAAGAGGGTGCCGAAGACGGCGGCGCCGACGCTGCCGCCGATCTGGCGGAAGTAGTTGTTGGCGCTGGTGGCGGTGCCGAGGTCGGCGGGCCGTACGGAGTTCTGCACGGCGAGGACGAGCACCGGCATCACCATGCCGATGCCGGCGCCGAGCACGGCCATCCAGATGCTGTACTGCCAGCGCGGGGTGTCGACTTCGAGCCGGGAGAGGAGCCACATGCCGACCACCGACAGTCCGCCGCCGAGCACCGGGTAGATCCGGTAGTGCCCGGTGTGGCTGATGAGCTGCCCGGAGACGATCGAGGCGCCGACGATCCCGCCCATCATCGGCAGCATCAGCAGCCCGGACTCGGTGGCCGAGGCGCCGTCGACCATCTGCAGGAAGGTCGGCAGGTAGCTGGCGGCGCCGAACAGCGCGACGCCGACGACCAGTCCGACGAGTCCGGTCACGTTGAAGACGGAGTCCCGGAAGAGCCGCAGCGGGATGAGGGGTTCGACCGCGTGGTGCTCGGCGATCAGGAACAGCACGGTGGCGACCACGGCACCGGCGCCGAGCCCGAGGATGACCCGCGAGCCCCACTCGTACTCCGTGCCGCCCCAACTGGTCAGCAGAACGACGCAGGTGGAGGCGGCGGCCAGCAACAGGGCGCCCAGGACGTCGAAACGGGCACGGGCCCGGGGCTTCGGCAGCTTCAGTACGGCCGTGACGACGGCCAGGGTGACCAGGCCGAAGGGCACGTTGACGTAGAAGCACCAGCGCCAGGAGAGGTGGTCGGTGAAGTAGCCGCCGAGCAGCGGCCCGGCGACGGAGGCGAGGCCGAAGGCGGCGCCGATCAGGCCCATGAAGCGGCCGCGCTGCCGGGGCGGCACGATGTCGGCGATGATCGCCTGAACACCGATCATCAGTCCGCCGGCGCCGACGCCCTGCACCGCGCGGTAGGCGATCAGCTGGTCCATGCTCTGCGCCCGTCCGGCCAGCGCGGAGCCGACGACGAAGACCAGGATCGCGAACTGGAAGACGCTCTTGCGGCCGATGAGGTCGCCGAGCTTGCCGTAGACCGGGAGGCCGACGGTGGAGGTGAGCAGGTAGGCGGTGATCGCCCAGGACATCCGGTCCAGGCCGTGCAGCTCGCCGACGATCCTCGGGAGCGCGGTGGCGACGATCATCTGGTCCAGGGCGGCCAGGAGCAGGGCGAGCATCAGCCCGCAGAACACCAACCGGGTGCGGCGCGGCCCGAGTCCGGAGGCCGGGGCGGGTTCGGGCACGGGGGCGTCGGCAGGTGCCGCGGCCGGCTCCTCGTACTGCACCAGAGTCGTCCCCACGTACCGCTCCCCTCGTCGCGCCTGCGCACAGTTGCCGCCTTATGTCCCGTAGGGCGACAACTGTGGGCAAGCACGACGAGTTACGGCACGAGACCGGTCGGGCCGGAGATCCACTCGAACCGGTGAGGGGGTTCAACGCCCCCTGTCCATCCGGCGGTTACCCACCGGCGTGGGATCGGGACTACTTCTCGACCTCGGTGGCGAGCTTGTCGAGCACCTCGTCGTAGATCCGGCCGAGGCCCTTGGGGGCGAAGGTCTTCTCGAAGAAGCCGCCGACGCCGCCGGCGCCCTGCCAGGTGGTGTGGACCACGACCCTGGAGCTGCCCTCGCCGGCCGGGGTGACGCGCCAGGTGGTGACCATGGAGGAGTTGCGGTCCTTCTCGACCAGCTCGCCGTCGGTGGGCTCGCTGACCTCCAGGAGGCAGTCGCGCACGCGCTTGCTGGTGGCCTGGAGCTTCCAGTGGACCAGGGTGCCCTCGCCGTCGCCGCCCTCGCGCACCTCGTACTCGCTGAAGTGCTGGGGCAGCAGCTTCGCGCGTGTGCCGCTGTAGTCGGCGAGCGCGTCGAACACCGTCTCCGCGTCCGCCGCGACGACTCGCTCCGTAGTGGCCTCGACCTGCGCCATTGACTTCCTCCAGCACCTGAGTTCTCGGGGTTTGGGCAAGCCAACCACCCCGGCGCCCGGCCGCCCAAATCGGGGTGCCGGAAGCGGTCGGAAACGGTGTGCGCGCGGTCTCCACGGATCGTTCGCACGATCATGGGAACAGATGTTCTATTCTGGGGGCAGTGCTACCGAGGAGGCGTCATGCGCTGGGAGAACCTCACCGAGGAGGCCGAACACGGCCGGGCCGACACCGCGCTGTTCGGCGCGGACGCGGTCACGACCCGCACGTTCGACACGCCCGAGTTCCGGGGAATCACGTTCCACGAGGTACGGGCGCGGTCGATCATCAACCGGGTGCCGGGCGCCTCGCGGATGCCGTTCGAATGGACGGTGAACCCGTACCGGGGCTGCACGCACGCGTGCGTGTACTGCTTCGCGCGCAAGACGCACAGCTATCTGGACCTGGACACCGGGATCGGCTTCGACACCCAGATCGTGGTCAAGGTGAACGCCCCCGATCTGCTCCGCCGCCAGCTGGGCTCACGGCGCTGGCCGGGCGACCACATCGCGATGGGCACCAACGTCGACTGCTACCAGCGCGCGGAGGGCCGCTACCGGCTGATGCCGGGGATCATCTCGGCCCTCGCCGACCACGCGAACCCCTTCTCGATCCTCACCAAGGGCACGCTGATCCTGCGCGACCTCGACCTGCTGCGACGCGCGGCCGACGTCACGGACGTCGGCATCTCGGTCTCGGTCGGCTTCGTCGACCCCGAGCTCTGGCGCACCGTGGAGCCGGGCACCCCGGCCCCCGAGCGCCGCCTGGACGTGGTGCGGGCCCTCGCCGAGGCCGGCATCGGGTGCGGGGTCCTGATGGCGCCCGTGATCCCCTTCCTGGGCGACCACCCGGCCCAACTGCGGGCCACCGTGCGGGCGATCGCGGCCGCCGGGGCCACCTCCGTGACACCCCTGGTGCTGCATCTGCGCCCCGGCGCCCGCGAGTGGTTCATGAGCTGGCTCGCGGCCCACCACCCGCACCTCGTCCGGCGCTACGAGCGGCTGTACGCGGAGGGCGCCTACGCGCCCAAGTGGTACCAGCGCCGGATCACCCGTCAGGTGCACGAGCTGGCCGAGGAGTACGGCATCGGGCCGAACCGCGCCGGCACCCCCCGCCGGATGCCGCTGCCGACGGCGGAGGAGGAGCCCGCGCTGCCGGAGCCGACGCAACTGACGCTGCTCTGAGAGCGTTCGCGTCCGGGGCGCTCACAGCTGGGAGCGTTCGAGGGCAACCCTCGGCCCAATTGGGTCAATAATCGTCAGAACAGGTTCTTCCGGGTGCTGTTCCCGGGACGATGCGGCGAGGACCGTGACACGTGCGGTCCGCGACACCTCCGTCCTGGGAGGACCCCATGCGAACACGCGCAGCCGTGCTGTGCGCCGCCGCCGCTGTCGTCGTGGCCGGGTCGTTCACCGCCCTGCCCGCGAGCGCCACCGCCCGAGCCGCCGTCCAGGCGCCCTCGGTGGCCTGGAAAAAGTGCGGCACCACCGACTATCCGACGCTGCAGTGCGGCACCGTCAAGGCGCCCCTCGACCACCGGAACCCGGGCGGGAAGCAGATCACCCTCGCCGTCTCCCGGGTGCCGCACACCGCGGCCACGTACCAGGGCCCGCTGCTGGTCAACCCCGGCGGCCCCGGCGGCAGCGGGCTGAGCCTCGCGGGCTTCGTCGCCTCCACGCTGCCGAAGAAGGTGGCGGCCCAGTACGACGTCATCGGCTTCGACCCGCGGGGCGTGGGCAGGAGCAGCCCGGCGATCGACTGCGCGCCGGGCTACTTCGACCCGGTGCGCCCCGACTCGGTTCCGGCCACGCCCGCCCTGGAACAGGCGAACCTCAAGCGCGTGCAGTCCTTCGCGGCGGCCTGCGGCAAGAAGTACGCGAGCCTGCTCCCGTACCTCGACACGGTCAGCGCCGCACAGGACATGGACACCATCCGCCAGGCCCTCGGGGCCGGCCGGATCAGCTACTTCGGCTACTCGTACGGCACCTACCTGGGCGCCGTCTACGCGAAGCTGCACCCGGAGCGGATCCACCGCCTGGTCCTGGACTCGATCGTGGACCCGACGGGTGTCTGGTACGACGACAACCTCGGCCAGGACCACGCGTTCAACGACCGCCACCGCGCCCTGATGGCGTGGATCGCGAAGTACGACTCCACCTACAAGCTCGGCACCGACCCGCAGAAGGTCGAGGCCAGGTGGTACGCCATGCGGGCGGCGCTGGCGAAGAAGCCGGCGGGCGGCAAGGTGGGCGCCGCCGAACTGGAGGACACCTTCATCCCGGGCGGCTACTACAACGGCTACTGGCCCTACCTGGCGGAGGCGTTCTCGGCCTACGTCAACGGCAAGAAGACGGCGGCGCTGGTCGAGGCGTACCAGAACTTCGGGGCCGTCGACGCCTCGGGCGAGAACGGCTACAGCGTCTACGCGGCCGTCCAGTGCCGGGACGTCTCCTGGCCGCGGGACTGGAACCAGTGGCGCAAGGACAACTGGGCGGCGTACGAGAAGGCACCGTTCATGGTCTGGAACAACGCCTGGTACAACGCGGCGTGCACCTCCTGGCCGACGTCCGCCCTGAAACCGCCGGACATCGCCAACGGCAAGCTCCCGCCGACCCTTCTCTTCCAGGCCACGGACGACGCGGCCACGCCCTACCAGGGCGGCGTCACGGCCCACCGGCTGCTGGCCGGCTCCAGCCTGGTCGTCGAACAGGGCGGCGGCAACCACGGCATCACGCTGAGCGGCAACAGCTGCCTGGACGACCACCTCGCCGCCTACCTGACCGACGGCAGGGTCCCGCACGGCGACGGCACCGCCGACGCGGTCTGCCGGAAGACCCCGGACCCGAAGCCCCTGAGTACGAAGGCGGCGTCGACGTCGTCCCGCGGCTCGACCCTGCACGGGCTGCTGGGGTTCCGCGGCTGAACCGGTCCTGACCAACCGTCGGGGGCGTTGTCGGACCCATGGTCCACCATGGACGCATGACCGACCCGACCCGCATCACCGCCCCCGACGGCGTCGTCCCGGCCGCCCAGTACAGCCATGTGGTGGCGGCCTCCGGCCGGTTCGTCGCCGTCTCCGGCCAGCTGCCGCTGGACGAGGACGGCAGGCTCGTCGGCGAGGGCGACCCGGCCGCCCAGGCCCGCCAGGTCTTCGAGAACCTGCGTCGCTGCCTGGCGGCGGCCGGCGCCGGCTTCGAGGACGTCGTCAAGCTCACCTACTTCGTCACGGACATGGCCCATCTGCCGGCCGTCCGCGAGGCGCGCGCCGCCCACATACCCGACGACCGCCTCCCGGCGTCGTCCGCGATCCAGGTGGCCGCACTCGTCGCGCCCCAGTTCCTGATGGAGATCGAGGCCTTCGCGGTGGTGGCGGACTGAGCGAAATCCCGGGCGGGCCGGGCCGTCGGCTTCCTAAGGTGCCGTCATGACCGACGACTCCCTCCGCATCCGCCCCATGGCCCTCGACGACTGCGACCGGGTCTCGCAGATACGCGTCCGGGGCTGGCAGTACGCCTACCGGGGGCTCATGCCGCAGCCGTTCCTGGACGGGCTCAGTGTCGAACGGGACGCCGAGCGGCGGCGGGCCCGGTTCCGGGACGGCGAGGACGGGGTGACGGACCTGGTCGCCGAGCGCGGCGGCGAGATAGTCGGCTGGGCGTCGCACGGGCCGTACCGGGACGGGGAAGTACGCACCGAGGACGCCGAGTTGTACGCGATCTACCTCGACCCGGCGCATGTCGGGACCGGGGCCGGGCGGCGGCTCCTGGACACGGTGCTCAAGCAGTGCGCCCGGTACGCACGCGTGTACCTGTGGGTACTGAAGGGGAACGCCCGCGCTCGCCGGTTCTACGAGACGGCGGGCTTCCGGCCCGACGGCGCCGAGGAGCCCTACGAGGTCGACGGGGTGCCCGTGCCCGAGGTGCGGTACGTCAAGGACCGCGGCCTCACCTCGGCCTAGGGATGTGGGACAGGGCCTGGACCGCGGCCTCGGCGAGGTTGGGGTGGGCCAGCGCCTCGCTCAGGACGCGGCGGGCGCGGGTGTCGCCCAGGGTGCCGAGGCCCTCCACACAGGCGAGGGCGACCTTGCGGTAGGGGTCGTGGGGGCGCAGTCGGCGCTCCAGGGTGGTGATGAGGGCCGGCACGGACTCCGGGGCGCGGAGCACGACCAGGAGACGGACCGGGTGCAGGGCGTAGGCGACCCGGAGTTCGTTGGTGGCGAGGGCGGCGGCCGCGCGGGCGGTGCGCGGGTCCTGCAGGCGGGCGAGGGCGTGCGCGGCGGAGGCGCAGCGGGGTGGGTCACGGTGGTTCAGGAGGAGGACCAGGGTCTCGAAGGCGCGCCGGTCGCCGGCCGTCCCCAGGCGGTACGCCGCCAACTCCCTGGCCCACAGGGGCTGTCCGGCGGCGGTGAGCACCTCCGCCAGCTCGTCGGGGTCCTCGGTCGTCAGGAGCCGGTCGTAGGCGGCCGTTCCCTGCGACTCCTGCCGCAGACGCTCCGTGAGCGATCGCAACTCTTCGTCCACGAAGCCCAGCGTAGAGGGGTTGCGGTAGCGGAGGGACGTACATCACAAAGTCGGGGGGCTGGCGCGCTCGTTACCCGCCGGTTAAGCTCAATCGAGCGAGTCACCCACTCGCAGTAACGCTCATTCCGGTTTGGTGACGCAGCCGTCGTGAGCATCAGGTCGGTTCGGTACCTCGTACCGTACGTACGACTCGGCTCCGGGACAGGGCCGGTCGGGATCAGCCGCTCCCAGGCGTGTGCACGCCTGCGGCGACGGCACCGGGCGTGTGCGCCAGCAGCCCGGCAACACCCGCAATCACGCAGCTCTCATGCAGCTCTCCGCACCCGGTGCGCCCCTTCGGCGCACCCGGGGGCGTTTCCAGTCGTCACCCTCATTCCTGGAGTCCCGCGATGGCCACTCCCCAGTCCGACCCCTCCCTGTCCCCGCTCAGGACCGTCGCCGTGGTCGGCCTCGGCACCATGGGCACCGGTATCACCGAGGTCCTCGCGAGGGCCGGCCGCGAGGTGATCGGCATCGACGTCAGCGAGGCCCAGGCCGCCGGCTCCCTCGCCGCCCTGGAGGCCTCCACGGCCCGTGCCGTGGCCCGCGGCAGGCTGACCGAGCAGGAACGCACCGACGTTCTCGCCCGGGTCCGCACCGGCACCGACCTCACGGCCGCGGCCGACGCCGACCTCGTCATCGAGGTGGTCCCGGAGTCGTACGACATCAAGCACCAGATCTTCCGCGAGCTGGACCGCATAGTCCGCCCCGGGACCATCCTGGCCACCGGTACCAACGCGCTCTCCGTGACCCGGCTGGCCGCCGACTCGGCGCGTCCCGAGCGCGTCCTCGGCCTGCACTTCTTCAACCCGGCCCCGGCGATGAAGCTGGTCGAGGTCGTCTCCTCGGTGCTCACCGCCCCGAGCGCGGTCGCCGCGGTCACCGACCTCGCGCTGGAACTGGGCAAGGAACCGGTCGCGGTCGGCGACCGCCCCGGCTTCGTCGCGGACGGCCTGCTGTTCGGTTACCTCAACCAGGCCGCCGCGATGTACGAGGCGAAGTACGCCTCCCGTGAGGACATCGACGCGGCCATGCGGCTCGGCTGCGGCCTGCCGATGGGTCCGCTCGCCCTGCTCGACCTGATCGGCATCGACACCGCGCGGACGGTCCTGGAGGCCATGTACGCCGAGTCCCGCGACCGGCTGCACGCCCCGGCCCCCGTCCTCAAGCAGCTCAGCGAGGCGGGCCTGACCGGCCGCAAGTCCGGGCGCGGCTTCTACACCTACGAGGCCCCGGGCAGCGCCACCGTCGTCCGGGACGCGCTGACCCCGCTGGACGGCGCCGCCCTCACCCAGGGCCGCCCGGTCCGCTCGGTCGGGGTGGCCGGTTCCGGCACCATGGCCTCCGGCATCGCCGAGGTCTTCGCCAAGGCCGGCTACCAGGTCGTCCTGGCCGCCCGCAGCGAGGAGAAGGCGCAGGCCGCCAAGGCCCGTATCGGCAAGTCGCTCGACCGCTCGGTCGGCAAGGGGCGGATGACCGCCGAGGCCGCCGCACAGACCCTGGACCTGATCAGCGCCGCGGGTTCCTACGACGCCTTCGCCGACGTCGACCTGGCCGTCGAGGCGGTCGCCGAGGACCTGGAGATCAAGCAGCAGCTGTTCGCCACGCTGGACAAGGTCTGCAAGCCCGGCGCGGTCCTGGCCACCACGACCTCCTCACTGCCGGTCGTGGCCTGCGCCCGGGCCACGTCGCGTCCGCAGGACGTGATCGGCATGCACTTCTTCAACCCGGCGCCGGCGATGAAGCTGGTCGAGGTCGTCCGTACCGTGCTGACCGGCGAGGACGTCCACGCGACCGTCCGCGAGGTCTGCGCGAACATCCGGAAGCACGCCGTCGACTGCGGTGACCGGGCCGGCTTCATCGTGAACGCGCTGCTGTTCCCGTACCTCAACAACGCGATCAAGATGGTCGAGGAGCACTACGCCTCACTGGACGACATCGACGCGGCGATGAAGCTCGGCGGCGGCTACCCGATGGGCCCGTTCGAGCTGCTGGACGTGGTCGGCCTGGACGTCTCGCTCGCGATCGAAAAGGTCCTGCACCGGGAGTTCCGCGACCCGGGGCTGGCGCCCTCGCCACTCCTCGAGCACCTGGTGGCCGCGGGCTGCCTCGGCCGCAAGACCGGCCGTGGCTTCCGCGAATATGCCCGCCGCTGAGGGCGTCGGCGACTGGTACCGGGACGAGCGGGACTGGGGCGGGCTGCTCGACCCGGGCGGCGGTCCCCCGCCCACCCGGCACAGCCCTCCCCCGCCCACCCGGCCCGGCGGTCCCCCGCCCTTCACAGGCGGGGGAAACCCCGGTCATGCCCCTCAAGCTGCGCACATGCAGTACGTTCGGGGCATGCCCCAGCCCGCCAGGTCCTCACGTACACCCGCCACGTCCGACGCGCCGGAAAGTGCCGCGGGCAGTCGCGCGGCCGCCCAGCGGCTCAAGATGCGCCGAGAACTGGCGGCCGCGGCGATGGAGCTGTTCGCGACCAAGGGGTACGAGGCGACCACCGTCGACGAGATCGCGGCCGCGGCCGGGGTTGCCCGTCGCACCTTCTTCCGCCACTTCCGTTCCAAGGAAGAGGCGATCTTCCCGGACCACGACGACACGCTGATCCGCGCGGAGGCCGTGCTCAACGCGGCCCCGGCGCACGAGCACCCGCTCGACACCGTGTGCCGCGGCATCAAGGAAGTCATGAAGATGTACGCGGCCCGGCCGGACATCTCGGTCGCCCGCTACAAGCTCACCCGTGAGGTACCCACCCTCCGCGAGGCCGAGATCGCCTCGGTGGCCCGCTACGAGCGTCTCTTCACCCGCTACCTCCTCGGCCACTTCGACGAGCACGCGCACGCGGACGACGCGAACGACGACCCGCTGCTGGCCGAGGTCGCCGCGTCTGCGGTGGTCACCGCCCACAACCACGTGCTGCGGCGCTGGCTGCGGGCCGGCGGGCAGGGGGATGTGGAGACACAGCTGGACCACGCCTTCGCGATCGTCCGCAAGACGTTCGGGACGGGCATCGGTGCGGGCCGGGAGACCCCGCCCCGGTCCACCGCGCCGGCCACCGTGGCCTCCCAGGGCGAGGTGCTGGTGACGGTGGCCCGGACCGACGCCCCGCTCGACGAGGTGATGCGGACCATCGAGCAGGCGCTCAAGGAGCGCTGAGCGCGAGCCGCAGGCGGATACAGCCGACGCGCCCCCTCCCGGGGGCGCGTCGTTGTTTTTGTCGGCGCAATGGCACCGCGGGTTTTTCCCGGCGCGATGGCACTGCGTGCCGGGTGGCGGCTCCGACATCGGGACGAGCCCCGCAACTCGGCACACCTTGGCCTACCCGTCAGTAGCTTTGATCGATCATCGCTCATTTGTTACGTAAAGATTTCATCTGAGAGCAAGTTCTGGCACTCAGTGCCTTGCCACCTGACACGCGGTGTCATACGTTGATGGGTGTCCGGCCTGTCCCGGCGAGCCCACCAGCCCGCCCGCCGGACGCCTGCGTCACAGGCAACCTCCCGCGCCACAAAGCGCTGCCGAAGCACCACCCACGCCGAACCGACGGCACCCTCCCAAAACCCTCAGCAGCACCGACGTAACCCTCAGCGCCCCTTCC
The DNA here is from genome assembly GCF_040634235.1 of Streptomyces sp. NPDC007157. NCBI lineage: Bacteria > Bacillati > Actinomycetota > Actinomycetes > Kitasatosporales > Streptomycetaceae > Streptomyces > Streptomyces sp. NPDC007157. Next base: position 200,123 of record NZ_JBEYFE010000001.1, read on the forward strand.
CTCAAGGGGCGCCGACCGCCGGAGGCAACACCGTGACCACTCAGGCCATTCTCGACGCGATCCAGTCGCCGGACTCGACGCCGGCCGACTTCGCCGCCCTGTCGCTGCCCGAGTCGTACCGCGCGATCACCGTGCACAAGGACGAGACGGAGATGTTCGCGGGCCTGGAGACCCGCGACAAGGACCCGCGCAAGTCCACCCACCTCGACGAGGTGGCCCTGCCCGAGCTGGGCCCGGGCGAGGCCCTGGTCGCCGTCATGGCGTCGAGCGTCAACTACAACTCGGTCTGGACGTCGATCTTCGAGCCGCTGTCCACCTTCGGCTTCCTGGAGCGGTACGGCAGGCTCTCCGAGCTGACCAAGCGGCACGACCTGCCGTACCACATCATCGGCTCCGACCTCGCGGGCGTCGTCCTGCGCACCGGCCCGGGCGTCAACGCCTGGAAGCCCGGTGACGAGGTCGTCGCGCACTGCCTGAGCGTGGAGCTGGAGTCCTCCGACGGCCACAACGACACCATGCTCGACCCCGAGCAGCGCATCTGGGGCTTCGAGACCAACTTCGGCGGCCTCGCCGAGATCGCGCTGGTCAAGTCCAACCAGCTGATGCCGAAGCCGAACCACCTCAGCTGGGAGGAGGCCGCCGCTCCGGGTCTGGTCAACTCCACCGCCTACCGGCAGCTGGTCTCCCGCAACGGCGCCGGCATGAAGCAGGGCGACAACGTGCTCATCTGGGGCGCCAGCGGCGGGCTCGGCTCCTACGCCACCCAGTTCGCGCTGGCCGGCGGCGCCAACCCGATCTGCGTGGTGAGCAGCCCGCAGAAGGCGGAGATCTGCCGGTCCATGGGCGCCGAGGCGATCATCGACCGCAACGCCGAGGACTACAAGTTCTGGAAGAACGAGCACGAGCAGGACCCGAAGGAGTGGAAGCGCTTCGGCAAGCGCATCCGCGAGCTGACCGGCGGCGAGGACGTCGACATCGTCTTCGAGCACCCCGGCCGCGAGACCTTCGGCGCCTCGGTCTACGTCACCCGCAAGGGCGGCACGATCGTCACCTGCGCCTCCACCTCGGGCTACAACCACGAGTACGACAACCGCTACCTGTGGATGTCCCTGAAGCGGATCATCGGCTCGCACTTCGCCAACTACCGCGAGGCCTGGGAGGCCAACCGGCTGATCGCGAAGGGCAAGATCCACCCCACGCTGTCGAAGGTCTACTCCCTGGAGGAGACCGGCCAGGCCGCCTACGACGTGCACCGCAACCTCCACCAGGGCAAGGTCGGCGTCCTGTGCCTGGCCCCCGAGGAGGGCCTGGGCGTGCGCGACGAGGAGACGCGCGCCAAGCACCTCGACGCCATCAACCGCTTCCGCAACGTCTGAGACACCCGAGGTCATAGATGACTGAGCGTCAGATCGCCGACGGCGGGCGGGATTCCGTGCCGCAGGCGCCGAGGGAGAAGGACCGGCCGTGGCTCATGCGCACGTATGCCGGGCACTCCACGGCCGAGGCGTCCAACGAGCTGTACCGGCGCAACCTCGACAAGGGCCAGACCGGCCTGTCGGTGGCGTTCGACCTGCCGACGCAGACCGGCTACGACCCCGACCACATCCTCGCCCGCGGCGAGGTCGGCCGGGTGGGCGTACCCGTCTCGCACCTCGGTGACATGCGCCGGCTGTTCCAGGACATCCCCCTGGAGCAGATGAACACCTCGATGACGATCAACGCCACCGCCATGTGGCTGCTGGCGCTCTACCAGGTCGTCGCCGAGGAGCAGGGCGCCGACATCACCAAGCTCCAGGGCACGACCCAGAACGACATCGTCAAGGAGTACCTGTCCCGGGGGACGCATGTCTTCCCGCCGGGACCGTCGCTCCGGCTGACGACGGACATGATCGCCTACACGGTCTCCCACCTGCCGAAGTGGAACCCGATCAACATCTGCAGCTACCACCTGCAGGAGGCGGGCGCCACGCCGGTCCAGGAGATCGCGTACGCGATGTCCACGGCCATCGCGGTCCTGGACGCCGTCCGTGACTCCGGCCAGGTGCCGCAGGAGCGGATGGGCGATGTGGTCGCGCGGATCTCCTTCTTCGTGAACGCGGGCGTCCGCTTCGTCGAGGAGATGTGCAAGATGCGCGCGTTCGGCCGCATCTGGGACAAGGTCACCCGTGAGCGGTACGGCATCGAGAACGCCAAGCAGCGCCGTTTCCGGTACGGCGTCCAGGTCAACTCGCTGGGTCTGACCGAGGCGCAGCCGGAGAACAACGTCCAGCGGATCGTCCTCGAGATGCTCGCCGTGACGCTGTCCAAGGACGCCCGCGCGCGTGCCGTTCAGCTGCCCGCGTGGAACGAGGCCCTCGGCCTGCCCCGGCCCTGGGACCAGCAGTGGTCACTGCGTATCCAGCAGGTGCTCGCCCACGAGAGCGACCTGCTGGAGTACGAGGACATCTTCGAGGGCTCGCACGTCATCGAGGCGAAGGTCGGCCAGCTGGTCGAGGACTCCCTGGCCGAGATCGACCGGATCCAGGAGATGGGCGGCGCGATGGCCGCCGTCGAGTCCGGCTATCTGAAGTCGCAGCTGGTCGCCTCGCACGCGGAGCGCCGGGGCCGGATCGAGTCCGGGCGGGAGAAGATCGTCGGCGTCAACATCTTCGAGACGACCGAACCCAACCCGCTCACGGCCGACCTGGACACCGCGATCCAGACCGTCGACCCGGCGGTCGAGGCCCGGGTGGTGGCGGCGATCGGCCGCTGGCGCGACACGCGCTACCAGCCGCCGTTCAACCACCCGCGCCCCTGCAAGGCGCTGGAGCGCCTGAAGGAGGCCGCCAAGGGCACCGGCAACCTCATGGAGGCCACCCTGGAGTGTGCCCGCGCCGGGGTCACGACCGGCGAGTGGGCGGGCGCGCTGCGGGAGGTGTTCGGCGAGTTCCGGGCGCCCACCGGGGTCTCTTCGGCACCGGTGGCCGTGCCCGCCGAAGCCGGGTCGGCGATGGCCGAGGTGCGGGCCAGGGTGGACGCCACCGCCCGCGACCTGGGCAGCGGCAAGCTGAGGTTCCTGGTGGGCAAGCCGGGACTTGACGGGCACTCCAACGGGGCCGAGCAGATCGCCGTACGGGCCCGGGACGCCGGCTTCGAAGTGGTGTACCAGGGCATCCGGCTGACACCCGAGCAGATCGTGGACGCGGCCCTCGCCGAGGACGTGCACGCGGTGGGCCTGTCGATCCTGTCCGGCTCGCACGCCCAGCTGGTCCCGGACGTCCTGGAACGACTCCGTGTGGCCGGTGCCACAGATATACCCGTCATCGCCGGTGGCATCATCCCGAATGGTGACGCCGAGCAGCTCAGGAAAGCCGGCGTGGCCGCGGTCTTCACCCCGAAGGACTTCGACATCACCGGAATCATCGGCCGCATCGTCGACGAGATCCGGAAAGCGAACAAGCTCGACCCCCTGGAGGTCCCCGCATGACCACGCCCGTCAACCGGCTCCGCCCGCGGCGCTCCTGCCTGGCTGTGCCCGGCTCGAACCCCCGCTTCCTGGAGAAGGCCCAGGGTCTCCCGGCGGACCAGGTCTTCCTGGACCTGGAGGACGCGTGCGCGCCGCTCGCCAAGCCCGAGGCGCGGCACACCATCGTGAAGTTCCTCAACGAGGGTGACTGGACGGGCAAGACACGGGTGGTGCGTGTCAACGACTGGACGACCGAGTGGACGTACCGTGATGTCGTCACGGTCGTGGAGGGCGCCGGCCAGAACCTCGACTGCATCATGCTGCCGAAGGTGCAGACGGCCCAGCAGGTCGTCGCGCTGGACCTGCTCCTCACCCAGATCGAGAAGACCATGGGCTTCGAGGTCGGCAAGATCGGCATCGAGGCGCAGATCGAGAACGCGCAGGGCCTCAACAACGTCAACGAGATCGCCACCGCGTCCCAGCGTGTCGAGACCATCATCTTCGGCCCGGCCGACTTCATGGCGTCCATCAACATGAAGTCGCTGGTCGTGGGCGAGCAGCCGCCCGGCTACCCGGCGGACGCCTACCACTACATCCTGATGAAGATCCTGATGGCCGCCCGCGCCAACAACCTCCAGGCGATCGACGGCCCCTACCTCCAGATCCGCAACGTCGAGGGCTACCGCGAGGTCGCCCAGCGTGCCGCGGCCCTCGGCTTCGACGGCAAGTGGGTGCTGCACCCGGGTCAGGTCGAGGCGTCCAACGAGATCTTCTCGCCGTCCCAGGAGGACTACGACCACGCCGAGCTGATCCTGGACGCGTACGACTACTACACGTCCGAGGCGGGCGGCAGGAAGGGCTCCGCGATGCTCGGCGACGAGATGATCGACGAGGCCAGCCGCAAGATGGCCCTGGTCATCTCCGGCAAGGGCCGGGCCGCCGGTATGCGGCGCACGTCGAAGTTCGAGATCCCGGAGGCCTGAGCGCGATGCAGTTCGGACGCACGTACGAGGAGTTCGAGGTCGGCGCGACGTACAAGCACTGGCCCGGGAAGACGGTCACGGAGTACGACGACCACCTGTTCTGTCTCCTCACCATGAACCACCACCCGCTCCACATGGACACGAACTACGCCGAGAAGACGACGGACTTCGGCAAGAACGTGGTGGTCGGGAACTACATCTACTCGCTGCTGCTGGGCATGTCCGTGCCGGACATCTCGGGCAAGGCGATCGCCAACCTGGAGATCGAGTCGCTCAAGCACGTGGCGCCGACCTTCCACGGCGACACGATCTACGGCCAGACGACCGTGCTGGACAAGTGGCCCTCCAAGTCGAAGAACGACCGCGGGATCGTCTACGTCGAGACCAAGGGCTACAAGCAGGACGGCACGCTGGTGTGCATCTTCCGCCGCAAGGTGATGGTGCCGACCGAGACGTACATCAAGGAGCGCGGCGGCGAGCAGCCGGGCCGCCCGGAGCTCAGGGAGCAGGAGAAGTAGCCATGGCCCGTCTCGCCCAGACCGCCGGTCTGACCGACGTCCAGCAGGAGATCCTCTCCACCGTCCGCGACTTCGTGGACAAGGAGATCATCCCGGTCGCCACCGAGCTGGAGCACCGCGACGAGTACCCGCAGGCGATCGTCGACGGTCTCAAGGAACTCGGCCTGTTCGGCCTGATGATTCCCGAGGAGTACGGCGGCCTGGGCGAGTCCCTCCTGACGTACGCGCTCTGCGTCGAGGAGATCGCCCGGGGCTGGATGTCCGTCTCCGGGATCATCAACACGCACTTCATCGTGGCGTACATGCTCAAGCAGCACGGCACGCAGGAGCAGAGGGACCACTTCCTGCCGCGCATGGCGGCCGGCGACATCCGGGGCGCGTTCTCGATGTCGGAGCCGGGGCTCGGCTCCGACGTGTCCGCGATCACCTCGAAGGCGGTGAAGGACGGCGAGGAGTACGTCCTGAACGGCCAGAAGATGTGGCTGACGAACGGCGGCACGTCGTCCCTCGTCGCCGTCCTCGTGCGAAGTGACGAAGGCCATCCCGAGGGCACCGCGCCCCACAAGTCGATGACGACCTTCCTGGTCGAAAAGGAGCCCGGCTTCGGAGAGGTCCGCCCCGGCCTCACCATCCCGGGCAAGATCGACAAGATGGGCTACAAGGGCGTCGACACCACCGAGCTGATCATGGACGGGCTCCGGATTCCGGCCGATCGGGTGCTCGGCGGGGTCACCGGCCGAGGTTTTTACCAAATGATGGACGGAGTCGAGGTCGGCCGGGTCAACGTGGCGGCGCGTGGCTGCGGTGTCGCGCAGCGTGCGTTCGAACTGGGTGTCCGGTACGCCCAGCAGCGTCACACTTTCGGCAAGCCGATCGCCCAGCACCAGGCCATCCAGTTCAAGCTCGCGGAGATGGCCACCAAGGTCGAGGCCGCGCATGCCATGATGGTCAACGCGGCACGCAAAAAGGACTCCGGGGAACGAAACGACCTTGAGGCCGGGATGGCGAAGTACCTCGCCTCCGAGTACTGCAAGGAGGTCGTGGAGGACTCCTTCCGGATCCACGGCGGCTACGGATTCTCCAAGGAGTACGAGATCGAACGTCTCTACCGTGAGGCGCCCATGTTGCTGATCGGCGAAGGTACCGCCGAGATCCAGAAAATGATCATCGGGCGAAGGTTGCTCGAAGAGTATCGGTTCCAGGGCTGATTGTCCGGGTGCGGGGTGTTTTCTTCGAGAAGAAGATCACACCCCGTCAACGGTCTTCGGCCGCCGACTCGGTATCCTGGCTTGCCCAGTTGTGGCCCGCGCCCGGTACGATCCCGGAAAGCCGCCGTCCCCAATTCCCGCGCGGCATCATCCGCTACGAAGGTCATCCATGCCCCACAGCCAAACCTCTGCACATCGAGACAGCCTGGCCGGCGTACGCCTCGCGCGCGGAGCATCGCCGTGGCTTCTCCCGACCGTCGCCACCGCAGCCGTCAGCCTCCTGCGCGCCCGTCGCTCCGGCGCCGCGAAGGCCGTCGCCGTGCCCGCCACCGCGCTCGCGGCGGGCATGCTGTGGTTCTTCCGCGACCCCGAGCGTGAGATCGCCCAGGGCCGTGTCATCTCCCCCGCCGACGGTGTGGTGCAGAGCATCATGCCGTGGAAGGACGGCCGCACCCGCGTCGCGATCTTCATGAGCCCGCTCAACGTCCACGTCAACCGGGCGCCGCTGTCCGGCACCGTGACGTCGGTGGAGCACATCCCCGGTGGCTTCGTTCCCGCCTTCAACAAGGAGAGCGAGAACAACGAGCGCGTAGTCTGGCATTTCGACACCGAACTCGGCGACATCGAGATGATCCAGATCGCCGGCGCGGTGGCCCGTCGCATCGTCCCCTACATCCCGCAGGGCACGAAGGTCGAGCAGGGCGACCGCATCGGTCTGATCCGCTTCGGCTCGCGCGTCGACGTCTACCTGCCCGAGGGCGTGGAGGTCGCGGTCGAGGTCGGGCAGAAGACCGTGGCTGGGGTGACTCGCATTGACCGTGATTGATCCGGAGACCCAGGCGGGCTGGGTGCCCGAGGCCGACGAGGCCGGCGACGACGAGGAGGAGATGCCGCTCTCTCTCCGCCTCTCGATAGCGGACACCCTCACGCTGGGCAACGCCACGTGTGGCTTCATGGCGGTGTACTTCACCACCACCGGCATCCTCATCCCGCACCTCACCGGGGACGACCAGTCGGCGGGCATGGCGCGGCACAGCGCCGCCACCGCGGTCATCCTCATGCTCTGCGCGGCGGTCTTCGACCTGTTCGACGGCCTCGTGGCGCGCAAGCTGCGCTCCTCCCCCATGGGCGCCGAGCTGGACAACCTCTCGGACCTGGTCAGCTTCGGCCTGGCCCCCGCGTACTTCGTGCTCGTCTACGGCATGGTGGCCGACGACGCGTACCAGAAGGTGGCCGCGGTCGGAGCGGTGGTCGTGCTGCTGGCGGTGGTGCTGCGGCTGGCCCGCTTCAGCTGCGTGACCCCACCGAACGGCATGTTCCAGGGCATGCCGTCGCCGTTCGGTGCGCTCACGGTCGTCTCGATCGTGCTCCTGGAGCTGCCCTTCTTCGCGACGCTCCTTGCGATCCTCGGCACGGCCTGGCTGATGGTGAGCCGGGTCGAGTACCCGAAGCCGCGCGGCCGCCTCGCCGGGGCGATGCTGGGCTGGATCGTCCTCTCGATGGGGCTCCTGGCGGCCTGGGCCTTCGACGCCCCCGGCGGCCAGCTCCTGCTCCAGACCGGCTGTGCGCTGCAGCTGGTCATGGGCGCGGTGATCCCCCTGTTCGCCACGGCCCGCCGGGTGAACAACATCCGCGACAACCGCCGCGAGGCGAGGGCGGCGCAGCTGCCGTAACCACGACGCCAGAGGGCCCCGGACCGACCTCGGTCCGGGGCCCTCTGCTGTACCCACGCCCAGGGCGGAGCCCACGGGCGGCGGCTCAGGTCAGGAAATCCCGGGCGATCTGTTCCGCGACACGCTCCAGGATCGGTCCGGCGTCCGCGATGCACTTCGCCACGTCCGGCTCCACGGACGTCAGCGGATACGCCCGCCGGATCCCCGCCCCGCCGAGCGCCGCCGGCGGCAGGGCCAGGCGCCCGCACACCGCCACGACCTCCTTGCCGGCGGCACGCGCGGCCGCGGCCACCCCCGCCGGCGCCTTCCCGTGCAGCGTCTGCTCGTCCAGCGAGCCCTCGCCGGTGATGACCAGCGACGCCCGCTCCACGGCGGGCGCGAAGCCGAGGACGTCGAGCATGACCTCGATGCCGGGGCGGAAGCGGGCGCCGAGCAGCAGCGCGCCGTATCCGATGCCACCGGCGGCCCCGGCGCCCGGCGCCACCGCGTACTCCGCCGCGCGCGGGCCGACCTCGGCCTCCAGGACCTTCGCGAAGTGGGCGAGAGCGGCGTCCAGGACCTCCACGTCGTCCGGCGAGGCGCCCTTCTGCGGGCCGTACACGGCCGGTGCGCCCTTGGGGCCGGTCAGCGGGTTGTCGACGTCGCTGGCGAGAACCAGGTCGACCGAGGACAGCCGCGGGTCCAGGCCGGACAGGTCCGCGCGGGCCACGTCGGTGAGGCCGCCGCCGCCCGGCGGTACCGGTTCGCCGTCCTCGTCCAGGAACCGTGCCCCGAGCGCCGACAGCATTCCGGCGCCGCCGTCGGTGGTGGCGCTGCCTCCGACGCCGAAGACGATCGTGCGGGCGCCCGCGTCCAACGCGGCCCGCAGCAGCTCTCCCGAGCCGTACGTGGAGGCCGTCAGGGGCGCGAAGACACCGGCCGGCAGCCGTTGCAGTCCGCTCGCCTCGGCCATCTCCACCACCGCGGTGTCGCCGCGCAGCGCGAACGCGGCGCCGACCTCCTGCCCCAGCGGCCCGGCGACCAGCCTTTCGTGGCGTTCGAAGCCGGCGGCGACCGCCGCGGCAACCGTGCCGTCCCCGCCGTCCGCGACGGGCAGCGCCGCCACCTCCAGGCCGGGCACGACCCGCCGGAGCCCCGCAGTGACCCGCTCGGCGACCTCCACGGCCGTCAGCGAGCCCTTGAACTTGTCCGCGGCGATGAGCACGCGCTGTGTCACCTGTATCCCCTTGCTCTCCGGGCCTCGCGCATGTCAAGGCCAGTCGCGCCGCTGTGACCTTAACCGGAGGACACCCTCGCCGTCATTCCCCGACCGAAGCCTGGGAAAGGCCTGGGAGCCGCCTGGGAAATCGGGTACACCACAGCCATGGGCAACGACGGCACCGCCGGTCCGGACCTCGCCGACCGCGTGCTCGGCGGCTGGCTCGGCCGGATCGCGGGCAACATGCTCGGCAAGCCGGTCGAGCGGGGCGACGTGTGGACCAGGGAACGCATCGACGGCTATCTGCGGCGGGCCGCCGCCCTGCCGCTCACCGACTACCTCCCCGAGCCCGCGGACGAGAGCGACGCGCTCGCGCTGCGCCCCGAGTGGCGCCGGTGCGTGCGCGGCCGGATCCACGGCAGCTGCCGTGACGACGACGTCGACTACGCCATCCTCGGCCTGGACCTCCTGGAGACCCACGGCTTCGGTTTCAGCACCGAGCAGGTCGGCGAGCTGTGGCTGCTGCGGCTGCCGTACCTCCAGACCTTCACGGCGGAACGGGCCGCCTACCGCAACCTCGCGGACGGCCTCAAACCGCCCCTCACCGCCACCTACGACAACCCCTACCAGGAGTGGATCGGCGCCCTGATCCGCGCCGACATCTTCGGCTGGACCTGCCCGGACGACCCGCACCGGGCCGCCGCCCTGGCCCGCCGGGACGCGGTGCTCTCCCATGCGGGGAACGGGGTCTACGGCGCGATGTGGGCCGCCGCGCTGATCTCGGCGGCGTTCACCGCGCCGACCGTACGGCAGGCGATCGACAGCGCGCTCACCGTCGTACCGGCGAGCTGCCGCCTCGCGCGGACCGTACGCCGGGTCGTCTCCCTGCACGAGACCCGGCTGAGCTGGGAGGACACCCTCGCCACCGTGTCCGGGGAGACCGCGGGCCTGGGCTGGATCCACACCGTCCCGAACGTGGCCGTGCTCACCGCGGGGCTGCTCTACGGCGACGGCGACTTCACCCGGACCGTCGCCCTCACCGTGCGCGGCGGCCTGGACACCGACTCCAACGGCGCGACGGCGGGCTCGGTGGCCGGGGTGCTGACCGGCGCGGCCGCCATCCCGGACCAGTGGAAGGACCCGCTGGAGGACACGGTCCGCAGCGCGGTCTTCGGCTTCGACGGGGCCCGCATCAGCGACCTGGCGGAGCGCACCGTGCGGCTCGCCCGGACGGGCCCCGAGCCCGCGCTGGTTACCCTTCCTGGATGACCACGACTGACGACTACGCCACGTACATCGCGAGCCTCCCCCGGATCCTCGCCGGGGCGGCCGCGCTCTTCCGGGACGCCGAGGGACGGGTGCTGCTCGTGGAACCCAACTACCGGGAGGGCTGGGCGCTGCCCGGCGGGACCGTCGAGTCCGACGACGGGGAGACCCCGCGTCAGGGCGCCCGCCGGGAGACCCTGGAGGAGATCGGCCTGGACCGGGAGATGGGCCGGCTGCTCGCGGTGGACTGGGTACACGGCACCGGCCGGCCGCCGATCGTCGCCTATCTGTACGACGGCGGTGTCGTCACCGACGCCGACCTCGGGGCGATCCGGCTCCAGGAGGAGGAACTGCTCTCCTGGCGGCTGGTCCCACGCGCCGAACTCGCCACGTATCTGCCGGGCTCGCTGGGCCGCCGCGTGCTGGCCGCGCTGGACGTACTGGGAGAGGGCACGGGCACGGCGGAACTGGAGAACGGCAACCGCGCGGGGTGATCCCGGAGGCGGTCGATAACCGTTCGCCGCCCGCACCGGGGCCGCCCTACCCTCGAACACATGACCAAGCCCCTCGTCGCCGTCCTCAGCGGCGCCGGCATCTCGACCGACTCCGGGATCCCCGACTACCGCGGGCCCAACGGTCTGTGGCGGCGGGATCCCGAGGCCGAGAAGCTCGTGACCTACGACTACTACATGGGCGACCCGGAGATTCGGCGCCGGTCCTGGCAGATGCGGCGCACGAACCGGACGCTGAAGGCCGAGCCCAACGCCGCCCATCTCGCCGTCGCCGAGCTCGACAGGTCCGGGATCCCCGTGCGGGTCATCACGCAGAACGTGGACGGTCTGCACCAGCTCGCCGGGATGCCCGCCCGGAAGGTGCTCGAACTGCACGGCTCGGCACGCAGCGTGGTGTGCACCAAGTGCCATACGCGAGGGCCGATGGTGGACGCGATCGCCCGCGTCGAGGCCGGCGAGGAGGACCCGCTGTGCCTGGAGTGCGGCGGCATTCTCAAGTCGGCGACCGTGATGTTCGGCGAGAACCTCGACCCCGTCGTCCTCGGCCAGGCCCTCGCCATCAGCAAGGCCTGCACCGTCTTCATCGCCGTCGGCAGCAGCCTCCAGGTCCAGCCGGCCGCCGGCCTCGCCGGAGTCGCCGCCGACCACGGCGCCCGGCTCGTCATCGTCAACGCCGACCCGACGCCGTACGACGACCGGGCCGACGAGATCGTCCGCGAGCCGATCGGAACCGCGCTGCCGAAGCTCCTCGCGGAGCTGCGGGCCGGCTAGCGGCCCGTGGCCGGACGCCGGCGAGGGCGGTCAGAAGAGGCCCGCGCCCCGCTCGAAGTCCAGCAGGCGCTGCTTGCGGGGCAGGCCGCCGCCGTAACCGGTGAGGCTGCCGCTCGCGCCGATGACGCGGTGGCAGGGGACGATGATGCCGACCGGGTTCCTCCCGTTGGCGAGGCCGACCGCGCGGGAGGCCTGGGGGTTGCCGAGGGCGTCGGCGAGTTCGCCGTACGAGCGGGTCTCGCCGTAGGGGATCCGGCGCAGCTGTTCCCAGACACTGCGCTGGAACGGGGTGCCGTTCAGGCGCAGTTCGACGGTGAACTCCTTCAACTCGCCCGCGAAATAGGCGGTCAGCTGTTCTTCGGCCTCGGTGAAGAGGTCGTCGTCGCGGGCGCCGAAGGTCTCCTCGGGCGGGCGGTGGCGTTGGTCCTCCATGTAGAGGCCGCAGAGGGTGCCGTCCTCGGCGACCAGGGTGAGGGGGCCGTAGGGGCTGTCAGAGACGGTGTGGTTCTTCACGGCAGGGTCCTTACACGGGAAGGAAGTTGATCGGGTGGCTGTCGGTCGCCCACAGGTACTGGACCGCGTAGGCCCGCCAGGGGCGCCAGGCGGCCGCGCGGGCGGTGAGGGCGGCCGGGGTGCCGGGCAGGCCCAGGTCCAGGGCGGCGCGGCGGATGCCGAGGTCGGTGGGGAGGAAGGCGTCGGGGTCGCCGAGGGCACGCATGGCGATGACGTCGACGGTCCAGGGCCCGAAGCCGGGGAGTTCCAGGAGCCTGGCGCGGGCCTGCGCCCAGTCGCTCTCCACGCCCAGGTGGAGGGTGCCGTCGGCGAGTCGGCCGACCAGGGTGGTGAAGGTGGTACGGCGGGTGCGGGGCATCGCCAGGGAGTCGGGGGCCAGTTCGGCCAGCCCCTCGGGGGTCGGGAAGAGGTGGGTGAGGCCGCCCTCCGGGTCGTCGACCGGGGTGCCGTGGGCGGTCACCAGGCGGGCCGCGTGAGTGCGGGCGGCGGCCGTGGAGACCTGCTGGCCGAGCACGGCCCGCACCGCGAACTCCGCCTCGTCGACCGTGCGGGGCACCCGGCGTCCGGGCGCCTTGTCCACCAGCGGAGCCAGCACGGGGTCGGTGCGCAGCTGGTCGTCGACCGCGACCGGGTCGGCGTCCAGATCGAGCATCCGCCGGCAGCGGCTGATGGCCACCGGCAGGTCCCGCAGGTCGCTGAGGGTGAGCCGGCAGGCGATGTGGTCGGGCTTCGGGGCGAGGGCCACGATGCCGTGGCCGTACGGCAGCCGCAGGGTCCGCCGGTAGGCGCCGTCCCGCCACTCCTCGACGCCGGGTACGGCGGTGGCCGCGAGGTGCCCGAAGAGGTTGTCGGGGTTGAGGGGGGCGCGGAAGGGCAGCCGGAGGGACAGCGCTCCGGGAGCGCTCGACGCGCTCTTCGGGGCCCGCGCGCGCAACTCGCTCGGGGACAGCGCGAAGACCTCGCGGACGGTGTCGTTGAAGGTGCGGATCGAGGAGAAACCGGCTGCGAAGGCGATCTCCGCCATCGGCAGGGCGGTCGTCTCGACCAGCAGGCGGGCGGTCTGGGCGCGCTGGGCGCGGGCGAGGGCCAGCGGGCCGGCGCCGAGTTCGGCGAGGAGCTGGCGTTCGACCTGCCGGGGGCTGTAGCCGAGGCGGGCGGCGAGGCCGGGCACGCCCTCGCGGTCCACGACCCCGTCGGCGATCAGCCGCATGGCGCGGGCGACCAGGTCGGCGCGCTGGTTCCACTCCGGGGAACCGGGGCTGGTGTCGGGGCGGCAGCGCTTGCAGGCCCGGAAGCCGGCCTGCTGGCAGGCGGCCGCGCTCGGATAGAACGTCATGTTCTCGGGCTTGGGCGGCACCACCGGGCAGCTGGGCCGGCAGTAGATGCGGGTGGTCAGGACGGCCGTGAAGAACCAGCCGTCGAACCGTGCGTCCTTGGACTGCACGGCCCGTACACAGTGCTCGCGGTCGAGGTTCGTCCCTTTCTGCATGGGTCCAGCATCGGCCCCCGGGCGGGGCCGATGCTGGCGGAAATCCGACACGAGGGTGGGCTGACCTTCAGGGCTCCAAGGTCCGGCCCCTCACGGCCGTCAGCCGAAGTAGTGGTCCTGGTCGAGGTCGGCCAGCAGGCCAGGCTGAGCGGGCCGCCAGTCGTACCGCTCGCGGGTGGCGGCGCCGGATGTGGGGTTGTCGTTGGCGACGAAGGCCACCATCCAGCCGAAGTGGTCGGACGCCTCCTCCCGTGCGAGGGACACGACCGGCACGTCGAGGCGGCGGCCGATGACCTCGGTGATGCCGCGGACCGGGACGCCCTCGTCGGCGACCGCGTGCAGCACGGCCCCGGCCGGGGCCGTCTCGATGGCCTTGCGGTAGAGGGTGGCGGCGTCAAGACGGTGCACGGACGACCAGCGGTTGGTGCCGTCCCCCACGTAGGCGGCGACACCCTTGTCGCGGGCGACGCCGATCAGGAACGGGACGAAGGCGTGGTCGCCTGCTCCGTGCACCTGAGGGAGCCGGATCGCCGACACCCGCACCCCGCGGTCGGCCAGGGCCAGGGCGGAGCGTTCCGCCTCGGCCCGGTGGCCGCCGGGGCCCGCGAGGTCGGGCGCGTCCTCCTCGGTGCCGAGGCGGCCCGGGGCGAGGAGGCCGGTCACGGAGGTGACGACCAGGGGCCGGCCGGACTCGGCGAGCGCGTCACCGAGGGCCTTCAGCACGTCGAGTTCGGTACGGAGAGCGCCGGGCATGTCGGAGAAGTCGTGGTTGTACCCCGTGTGGACCACCCCGTCCACCGCTCCCGCCGCGACCCGCAGGCCGTCGACGTCGTTCAGGTCGCCGCGGTGCACCTCCGCTCCCACCTCCTTCAGGGCCGCCTCGGCCGCGTCCGAGCGGGCCAGGCCGAGCACGTGGTGCCCGGCGCCGAGCAGTTCGCGGACCACCGCGCTGCCGATGAACCCGGTGGCGCCGGTGACGAACACACGCATGACAGATCACCTCACGGAGAGTGAATGGCTGGGACGACTCCAGCCTGCGTCCGGCCCGGCAGCCGGGTCCAAGACCCGTTCCGCACCCGGCGATGCCTGTCCGGTCATGACCGCAGCTCACGGCGGCGGGAGTAGAGTCGAGAGGTGCCCGATTCCTTCGTACCGCCGGTGGACCTGGAGCTCCGTCTGGTGCGCTACTTCACCGTGGTCGCCGAGGAGTTGCACTTCGGCCGGGCGGCCGACGCGCTGCATCTGGCCCAGCCGTCGCTGAGCCGGCAGATCCGGCGTCTGGAGCGGGAGCTGGGCGTCCGGCTGCTGGACCGCACGCCGCGCGGCACCCGGCTCACCGAGGCCGGCGAGACCTTTCTGCCGCAGGCCAGGGAGCTGCTGCGGAGCGCCGCCCGGGCCGCCGCGAGCGCGCGCTCGGCCGCCGCGCAGGGCCCGTTCACGGTCGGGTACACCACCCATCAGATCGTCACCCCGGCCGTCCGGGACGTCCGCCACCGCCACCCGGAGGCCGACGTCCGCACCCTGCACGTGGACTGGAACGAACCGCGCGACGCGCTGCTCGACCACCGGGTCGACGTGGTGGTGACCCGGTTCCTGTTCACCGCCGACGGCTTGGACATCACGGTGCTGTACGACGAGCCGCGCGTGCTGCTGGTCCCGCTCGGCCACCGGCTGGCGGGCAAGGAGTCGGTCACGCTCGCCGACTTCGCCGACGAGCCGCTGCCCCGCTTCACCGGCGCCGACCGGATCGGCGCGAATCCCGCCGGTCACACCAACCTGGGCGCCCTGGTGGACACGCTGGAGGACAAGCTGGAGCTGGTGGCGAGCGGTGAGGTGGTGTCGCTGGCGCCGGCCGGCTTCCGGGGCAACCTGCGACCGGACATCGTCGCCGTACCGGTCGTGGACGGGGATCCCCTCCAGGTCGTCCTGGCCACCCGGGCCGGCGACCGCCATCCCCTGCTGCCGGCGTTCCGGCGCGCGGCCGAGGCCCATCTGGTCCCGGTCGGCGCTGCCCGGACCGAGCGGCCGGAAGCCCTGCCCTGACCACGGTGCGCACCGACGCGGAGGCCCATGGCCGGCGGGCGGCGCGCACCGCGCCGGGGCTCGACTCGGCGGGCCTGGTACCGGTCCCGGCGCGGATCATCGTCAGGGAGTCAGTCGGTATGAGCAGCCGCGCGGACGACCGGAGCGTGGGCGCCGGTGTGCGCAGCCGCGCGGACGACCCGAGCGTGGGCGCCGGTATGAGCAGCCGCGCGAACGACCCGACGCGGGCGCCGGTATGAGCACCCGAGCAGACGACCCGATCCCGGGAGCCGGTATGCGCAGCCGCGGTCAGGTCAGCTGTGCGGCGAACGCCTCGTAGGCCCGCTCGTCGAAGAGCACGAACCGGACCTCCTCGACGGCCGTGTCCGCCTCCCGGACGGTCGCCACGGCGATCCGGGCACCGTCGTCCAGCGGCCAGCCGTAGATCCCGGTGGAGACGGCGGGGAACGCGACCGTGCGGGCGCCGAGTTCGTCGGCGCGCTTCAGGGACTCGCGATAGCAGGAGGCCAGCAGCTCGGAGCGGTCCTCGCTCGTGGAGTGGACGGGTCCGACGGTGTGGATGACCCACCGGGCGTCGAGTTCGCCGGCGGTGGTGGCGACGGCCTGGCCGGTGGGCAGGCCCTTGCCGTAGTGCCCGGCGCGGAGCTTGCGGCAGTCCTCCAGGATCGCGGGGCCGCCGCGCCGGTGGATGGCGCCGTCGACGCCTCCGCCGCCGAGCAGCGAGGAGTTGGCCGCGTTGACGATCGCGTCGGCGGTCTGCCGGGTGATGTCACCCTGGACGAGCGTGATGCGGGTCATGGCTGTCTCAGCCTCCTCCACACGGCCTTGGCCGCGTTGTGCCCCGACATGCCGTGTACGCCCGGGCCGGGCGGGGTGGCCGACGAGCAGATGAAGACGGCCGGATGCGGGGTGCCGTACGGGAACAGGGAGAGCTTGGGCCGCAGCAGGATCTGCAGGCCGGAGACCGCGCCGGTGCCGATGTCGCCGCCGACGTAGTTGGCGTTGCGGGCGGCGAGTTCGGCGGGTCCCGCGGTGGCACGGGCCAGCACGCGGTCGCGGAACCCCGGCGCGAAGCGCTCCAGTTGACGCTCCATCACGTCGGTGAGGTCACCCGTCCAGCCGCTGGGGACATGGGCGTACGCCCAGAAGACCTGCTTGCCCTCGGGGGCGCGGGAGGGGTCCACGACCCCGGGCTGCACGGTGATCATGAACGGCCGGTCGGGGGCGCGACCCTGGCGGGAGGCGGCGCGCAGGGCGGTGCCGATCTCCGCGCTGTCCGCGCCGATCTGCACGGTCCCGGCGCGGCGGGCCTCCGGGGCGGTCCAGGGGACCGGCCCGTCCAGCGCGTAGTCGATCTTGAAGACGCCCGGGCCGTACCGGTAGTCCTGGTAGTAGTTGCCGAGGCCGGCGATGCGGGCCAGGGCGGTCGGCGAGGTGTCGAAGACGTACGACCGCGCGGGCGGCAGGTCGTCCAGCCGCTTGACCTCGTAGTCGGTGTGGATCGCGCCGCCGAGGTCCTTGAGGTAGGCGGCGAGGGCGTCGGAGATGGCCTGCGAGCCGCCCCGGGCCACCGGCCAGCCGCGGGCGTGCGCGGCGAGCGCGAAGACCAGGCCGACGGCACCGGTCCCGATCCCGCTGAGCGGGGCCATGACATGGGCGACCAGACCGGCGAAGAGGGTTCTGGCCCGCTCGTCGCGGAAGCGGTGCAGCAGCAGGGAGGCGGGCGGCAGACCGACCAGGCCGAAGCGGGCGAGAGTGACCGGGTCGCGGGGCAGCGCGGTCATGGGCAGGGACATGAAGTCCCGCGCCAAGGTGTCCCACTTGGGCAGGAACGGCGAGACCAGCCTGCGGTAGGTGCCGGCGTCGCGCGGTCCGAAGGAGGCCGCCGTCTCGGCGACCGAGCGGGCCAGTACGGCGGCCCCGCCGTCCGGGAAGGGGTGGGCCATCGGCAGCTCGGGGTGCAGCCACTCCAGGCCGTAGCGCTCCAGGGGCAGGGCGCGGAACGCGGGCGAGTTGATCCCGAGCGGGTGCGCCGCGGAGCACGGGTCGTGCCGGAAGCCCGGCAGCGTGAGCTCCTCGGTGCGGGCGCCGCCGCCCACGGTGTCGCGCGCCTCGAAAACGGCGACGGAGAAGCCGCGCCGGGCCAGCTCCACGGCGGCCGTCAGGCCGTTCGGCCCCGCCCCCACCACGACCGCATCGAGCATCGACGGCACCTTCGCACCCCTTCGTCAGCCGATTGGCCACTCGGGTTCAGGATATGCCGCAGGACTGACATCCCCCTCGTCCGGGGTTACCAGTGCGGGTTTCGCAGCAGGTCCACCACCCGGTGGGCGGTGGCCGCGTCGCGGGCCGCGGTGAACGGCAGGACGTTGTCCCCCGTGATCCGGAACGGCTCGCCCGCGAGCGTGAGGTGGGCGCCGCCCGCCTCCTCGACCAGCAGCAGTCCGGCCGCGTGGTCCCACGCGGCCTCCCAGGAGAACGCCGTCGCGTCCAACTCGCCCCGGGCGACGGCCAGATACTCCAGGCCCGCCGAGCCGCACGCGCGCGGTGCGACGCCGTCGACCCACAGGGCGAACAGCGCGCGCTTCTGGGCGTCCGTCGTGTAGTCCGGGTGGGAGGTGGCCACCCGCAGGTCACGGTCGGCGGCGGGCGGTCCGGCGTGCAGCCGTACGCCGTCCAGGAAGGCGCCCTTCCCCCGTACCGCCGTGGCGAGTTGGCCGCGAGCCGGGGCGAAGGTCCAGGAGGCGAGCAGGACGCCCCGGTGGGCGAGCGCGACCAGCGTGCAGAAGCCGTCCTCGCCGCGCACGAACTGGCGGGTGCCGTCGACCGGGTCGACGATCCACACCGGCGCGTCGCCCTGGAGCGCCTCGTACGTCTCCGGGTCCGCGTGCACCGCTTCCTCGCCGACCACGACGGAACCCGGCAGCAGGGCGCCCAGCGCCCCGGTGAGGTACCTCTCGGCGAGCCGGTCGGCGTCCGTCACCAGGTCGTGCGGCCCGCTCTTCTGGTCGACCTCGTGGTCGGCGAGCCGGCGCCAGCGGGGCAGGATCTCGGTCCGGGCGGCCTTGCGGAGGGCGTCCTCGACGTCACCGGCGTGCTGGAGGAGAAACTCGTCGATGGTCTCCGTTGCTTCGATCATGCCTCCATGAGAGCACGCGCCGCTGACAATCCCCGCCGCCCGGATGTACGGGACATGGAATACGGACGAACAACCGGTGCCGACGATCAGCAGGCCGTCGACGGACGTACCAGGTCAGCGCTCTGACATCAGCACGTCGGCGTCAGCGCCCCACCGCGTAGCCCTGCATCCCGCGCGGATTCGCCGCCGCCGACAGCACCCCGGTCCGCGGGTCCCTGGCCACCGCGCACAGCCGCCCCTCCGACCAGCCCGGCCCGACCGTCACGTCATGGCCGCGCCGCCGTAGCTCGGCCACCACTTCGGGGTCCGTCCGCGACTCGACGGTCACGCTCGCGGGGCGGCTCCCCCGCGGGTAGAAGGAGCTGGGGAAGCTGTCGTTGTGCCAGTTCGGGGCGTCGATCGCGCCCTGGAGGTCGAGGCCGCCGCGCACCTCGCCGCGCAGCGCGACGGCGAGGAAGAAGTGCAGCTGCCACTGGTCCTGCTGGTCGCCGCCGGGCGTGCCGAAGGCCAGCACCGGGACGCCGTCGCGCAGGGCGATCGAGGGGGTGAGCGTGGTGCGGGGGCGGCGGCCGGGGGTGAGGGAGTTCGGCAGGCCCTCCTCCAGCCAGGCCATCTGGAGCCGGGTGCCCAGCGGGAAGCCCAGCTCGGGGACGACGGGGTTGGACTGGAGCCAGCCGCCGCTGGGGGTGGCCGCGACCATGTTGCCCCAGCGGTCGACGACGTCCAGGTGGCAGGTGTCGCCCCGGGTGGTGCCGTCGGCGGCGACCTGCGCGACCGTCGGCTCACCGGCGCCCAGCGGGTCGAAGGCGCCGCTCCGCGCGGCCTCCACGCTTGCGTACCCGGGCAGCCGGGGCACGCGTCCGCCTGGGCTGCCGGGCCGCAGTTCCTCGGAGGCCTTGGCGCCGACCAGGCCGCGCCGCCCGGCGTTGTACGCGTCGGAGAGCAGTTCGGCGAGCGGTACCTCGGCCGCGTCCCCGTACCAGGCCTCGCGGTCGGCCATGGCGAGCTTGCAGTCCTCGATCAGGAGGTGCATGTAGTCGGCGGAGCCGTACTCGGGCAGCTCGGACAGCTCGGGCGGCAGCAGGGCCAGCTGCTGGAGGAAGGCCGGGCCCTGGCTCCAGGGGCCCGCCTTGCACACGGTCCAGCCGTTCCAGTCGTACGACACCGGGGCCTCGTAGCTCGCGGACCAGCCGGCCAGGTCGGCTGCGGTGAGGGTGCCGGTGTGCCGCTCGCCGCTGGTGTCCATGGTGGGGCGGGCGGCCTGCCTGACCAGGGCCTCGGCGATGAAGCCGGTGCGCCACACCTCCCGGGCCGCGTCGATCCGCGCCTCCCGGTCCCCGGCGCCCGCGGTCTCGGCGAGCAGCCGCTGCCAGGTGGCTGCGAGGGCCGGGTTGCGGAACAACTCGCCGGGCCGGGGCGCACGGCCGCCGGGCAGGTACAGCTCCGCCGACGAGGTCCACTCGGTCTCGAACAGCTTCCGTACGCTTGCCACGGTCGCGCCGACGTTCTCCACGGGTGGGTGCCCGTGCTCGGCGTATCCGACGGCGTACGCCAGGATCTCGTCCAGCGGCTTGGTGCCGTGGTCGCGGAGCAGGAGCAGCCAGGCGTCGAAGGCGCCGGGGACGGCCGCGGCCAGCGGGCCGGTGCCGGGGACCAGGTCGAGGCCGAGCCCCCGGTAGTGGGCGACCGTGGCACCGGCCGGGGCCACTCCCTGCCCGCACAGCACCCGCGCCTCGCCGCCGGCCGGGGCGAGCAGGATCGGTACCTCCCCGGCGGGTCCGTTGAGGTGCGGCTCGACCACGTGCAGCACGAACGCGCCGGCGACGGCCGCGTCGTACGCGTTGCCGCCGTTCTCCAGGACCGCCATCGCCGACTGGGAGGCCAGCCAGTGCGTGGACGACACCATGCCGAAGGATCCCTGAAGCGTGGGTCGGGTGGTGAAGTGCATCTCTCACCTCGGTGGGTGCGCGCGTAGGCCGGGCCGGACAGTCCTCCGGACCCGCCGCGGGGAGGGTCCGGGAGGTTTCAGCTCGGCTCCGATCGCCCTGATCACGCAGCAGACTACCCACGGACGGCCCGGCCCAGCAGGTCGCCTGTCATCCTCGTCGAGGCCGTCGCCCGGGAGGCGTTCGCCGGGCTCAGTCGTACGTCGGGCCCGTCACGTCCAGGTCCGTTCGCATGGCCGCCCGGGTGCCCGACAGGTCCCGCCAGCCCTGTTTGATCACCGTGCGGACGCTGTCCAGGTCGTCGCCGTCGCGGGCCCTGTCGCGGGTGACGCGGGCCAGGCTGCCGTAGACCGAGCCCAGTCCCCTGTCGACCTTTCTCACCTCGGCCAGCACCATGTCCGGCACGATCATCTGGGCCTCGGCATACCGGCGGCGGTAGTCCACCCGGGCCGCCTCCACCGCCTGCAGGGACTCCCCCGGGTCGCCCCCGATGCGCAGCACATGCGCGTGGTCGTTGAGCGTCGCCAGGTAGTGGCGGGCCGCGGCGTTGAACTCCGTGTACGCCGCCTGGCGGGCCTCGCGTCCCGACTGCTGCCGCTGGGCGGCGAGTTCGGCCATCCGGGCACGTTCGAGCCGGTCCCACTCCTCGCGCCGCAGGGTGTCACCGCGGCGCTGGGTCAGCCAGGCGGAGCCGAGCGTGCCGCCCACGCCGACCACCGCCGCCAGCAGGCCCGTCACGGCCGAGTCCATCGCGCGCCCTCCCCCGTCCCGCCCCTTGAGCTCAGTGCCCCTGGCAGGCGAAGGCCGCCCACATGTCCAGGGCCGAAGGATCCCCGTCGTGCAGTATGTCCGCGATCGGGCGGGGCATGCCGTCGGGGAGCACGCGGTCCGGGTCCAGGAGCCACAACTGGGCCTCGCGCAGGGCCCGTACAGGCGTCGCGCCGGTGCGGAGGCGGTCGTGGAAGACGTACATCATGAGGCCCGTCAGGCCGTCCGGGACCTCCCAGCGGGAGCCGACGACCCCCGTCGCCCCGGCGGCGAGGAACGCCGTGGAGAGCGTGAGCGCCTCGTCGAAGTCTCCCGTGGTGTGGTCGCTGACGCAGGCGTCGAGCACGACCAGGCCACCGGGCGCGCCGGGCGGACGGCCACGGGCCTGCCGGAGGATCTCGCGGACCGGCAGCCGTCCCGTCCCCCCGGCCGATGGTGAGGCGAGCAACAGGCACGCGTCCAGCGGGGAGTTGCCCGACGGGCGGGCGTGGCACGCGAGATGGAGCACCGAGGCTCCCGTTCCCGCCGCGCCCGGGAGCGCAGCCAGGACCTCGGCGGGCGTACCCGGACCGGCCGCTCGGCGCACCTTGCCGAGGAGCCGGCCCGACGGGTAGAACGCGGTGTGGATCTGGCGAGCCTCCGTGGTCGCGCCCGGCAGCGTGCCGTCGGGGTTGCCGACGATCACCGGGCGGGCGTCGAACGGCAGGCGCGGGCGGCCCAGTACCTCGTGCAGCTGGCGGCCCGAGGCCGCGTACGACAGAGTCAGGCGCTCCAGCGCGCGCACCGGCCGGCCGCCGTCGCGCAGGCCGCTGCTGAGCAGGGCCGCGTGCCAGGGGATGCCGCCGAGGTCGCCGAACGGCACCAGGACCAGGTGGGGTTCGGGGGCCGCCGCGCGGATGAGGGGTGAGCGGATGAGCGGGGCCATCACCACCGGGCCCGCCCAGTCGCAGAGTTCGGCGAGCGCGGCACGCCAGCGCGTGTGCGCGGCCTCGTGGACGTCCGGGTCGGTGGAGGTGTCCAGTGCCTCCTGGCGGTTGCGGTGGGCTGCCCGGTAGGTCGTGAGAACGTCCAGGCCGTCGCGCCGAAGAAGGCCGAACTCGACGGTGTCCAGGCGGGATTCATGGGTCACCAGCACAGCCGTGCCGGCGCCCGGGCCGCCCGGCGGAAGCAGGTAGACCAGCGCGTGCGCGCCGGCCTTTCGAAGGGCGGCGGCGATCTCGTCGACCGTGGGCGGGGTCATCAGGGCCGTGCCCGCCCGGGAGCGGGCCAGCGCGGTGAGCGTGCGCCGGCGCAGATCGTCGGGGAGCGGGAGTTCGGCGCCCTCGCCGAGCGTGCCGAGCAGCGAGCCGGGGCCGTCGAGCAGCGCCGCCAGGTCGGCCGGAACCGGTGCCCCGCGGCTGCCGCCGCCCTCCCACTCCTCGGCGAGGTCCGCCCGGTCGGCCTCACGCAGCAGCGCGGGCACGTCGGCGGTGGTCGTGGAGGCGTGCAGCACCTGCCCGCGCCCCAGCTCCAACGCCTCCACAGCGGCGGCCAGATCGCCGTCCGCCAGACACCAGCGCGCAATGTGCAACGCCCGGTCGGCGGCGGTGCGGGCCATCTGGAGCGCCGGTTCCGCGGCGGCCTGGAGCAGCACGACGGTCGCCGCCTCGCGCAGCCCGGCGATGCCCGTGCGCCGCCCGTCCGCGTCGTCGCCGGGGCCCGAGCGCAGCCGCAGGGAGTCGGCGAGGACGTTGGTGAGGAGGGCGCCCACCGGGGACGGGGGCCGGTCGGCGAGGTGCTCGCGTGCGGCCCGAGCCACCTCGACCGCCCGGTCGGCGTCGGCGGGGGCGCGCCCGTGCAGGAAGCGGTTGTGGTTCAGCATCGCGGTCAACGCGCTTGCCCTGAGGCCCTCCTGGCTCTCCGGCGGCACGGTGTCGAGGACGTTCCGGAGCATCTTCTCGGCCGACTCGACGCCCCGTCTGTTGTACGGCGAGAACGACGTCATCAGCACCGCGCCCGCCGTGCGCAGCAGCAGCCGGGGCCGCTCGGGATGGTCCTCGGGCAGTGCGTCCACGGTCTCCGACATGAGGACCAGGCCCTCCATGCGCTCCTGAAGGCTGCCGCCGTAGAAGGACCGCACCATCAGCATCAGGCCGAAGTCCGCGTCCAGCGTCAGGCGTTCGGGGTCGTCCTCGTGGACGGAGTCCCGCAGTCGGCGCATCGAGTCGACGGCCGCCGCCATCGCGAGCTCGGACCGGGAGGTGATGGCGAGCATGAACTGGAGCTGTGCCAGGGCGTGTTCGAGGTGGGGCCGGTCCCGCTCGATCAGGTACAGGTCGATGGACACGCCGGTGTCGCCGCCGTCCAGGACGGCGCTGACCTCCTTCATGTAACGGGCCGCGGTCTCCAGGTCCTGGAGGTCGCCGCCCGTCTGGTAGCGCTGGTAGAGGCTGACGGCCAGGTTCTGGAGGTACACGACCCGGTTCACGTCGTCGAGTGCGGTCTGGCGGAACGCCGTCGTGAGATGGCGGATCGCCTCGTCCAGGTCGTCGGCGGAGTTGGACAGCGCGTGGCGCTGGCTGAGCGCGGCGGCGTACGCGCCATGGGCCTGCGAACCGAAGCCCGGGGTGTGCGAGGGCACCCGCATCGACTCGTTGAGCAGCGCGATCGTGCGGTCGACGCCTTCGAGGTCGCCGCGGCGCCGGTCGTCCCGGACGATCGCCGCGTGGGCGAGCTGGTTGAGCAGGTCGCTGCGCATCGGGTCGTCGGGCGGGTACAGCTCGACGGCCCGCTCCAGATGACGCAGGGCCTCGTCGTTGTCGTACCGCTCGGGATGGCGTTCGCGCAGGGAGTTCAGGAGACAGCCGAGGACGGCGTGGGTCGGCGGACGCCGGTCGTCGTCCTCGGCGAGGGTGTCGAGCGCCTCGCGCAGCAGCCCGACCGCCTCCTCGTTCTCCGCGGTCGGTGCCGTCCCGGGTCCGGCGGACTCGTCCCGCTCCGCGAGCGCCGCGCCGAGCATCGAGGTCGCCTGAGCGTGGTACGGGCTCCCGGAGTCGAGCAGCCGGTACAGGTCACGCAGCCGGGCGAGGTAGGAGGGCCGGTCCTCGGGACCGACCCGGCCGTCGCCGCGCTCGCGGTAGACGTCGACGAGGTGCGCGGCGGCGAAGATCCTTGAGCCGTGCTCCTCCGGCAGGGTCGCGGCGAGCAACTCCAGGTGTGGGTGGGCGAGTTCCGGGGTGTCGGAGCGCTCCAGGAACAACCGGGCCAGCCGGACCCGGGCCTCGGTCTCGATCTCGTCGGCCTCGTCCGCCCAGGAGCCCCCGCCGTCCTCCGCGGGCTCCCACCCCAAGGGCCGCAGGGCCTCCAGCACCGCCTCCAGCGCCGCGGCCGCCTCCCGCAGATCGTCGGCAGCCCGGTCGCGGTCGTAGCGGTCGGCGAGCGCGCAGCCGTAGCTGACGAAGAGACCGAGGTGGACGTCGTCGCCGAGCAGCGGCAGCCCGTCGTCGAAGGCGGCGAGCGCTTCGTCGAGGTCACCCGCACGGGCGCTGTCAGGGACGCCGCCAGACACACCGGCACGGACACCGCCGACGGCATCGGCACGGGCGCCGCCCAGGTTGTCGGCTCCGGCTGCCGCCTCGTCCTCGTCGGCGGCAGGGCCCTCGCCCTCCTCCTCGGCCGTCTGTGCGTCCTCGTGCCGGGCGTGCAGCAGGAGGCCCAGGCGGACGCAGGCGGTCGCGTACGCCTCCGTGTCCTGGGGCAGGGTCGCGCGGGCCAGGGCGAGCAGGGGTGCCGCCCGGTCGCGGAGGCCGTGCGGGTCCTGGACGCCGTATGCCCGCCCGTGGCCCGCCACGGCCTGCCAGTAGCCCACCGACAGGGTGAGGCCCAGCAGGAACCGGGCGTGGGCCAGGGCCGCCGGGTCGGCCTCCGCGGCCCGGTCCTCCAGGAGGTCGCGGGCGCGCAGCAGGACGTCACGGCAGCGCTGCCAGGAGTCGCCCGCCTCCTCGGGCCGGTCCTGCTCGTCGTGCTGTTCGAGCAGGTCCTCGGCGTGGTCGAGGAGTTCGAGCGGTCCTGCGTCGGGTGCGGCGGCGGGGGCCGTCATCGCGCGGCGCGCCGGGTCCGGCGCACGGCGAACCCCGCGGCGTACAGGCTCAGCGGCAGGGCGAGCAGCAGCGCGGCCCAGAAGGCCGCGTGCCCCCAGGTCTCCGCGAACCCGGTGAACAGGTCGGGCGCCACGGGCAGGCTCAGCGCGCGGGCGGGCTCCACGGGCGGGGGCCACAGACCGAGCGCGATCACCGCGGCCGCCGCCCACCCCAGTACCCGGCGGGCGAGCGCCGGCGAGGCGAGCGCGGCCAGCGCGCAGACCGCCGCGCAGGCCAGGGCGTACTGCGACTGGTAGGAGGCACCCTGCTGCCCGGTCCCCCACGAGGCGAGCGTCGGATGGTCGCCGTCGAGCGCGACCCGGACCTCCACCGCCGCCCACAGCAAGGTGAGCAGCATGAGCAGGGCGGACCCGGCGAACAGCGCGCGGTCGCGGGTGCCGCGCGGGCCGGTGCGCCAGCGCGTCGGGTTCTCGTACGGGCGCCTGGGCAGCCCGGCCGCGACCCGGCGCTGCTCGGCCCGCTCGCTCCGCAGCCGGGCCTGTTCCTCCTCGGCGGCACGGGCCCGGCCCAGCTGCCGGCGGGCCAGGACCATCAGCAGCACACAGAGCAGCGGGACGAGCACCAGGCCTGTGACACCGTTCCAGCTCTTCCAGCCACCCAGGAAGTAACGCATGCGCTCGGTCGCCCAGTCGGGAGCGTGCATCGGGTCCAGCGGCGGAAGGTCGGAGCGCGCGTAGCCGACGTACGACGCCAGGGCAGCCCCCGCGACCAGCAGCCACCCGGAGATCCGGGTGGTGGCCGCCGCGAACGCCACCGCGCCGACCAGGGCGACCGCGCACAGCCCGGCCTGGGCCGCGGACGCGAGGTCGGCGGCGTGGGCGAGCGGGGCGACGAGCCGGTCGGCGGGGTCGAGGGCATCGCCGCCGAGCCCGCCGTCGTGCACGAAGCGAAGCATCGCGCCGGACCAGATCAGCAGCCAGAACGCCAGGAACAGGGCGGCCCCCGCGGCCAGCCGACGGGCCAGCGGGCGCCAGGCCGTGGACCACCACTCGGCGAGGGTGACCGCGTGGTCCTGCCCGATCGCGTCGGCGCGCAGCGCCCGCGGCAGCAGCACGGCCGCGGCGACCAGGGC
The DNA here is from genome assembly GCF_040634235.1 of Streptomyces sp. NPDC007157. Taxonomy (NCBI): domain Bacteria; kingdom Bacillati; phylum Actinomycetota; class Actinomycetes; order Kitasatosporales; family Streptomycetaceae; genus Streptomyces; species Streptomyces sp. NPDC007157. Next base: position 226,806 of record NZ_JBEYFE010000001.1, read on the forward strand.
CGCCCGCCCGGTGACTGTCCGCACATCACCGGCGGCCGCCCGGCGGTGCAGTTCCGCCCAGCGCCGCAGGAATCCGGCGTCCGCGCCCCGGCTGCGCAGGAACGCGCCCACCCGGTGGCGCAGCGCGCCCAGTTGGGCCAGCACGGCGAGCACGCCCACGGGGGCCTTCGCGAGGAACGTGGCCAGCGGACCGGGCAGTCCCGCGAGCGGAAGCAGGGCCCGCCCGCGCTGTTCCGGGTGCACGACGAGCGCGGCGGCCAGACCGTAGGCGGCGTTCGTCTCCCGCTTGTCGAGGCTGCCACCGCTGCCACCGTTGTTTCCGGTGCGCCGGCCCAGCGTGCGCGCCCGGGCGCGCACGTCCTCGATCGTGCGCGGGAGTTGCTCGGCCAGCGCGAGCAGCACCTCGCAGCGCCCGTCCGCGCACTCGTCGTGCTCACAGTGGAAGCCGGCCGCCACCGTCGGCACGTTCGCCTTCAGCAGCTCGTCGATGAAGGCGACCGCGCCCTGCCCCTGGGCGATCCGGGCGATGCCGTCCGCGTCCACGCGCCGACCCCGGTACTGCGGTGTCGCGGTCGGCGCGAACACGGCGACGAAGGCGAGCGCGGCCACCGCGGCGCGGACCGGCCGGTCCTGTCCGCGCTGGAGGTCGAGCAGCTGCCCGCTGTCGTACGAGGTGTCCTTGAGGTCCTTGCGCAGCCAGGTCGCCAGCCGCTGCCCGCCCTCCGCGGCGAGCCAGTCCGCCGCCTCCTGGGAGTGCTGGGCCATCGCCGCGGCGAGGCTCTCCGCCTCGTGGTGGGCGATGCCGCGGAAGGTGATGGGGCTGTTGGCGTGCCGGGCGGCGGCGGGCGCGGCGTCCGGTGCCGCGGGTCGGACGACCTGCGGAGTGTCGCCCTTGAGCCAGCGGCGCACCTCGGCCGCGGTCCAGCGGTCGTCGGGGTCCTTGGTGAGCAGGCCCTGGAGCAGCAGGTTCTGCCGCGCGTCCGTGACGGCGGAGAGATCGACCTCGTGGTTGACGATCAGGGCGCGGGTCCACGCCTCGTCGGTGATGCGGGCGTCGTCGCCGAGGACGTACAGCGGGCGCCCGGTGAACACCTGGTACAGGACAAGGCCGATGGTCCACCACGGGGTGGCCTTGAGGTTCTGGTTCACGATCTGCTCGGGCGCCATGTAGAGCGCGGTGATCTGGAAGTCGCGGTAGCTCTGGCTGGCGGTGAACTTGGCCACGCCGCCGAAGTCCGCCACGACCAGCTGGAACTGGCCGTTGTTGTCCTTCCTGGTGCCGCCGTGGCTCTGCCTGACGAGGATGTTGGCGGGCTTCAGGTCCAGCGGGTTGCGGTCGATCCGGGTCTGCCAGAAGTCGAGCAGATCGGCGAGTTCGCGTACGGTCCGCTCCGTCTGCGCCCTTTCCTCGCGCGGCTTTCCGTCGCGGAGCCTGCGGCTGAGGTGGTCCTCCAGCGTGGTCGGCAGGTACTCCATCGCCACCCAGCCGCACACCGTCCCGCCGACCGCGATGTCCCCGAACTCGTGGATGCCCGGGACGTGTCGGCGGAAGTCGGGGGTGGCGAGGTGTTCGAGGGTGTCCAGGTCCATGGCCTGGCCCGGGTGGGCGATCTTCACCGCCGCGTCGGTGCCGTCGGCCAGCCTGCGCACGTGCCAGACCGTGCCCTCGCTGCCGGCGCCCGCGATGCCGTGCGGCTCGTAGCGGTCGCGGAGCGCCTGGGGGAACTCGGCATGGGCGGTGGTGGGGTCGCGGCGGGTGGGCGGATCCGCGGGGCGGGTGGGGCGTGTCCGGGCTTCCGAGGGGGTCCCCGCGGACCGGGCTCGCGGTGTCCGGGGCGGGGGTGTGGGGTCCTTACGCTGGACGCGGGTGGGCGGGCTCTGCGCCGTCGCCGGTGTGGGCGTGGCCGCGGGGTCCGGCGGACTCTGCGAAGTCGCGGACGCGGGTGTGGCCGCGGGGTCCGGCGGACTCTGATGGGCCGGATTCGGGCGCTGCAGGCGCGTCGGAGGACTCTGCGGAGCCGGATCCTGCCGCTCGTCCCGCGTCCGCGGGCTCGGCGGGGTGGCCCTGGGCCGCCGCTGTTTACGGGTCGGTGGGCTCGCGGGCTTGCGCGGCGGGTCGGTGGGGCCCGCGGGTTCCTCGGTCGGGTTGTCGGCCATGCGGGGTCCTCGAAGCGTCCTGGGTGTCCGCCACGGAGGCGGGCGTCGTATGGGTGGCGGTGGTGCGGGGAGTTCGGAGCCGGTGCGGTGGCGGCGGGCGGGTCACGTCACCGGGGGGCGCCGTACTCGTCCAGTTCCACGAGGGTCACGTCCACGTCCTCGGCCAGCCGGAGACGGTGGCCGCCCGGCCAGAGCTGGGCGGGGCGGGTGACGAGCTGCCCGTCGACGTACGTGCCGTTGGACGAGCCCAGGTCGGTGATGTAGAGCCGGCCCGCGCGCCAGGTCAACTCGGCGTGATTCCTGGAGAGTTGGTCGAGGCCGGCCAGGCCGGCCACATGGGCGCAGTCGGGGGCGTCCCGCCCCAGCCGGGTGGCGCCCTGGCCCTCGGCGCGTACCGGGACGAGGGCGCCGGCGAGCACGAGGGCGAGGCAGGGGGCGGCGGGCGCGGAGGCGGCCCCCCGGCCGGACGCCGGCGGTGACTGCAGCCGGGTGGGAGGTGCCGCGGTGCGGTCGCGGGGCGCGCGCGGGTTCGCGTCGGCCGTGGGTCGGGGGGTGCGGTCCCGAGACCGGTCGGCGGGCGCCTCGGGACGGACCCGGGATCGCCCCGGCGCACCGGCGCCCGCCTCGGGACGGACGCCCGAGCCGCCCGGCGCACCCGCACCCGCACCCGCACCCGCACCCGCACCCGCACCCGCACCCGCACCCGCCTCGGAACGCGAGCCGGGTCCAGCGGGATCGCTGCTCCCCGGCGCGTCTTCCGGTTCCGCCGTCACGTACACCCGTTCGGCGACGAGCTGTTCCCACTCGTGGACCTTGCAGAAGCCGCGCCGGGGCGACGACGGGCACTCGTCCGGGGTCACCGGGCAGCGGTAGCGGGTGGTCACGGTCGCCATGTGTTCTCCCGGAAGGTCACCCCTCGTGCGGACAGGTCCCGCTCCAGGGCGCTGAGTTCACCAGGTCTCGGCACGCCGACGATGTGCACGGCCCGGTCCGTCACCTGGATCTGGAGTTCCGGCCGGTCGGCCGTGCGGCGCAGATGGGGAGCGTACCGACGACCGCCGAGCGAAGTACGCGTGATCAGCCGCTGGTTGGCGGAGCCGCGCCAGACCAGTGAGGTCGGTTCGCCCACCCGGTACCGCCCGGTGATGACGGCGTCCGCGCGGTCGAGCACGGCCGTGGCCTCGGGCGAGGCGGCGATCTCGGCGTCCTCCCAGCCGGTGTAGACGAGCAGGTCGGCATCGGCCCGGCCCGCGGCGAGGCGCTCCCGGTCGGCCGCGTCGAGCAACGCGGCCAGGGCGGCCGGCTGCTCCAGCGGCTCACCGCCGCTGACGGTCAGCCCGTCGTAGCCCTCGGCCAGGCTGCGCCGCCACAGCCGTGCCAGCCACTCGACCTCCACGTCATGGCCGCCCCGCGGATCCCAGGTCTGCCGGGACATGCAGCCGGCGCAGGCGAGCGGGCAGCCCTGCACCCACACGCCGAGACGCCTGCCCGGCCCGAGTGCGGTGACGGGCCCGAGCACCTGGGACACCCGCAGCACGGGTCCCGGCGGCTCCGGCGCGGGCCGCGCCCCCGTACGGCCGTCGTCGCTCACATCCATCGTCGTACCTTCAGCGTGTACGCCTCGTCCTGACCGTCCACGGCCTCGATCTCGATGTGTTCGCCGGGCCGGGCCCGCTGGTGGAAAAGCTCCCGGGAGAGCGGGTTGACCAGTGCGGACTCCACGGCGGTCACCACTCCGCGCCCACCGTGGTCGAGGCGACGGGTGGCCTCGACGCGCAGGACCTCCCAGGGGTCGTCGGCCACCGTCAGCTCGGCGCCGTACACCTCCCTGACCCGGCCGGCCACCGAGGCGAGCGCCTTGTCGAGGATCAGCCGGACGGAGTCGGGCTGGATGAAGTCCATGGGCACGAAGCTGTCGCCGAACCGGTTGCGCAGCTCGGGCCGCCCGATGTGGTCGTTGAAGAAGGTGTCGAAGGCCGCGCGCAACGCCTCGCGCACGTCCTCGGGCTTGTCATGGCGGCTGAGCCGGGGCTGCCGTTCGGCCGCCTCGGCCTCCGGGTCGGCGTCCGCCTGCTCGTTCTTCCGCCCACGCCGGTTCTTGGGCCGCATCACCTCGGCCGACACCCCCAGGTTCGAGGTGAAGATGAGCACGCACTCGGTGAAGTGCACCGTGGCGCCCTGTCCGTCGGTCAGCCTGCCGTCCTCCAGGATCTGCAGGAACAGGTCGAACAGCCGGGGGTGCGCCTTGTCGATCTCGTCGAAGAGCAGCACGCTCATCGGCGACGCCCGTACCGCGTTGGTCAGTTCACCGCCCGCGCTGTGCCCGACGAACCCGGGCGGAGCCCCGATCAGCCGGTCCCTGGCGTGTTCCTCGGCGAACTCACTCATGTCGAAGCGGATCGGGCGGGCGTCCTCGCCGAGAATCATCTTGGCGACGCCCTTGGCGAGTTCGGTCTTGCCGACACCGGTCGGCCCCGACAGGAAGAGCGTGCCCCGCGGCCGACTGGGGGAGCTGGACGACTGGGCGCCGGTCAGTCCGGCCGCCGAGCGCATGAAGATCTCGATGGTCCGCCGGACCGCGTGCGGCTGGCCGATGACCGCCGCGTTCAGATAGTCCTCGCCGTTGAGGATGTTCTCCCGGACGGCCTGTGTGGCCCAGGGGTTGTCTAGTACGCCGACCCGGTACAGCCGGGCGGCCTCGTCGAGCCGGCTCAGCGGCAGCCCCCGGTCGGCGGCCATCCGGCCCACCGCCAGGATCTCCCCGACTCCCATGCCGTACGAGGACCGGGCCAGCGCCTCGGTCGCCTGCCGCTGCTCGGCCTCCGTCGCCGGCAAGGCGTCCTCGGGTGCCCCGTCCTTGCCGGAGCGGCGCCTCGCGAGGCGCTCGACCACGAACCGGCCGGCCGCGTGCCGCTGGTCGTGGGGCGGCTCGGGCACCGTGATCACCCGTAACGCCCGGCTGCCGATGGCGAATTCGAGCGGCAGGTCCTCCTGCTTCTCGATCACCCAGAAGATCGTGTTGTACGGCGTCACGCCGCCGGTGCCGCGGACCGGGCGCGCGGTGTGGCCCAACTCCTCGGCGGCGGCGAGCAGTCGGGCCGCCTCACCGGCCACCGGACCGCGCGGGGAGCCGAGTCGGGCGGTGTAGGGGATGATCAGGCCGATCGCGGGGCCCGTGTGCTGGACGGTGCCGATCATGATCTCCCGGAAGCGGGCGATGCCGGCCTCGATGTCGCCGTCGTCGTCGCTGTCGTCCCGGTCCGCATCGGTGCCGGGGGTGCCCCGTTCGGCGCTTTCACGTTCCGCGCGTTCACGTTCCGCGCGTTCACGGTCGGCGCGGGCGTCCTGCTCGGCCATGCGGCGCAGGGCGGGCGGCAGGGAGAACGGGTCGTCGGTGAGCCGCCAGGCGATCACCCGGTCGTCGACCATGCTCTGCCGGGCCAGGGCGCCGTAGCCCCGGGTGCGGCAGACCGACTCGATGACCTCCTCCAGGTTGAACGGCGTGGGCGGGTGGCCCGGTTCGGGCGCGGCGACCCCGCCCTCGGCGTCCTCGGGCAGCAGGTAGACATCGCGTACGTTGCCGGTGAGCAGGATCTGCGGGTACACGGTGAGCGCCATGTCCAACTCGCGGATCCAGGCCGGGGCGAGTGCGGGTGGCCCGGTGGGCGGCACCTCCTCCTCGCGGAAGGCCCCCGTGGTGTCAGTGCTCACGCTGCCCCTCCTGTCCGTACGCGGTGGGCCGCGCGGGCCTCCGCTTCCGGCGCCGCTCCGGCTGCTCGCCCTGGTTCGCCTGTTCCGCCTGGTTCACCTGTTCCGCCTGTTCCGCCTGCTCCGTGTCCTCGTCGGTGCGGTCGTGGGCGAGACCCGTGTCGGGCCAGGAACCGTCGGGCACCACGGCGGTGGGCCGCACCCCGGGCGGCAGCGTGGACGTACGCGCCAGGTCGACGCCGTGTGCGCGTACCGCCTTCTCGATGTCGGGCAACTGCTCGTCACAGAACCAGCGTTGGACCTCGTGGTCGGTTTCGGGGTCGGCCTCCGCCGCGGCCACCAGCACGGTGCTGAGGCCGGGCCGGTCGGGGGCGAGCGCCAACCGCAGCCCGTAGCCGTCGGCCTCGCCGAAGGGCACGACGACGCTGCCGTCCTCCTCCAGCAGGTCGGCGAAGTCGTCGCCCACGGCGTAGTCGCGCTCGCGCAGCACCCGCATCAGGGTGTCGGCGACCGTGGACCGGTGGCGGGCGGTGTCCGCGCGGGCCACGGCCAGGTCGACCTCGTCCTCCAGACGGGACGGGTCGGGTGCCTCGCGTACGGCCTCCGCCAGCCGCTCCCGCTCCGCCGGGTCGGCGTCCTCGAGACGGTCGAGCAACCGGGCCCGCAGCGCGGCCGTACGGACCGCGTTGCGCTGCCGCTGGGTCGACTTGTGCACGAGTACGCCGAGGTCGTGCAGGAGTGTCCGGGCTTCCTCGGTGCTGCGGGCCCGGCGCAGGGCGTCCAGACGGCGTGCGAACAGGGGCAGGTCGTCGGGCTCGCAGGACGGCCCGTCGCGGGTGAGCAGCGCCTCGGCCTCGACCAGGGATGCGGCCCTGACCTGCTCGGTGCGGTCGTCCTTCGGCCGGCGGGCGGGGGCGGGCCTCGCGGCCGTCCTGCCGCTGTCCTTGGCCTGCTTCCCGGCGGGCGGCAGCGACCACACCCCGGCGGCAGCGCGGGCGAGTTCGGTCTCCGCGCGCTCGTTGACCGCCCGGGCCGAGTCCAGCGCGGCGGCCAGTTCGGCCGAGTCGGCGGAGCCGGACACGCTGACGACGTGCACGTCGACCTTGGCCGTGCCGTACGCGCGACGCAGGGACTTGGCCTGTCCGCGAAGATTCTGTGAGCGGGCGGTCTCCTGTGCCAGCTGGGCGCGCAGCTCCCGCCGTCGTTCCGCCTCGACGTCGACGTAGGTCCAGTCGTATGCCGCGGAGTTGCTCAAATGACCCTCCCCCAGGGCCGCGGTGTCACAGGGGGCAATGATGCATCACGGACGGTCCATATGACTCCCCTTCGACCATCTCGGGTCACTCTTCTTTTCGCGCTGTTACGGTGCCTGGCGGAGAGGGGGTGGTGGCGTTGTCGTTCCTGGCGGACGCGGTCGAGGCGATCCAGGCCAACTGGGGTGAGCTGTACGGGCTGCTGGACGGGCCCGCGCGTCAGGAGTTGCGGGAGATCCTGGCGGAGGCGGAGGCGGATCCCGAGGCCGCGGCGGCCGAACTGCACGCTCTCGTGAAGCCGTTCGTGCCGCCCGGGCATTCGCTGCGCGAGGTGCTGACCCCGTCCGGTGTGCGTTTCCGGCCGACGTCCGGCCCGCCGGCGGAAGGCCCGTTGCTGCTGGCGTCGCTGCTGCGGCTGCGGGAGAACGCGCTGGCGGCACGGGACACGGACGGGCCCGCCGTCCACGCCCACGCCCTCGCCCCCGAAGCCGCCCCGTCGTACCTCCCCGACCCCGACGACTCCTGGCTCCTGGCCGAACCCTCGGTCGACCGTCCCTCCCTGTTCCTCACGGTGGAAGAGCTCCGGTACCTGATCACGCTCACCGACGGCCGGGACACCGAGCACGTGCCCGCCTTCCAGCTGGACCCGGTCACCGGAACCCCGTACCCGGTGGTCGTGGAGATCAACAGGATGCTGTCGGCCGACGAGGACCCGTGGGGCGCCGCGGACTGGTGGCTGGGTTCGAACGTGTGGCTGAACGCCGCGCCCGCCAGGCTCCTGGGCACCGGGGCCGACGACGCCCTGCGGTCCGCCGCGCGAGCCGAGATCCCGGAGTGGTGAGCACGTGCCCGACCAGATGATCCCCGCCCCGGCCGTCCGCGCCACCCCGCACCGCCATGTGCTGCCCGCCGGCACCGAGTTGTGGCGGGTGCACAGCGAACGCCGTGACGCCACCGAGTTCAAGGCCGTACCGGCCGACCTGCACTGGGGCGGTGGTCGGTTCTGCCACATCAGGGACGAACTGAGCCCCGAACGGCTCCCCTATCTGTACGCGGGGCTGTCCCCGCTGACCGCTCTGTGCGAGACCCTGGCCCGCGATCTGCGCGTGCAGCCGAACGGGCGCCGGCGCATCACCCAGCCCCGGGTGCGGGGCATGCTGCTGTCGAAGGTCGTCGCGGCGGTCGACCTGCCGCTGGTCGACCTGACGGGCAACGCCCATCTCGCGGCGGTCCGCCAGGACATCTGGCTCGTGCAGGCGGAGGCCCCGGCATATCCGCGCACCCGTCGCTGGGGCTCCTGGATCCGCGGCCAGGCCGACTGGGCGGTGGGTCTGCGCTGGCCCTCGCGCCAGGACTCGGGGCTGCTCCCCGGCGAGGTGTGCGCCCTGTACGAGCGGGAGAACGGCCCCGCCCTGCTCAAGCCGTCGTCCGAGGCCCCGCTGGAGCTGAACACGCCGGCCGGCCGCGACTACGTGAACAGCCTGCTCGCCCCGCTGCGCATTCGTGTCGAGCACCCGCGAAGGCGGCCCTGACTCCGCACATCCACGGTGTCACGCCGAGGGGCGTCGCGGACCGTCCGGTGACGCTCCGGAGCCGCCTCTCCACGGCCGGCGGAGCAGCCTGCTTCGGGGGCCGAGAGGGACGCCGGGGCACGCGACCTGATCGATCACAGACCCCGGCCGCCCGCTAGTCGTCGTCCGAGTCGGGCTTGTTCCCCGCCGCCGCGTACGCCTGGGCCGGTGTCATCGGGACCCCGTTGAGGCTGACCGTCTTGTAGGGGCTGACCTTGGCGCAGGTCTTGGAGTCGTCGGCGGTCGAGGCGTTGGCGTTGGAGACGGCGGCCTTGGTGTCGCCGGAGCTGGCCGGGTAGCTGCTGCCGGTCGTCCAGTCGCTGCCGATGATCAGGGTCACGCCGGTGCCGGTGCCCTGCTTGATGTGCGAGCTGGGCACGTCCAGCGCCTTGGCGACGGTCTGCGCCTCGGCCTTGTCGCCGCTCCCGTAGGTCACGGTGGTCGTGGTCGCGGAGCTCGGCGCGTTGGCCGTGCTGGTACCGCTGCTGAAGCCCTGCGAGATCAGCGAGGTCGCGATCGCGGAGGCGCGGCCCGTGATGTCGGTGCCGTTCTCGACGGTCACGGCGATCTGGGCGGCGGGTACGGTCGCGGTGGTGGCCTTCGGCTTCGCGGTGGACGCGGCGGCCGACGACTTCTTGCCGGAGCTGGTGGTCAGCGACTGGTCGTTGGCCATGGTGGCGAACAGGTCCTTGGCGCCGTCGCCCACCACCACGCGGTTGCTGTTGTTCGGGTCCGGGGCGGTCTGCATGGTGGTGAAGGTCATCCGCTTGGTGGGGACCTTGTTCACGTCGGCCGCGAGCGATATCAGCTTCTTGACGGTGCCGAGGCCGTCGTCCACGGTGAGCGCCTTGGTGGCGGCGTCGGCGAGCTTGTAGACCGCGGTGGGGTCGGTGAGCGTGCCCGCGCTCTTGAAGTTGCGCATCATCGCGCTGAGGAAGATGTGCTGGGAGACGGTACGGCCGAGGTCGCTGCCGTCGCCGAAGCCGTGCCGGGAGCGGACGAACTCCAGCGCGGCCTCGCCCTTGAGGGTGTGGGGGCCCTTGGACAGCTTGAGGTGCGAGTAGGTGTCGTACACGTTGGAGCTGACGCAGACGGAGACGCCGCCGACCGCGTCGGACATCTTGACCACGCCCGAGAAGTCCAGCTTGACGAAGTGGTCGATGGTGATGCCGGTGAGCTGGTGGATGGTGTCGACCTGGCAGGCGGGCCCGTACTCGAGGGCGCTGTTGACCTGGCCGTAGTAGCCGGGCGTGGACTGGCCGCTCGCGCTGTCCTTGCAGGCCGGCACGTTGACCATGGTGTCGCGGGGGATGCTCATGACGGTGGCGTTGGAGCGGTCCGCGGATATGTGGACGACCATCTCCACGTCCGCGTTGCCGTTGCCGGTCTGCACCCCGGTCGTCCTGCAGCCGCCGCCGAGCTTGCAGTCCGCGGAGCTGGTCCGGCCGTCCGAGCCGATCACCAGGATGTTGATCGGGGTCCGGCCGAACGCGTCGGCCTTCTCGGTGCCGCCCTTGCCGTCGAGGGAGACGCTGTTGATGTTGCCGTTCAGGTGCTGGTAGAACCACCAGCCCGCGCCGGCGGTGACCAGTACCAGGACGGCGGTGACCAGGCCCACGATCTTCAGCGCCCGCCTGCCGCGGCCCGCCTGCCTGGCCCGTCGGGCCCCTCTGCCGCCGCGGGATCTGGCCGCCTGCCGGGCCGCGGCCCGGCCACCGGTCGGGCGCGTCCCGTCGGCCGGGGCTCCGCGCTGTCCGGGCACCCGGTCGGTGCGGCTCCGCGTGGCCTGCCCCCCCGGGCCGTCCCACGGGTCGGTCATCTTCCACTCCCATGAACGGGTTGGGCCCGCGACAGCAAGGTCGTCCCGTACGCGGCGGTGTACGGGCAGGCGTGAGGTGGGCCCACTTGGGTTGCGTGATTGCGCAATCTAACAAACCCACGGCCCGAGCAGCACAGATCCCGACGGATTTCACAGGTGAGTGATCTCATGGAAACGCCCGGGCACCCCCGTGGAACGCCGGGAGCGCCCGTGCCGTCGGATCCGCCCCGGCGCCCTCAGACCCCGGCCTCGCGCAATCGGCGCACCGGCGCCGGAACTTGGTACGAGCGCGCGGTCAGCTGCCCGACGGTCACCCGCACCACGGTCACGATGTCCGGATCGTCCACATAGTAGATCTGCCGACGCCCCTCCCGGCGGGAGCGCACCAGGCCGGCGAGCCTGAGCTTGGCCAGGTGCTGGCTGACCGCGGGGAGGGCGCCGCCGACCCGGTCGGCGAGGCATGTCACGTCGCTCTCGCCCTGGGACAGCGCCCACACGAGGTGCAGCCGGGCCGGTGAGGCGAGCAGCCCGAACACCGCGGCCGCCTCCGCCAGCACCCCGTCGGAGGGGTCCGCGGCTCCACCGATGTCCTCCCCCACAGCCCGCTCCCTCCTTCACGGTCGTCGCCCAGAAGTGCACTCAGTGTAGGCGGGCGGTCACCGGACCCGTACGTCCTCCCCGGAATGTCCCGCACGTGTTCTCCGCATTGTCATGAGCGGGTGACAGATCATCGACGGCTCGGCGTCAGGCGCTGCCAAGAGCCACCGCCGTTCATAAGCTTGCGCAACAAGGCAACTGAGCAAGGCACCACCCCTTACCGGGAGGACAACCAACGTGGGCATCGTCAGCTGGATCATCCTCGGCCTCCTCGCCGGAGCCATCGCCAAGGTCCTGCTGCCCGGCCGTGACCCGGGTGGCCTGATCGGCACCACCCTCATCGGCATCGCGGGCGCCTTCGTCGGCGGCTGGCTCTCGGCCCGCCTCCTCGACCGCCCGGTGGAGAAGCAGTTCTTCGACCTCTACACCTGGGGCGCCGCGATCGCCGGCTCCCTGGTCCTCCTCATCGCCTACCGGCTGCTGTTCGGCAACTCCCGCGACCGCGCGCGGCGGTGACTCCGGTCACCTTCCGGGGCCGGAGCCAGTCACGACATTCCGGAAGTACGCGGACGGTGGCCACACGACATTCCGGATGTACGGGGACGGGCCCGCGGGCCTTGTCAACAGGGCGTAAGTGCCTGCCGCACAGGCAAGGCGCCGATTCCACTTCCACCCCACAGGGAGTCGTGTGACACTGGCGTCCCGTCCGCAGTGTGGACACCTCGGCACACCGTCCCCCACGAGAAGTGCGACTTGCGTTCTCTACCACTGCCACTCGCCCTCACCGCGCGCCTGACGCCGGTCGCCGTGCTCGCCTGTGCGGGCTGGGCGATGGCGTCGGGTCCGGACAAGACGTCCACCACCGCCTCCGGTGACACCTCGGCCCAGCAGACGGCCGGCCAGTCGGCGAGCGACGCGCCGTCGTCGGCCGCGACGTCGACGGGGGCCGTCAAGACCTACGCCGGTGCTCCCGCGCCCTGCGGCAGCATCCCGGTGGCCACCATCAAGTCGCTGGTGCCGGGCGCGAAGACGGCCGGCAAGGAGATCCCCTCCACGGACACCAAGCTGCGCCGCACCTGTTCCTGGAACGCGCTCAAGGGGTACGACTACCGCTGGCTCGACGTCTCCTTCGAGATCATGGACACGGACGCGGCGGCGGCGAAGGAGTACAAGGACCGGGTCGCGGAGAAGAGCGGCGGCGGCGCCGTGCCGGGGCTCGGCGACAGCGGCTACTCGGTGGTGAACCTCACCACCGAGGATAAGCAGCAGACCCGTGAGGGCGTGGTGATGGCCCAGGTCTCCAACGCACTGGTGGTCGTCACCTACAACGGCAGCGACTTCGAGAACAAGAAGGCGCCGTCCACGGACGAGATCAACAAGGGCGCCATCAAGGCGGCGAAGAGCGCGGTGACCGCGCTGAAGGGCAGCCGGTGACCGTTCCGGCCGCCCTTCGCGCTCATGCCTCTTCGGGGGTGCGCCTCGTCAGCAGGGTCAGCCCCACGTACAGCACCAGGGACGTGCCGAGGCCCACCGCCCAGCCGTAGTCGGCGAGCGAGGACAGCGCCGGGATCGGGCGCCCGTCGAACAGCGGCTTGAAGCTGGCGCCGCCGACGGCGAGGACACCACCGACGAGGAAGGCCACGACGGCCCGCCAGTTCCAGCCGCCGTCGTACCAGTAACGGCCGCCCGTGCGGTACAGGTCGGTCAGGTCGAGGCGGGTGCGGCGCAGCAGCCAGTAGTCGGCGATGAGGATGCCGGCGACCGTGCCGAGCAGACCGCCGACCAGGCCGAGCCAGGTGAAGATGTAGCCCTGCGGGTCGGAGTACAGCTTCCACGGGAAGATCACCACACCGAGCACGCAGGTGATCAGGGCGCCGGTGCGGAAACTGATCTTCCGGGGCGCGATGTTGGAGAAGTCGAACGACGGCGACACCAGGTTGGCCGCGATGTTCACGGACAGGGTCGCGACGAGGACGGTGACCAGGGCGTAGAGCAGCCCGACCACGTTGTCCGTCTTGGCGGCCAGCTGGACCGGGTCCCAGATCGGCTCGCCGTACACGGCCTGCGAACCGGAGGTCACCAGGACCGACAGGAACGCGAACAGGGTCATCGTGGTCGGCAGGCCGAGGGCCTGGCCCCAGGTCTGCGCCTTCTGACTCCTGCCGTACCGGGTGAAGTCGGGGATGTTCAGGCTCAGGGTGGACCAGAAGCCGATCATGCCCATCAGCGAGGGCCAGAACAGCTTCCAGAAGTCCCCGCCCCAGCCGAGCTTGGAGGGCTGGTCGAAGAGCGGGCCGAGACCGCCGGCCTTGTTGCTCATCCAGACCAGCATCACGATCGCGCCGACGATCACGAAGGGCGCGGCCCAGTTCTCGAAGCGGCGGATGGTCTCCATCCCCCGGTAGATGATGGCGACCTGGAGCGCCCAGAAGATCGCGAACGACAGCCACATGGTCCAGGCGTAGCCGCCGATGTGCGAGGCGTTCGCCCAGCTGTCGCCGATGAGCTTGCCGGCGAGGAAGTAGATGGCCTCGCCGCCGATCCAGGTCTGGATGCCGAACCAGCCGCAGGCCACCAGCGCCCGTACGACGGCTGGCAGGTTGGCGCCGCGTACGCCGAAGCTGGCGCGGGCGAAGACCGGGAAGGGGATGCCGTACTTCGGTCCGGCGTGCCCGGTGAGCAGCATCGGCACGAGGACGATCAGGTTGGCCAGGGCGATGGTGAACACGGCCTGTTTCCAGTCCATGCCGACCGCGATCAGCCCGGAGGCCAGGGTCCAGGACGCCGTGTTGTGGGCCATGCCGACCCAGAGCGCGGAGAAGTTGTACGTGGTCCACGTGCGCTTTTCGACGGGGACCGGCAGCAGGTCCTCGTTGGCATAGGGGCCGGTCGGCAGCGGGGAGCCCGGGGCGAGCTCGACGCGCCCGTCGGTGGTGGTGACTTGGCCGGACGGCGGTATGGCCGTGGGAGCGGTGTCGGTCATGGGCAGGCCAATCGGGAGGAGGCGGGACGGGAGAAAGGCCGTGCGGGTGGCGTCGCGGGGGGGAGGTGAGCGGGGGGTTGCGAGGGGGGCGAGAGGGTGGGAGGGGACCCCCTTCCCGGGACGGCGGGAAGGGGGAGATCAACCGGTGGGTGCGGATCAGCCGTTGACGGCCGGGATGACCTTGCTCCCGTACGCGTCGATGGTGGCTTCCTGCGCGTCGTGCATGTCGTAGACGGCGAACTGGTCGACGCCCAGCTCGCGCAGTGCGTTCAGCTTCTCGATGTGCTTCTCGGGCGGTCCGATGACGCAGAACCGGTCGACGATCTCGTCGGGCACGAACTCGGTGTCGGGGTTGCCGCTGCGCCCGTGGTGCGCGTAGTCGTAGGCCTGGCGGGACTTGATGTAGTCGGTGAGTTCGTCGGGTACGGCCGCGGAGTGCTCACCGTATTTGGCGACGAGGTCGGCGACGTGGTTGCCGACCATGCCGCCGAACCAGCGGCACTGGTCACGGGCGTGCGCCAGGGCCTCCGGCGAGTCGTCCTCGGTGACGTACGCCGGGGCGGCGACGCAGATCCTGACCTCGGACGGGTCGCGTCCGGCGGCCACCGCCGCGTCCTTCACCGCCTTCACCATGTACTCGGTGAGGTAGAGGTCGGAGAGCTGGAGGATGAAGCCGTCCGCCTCCTCGCCGGTCATCTTGAGCGCCTTCGGGCCGTACGCGGCCATCCAGACGGGGAGTTCGGCACCGGGCCTGATCCACGGGAACCGGATCACCGTGCCGCCCAGGTCGGCCTCCTCGCCCCGGCCCAGCGCCCGGATGACCTTCATGGCCTCGCTGATCCGGGCGAGGGTGTTGGGCTTGCGCCCGGCCACCCGCATCGCGGAGTCGCCGCGGCCGATGCCGCAGACCGTGCGGTTGCCGAACATGTCGTTGAGGGTGGCGAAGGTGGAGGCGGTGACCTCCCAGGTGCGGGTGCCCGGGTTGGTGACCATCGGCCCGACGGTCAGCTTCGTCGTGTTGGCGAGGATCTGGCTGTAGATGACGAACGGTTCCTGCCAGAGCACGGCGGAGTCGAAGGTCCAGCCGTACGAGAACCCGTTGCGTTCGGCCCGCTTCATCAGGCTGACGACACGGGAGGCCGGCGGGTCGGTCTGCAGGACGAGTCCGAAGTCCATGGGCGCCACTCCTAGTTGAGGTACTGACAGGTGGAGCGCGGGGTGTAGACGCCGTGCCCGGCGTGTCCGGTGTACTCCCGCTCGGTGATGACCGGCTCGCCGCGCGAGAGGACCGTCTCGACCCGGCCGGTGAGCCGCTTGCCCTCGTACGCCGAGTAGTCGACGTTCATGTGGTGGGTCTCGGCGGAGACGATCTGCTCGGCGTGCGGGTCGTAGATGACGACGTCGGCGTCGGCACCCGGGGTGATGGTGCCCTTCTTCGGGTACATCCCGAACATCCGGGCCGGGGCGGCGCAGGCGATCTCGATCCAGCGGCGGCGCGAGATGTGCCCGTCGACGACGGCCTGGTGGAGCAGGTCCATGCGGTTCTCGACGCCGGGCAGTCCGTTGGGGATCTTCGAGAAGTCCCCGCGGCCCAGCTCCTTCTGGCCCACGAAGCAGAAGGGGCAGTGGTCGGTGGAGACCACCTGCAGGTCATTGGTCCGCAGGCCCTGCCAGAGTTTGGCCTGGTGCTCCTTGGGCCTGAGCGGGGTCGAGCACACGTACTTCGAGCCCTCGAAGTCGGGCTCGGCGAGGTTGTCGGTCGACAGGAACAGGTACTGCGGGCAGGTCTCACCGAAGACGGGCAGCCCCTCGTCACGGGCCCGCGCCAGCTCGGCCACCGCCTCCATCGCCGAGACGTGCACGACGTACAGGGGCGCGCCGGCCACCTGCGCGAGCTTGATGGCCCGGTGCGTGGCCTCCGCTTCGAGCAGGGCCTTGCGCACCTCGCCGTGGTAGCGGGGGTCGGTCTCGCCGCGGGCCAGCGCCTGCTCCACCAGTACGTCGATGGCGATGCCGTTCTCGGCGTGCATCATGATCAGGCCGCCGTTCTCGGCGGAGCGCTGCATGGCGCGCAGGATCTGGCCGTCGTCGGAGTAGAACACGCCGGGGTAGGCCATGAACTGCTTGAAGGAGGTCACCCCTTCCTCGACCAGCAGGTCCATCTCCTTGAGCGTCTCCTGGTTCACATCGGAGACGATCATGTGGAAGCCGTAGTCGATCGCGCAGTTGCCCTCGGCCTTGGCGTGCCAGGCGTCGAGCCCCTCGCGCAGACCGTGCCCGACGCTCTGCACCGCGAAGTCGACGATCGTCGTCGTACCGCCCCAGGCGGCGGCCCGGGTGCCGGTCTCGAAGGTGTCGGAGGCGAAGGTGCCGCCGAACGGCAGCTCCATGTGGGTGTGGGCGTCGACACCGCCCGGGATGACGTACTTTCCGGTGGCGTCGATGCTCCGCTCGGCGGTGAAGGCCTCGGCGGCGGGGGTTCCGGAAGCGGCGAGGGCGGCGATACGGCCGTCCTCGATCAGGACGTCGGCGTGGATCTCGTCGGACGCGGTGATGACGAGTCCGCCGTGGATGAGGGTACGGCTGCTCATGCGTGGACGCTCCGCTCAGTTGTGGTCGAGTGCGGGTCGTATGTGGCTGGTCGCGCGGTTCCCCGCGCCCCTGAGAGGGGGTTCGCCCTTTCAGGGGTGCGGGTGGTGGTGCCGTCTGCTTCTACGGAGCCGTCAGCGGGCCGTACGCGTCCGGGCGGCGGTCCCGGAAGAACTGCCAGCGGTCGCGGACCTCGCGCAGCTTGGCCAGGTCCAGGTCGCGGACGACGAGTTCGGTCTCCTTGTCGGAGGCCACCTCGCCGACGAACTGGCCCTCCGGGTCCACGAAGTACGAGGTCCCGTAGAAGTCGTTGTCCCCCAGGTCCTCCACGCCGACCCGGTTGATCGCGCCGACGAAGTACTCGTTGGCCACGGCCGCCGCCGGCTGCTCCAGCTGCCAGAGGTAGCGGGAGAGTCCGCGCGAGGTGGCCGACGGGTTGAAGACGATCTCGGCACCGCCGAGGCCCAACGCCCGCCAGCCCTCCGGGAAGTGCCGGTCGTAGCAGATGTAGACGCCGATCCTGCCGACCGCGGTCTCGAAGACCGGCCAGCCCGCGTTGCCCGGACGGAAGTAGAACTTCTCCCAGAAGCCGGGGACCTGGGGGATGTGGTGCTTGCGGTACTTGCCGAGGTACGAGCCGTCCGCGTCGATCACGGCCGCGGTGTTGTAGAGGACACCGGGCTGCTCCTCCTCGTACACCGGCAGGATCAGGACGATGCCCAACTCCCGCGCGAGGGCCTGGAAACGCTGGACGACCGGGCCGTCCGGTACCTGCTCGGCGTACTCGTAGAACGCCTTGTCCTGGACCTGGCAGAAGTAGGGTCCGTAGAACAGTTCCTGGAAGCACAGGACCTGGGCGCCCTGCGCGGCCGCGTCGCGGACCGCCTGCTCGTGGACCTGGATCATCGACTCCTTGTCGCCGGTCCAGGCGGTCTGGAACAGGGCGGCACGAATCACTCGGCTCATCGGGACCTCCGGTCGCTGGGTGTGCGAGGAGCCTAGGAAGTCCGAAAGCGGGCTTTGAGTGGCATCGTGTCACGTCTGCGGGCGCTCCGCGTGTCACCGTGTCACGCGGTCGTCGGCTCATGTTTCACCGCCGTTTTCCCAGGTCGTCGCATGTTTCACCGCTGTTGCGCGTCATGTGCGAGGAGTGCGATGTGCACGGAGGCCGCCTGTTCGAAGTCGTCGAGGTCGACGCCGAGCCGGGTCTGTATCGCCTCCAGGCGGCGGTACAGCGCGGGCCGCGAGACGTGGTGCAGCTGGGCGGTGCGCGACTTGTTGCGCCCGGTGGCGAGGTACGTCCGCAGGACGCCAAGGAGGTTCTGGTCGACGCCCTTTCCGCACAGCAGCCCGTCCAGCTCGCGCTCGGCGAATGACTGGACGTGCGGGTCGTCGCGGAGCAGCCGGATCAGGCCGCGCAGGTGTACGTCCTTGAGCCGTACGACGGGTGGCAGGTCGAGGGCGTCCGAGGAGTCGGCGACGGCGTCGGCCACGTGCTGCGCCTCGCGCAGACCGGCGGGGACGTCGTCCCAGGCGGTACGGGGGCCGGCGGCCGCGACCACCGCCTGCGGCTGAGCCGCCTCGCCGTGCAGCCGGACGGCGAAGTGCGTGGCGAGGGCGTCGGCGTCCTGGTCGCGGGCGAGGCTGAGCAGGACGGCGGTGACACGTTCGGTGAGCTCGGCGACGAGTCCGGGCAGCCCCAACAGGCGCAGGATCCGTTCCAGTTGGGCCGGCTCGGCATCCGTGACGACGACGGGGACGAAGGTCCGCCGGTTGACCGGCAGTCCGGCCGCCCGGGCCCTGGGCAGCAACTGCCGGGCCGGTACGACCCCGGAGACCAGATCGGTCAGCAGGCTCTGCGCGGACTGCTCCTCCCAGCTGTGGGCGGAGCCGCCGCCGAGCATGCGGTGCAGGACGAGGGCCTCGGCGCCGCGGTCGGCGAGCAGCCGCCCGGTGGCGGTGTCACCGCGGTAGCCGCAGAGCATGATCTGGCCCCAGCGCTCGCCGCGGCCACCGAGTTCGGCGCGGATCCAGCCGTCGCCCTCACCGCCGCCGGCCTGCCGGGCGATGCGCTCCCAGTCGCGCAGCACGTCGTCCACGGCCGACCGCTCCCCCGCGGTGGCCAGCACCCGGTGCGCGAGGTTGGTGACGACGACCGGGCAGGCGCTGTGCACGGCGACCTCGTCGAGGAGGTGTTGCAGGGGGGCGCCGGCGGTGATGAGGCCGGTGAGGGCGGTACGGACCGACTCGGAGAGGCTGACGGCGGCGAACTTCCGCCGTACCAGACGGGACTGGACCTCTTCCGTCAGCTCGGCGAAGGGGAAGGGCCGGTGCAGGACCACCAGGGGGAGGCCGCAGCGGTCCGCCGCACGGCGCATGGCCTCGGGTGGGGACGGGAAGGCCCGGCCGAGGCCGAGGACGACCGCGGCGGCCTCGGCCCGGTGCAGGGACTGGATGTAATCGGCCTGTTTGTGCGCGTCGTCCGCCAGCAGCACGCCGGTGGTGAGGACCATCTCGCCGCCGGTGAGCATGACACCGACGTCGGGGGCCTCGGCCACGTGCACCCAACGGACGGGACGGTCGAGGTGGGCGGCGCCGGCGACCACCTCCGGGTCGCCGGCCAGAACCCTTTCCAGGGCGAGGATCTGACGGACCGACAGTATGGGGTCGGTGTGGTTCGGGGGATCCCAGGTGGCGGTCATCTTGCGTGATCCCTTGGTCGGGTTCGGTGCGTGCGGAGACTGCGGGTGCGTGGAGGTTGATCGCGCAGTTCCCCGCGCCCCTGACGGGGGGCTCGAGTACGGGGCGCCCAGCAGGCGCCCCCTCTAATAGGCACTCCTCAACGCCTGTTCGAGAATCGCCGCGCCCTCCTCCGCCTCCGCCACCGTCAGCGACAACGGCGGGGCGATGCGCAGCGCGCTCGTGTTGTGGCCGCCGCCCTTGCCGATCAGGAGGCCGGCTTCGCGCGCCGCCTCCAGGACCGCCGACGCGGACTTGGGGTCGGCCTCGTCCGTGCCGGGCTTGACCAGTTCGACGCCGATCATCAGGCCGCGGCCCCGGACCTCCCGTACGCCGGGCAGCTGGGCGGCGACGGCTCGCAGGCGTTCGATGAGGAGGCCGCCCACCCGGCGGGCGTTGCCCTGGAGGTCGTGGTCCAGGAGGTACGACAGGTTGGCGAGGCCCGCCGCCATGGTGATCTGGGTGCCGCCGAACGTCGAGATGCTGTTGGAGTCCAGGCTGTTCATGATCTCGGCGCGGGCGATCACGCCACCGATGGACATGCCGTTGCCGATGCCCTTGGCGAAGGTGACGATGTCCGGCGGGCCGCTCTGGCCGTGCGCCTGCCAGCCCCAGAAGTGCTCGCCGGTGCGGCCCCAGCCGGTCTGCACCTCGTCGGCGATCCAGAGGATGCCCTGCTCCTGGAGGACCTTGCGGAAGGCCGCGTACAGCCCGTCGGGCGGGGACGTGAAGCCGCCGACGCCCTGGATGGGCTCGGCGATCAGCGCGGCCGGCGGGCGGGTGTGGCCGAGGAGGTCGCGCAGGTCGTCGACGCAGGCCGCGATGAAGTCACGGTCGTTCAGCTCGGCGTACGGGCCGCGGGTGCGCACGCCGCCGTGGACGTACAGCGTCTGGAGCGGCGAGAGGGAGGTCGGGGACCAGCCCTTGTTGCCGGTGATGCCGACCGCGCTGAAGGAACGGCCGTGGTAGCTGTTGCGCATCGCCAGGATCGTGTTGGTCCGACGGTAGGTCGTCGCGAGCAGCAGGGCGGTGTCGTTGGCCTCGGTGCCGGAGGTGGTGAAGAACACCCGGGCGTCCGGGATGCCGCTCAGGTGGGCGACGCGCTCGGCCAGTTCGACCATCGGGCGGTTGAGGTAGAGCGTGGAGGAGTGGATGATCCGGCCTGCCTGCTCGCTCACCGCCTTCGTCACCTCGGGGAGGGCGTGCGCGGTCATCGTGGTGAGGATGCCGCCGAAGAAGTCGAGGTAGCGGTTGCCGTCCGCGTCCCAGACGTGCCGTCCCTCGCCGTGCGTGATCTCCAGCGGCTCGTCGTAGTAGAGGGCGAGCCAGTCGGGCAGGACCTGGCGGTGGCGGGCGAAGAGTTCGTTCACGGCTGTACCAGCCCTTCGTAGGCGTCGGGACGGCGGTCGCGGTAGAAGGCCCACTGCTGCCGTACTTCTTCGATCAGGTCGAAGTCGAGGTCACGGACGACGAGTTCCTCGCTCTTGTCGCTCGCCACCTCCCCCACGAACTGCCCACGTGGATCGACGAAATAGCTTGTGCCGTAGAAGTCGTTGTCGCCGTACTCCTCCTGGCCAACCCGGTTGATGGCGGCGATGAAGTACTCGTTGGCGACGGCGGCCGCGGGCTGCTCCAGTTGCCAGAGGTAGGCCGACAGGCCGCGCGAGGTGGCCGACGGGTTGTAGACCAACTGGGCGCCGTTGAGGCCGAGCTGCCGCCAGCCCTCCGGGAAGTGGCGGTCGTAGCAGATGTACACGCCGATCTTGCCCACGGCGGTGTCGAAGACCGGCCAGCCGACGTTCCCGGGCTTGAAGTAGTACTTCTCCCAGAAGCCCTTGACCTGCGGGATGTGGTGCTTGCGGTACTTGCCGAGGACGCTGCCGTCGGCGTCGATCACGACGGCGGTGTTGTAGTAGAACCCGGACTGCTCGACCTCGAACACCGGGACGACGACGACCATGCCGGTCTCACGGGCCAGCTCCTGCATACGACGGACCGTGGGGCCGTCCGGGACCGGCTCGGCCCAGCGGTAGTGCTCGGGTTCCTGGACCTGGCAGAAGTAGGGGGCGTTGAAGACTTCCTGAAATCCGATGATCTTCGCACCCCGGCGGGCCGCCTCGCGGGCGTGCACCTCGTGTTTCGCCACCATGGACTCGGTGTCGCCGGTCCAGGTGGCCTGGACCAGAGCGGCGCGTACGACGTTGGCCATGAGCTGCTCCTTCTACGCCCGTAGAGGGTCGAAAGTAAGCCTCCTCGGAGTCCTTGCCAAGACCATCGTCGTTAAGCCGCCGAGTCGATCTCGTTTCTAACCTGGCTGGCGGATGCGGGGACCGGCGCGCCGGTCCGTCAGGAGGTGAGGCCTGCCACCCGCAGCGCGTGCAGCAGGTCCCAGTGGCGTTGGTCCGAGACCGCCTGGGCCGAGCGCAGGAGCAGCGGAACCAGGCGGTGCGGGTCGGGTTCCGCGCTGTGCGCCGCCTCTTCCGGCGTGCGGACCTGGACGTAGGTGTCCAGCAGGGCCCGGACCTCGCGGTGGCGGCCCGCAGCGTCCAGGGCGAGGACGGCCTGGCCGATCTCGGTGGCGGGGCGGACGACGCCCTGACGGAGGATCTGGCGGCCGTCGGTGGTCCGGCCCGCGGCGGTCAGCGCGTCGGCGGCGGCCACCAGCCGGGCGGCCGGCAGCGAGGCCGTCTCCCAGAGCAGCGTGGCCCAGTCCGCGCCGAGCCCGGCCCGCTGGAGGGCGTCCGCGAGCAGGGGGAAGCGGGCGGCGGGCCACTGCGCGGCCTCGGCCAGGAGCGCGTGCGCCTCGCCGGTGCGGCCCTCGGCCCGGAGCCGTTCGAGCCGCGCCACGGCCCCCGTCACGGCCTGTCCCGCCTGCTCGTCGGCCTGCTCCACCACCGGCTCCGGCCGCACCGGTGCCTCGGCGGCCCCGGCGAACCGGGCTCCGCGCGGGGTGCGACGGCCACCGGGGTCCGCGGACACGGCCGCCTCCGGTGTCTGCGGTACGGCGGCGGGTACGGCCTCGTCCTCCGCCATCCCGGCGAACCGGGCGCTGCCCCGTCGGCGCTTGCGCTGTTTGGCGGGGGCGGGGGCGGAGGCGGGAGCAGGGGTCGGGGCTTCGGGCGCCTGCGGGGCGGAGGACGGTGGGGCGTCGCTGCCGTCGGGCGTGACCCCGTCCGAGCGGCCGCGCATCGTCGTACCGGTCGCGGACGCCTGCGCGGTCGCGGATGTTCGCGCGGTCGCGCGCACGGGCGGGGTGGGTCCGGCTGCCGGGCCGGGCGACGGCGGCCCCGCTTCGGCCTGTCGCTCCAACCGCTCCATCCGGGCCCGGAGTTCGGCACACCGGGCGGAGGCCCGTTCGTGGTCGTCGCGGGCCCAGGCGAGGTCGATGTCGAGGGACTCGGCCTCCTCGCGGGAGTGCGCGGAGCTGTACGCGCGACCGAGCTGGGCCAGCCGTTCGGCGGCGTAGCGCTGTTCGCGGAGCATGACGTCGAGGCGGTCGCTCAGCTCCTCCCGGACCCCGGGCCGGGCGTCGTACGCGGCGAGGGCGCCGGCGTGCAGTTGCCGGGCCTGCTCGGCCGCGCGGGCGGCGGCGTCGGGACCGTAGGCGGTCGCGAAGTCCTGGAGAAGCGCCGCCACGACGTCCCAGGGCGGGACCTCCCGGCCGCCGAGGCAGGCCTGCATGCCGTCGGGGTCGCGCTGCCAGAACACCGCGCACCAGCCGCCCCCCTGGTCCAGGCGCGCCAGCAGGCCGTTGAGGTAGTTCGCGAACTCCCGTACCCGGCCCGGGAGCTGATCCACAGTCATCGCTCCACTCCCGCCCGACCGGAACACTCCGGCTTCGTAGGCAACACCAGTTGTGTTACGGGGCTGCTACGGGGAGTTTTCAGCGGGCGCGCAGAGCCCTCATTACGGGATCTTGACCGACGCGCCTCACGCCGGGGCCAGGGCGCAGCGGGCCACCAGTTCGTCCATCGACAGGCCGAGCGCGCGGGCCAGCGCGGCGACGGTGAAGAAGGCGGGCGTCGGCGCCCGGCCGGTCTCGATCTTGCGGAGCGTCTCGGCGGAGATACCGGCCTCGGCCGCCACCTCGGTCATGCTCCGGCCGCCGCGCGCCTCGCGCAGCATCTGCCCGAGCCGCTCGCCGCGTTCACGCTCTTCCGGAGTGAGGGGGGTGCGCACCATGCGGTCATTCTAATCCGTCATTCTTCGCCGGTCTAGAAAGCCGGTATAGTAATTGGCATGGTGGAACTGAAGACAGACGTATCGATCGACGCGATGTACGGGGCCGGCCAGGTCCTCGGGCAGGCCCTGACGGCCGTCCGGGAGGCCGCCGCCGTCGGCGTCTCCCTCCTCGAACTGGACGAGGTGGCGCGGGGGGTGCTGCGGGCGGCCGGGGCCTCCTCCCCCTTCCTCGGCTACCGGCCCGCCTTCGCGGCCACCCCGTTCCCCGCCGTCATCTGCGCCTCCGTCAACGACGCGATCGTGCACGGCATCCCGACCTCCTACCGGCTGCGCGACGGCGACCTGGTCTCCATCGACTGCGGCGCCGAGCTCGACGGCTGGGTGGGCGACTCGGCGATCAGCTTCACGGTCGGCAGGCCGCGTCCGGCCGACGTACGGCTCGTCGAGACGGCCGAGCGGGCCCTGGCGGCGGGCATCGCGGCGGCGGTCGTCGGCAACCGCATCGGCGACATCGCGCACGCCGTCGGCACCGTCTGCCGCGAGGCCGGCTACGGCATCCCGCAGGGCTTCGGCGGGCACGGCGTGGGCCGCCGTATGCACGAGGACCCGGAGGTGCCCAACGAGGGCCGTCCCGGCCGCGGGCTCCCGCTCCGGCACGGCATGGCCCTGGCGATCGAACCCATGCTGATCGGCAGCGGCCGGGACGGCTACCACGAGGCTCCCGACGGCTGGACCCTGCGCACGAACGACGGCTCCCGCGCGGCGCACGTGGAGCACACGGTGGCGATCACGGAGTCGGGGCCGCGGATCCTCACGGAAAGGAATTCAGAGAACTGACACAGGTCGGTCCTGCGAATTTCTTGAAGGCCGCCGGCATCAGCGAAGGAGTTCTCACGGAAAACGTGTGCATGCGAGTTCCGGTCCCCCGGCCCCCGCGACGGCGTCCGGTGCCTCCGCCGCGGCCTCCGCCGGGGAAGCGCCCGCCCCGGCCGCGCCCTGTCGGCCGCTGATCGCGTGCCGTGACACCCCCGTCGGCGCGGGCCGAGCGAAGGTGTGCCCGCCTTCGCCGGTCCGCGTCCGGCAGCCCTAAGGAATTCACCTCTTGACCGCCGTGGTGTGTCCGGCGATATCAGTCGGATGCAATACCGCGGCCATTCCGGTTCTCCCGGGCACCGGCCGGGCGGAAAGCGACCGGGTGCACCGGCGGGGTGCCGCTGCGCGCGCGACGGCCACCCGCGCCAGAAGTGCTGGACATGCCCCCATCGGGCAGGCGTGCGAAGGTGGTGTGACCGGGCGCTGCAGGGGGCACCCGCGTGGACCGGCACGTCGACCAGCGAGCGCGTCCCGCCAGGCGCCGGGACGCCGGAACGGAACGAACGCTCATGAGCAGCGGTTACCCCGGACCGAGCGACTTCGGACAGGATCCTTTCGGAGAGTTCCTCGCCCGCTTCTTCGGCGGCGGAGGGGAGCGCCAGGGCCCGCGTCAGATCGACATCGGCAGGCTGCTCAGCCAGCCCGCACGGGAACTGGTCCGGGGCGCCGCCCAGTACGCGGCCGAACACGGCAGCCGGGACCTCGACACCGAGCATCTGCTGCGTGCGGCCCTGACGGCGGAGCCGACCCGCTCCCTGCTCAGCAGGTCCGGCGCGGATCCCGACTCGCTGGCCACGGAGATCGACGGCCGCGCCGGCCCGGTCCAGCACCCGCCCGGCGAGGCGCCCCCGCCGACCTCGCTGTCCCTGACCCCGGCCGTGAAGCGGGCCCTGCTGGACGCGCACGACCTGGCCCGGGCCGGCGGCGCCGGATACATCGGCCCCGAACACGTGCTGGGCGCGCTCGCCGCCAACCCGGACTCGGCCGCTGGGCACATCCTGAACGCGGCCCGGTTCGCCGCCGGCCTGCCGGCGGACGTCCCGGACACCGACCGGGTCCTCACCGGCACGGAAAGCCGCCGCCACACCGGCACGCCCACGCTGGACAAGTACGGCCGCGATCTCACCGAGCTGGCCGGGGAGGGCCGGATCGACCCGGTCATCGGCCGCGACGACGAGATCGAGCAGACCATCGAGGTGCTCTCCCGGCGAGGCAAGAACAACCCCGTGCTGATCGGCGACGCCGGTGTCGGCAAGACCGCGATCGTCGAGGGCCTGGCCCAGCGGATCGCCGACCAGGACGTGCCGGACGTCCTCTCCGGGCGCCGGGTGATCGCCCTCGACCTGCCCGGCGTGGTCGCGGGCACCCGCTTCCGGGGTGACTTCGAGGAGCGCCTGACCAACATCGTGAAGGAGATCCGCGCCCACTCCGACCAGCTGGTCGTCTTCATCGACGAACTGCACACCGTGGTCGGCGCCGGAGGCGGTGGCGAAGGCGGCTCGATGGACGCGAGCAACATCCTCAAGCCGGCGCTGGCCCGGGGCGAACTGCATGTTGTGGGCGCGACCACCCTTGAGGAGTTCCGCAAGATCGAGAAGGACGCGGCGCTGGCCCGCCGTTTCCAGCCGATCCTGGTACCCGAGCCGACCGTCCCGGACACCATCGAGATCCTGCGCGGCCTGCGCGACCGCTACGAGGCCCACCATCAGGTCCGCTACACCGACGAGGCCCTGGTCGCCGCCGTGGAACTGTCCGACCGCTACCTCACCGACCGCAGGCTCCCGGACAAGGCGATCGACCTGATAGACCAGGCCGGTGCCCGCGTCCGCCTCGGCTCCCGCGCCAAGGGCAGCGACGTACGGGCCATGGAGCGCGAGATCGAGCAGCTCACCCGGGACAAGGACCAGGCGGTCGCCGACGAGCAGTACGAACACGCGACCCAGCTCCGCGACCGCATCGGCGAGCTGAAGACGCGTATCACCGAGGTCTCCGGCGAGGACCAGGCGGACGAGGGGATGAACCTGGAGGTGACGGCCGAGGCGATCGCCGAGGTGGTGTCCCGCCAGACCGGTATCCCGGTCAGCAACCTCACCCAGGAGGAGAAGGCGCGGCTGCTCGGCCTGGAGGCTCATCTGCACCAGCGGGTCATCGGCCAGAACGAGGCGGTCGCGGCCGTCTCCGAGGCGGTGCTCCGCTCTCGCGCCGGACTCGCCAGCCCGGACCGCCCGATCGGCAGCTTCCTCTTCCTCGGTCCGACCGGCGTCGGCAAGACCGAACTGGCCCGCGCCCTCGCCGAGGTCCTGTTCGGCAGCGAGGACCGGATGGTGCGCCTGGACATGAGCGAGTACCAGGAGCGCCACACCGTCTCCCGCCTGGTCGGTGCCCCGCCCGGCTATGTCGGCCACGAGGAGGCCGGGCAGCTCACCGAGGTGGTCCGTCGCCACCCCTACTCGCTCCTCCTCCTCGACGAGGTGGAGAAGGCCCACCCGGACGTCTTCAACATCCTGCTCCAGGTTCTGGACGACGGCCGCCTGACCGACTCCCAGGGCCGCACGGTGGACTTCACCAACACGGTCATCGTGATGACGAGCAACCTGGGCTCGGACGTGATCACCAGGCGCGGCGCCAGTGTCGGCTTCGGCCCCAGCGGGGAGGAGGCGACGCAGGAGGCCCGCCGGGAACAGGTCCTCCGCCCGCTCCGGGACCACTTCCGCCCGGAGTTCCTGAACCGCATCGACGAGATCGTCGTCTTCCGTCAGCTCTCCGGCGAACAGCTGCGCCAGATCACCGAGTTGCTGCTGGAGCACACCCGCCGCATGCTGCACGCCCAGGGCATCACGGCCCACTTCACGGACGCGGCGGTCAACTGGCTGGCGGAACACGGCTACCAGCCGGAGTACGGCGCGCGACCCCTGCGGCGGACCATCCAGCGGGAAGTCGACAACCAGCTGTCACGCCGCCTCCTGGACGGCACTGTCACGCAAGGCAGCGAGGTGACGGTGGATGTGAGAGACGGCACCTTGGAGTTCCGGCCGGGATAGGCGCCCCTTCAGGGGCGCGGGGAACTGCGCGACCAGCCCCCGCGCGCCCGCGGTCCGCGCGCTACGGAGCCGGATCCACCACCTGCGCGGACCCTCCACCCCGGCGCACCGTCTCCGCCGCCGCCAGCCACTTCCCACCCGGCAACCGCTGCACCCCGGTAGCCGCCCCGATCTCCGGATTCAACGAGAACGACTGCCCGATGGCCTCCAACTTCCCCCTCACCACGGGGTCGTTGTACAGCGCCGGTTCCAACTCGGTCTTCGCCGCGTTGCGCTGTGACGCCCGGGGCGCCGCGATCGCGTCCACCAACGACAGATGCCGGTCAAGGAACTCGGTCAGCACCTGGAGCACGGTGGTGATGATGGTCGCCCCGCCAGGCGAACCGACCGCCACCACGGGCTTGTTGGCCTTGTCGAGCACGATCGTCGGGGAGATGGAGGACCGCGGCCGCTTCCCCGGCCCCGGCAGGTTCGGGTCGTGCACCGCGGGGTTCGCCGGCGTGAACGAGAAGTCGGTCAGCTCGTTGTTGAGCAGGAACCCCCGTCCGGGCACGGTGATCGCGCTGCCCCCGGTCTGCTCGATGGTCAGCGTGTAGGAGACGACGTTCCCCCACTTGTCGGCGACCGTGAGGTGCGTCGTGTTCTCGCCCTCGTACGTGGTCGGCGACGCCGTCCCGGTCGACCCCGGATGGTTCGGGTCGCCGGGCGCGACCGGGCTCGTCAGCACCGAGTCGTCGTGGATCAGCGTGGCCCGCTCGTCGGCGTACCGCTGCGACAGCAGCCCCTTCGTCGGCACGTCCTCGAACGCGGGGTCGCCGACCCACCTCCCCCGGTCCGCGAACGAGATCCGGCTGGCCTCGATGAAGTGGTGCAGATACTGCACCTCATCGGCCTTCGAGAGGTCGGTGTTCTCCAGGATGTTGAGGGCTTCCCCGACGGTGGTCCCACCGGACGAGGACGGCGCGATCGAGTACACCTTCTGTCCGCGGTACGCCGTCTCGGTGGGCGCCTGCACCTTGGCCCGGTACGCGGCCAGATCCTTCGTGGAGAGCTTGCCGGGCCGGGCCTTCCACCCCGAACCCGAGGCCACCGGTGGGTTGTCGACCGTCGACACGATGTCCTTGCCGAGGTCCCCCCGGTAGATCGCCCCGATCCCCTTCCGCCCCAGCTCCTGGTAGGTCCGGGCCAGTTCGGGGTTCTTGAAGGTCGCCCCCACCACCGGCAGCTGCCCGCCCGGCAGGAACAGCTTCGCGGTGTCCGGGAAGTACCGGAACCGGGTCTCGTTGGACGCGGTCTGCGACCGGAAGGTGTCGTCGACGACGAACCCGTCGCGGGCGATCCGCTCGGCCGGTTTCAGCACCGTGCCCAGCCGTTCGCTCCCCCAGCGGTCCAGCGCCGTCTGCCAGGTGGCCGGCGTCCCGGGCGTGCCGACGCTCAGCCCGCTGCTCACGGCGTCCGCGAAGGCGAGCGGCTTGCCGTTCTCCACGAAGAGGTTGGAGTCGGCGGTCAGCGGTGCGGTCTCGCGGCCGTCGATCGTGTGCACCGTACGGGACTTGGCGTTGTAGTAGACGAAGTAGCCGCCACCGCCGACGCCGGAGGAGTAGGGCTCGGTGACCCCGAGCGCGGCGGCCGTCGCGACGGCCGCGTCGACCGCGTTGCCGCCCTTGCGGAGCACCTCGATACCGGCGGCGGTGGCGTCCGCGTCGACGCTGGAGACCGCACCCCCGTAGCCGACGGCCACCGGCGATTTCGCGACGGTCGCGCCGCCGGGGGCGGGGGGCGCTGCCGCCCCCACCGACACCACGGCGGCCGAGACCGCCAGAACGGTCAGTTTCCGCGTGACAGGGCGACGCATCCGCACCTCCAGTTCCGGAACGTCCGCGCAGCGTATCGGCGGGACCCCAGCCCCGACAGCCACATTCAGGGCACTGTCATATGACCGCCACACTTCGAACACCGGTACGTTCCGGCCATCTGTGACCGCTACCATGCGCGCCCATGAATGACGACCTGCGCAACATTATCCTTGGCGTCGTGGCCGCCGGCATCAGCGCGGCGCTCGGCTGGCTGGCCCGCACCTCACTGTGGCGGCGGGGCCTGCGCCGCAAGCAGGCCTTTTTCGGGCTGCCGGAGAACTCGGAGTCGCTGCTGGTCGTCAATCGCGATCCGGCCACCTCCGAACCGGCGGTGCACCGCTTCGACGTGTTCGCGCTCCTGGAACTGGCCGCGCTGATCAAGGACTGCGGCGCCAACCTCCAGATGGTGACCCAGGACAACGTCCAGCAGGGCTTCGGCGAGCGCACCGAGTTCTGCGTGGGCGGGCCCGGTTCGAACCGGCGCATGCTGGCGCACATGTCGGCGATGCTGCCGGGCGTGCGGGTCAACGTCGACCCGGAACCGGGCCCGGACCGCGGCGCCTTCCAGATCGGCGCCGAGCGCTACCGCCTCGACCCGGGCATCACCGAGTACGTCCTGCTGGCCCGTCTCACCGCCGGTCAGCGCCCCGACGCGCGCCCGGTGTTCCTGTTCTGCGGACAGCGCGCGATCACCAACCAGGCGGCCACCCGCTACCTCGCCCGCAACCACGAGCGGCTCGCCCGCAAGCACGGCAACAACACCTTCGTGCTGCTCCTCAAGGTGGTCAACTCGCAGGCGTACGGCCCGGACGTGGTCGAACTCGTCTCGGACGTGACGCGCGCCGCCCAGGCGCCGCTGCCGCCCGCCGAGGCCGAGACCACGCGCTCCTCGCACCGGGCCTCCTGAGTAGCTGCACCATTCAACAATCGTTACCCGCACGTAACTTACCGACGGGTTACTTACGGTAAGAGGTCCCGGTTACCGTCTGGTCACTTTGCACTGACACGAGTGAGGAGTGACCCATGGGACGAGGTCGCACCACCACGAGCCGCCGTACCGCCACCGGCCGCCGCACCGACCACCGCACCGCGGTGCGCGCGACCGCCGCGGGGGCCGTCTCGGCGGCCCTGATCGCCGCCGGCGTCGTCGGCCTGGCTCCGGCCGCCCAGGCCGCCGCCTCCGTCCGCTTCGTCGACATCACCGGCGACGGCGGCACGGTCCTGAAGGCGAACGTCGTCACGCCCGCGGGCGCCGACGCCACGCGGCGCTACCCGCTCATCGTGCTTCCCACGAGCTGGTCGCTGCCCCAGGTCGAGTATCTGGCCCAGGCCCAGAAACTCGCCGACGCCGGCTACATCGTGCTCAGTTACAACGTGCGCGGGTTCTGGCAGTCCGGCGGGCAGATAGAAGTGGCCGGTCCGCCGGACGTGGCGGACGCGTCCAAGGTCATCGACTGGGCCCTCGCCAACACCACCGCCGATCCCGGACACATCGGCATCGCGGGGGTCTCGTACGGCGCCGGGATCAGCCTGCTGGCCGCCGCGCACGACAAGCGGATCAAGGCGGTCGGCGCGCTCAGCGGCTGGGCGGATCTGATCGACTCGATCTACTCGGGCCGTACCCAGCACGTCGAGGCGGCCGCTCTCCTGGACGGCTCGGCAACCCTCACCGGGCGCGAGAGCCCCGAAGTCCGGCAGATCTTCAACGACTTCTACGCCTCGAACCTGGACCGGGAACAGGACATGATCGCCTGGGGGGCGAAACGTTCCGTCGCGACCTATGTCGACCAGCTCAACAAGAACGGCCCGGCCGTCCTCATGGCCAACGCCTGGAGCGACTCCATCTTCCCGGCCAACCAGTACGCCGACTTCTACGGGAAGCTGACCGGCCCGAAGCGCCTGGAGCTGCGCCCCGGCGACCACGCCACGGCCGAGCTGACCGGCCTGCTGGGCTTGCCCAACGACGTGTGGACCGACACCGAACGCTGGTTCGACCACTACCTCAAGGGCGCCGACAACGGCATCGACCGCGAGCAGCCGGTCCAGCTCAAGTCCCGTACCGACGGCGGCTACGAGGGGTACCCGGACTGGAAGTCGGTGGGCGCCACCCGCAAGAAGATCGCCCTGGCCGGCTCGACCACGATCCACGCGAACGTCGACTCGGGCGCGGACGGCGGGGTGGTCCTCCTCTCCGGCCTCCTCGACCAGATCGCCCAGCTGCCGCCGGTCGCCTCGATCCCGCTGCTGCCCCGCCGCTGGGCCGCCGTCTGGCAGTCCGAGCGGTACGGCAGCGCCCAGCGGGTGCGCGGCACGGCCCGGCTGCACACCACCCTCACCCCGACCAAGGAGAGCGGCACCCTCGTCGCCTACCTGTACGACGTGGGCCCGCTCGGCCTCGGCAAGTTGGTCACCAACGCGCCGTACACCTGGTACGACCGCACCCCCGGCAAGGCGTTCGACGTGGACCTGGACCTGTTCTCCACGGCCTACGACGTGCCGGCCGGGCACCGGCTCGCGCTGGTGGTCGACACGGTGGACCCGCTCTACATCGAGCACAACCCGTCCGGCGCGCAGCTGACCTTCTCCTCGCCGGTGGACGACCCGTCGTACGTGTCCGTTCCGCTGCGCGAGCAGTGATCTCCGGCTGCCGCCGGCCGGGCCTGGCCCTGGCTGCCGCCCCCTAGGGCAGCAGCGTCCCCGGTTCGGCCGGGGCCACCTCGACGGCCTCGGTCCTGGGACTGCGCTGCTCCCGTCCGGCCACCCAGCCGGCGAACCACGAGAGCAACACGCACATCCCGATGTAGATCGGCGAGATCACCATCACCACAGGGATGAAGGGCAAATCGTAGTCGAGGTTGGATGCGATCAGTTTCCCGGCATGGAGGAACTCCTCGTACGTGATGAGATAGCCGAGCGAGGTGTCCTTGAGGGCCACCACGAGCTGGCTGATGATGGCGGGCAGCATGGCCCGTACCGCCTGCGGCACCAGGACGTACGCCATGACCTGGGTCTTGCGCATGCCGAGCGCGAACGCGGCCTCCCGCTGGCCGCGTTCGACGCTGTTCACCCCGGAGCGGAACACCTCGGCGAGCACCGAGCCGTTGTAGAGGGTGAGTCCGGCGACCAGGGCGGGCAGCGGCTGGACCTTCAGCGCCACGAAGATAAAAAAGATCATCACCAGTACGGGCATGGCGCGGAAGAACTCCACGACGGCGGTGGCCGCCCAGCGCACCGGCCGGTGTTCCGAGAGCCGTCCGGTGGCCAGCAGGCCGCCCAGCGCGAGGGAGAGGACGGCGGCCGTCGCGAAGGCCGCGAGCGTGTTGACGAGGCCACGCAGCAGGAGTTCCTGAATTCCCTCGTACGCGAAGGGCATCCACTTCGTGTACGTGAACTGTCCGGTGTCGAACAGGAGATACAGGATCCAGGCGAGCAGGCCGAGGATGACGAGGGTCGACAGGACGCCGTACACCGCGTGCCGTCTTCTGGTGAGGGGACCCGGGACGTCGTAGAGCGCGGTGGCCTCGGTCATCGGGCGACCCCCCACTTCCGCTCCAGCAGGTTGAACAGGGTGCTGATGGCGAGGGTGATGACGAGATAGCCGGCGGCGATCCAGAGGAACGTCCAGACGATGTTGTAGCCGAGCTCGCTCAAGGTCTTGTAGGTGCCGAGGAGTTCGGTGACGCTGAACGCGCCCGCGATCGCGGAGTTCTTGGCGAGCGCGATGAGGGTGGAACCGACCGGCGGGATGACCGACCGGAACGCCTGGGGCAGGATCACCAGGCCGAGGGTCTGCCCGAAGGTCATGCCGAGGCTGCGGGCGGCCTCGCCCTG
The DNA here is from genome assembly GCF_040634235.1 of Streptomyces sp. NPDC007157. Taxonomy (NCBI): domain Bacteria; kingdom Bacillati; phylum Actinomycetota; class Actinomycetes; order Kitasatosporales; family Streptomycetaceae; genus Streptomyces; species Streptomyces sp. NPDC007157. The sequence goes on from NZ_JBEYFE010000001.1 coordinate 260,005, forward strand.
CCCCCTGGGCACGGTGTTGATGCCGGCGCGCAGCGCCTCGCAGATGAACGCCGAGGTGTAGCAGCCGAGCGCGAGGACCGCGAACGCCTGGAAGGGCAGCACGAGTCCGAACCGGGGCAGGCCGAGCAGCACCGCGAAGAACAGCAGGGTGAGCGGGGTGTTGCGCAGCACGGTGACCCAGGCCGTGCCGAGGAGCCGCAGCGAGGCAACGGGGGCGACCCGGAAGGCCGCCATCAGGAAGCCCAGGACCAAGGCGAGGACCGAGGCGTAGACGGTCAGTTCGACGGTGCCGAGGAAACCCTCGGCGTACGTGTGGAAGTTGTCTGTCAGTACCTTCATGCCGGCCTCGCTCAGCTCGCGGGATAGCGGTCGATCGGGGGCGGCTTCGGGGCGGGGACGCCGGACAGGCCGAGCGTCGCGTCGTAGGCCTTCTTCCAGTCGCCGTTCTTCTCACGGGCCTCCAATGCGTCGTCCATCGCGAAGCGCAGGGCGGTGTCGTCGCGCCGGACGCCGATTCCGAACGGCTCCTGGGAGAACGGCTTGCCGACGACCTTGAGTTCGCCGGGGGCCTTCGCCGCGTAGCCGATGAGGATGGCGTCGTCGGTGGTGACGGCGGCGACCTGGTCGGTGAGCAGGTTGTCCACACACACGGAGTAGGTGTCGTAGGCGACCAGGACCGCCTTCGGGTAGTCCGCCCTGACCCGCTGGTACGGCGTCGAACCGGCGGCCGAGCAGACGCGTTTGCCGGCGAGGTCCTGGGGGCCGTGGATGTCGTTCTCGTCGTGGCGCACCAGCAGGGACTGGCCGGCCAGGTAGTAGGGTCCGGCGAAGCCGACCAGCTTCTTGCGGTTGGCGTTGATGGTGTAGGTCCCGACGTAGTAGTCGATCTGGCCGTTCCGCAGGGCGGTCTCGCGGTTGGCGGAGGCGATGGTCCGGAAGCGGATGGTCTCCGGAGCGAGGCCCAGGGAGGCGGACATCATCTTGGCGATCTCGATGTCGAAGCCCGAGTAGACGCCGGTGGCCGGGTCCCGCTCGCCGAGGTAGGGCTGGTCCTCCTTGGCGCCCACGACGAAGTAGCCGCGCCGCTTCGCCCGGGTCCAGGTCGTGGAGGCGGGCAGCCGGACGTTCCGCGCCACCTGGTAGCGGGGAAGTGTCCCGGCCGCCGGGCCCTTCCTGGATGGGCTGCCCTCCTTGCCGCAGCCGGCGGCTCCGGCGGTGGCGAGCAGTGCGGTGAGCAAGGCGCTCAGCAGAGCCGGGGCGGCGGGCACACGGGGGGTACGGCGCATGGGTCGCACTCCCCGCTCAGTGCTTGAGGATCTTGGAGAGGGAGTCCCCGGCACGCTCGCCGCGCGGGGCGGTGAAGAACTCCTCCGGGGCGCGGTCCGCGCCGTCCCGGGCGCGCCGCCGCACGACCTCCAGGACCTCGTCGACCGCCTCCCCCTTGCCGACGGTGAGATCCACGTCCCGCAGGACATGGAACTCGCCGTGGTACTTGTCGACGTCACGCAGCTCGATCAAAGGATCGACGGCCATCCGCAGCCCTACCCACTCTCAGCTGTGTCGTGGTTGCCGCAAACTATCCAGCCGCGGGAGGACCTAAGGCACGACACGCACTTTTCGGGCATTAGCCGTATTTACACGGTCTTTATCGCTGGGGGTGGCGACGCGGGGATCGAACGTGATCGATGCCGTGATCGTCGTTCGTACGGCCGTCGGGTCAGGCCTCGGCGACCTCCGCGTAGAGCTGGGAGAGCTCGGGGACCCCGCTGGCGGCCCAGTCGTGGCCGGACTCGACGACATCGAACTCCCGCCCGGACTCCAGGCGTACCACCGGCTCCCCGTCCGCGCGGATCTCCCATGCGGCGCCGGGCACGGTCCGGATCAGGACGGTGCCCAGATAAAGGCCCGCGTCGGTGCCGAGCCAGGTCAGGGTCTCCTCGTCGTCCCGCCAGCGCGGGATCAACTGGTCGAGGGCCTCCAGCGAGGCCGGGGTGTCGTCGAGCGCGACACCGTCCTCGGCCGCCTGGGCGCGCAGCAGCTCGCACTCGGCGAGCAGATCGGGGTCGGCGGTCAGGGGCACGTCACCGGCCTTGGTGTGCCTGTTACCCAGGAAGGGGATGTTCATGGACCCAGGTTGACACTTACACGTCCAGATCCACCACCACCGGGGCGTGATCGGAGGCGCCCTTTCCCTTGCGCTCCTCGCGGTCGACGTAGGAGTCCTGCACGGCCTTGGCAAAGGGTTCGTTGCCGTACACCAGGTCGATGCGCATGCCGCGGTTCTTGGGGAAGGCGAGCTGGCGGTAGTCCCAGTAGGTGTACGGGTGGTCGTACTTCAGGGGGCGCGGGACCACGTCGGACAGGCCGGTCTCGCGCAGCGCGGTCAGGGCGGCCCGCTCGGCCGGGGTGACATGGGTGAGGCCCTCGAAGGCTGCCGTGTCGAAGACGTCGTCGTCCATCGGCGCCACGTTGTAGTCGCCGAGGACCGCGAAGGGGCGGCTGCCGCCCGCGTCCCCGGCCACGGCCGCCTTGAGGGCCTCGAACCACTGGAGCTTGTAGGCGTAGTGCGGGTGGTCCACCTCGCGGCCGTTGGGCACGTACACCGACCAGACGCGGACCGGGCCGCAGGTCGCGGAGATCGCGCGGGGCTCCACGCTCCCGTCGTAGCCGGGGTCGCCGGGCAGGCCCTTGACGACGTCCGCCAGGCCGACCCTGGACAGCACCGCCACGCCGTTCCACCGGCCGGTGGCGTGGACCGCCGCCTCGTAGCCCAGCTCACGCAGTTGCTCGACCGGGAACTGCGCCTCGGCGACCTTGGCCTCCTGGAGGCAGAGCACGTCGGTGCCGCTGCTCTCCAGCCAGGCGAGGAGCCTCGGCAGGCGGGCGGTGATCGAGTTCACGTTCCAGGTCGCGATGCGCATGCCTGACAACCTACCGGGCCCCTCTGACAACGTGCCTCAGACGTCCGCCGAGGCCCCCGGCGCCAGCCGCTGGTGGTCCGCGCCGCCCAGGGCGCCGATCTGGCGGTCGTAGATCGGGCGGGCCAGGTCGGCGAGCAGGGCGTCGTGGATGTCGTAGGCGCGCCGCGGCTTCACCTCACGGACGTAGTCGATGACCTCGGAGATCTTGTTCCAGGGGGCCATCACCGGGAGCATCAGCGTCTCGACGGGGTGGTCGGGGACGGTGAGGGCGTCGCCGGGGTGGAAGACCTTGCCGCCGTCGATCAGGTAGCCGACGTTGGTGATGCGCGGGATGTCGGGGTGGATCACCGCGTGCAGTTCGCCGTGCACCTGGACGTCGAAGCCGGCGGCGGTGAAGGTGTCGCCGTGGCCGACGGTGTGCACCCGGCCCGGGAAGGCCGCCGCGAGCTGGTCGGCGACGGACCTCAGGGTCCAGATCTCGGCGGCCGGGTCGGCGTCCAGCGCGGCCCGCAGCCGGCCCTCGTCGAAGTGGTCGGGGTGCTCGTGCGTGATCAGGATCGCGTCGGCGCCGACGGCCGCGTCCTCCTCGCTGAACCCGCCGGGGTCCAGGACGAGCGTGCGCCCGTCCTTCTCCAGGCGCACGCACGCGTGGGACTTCTTCGTGAGCTTCATGGTCACCATCCTGCCCCCGGGCGGTCCGTCAGTCCTCGGGAGTGGTCTCCTCACGGATGATCTGCTGGGCGATCCGGAACGCGCTGTTCGCCGCCGGCACTCCGCAGTACACCGCTGCCTGGAGCAGGACCTCCTTGATCTCGTCCGGGGTGAGGCCGTTGCGCAGGGCCGCCCGGACGTGGAAGCCCAGCTCCTCCAGGTGGCCGCCCGCGACCAGCGCGGTGAGCGTGACACAGCTGCGCGAGCGCCGGTCGAGTCCGGGCCGGTCCCAGATCTCGCCCCACGCGTAGCGGGTGATGAACTCCTGGAAGTCCCCGGAGAACTCGTCGGCCTGGGCCAGCGCCCGGTCCACATGCGCGTCCCCGAGCACCTCACGGCGGACCTTCAGTCCCGCGTCGTAGGGGTCGGGCCGCCCGAGCGGCTGTGGCACCGCGGCGGCCGGGGCGATCTCGGCGAGGGGCGTGACCTGCGGGGCGACCTGGGGCACGGCCTGCGGCGCGGCGGCCAGGACCGGCCTGGGCGGGGCGGCCGGGATGGCCATCTGGCCGGTGGTCGAGTCGTAGGCGGGCTGCCAGGCGGTGGAGAAGTGCCGCACCAGCAGGTCGGTGACGGCTGCGGGCTGCTCGACCGGAACCAGATGGGAGGCGCCGGGCACCACGGCGAGCCGGGCGTCCGGTATCCCGGCGACCAGGGTGCGGGCCTCGGCAGGCCCGGTGACCTGGTCGTCCGAGCCGACCAGGACGAGCGTGGGCACGCCGATCCGGCCGAGTTCATGGCGTACGTCGAAGCCCGCCAGGGCCTCGCAGGCGGCGATGTAGCAGCCGGGGTCGGTGGTGCGCACCATCTGGACGGCCCACTCGGTGATCGCGGGCTGTGCGGCGGCGAACCCGCTGGTGAACCAGCGCTCGGGCGAGGTCCGGGCGATCGGGTCGAGGCCGTTCGTCCGCACGATCACACCGCGCTGCCGGAACTCGTCCGCCGTCCCGAACCGGGGTGAGGTGGCGACCAGCGCGAGCGAGGCGATCCGCTCCGGGTGCCGCAGGGCCAGCTCGATGCCGACGGCACCGCCGAGCGCGCAGCCCGCGTAGCCGAAGCGCTGCACGCCGAAGGAGTCGAGCGTGGCCAGCAGCCGGGCCGTCAGTTCGGTGACGGAACCGGCCGGGTGCGCCGGGGAGCCGCCGTGGCCGGGAAGGTCGTAACGGAAGACCCGCCACTGCTGGGTCAACTCCGGGACCTGCCGGTCCCACATGTGCCAGGTGGTCCCCAGTGAGGGGCCCAGGATCAGGACAGGAGCGTCGTCTGGTCCGTCAAAGCGGTATTGCAGGGTGTTCGGTGGTGTCTCGCTCACCCGTCTGACCCTCTCATGCGTCACTAAGTCTCTCATCGCCGGTCCGAACCTAACGGCTCGCGCTCTCACGGCCACGGCAGGTCCGTCGGAAAACCCTCTCAAATCTCGCCGACCAGCGGATTGAGTGCCAGACGGTGAACGAGTTCCGTCTTCTCCTGTCAAAGAACCGACCATTGTGGTGACTTCGCGAAGATTCCCGATGTCCGGTTTCACATATCCCTTCTTCATGGCGTCCGCATTCCCGTGCGGATCAGGCACGGCCGACGAACTCGGCGGAGTTCACACCGGATTCCGCGCGACGCCGTCCGCGACCAGGACGAGGCCGAGGGCGTACGGACCGCGGTCGCCGCTCGCGCCGTCGCGCACGACCGGACCGGTGGTCACGTCACGGCGATGCCGCAAGATGGACCCAGCAAGGGCGGCGGACCGTACACCCGGAACCGGGGAGCGTCGGGGGCGCCGGTTGACAGGAGGGCAGTACGCTGAGCGGCCGGATCGACCCGCGCATCACCCGGACCACCCAGGCCTTCGAGCGGGCCATCGTGGAGCTCGCTTCGGAGCGGCCGGTCTCCCAGATCAGCGTCGCCGAACTGGCCGACCGCGCCGGGGTCACCCGAGCCACCTTCTACAACCGCTACAGCACTCCGCTGGAACTGCTCATCCAGGTCCTCGACGCCGACCTGGACCGTGGCCACCGGCTGGAGGACGAGAGGGCGCGGCACGGGCACTCGGCCGGCGACCTGCTGCGGCTGACCACCGCGGAAGTGGGCGATCACGTCGAACGGTTCCGGGCGGTCTACCGGCTCTCCCTCGACGATCCGGCGGCCAGCGGGGTCTACGAGGCGCTCGTCCGCCACTTCAGCGCGTACGCCCTGGCGTTCATGGCGCGCGCCGACCGCTCCGCGCTGCCCGACGCCAACCCGCAGGTGATCGCCCAGTTCATGGCTCACGGTTTCGCCGGTGCCATCAAGGCCTGGCTCAACGACCCCTCGGTCACCAAGGACGACATGGTCGACGCGGCCGTGGCGTGCGCGCCGGCATGGTGGGCACCCGGGTATCTACCGCGTTCGTCCTGACCCGCGCTCGGTACGCCCTTTCCCGTGATCGCCGCGCCCCCGGTGAGGGGCCGCACGAGAGCCGGACCCAGTACCTGGAGACCGCCCGGGACGGCGGCTGGTTCCCCTACCGGGTGGAGGGTGCCGAGGGCCGGTTCGCGGCCCGGCACGACGACCTCGGCGAGAACGTCCAGGGCCGTGGGTCTCTACAGGTCGTCCGTCGCCCCGAGTCCCGTCAGCGCGCCCACCGGGTCCAGGTCGGGGGTGCCTCTGGGCCACCAGTCGTCGTGGCCCGGTTCGGACTCGTAGGCGTACCACAGCCCGTCGCGGCCCAGCCTGAGCTGGACATGGCCGCCGGGGTGGGTCAGGTGGTTGCGCCAGGGCCGGAAGGCCGGGAGGTCGGCGGCCAGGAGCAGGGGTCTGGCCCGGTCGAAACGGCCGGCCGGCGGATCCCAGGGTTCCTCCAGCACGGCGAGCCCCTCCGGGCCGCCCTGCCGCCAGGCGGCGACCGCGCGGGCCAGGTCGCCCGGGGTACGGCCGACGGCGTCCGCGAGCGAGGCGTAGAGGGCGCGGGTGGACGCGGTCAGGCCGGAGCCGGGGCGGGCCGCGGCGAGGCGTACCGCGTCCTGCCAGAGGGTCAGTTCGCCGACCGGGTCGCGTCCGGTGGCGAGCAGGGCGTGGGCGCGGGCGGCGGCGTCCGTGGCCAGCTGGTCCAGCGTGAAGGGGTCGGGTCCACCGGGCACGCCCGGGTACACCGGGGGCTGCTCGGGGTGCGACGGCACCGGCAACGGGGGCGGCAACGGCGGGAGTTGACGCGGTGCCAGGGCCTCGGTGGCGCGGACGCCGGGCAGGGACACCGGCTGCCGCTCGCGGGCCGCGCGGGCGGCGTTGCGCCGGGACAGGGCGTCGAGGACCTCCCGCTCGCCCCGGCCGCGCAGCAGAAGCAGCACGAACGGGTCGGCGTCCAGCAACCGCGCGGTCTGGTAGCAGAGCGCGGCCGCGTGCTTGCAGGGGTGCCCGAAGTCCGGGCAACTGCAACGGGGTTCGAGCTCGCCGGGCCCCGGCAACAGGGGCACCCCGCTCTCGGCGAGGGCCTGCGGAAGCTCCTTGTCCAGCAAGGCGGCGATGTCTGCGGGCCGGTCGGCGGCGGCCGCCAGGAACCGCTCCCACTCGTCCTCGCCGAAGGTGCGCAACCGGACCTGCACGCGATACGGCCGCGGCCGGCTCCCCTGCACATACGCCAGAACCAGCCCCGGCGTCACGGTGATGGCGTCCACGTGGCCCCGCTCGGCATAACCCCGCCCCCGCACCAGCCGCTGCACGTCCAACGCGCCCTCTTCCAGGGCCCGCACCCAGGCGTTCCCCCACCACGTCCCGGCAAAGTCCGCCCCGGCTGCACCGACGCGGGAGGGAAGCGAGGGAAAGGTCCGGCGAAGCTCGCTGTCGCGGTGCGGGGTGGCCATGGTGCGGGGCAGGCGGGGGGTGGTGGCGGCGCCCTCCGGCTCCGGGTGACCGGAGGTCGAGGCGGAACCGGTCGGAACCGGGGGGCGCAGGGCCGCGGCGGACGTGGAGGAGGCCGGATGCGGGTGGCCGGCAGGGGCGGTGGACGCGGGTGTGTGCGGATCCGGGGAACCGAGGGGCGCGAGGGGCGCAGGGGGCGTGGAAACCGTCGGATCCGAGTGGCCCGGAGGCGTGACGGACGCGGGGGTGCCGGACCGCGGTCGCTGGGAGGCGGCAGGCGCCGGGGGCGTCGGCTGCGGACGGTCGGAGGCGGCAGGCGCCGGGACCGTCGGCCGCGGACGGTCGGAGGCGGCAGCGGACGCGGCCGGAGTGGGATTCGTTTCGGAGTGTTGCGGTGCCGTGGGTCGCGCCCCGTCTTCGTCGAGGTGCGCCGTCGAAGTCGCTTGGTCTGCCGGGGCGTCGGCCGGTGCCGGCCCGTTCGGCTCGGGTTCCTCTTTCGGCATCCTGAACGCGGTCGCCAGGAACTGCCTCAGGTCGTGCGCGGTGCGACCACGAACCGACTCCGCCGGGGTCGGCGACGGCAGCCGGCGTACCGCGCGAACCGACGCTCCTTCCGAGGCTTCCGCCGCTGCCGCCTCGGCGCGCCGGGCCTCCGCGCGGGCCGCGCGCAGCGCCTCGCGCGCGACGTCACCGGGGCGGGCGCCCGGTCGTACGGCAGCGGGGGCCGGGCCGCCGGCGTCCACCGGCCCGGCGTCGGGGACAGCGGCACCACCGCCCACGTCGGCCCGGCCCACGTCGGCCCGGCCCGCGTCGGCCTCGGCTTCGGCGTCCCGCTGCTCCGCCTCCTTCGAGACCGCGGCCGCCCGCAGCGCCAGCCGTGCCGCGTCGGACGCCCTGGGCACCCGCTGCTCGGCGTCCGTACCCGGCGCGGCGGGGCCTTTGGGCCGTGCCCCGGCCTCAGCCGACTCGCCGCCCCCGGTCTCCGCACCGCGTCCCCGTGCCGCCCGCAGCGCCCGCCGAGCCGCGTCGCCCGGCCGCTGCTCGTCCTCGCTCATGACGTCCTCCGCAGCGACACCAGGTCCGACAGCTCGCGGTCCGTCAGCTCGGTCAGCGCGGACTCGCCGGAGCCCAGGATCGCGTCGGCGAGGGCGCGCTTGGCCTCCAGCATCTCGGCGATGCGGTCCTCCACCGTGCCCTCGGTGACCAGGCGGTGGACCTGGACGGGCTGGGTCTGGCCGATGCGGTACGCGCGGTCGGTCGCCTGCTCCTCCACCGCCGGGTTCCACCAGCGGTCGAAGTGGACGACATGGCCCGCGCGGGTGAGGTTGAGGCCGGTGCCCGCGGCCTTCAGCGACAGCACCAGGACCGGCGTCGCGCCGCTCTGGAAGCGGTCCACCATGCGCTCCCGCTCCGGTACCGGTGTGCCGCCGTGCAGGAGGTCGACGGGGACCGCGCGGGCCTGGAGGTGCGCGGTGATCATGCGGGCCATGCCGACGTACTGGGTGAACACGAGCACCGAGCCGTCCTCGGCGAGGACCGTGTCCAACAGTTCGTCGAGCAGGGTGAGTTTGCCGGAGCGGGCGGCCAGGCCGTCGGCGCGCGTCTCCTCCTTGAGGTAGAGCGCGGGGTGGTCGCAGATCTGCTTCAGGGCGCCGAGGAGCTTGAGCACCAGGCCCCGGCGCGCGATGCCCTGGTCCGTCGTCTCGATGGCGAGCATCGACTCGCGGACCACCGCCTCGTACAGCGCGGCCTGTTCGCGGGTGAGGGGGACGGGGTGGTCGGTCTCGGTCTTGGGCGGCAGCTCGGGGACGATGCCCGGGTCGGACTTCTTGCGGCGCAGCAGGAAGGGGCGGACCAGGCCGGCGAGCCGGGCCACCGCCTCCTTGTCCTCGCCGTTCTCGACGGCGCGCGCGTGCCGGGCACGGAAGGACTTCAGGGGGCCGAGGAGTCCGGGGGTGGTCCAGTCGAGCAGGGCCCAGAGTTCGGAGAGGTTGTTCTCCACGGGGGTGCCGGTGAGGGCCACGCGCGCGGGGGTCGGGATGGTGCGCAGCGCCTTGGCGGTGGCCGAGTAGGGGTTCTTGACGTGCTGTGCCTCGTCGGCGACGACCATGCCCCAGGGCTGGTCGGCGAGCCGGGCCGCGGCGGCCCGCATGGTGCCGTAGGTGGTGAGGACGAAGCCGCCGTCGAGGCCCTCCAGGGTGCGGTCGGGACCGTGGAAGCGGCGGACGGGGACGCCGGGCGCGAACCGGGCGATCTCCCGCTGCCAGTTGCCGAGCAGCGAGGCGGGGCAGACCACCAGGGTCGGTTCGGTGCGGGCCCGCTTGAGGTGCAGGGCGATGACGGTGATCGTCTTGCCGAGGCCCATGTCGTCGGCGAGGCAGCCGCCGAGGCCGAGGGAGGTCATGAGGTCGAGCCAGGCCAGGCCCCGCAGCTGGTAGTCGCGCAGGGTGGCCCGCAGGGCGGCGGGCGGCTCGGCGGGCTGGACGCCGGCCGTGAGGCGGTCGCGCAGGGCCGCGAGAAGACCGACGGGGACCGCCTCGACGGTCTCGCCGTCCACCTCGGCCTCGCCGGTGAGTGCCACGGAGAGCGCGTCGACCGGGTCGAGCAGGCCCAGTTCGCGCTTGCGGGCCTTGCGGACCAGGGCCGGATCGACGAGCACCCAACGGTCCCGCAGCCGTACGACCGGACGGTGGGCCTCGGCCAGCGCGTCCATCTCGGCGTCGCTGAGCGGGTCCCCGCCGAGCGCCAGCTGCCAGCGGAACTGGAGCAGTTCCTCGCCCTCGAAGAAGCCCGTGCCGTCGGTCGCCGAGCCGGGTGCGGAGCGGATCACGGCGGCCGCGGTGAGGTCCTGGGCCAGGTCGCGGGGCCAGTGCACGGCGACCCCGGCCGCCGCGAGCCGGGTCGCGGCCACCCCGAGCAGATCGCCCAACTCCTCCTCGGAGAGGGCGAGTACGTCCGGCACGTCCTGTTCGGCCAGCCGGTCCAGTGGTGGCCACACCCGCGCGGCCCGGCGCACGGCCAGCGCCGCGTCGACCCGCGCGCGGGGACCGAATGCGGCGTCGGCCCGTCCCGCCCACAGTGCCGCCGCGTCGGTCACCAGGGTGGGGTCGGAAAGGCTGTGCACCTGGACGATCGCCGCTCCCGCGCGGTGCGCTTCCTCGCTGTCGTCGAACAGGTCGTAGGCCGACAGGTCCAGGCAGAGCGAGACGCGCACGCCCGCGTCCATGCCGGCGGCGACCTCCGCGGCCCACTCCTGGGCGTCGGGCAGCCGCTGGGCCTCGCGGGCGGCGAACGGCCTGCCCGAGGTGTGCGGCGCGGCCGGGGTGCGGGGCAGGGTGTCGGCGACCGCGTCCAGGAAGGAACGGATCAGCGCCTCCGGCTGGGGCAGCCGGAGCGGGCCGGGGCCGGGCAGCGGGACGGCATGGCCCTCGGCGGGCAGTGCGGCGGCCACCGCGCGCAGGTGGGCGATGTCGGCGGGCTCCAGGGGCCCGGCGCGCCAGGCGTCGTGTCCGGCCGGGGTGAGGCCGGGCAGCAGGCGGCCCCGGGCGGCGAGCCGCAGCGCGTGCTGGGCGGCGGCGCCCCAGCAGGCGGTGGCGGGGTGGGCGGCCGGGTCGCGGCGGGCTCGCACGAGCAGGGGGAGGGCCTCGCCGAGCGGCAGGGTCAGCGCGGGCACCTGCCGGCGGCGGACACCGGCGCCGTGCCGTCGTACGACCGTCAGGTCCTCGGTCGCGGCGGCGGGCAGCGGGTCGCCGTCCGGGTCCCAGAAGGCGATCCGGCCCTGGCGCGGAAGGTCGGCGGGCAGATAGACCGCCGCCAGGCGCAGCGGGACGCCGTCAGGGGTCTCGGTCACCGTGCCGCTCATACGTTCTGCCACCTCCCGCCCACATGTCGGATCAGACGTCTTCGACTGTACGGGCGGGGTCTGACAATCGGTCCCGGCGACCGGCCGGAGGCCGTGCTCACGGCACGGTGCGGGAGACGACGTAGATCATCGGGTAGTTCGGGTCGGCCGTGTTCACGACCACGTCCTGGGTGGGCGCCGGGTTCTTCTGCTTGTGGGTCAGGCTCGACCAGGGGCCGGGTCCGGTGAACTTCCAGCCGGTGATCTTCTGGTCCCGGGAGCCGATGCTGATGTCGTCCTTCTTGAGCGCGTCCCGGTTGACGCCCATGCCCTCCAGGAAGCTGTCCAGGCCGGCGTTGTTGGTCCGGAACTGGACGTAGAGACGGCTGGTCTTCCAGTTGTTCGTCTCGTAGTAGGCGATCATGTCGGCCGGGTGCGGGACCGGCACCTGGTAGAGCCGCCGCTGCACCTTGGACGGCCAGCCCTCGGTGAGGCCGGTCGCCGAGTACTTGGACTCCTTGTCCTTGCCGCTGTTGCGGCTCTGGGCGGCGGAGATCACCAGATAGCCGGCCGGTACGCCGATGAGCAGCACGATGATCAGGAGCGTCAGCGCCCGGCGCTTGGCCTTGTGCCCCGGGGTCTCGGGCGGGCGCTTCGGCTCCTCCGGGGACGCGGCCTGGCGGGGCAGCGAAGCGGTCATGCGGTGTCCCGGGTGCGGCGGGCCTCCGCGAACCGCTCGTAGCGCTCGTACCGCTCGACCCGGCGCCGCTTGGCGCGCCGGAAGCGGCGGGCGACCAGGCGGGCGAGGTCGGCGGCGCCGACCATGCCGGCCTCGGGGCCCAGCTGGGCGCGGGCGATCCGGGCCTCGGGGCGGTAGCCGCGGCCGGTGAGCTGGCGCTTGAACGCGTCCCGCGCGGGGCCGATCAGCAGGTCGTCGGCGGCGCTCACGCCACCGCCGATGACGAAGCAGGACGGGTCGAGGGCGGCGGCGAGGTTGGCGATGCCGACGCCGAGCCACTGGCCGATGTCCTGGAGCAGCTCGACGCACATGGCGTCGCCCTCGCGGGCCAGCTCGGTGATCATCGGGCCGGTGATCTCGTTGATGTTGCCCTTGACGTGCTCGATGATCCCGTAGGCCACCGGGGAGTCGGCCGCGGCCAGCTCCTTGGCCTCGCGGACCAGCGCGTTGCCGGAGCTGTACTGCTCCCAGCAGCCGCGGTTGCCGCACGCGCAGCGGTGACCGCCGGGCACGACCTGCATGTGGCCGAACTCGCCGGCGACGCCGTACTTGCCGCGCTTGACCTGGCCGTCCTCCAGGATCGCGCCGCCGATGCCGGTGCCGAGTGTGATCATGACCAGGTGGTCCTCGCCGCGGCCGGCGCCGAACCGCCACTCCGCCCAGGCGGCGGTGTTGGCGTCGTTGTCCACGAGGACGGGGACCGAGAGCCGGCCGGAGAGACGGTCGCGCAGTGGTTCGTTGCGCCAGGACAGGTGCGGGGCGAAGAGCACGCGGTTGCGGTCGGCGTCGACCCAGCCGGCGGCGCCGATGCCGACGGCGTGCACGTCGTGCCGGTCGGACAGGTCCAGGACCAGCTCGACGATCGTGTCCTCGACGACCTTCGGGCTCTTGGACTTGTCCGGGGTCTCCGTGCGGAGCTTCTCCAGGATGTTGCCGTCGGCGTCCACGACGCCCGCCATGACCTTGGTGCCGCCGATGTCGATGCCGACGGTGGGGACACGGGGGGCCGTCAGGTGGGACCGGCGCTCCCGTGTGCCGACCGTTCGCAGGACGGGGGCTCGGCGGGAGCCTATGGGGGCCGTGAGGTCGCGGTAGGTGCTCATCGGGCTTGATTCTGCCGTACGCGTGCGTGTAGCGCCGTTCGGGGGAGATAAGCGCCGTTGCCGGGTGCGGCTCCGTAGTGGCTAGTCGCGCGGTTCCCCGCGCCCCTGGCCCCGCCGCAGTTCGTGGCGTAGCGAATCCAGGTCGCTTCCGCCTGCCATCTGCTGGGTCAGCTCGTCCAGGGTGACCGAGTCACGGTCGTAGCTCCCCACCATCGCGCCCCTCCTCAACAGCACGAACCTGTCCCCCACCAAGTACGCGTGATGCGGGTTGTGGGTGATCAACACAACACCCAGGCCCTGGTCACGTGCCGCCGCCACGTATTTCAGGACCACACCTGACTGCTTCACTCCCAGTGCCGCCGTCGGCTCGTCCAGGATCAGGACCTTCGCGCCGAAGTAGACGGCCCTCGCGATCGCCACGCACTGGCGTTCGCCGCCCGACAGGGTGCCGATGGGCTGGTCGACGTCCCGCAGGTCGATTCCCATGCGGAGGAGTTCGGCGCGGGTGGTGCGGCGCATGAAGTCGACGTCCAGGCGCTTGAGCACACGGCCCTTGCGGGGTTCCGAGCCGAGGAAGAAGTTGCGCCACACCGGCATCAGCGGCACGACCGCCAGGTCCTGGTACACCGTGGCGATGCCCCGGTCCAGGGCCTCGCGCGGGGAGGTCAGCGTCGTCTCCTCGCCCTCGACGACGAGCGTGCCGCCGTCGTGCCGGTGCAGGCCCGCGACGATCTTGATCAGGGTGGACTTGCCGGCCCCGTTGTCGCCGAGGACGCAGGTGATCTCGCCCGCCTGGACCTCCAGGGAGACCCCCTCCAGGGCGCGGACGGTGCCGTAGTTCTTGCTGACGTCGGTCAGCCGGACGAGGGTCATGCGGTGGCCTCCGCGCGCTTGCGGACCCAGGTGTTGAGCAGGGTCGCGAGGAGCAGCATCGCTCCGAGGAAGAACTTGAACCAGTCGGGGTTCCACTCGGCGAAGACGATGCCCTTGCTGGTCATGCCGAAGATGAGCGCCCCGACCGCCGAGCCGACCGCGCTGCCGTAACCGCCGGTGATCAGGCAGCCGCCGATGACGGCCGCAATGATGTAGATCAGCTCGTTGCCGACGCCCTCCCCGGACTGGACGGCGTCGTACGAGAAGAGCAGGTGCTGGCCGGAGATCCAGGCGCCGAGCGCCACGCCCATGTAGAGGCCGATCTTGGTCCTGGCGACGGGGACGCCGACCGCGCGGGCCGCGTCCTGGTTGCCGCCGACCGCGAAGATCCAGTTGCCGGCGCGGGTGCGCAGCAGGATCCAGGAGGCGATCGCGACCAGGGCGAGCCACCAGAGAATCGTGACCTTGAAGTCGACGCCGCCGACGGTGAGCGTCGAGGCGAAGACCGCGTGGGCGGACGCGAAGCCCTCCATGTCGGCGATCGTCTTGGTGGAGACCGTGCCGTCGATCAGCTTGGTGAAGCCGAGGTTCATGCCGGTCAGCATCAGGAAGGAGCCCAGGGTGACGATGAAGCTGGGCAGCTTGGTGCGGGTGAGCACGAAGCCGTTGAACGCGCCGACGGCAAGGGTCACGAGGAGCGAGACTCCTACGCCGACCCAGGTGTTCGCCGTCATCTGGTAGCTGAACATCGAGGAGATCAGCGCGGCGGAGGTCACCAGGACGCCCGCGGAGAGGTCGAACTCGCCGCCGATCATCAGCAGCGCCACCGGTACGGCCATGATGCCGATCGTCGAGGAGGCGTAGAGGACCGTGCTGATGCTGGACGCGCGCACGAAGCCGTCGGCGGCCACGGCGAAGAAGAGGAAGACGGCCAGTGCGCCGACGACCGAGCCCAGCTCCGGACGGGAGAGGAGTCTCCGCAGCGGAGAGGTCTGCAGAATCCTTTCATCAAGGGAGCGTTCCAGGGTGGTACTCATCGGGTGCCCCGCTCGGTGTACTTCGCCAGCGCGGTCGCCTGGTCCTTGGTGATGATCTGCGGGCCGGTCAGCACCGGCTGCCCGCCGCCGAGGACGTCGCCGTTGTACTTGTAGAGCCACAGCAGGTCGACCGCCTGGTAGCCCTGGAGGTACGGCTGCTGGTCCACGGCGAAGCCGAGGGTGCCGTCCTTGAGCTCGGCGGCGACCTTGGCGTTGAGGTCGAAGGTGTCGACCTCGGCCGTGCTGCCCGCGTCCGTCTTCGCCTTCACGGCGGTGTCGGCGTACGGCGCCCCGAGCGTGACGACGGCGTCGATCGACCGGTCGGCCTGGAGCTTCGCCTCGATCGAGGACTGCACGTCGGGCATGTTGGTGCCGTTGACGTAGAGGTTCTCGACCTCGCCGTCGAAGTTCTTGGCGACGCCCGCGCAGCGCTGCTCATGGCCGACGTTGCCCTGCTCGTGCAGGACGCACAGGGCCTTCTTCCTGCCACGCCCGTTCAGCTCGTCGCCGACCGCCTGACCCGCGATGGTCTCGTCCTGGCCGATGTGCGCGAGGGCGCCGAAGGCCTTGGACTCCTCGGAACCGGAGTTCACGGTGATCACCGGGATGCCGGCCTTCTCGGCCCGGGCCACGGCCGCCTTGAGGGCGTCCGGCTTGGCGAGGGTGACGATGATCCCGTCGACCTTCTTGTCGACCGCCGCGTCCACGAGCTGCGCCTGCTGCTGGGCCTCGTCGTCGTGCGAGTACAGGAAGTTGATGTTGTCCTTGCGGGCGGCCTGCTTCGCACCGCTCTGCACGATGTCCCAGAAGGTGTCGCCGTCCCCCGAGTGAGTGATCATCGCGAAGGTCCAGCGGGGGGTGTTCACCACCGCCCTCCCCTGGGCCGCCGCGACGTTCCGGGCGTCCTCCGCCCGCTTGCCGCCGGTACTGCTGCACCCGGCGAGGGTGACGCCGAGCGCCCCCGCCACCGCGATGCCCACCCAGGTCCGAAACCGTGCCACGAGGCCTTGCCCTTCTTGCCGTGCTCATACGTGCGAGAGGGGCGGGCGAAGCTCACCGTGGGTGACCACCGACGGCGACCTCACCTGCCCCAAAAGCCTCAGTATCGAACATGGGGTACACCCCTGACGGCGGCGGGCGGCACTCTGTGCTCACATTGTCCGGACATTGCGACTAACAGAACGTCGGAAACGGGCCGCGTTCAGGACCGTACGAGCAGCTGGAACTCGAAGGAGTAGCGGGTCGGCCGGTAGATGTGGTCGCCGAACTCGACGGCGCGGCCGGTGTCGTCGTACGTGGTGCGCCGCATGGTGAGCAGCGGGGCACCCTCCGGCTCGGCGAGCCGCTCGGCCTCGGCGGCCGTGGCGCCACGCGCGCCGATGGACTGGCGGGCGCTGTGCAGGGTGATCCCGGCGGCCCGCATCAGGCGGTAGAGGCCGGTCGCCTCCAGCTGCCCGGTGTCCAGGTCGAGCAGACCGGGCGGCAGGTAGTTGGTCAGGTACGCCATCGGCTCGCCGTGCGCCAGCCGCAGCCGCTCGATCCGGTGCACCTCGGTGTCCTCGGCGACCGCCAGCGCGGCGGCGATCTCGGCGGACGCCGGGACGACGGTGTTGACCAGTACCTTCGTCGCGGGGCGCTGACCGGCCGACTCCAGGTCGTCGTAGAGGCTGCTGAGCTCCAGGGGGCGTTTGACCTGGCTGTGCACGACCTGGGTGCCGACACCCCGGCGACGGACAAGCAGGCCCTTGTCGACGAGGGACTGGATGGCCTGACGCACGGTAGGACGGGACAGGCCGAGCCGTGCGGCGAGCTCGATCTCGTTGCCCAGCAGGCTGCCGGGGGTGAGCGAGCCGTGCTCGATGGCCGCCTCCAGCTGCTGCGCGAGCTGGAAGTACAACGGCACCGGCGAGCTCCGGTCCACGCTCAGGTCGAGCGGCACGGTCGGGTCCACATCAGGTTTCGGCACGGGCCCGAGCGTATCCCCGTGACGGGTTGACGGGAAGTTGTGTAGTTCGATTGTCCGGACATACGGATTGACAGCGCACGGGGTGCACCCGCACCTTGTTCCCATGCGCATCGGGGTCATCGGGACGGGCCGCATCGGAACCATTCATGCGAACACGCTCAGCCGCAATCGTGAGGTCGGGTCACTGATCCTGACGGACGTGGATCCGGCGCGGGCCCAGGATCTGGCACACCGCCTCGGGGAGACGGCGGCACCCGGGACGGACGAGATCTTCAAGTGGGGCGTGGACGCCGTGGTGATCACCACCGCGACCTCGGCACACGCCGACCTGATCGGCCGGGCCGCGCGCTCCGGGCTCCCGGTCTTCTGCGAGAAGCCGATCGCCCTGGACCTGCCGGGCACGTTGCACGCCCTGGCCGAGGTGGAGAAGGCCGGGACGGTGCTGCAGATGGGCTTCCAGCGGCGCTTCGACAAGGGGTACGTGGGCGCCCGGGAGGCCGTGCGCTCGGGCCGGCTCGGACGGCTGCACACCGTGCGGGCGCTGACCTCCGACCAGTCCCCGCCCCCGCCGGAGTGGCTGCCGCTGTCCGGCGGGCTGTTCCGGGACACCCTGATCCACGACTTCGACGTGCTGCGCTGGGTGACCGGCCGCGAGGTCGTCGACGTGTACGCGACCGGCTCGGACGCCGGGCCCGCCATGTTCCGCGAGGCCGGTGACGTGGACACCGGCGCGGCCCTGCTCACCCTGGACGACGGCATGCTGGCCACCGCCACCGCGACCCGGCTGAACGGCGCCGGGTACGACGTGCGGATGGAGCTGTCCGGGGAACGGGACACCGTGGTGGTCGGCCTGGACGACCGTACGCCGGTGGCCTCCACCGAGCCGACCGGGCCGCCGCCCGCCGACAAGCCGTGGCCCGGCTTCCTGGAGCGGTTCGGGCCCGCCTACGAGGCCGAGTTGTGCGCCTTCGTCGACGTGGTGCGCGGCGGACTCGCCAACCCCTGCGACGGGCGCGAGGCGCTCCAGGCGCTGCGGATCGCGGAGGCCTGCGAGGTGTCCCGGCACGAGCGGAGACCGGTCGCCCTCGCCGAGATCCCGGACCGGCTGGGCTGACCCGCGGCTGCCGCCGGCCGGCAGCGCACCGGCCACCGGCCGGCGCACCCCGGCTACCAGCGCACCCCGGCTACCAGCGCACCGGAAGGTTCCGCACCCCTCTCATCAGCGTGCCCGGCAGCCACTCGCCGTGCGGGCCGTCCAGGGCCAGGTCCGGGGCGCGCTCCAGGAGGGCGCGCAGGGCCGTGCGGCTCTCCAGGCGGGCCAGCGGTGCGCCCAGGCAGTAGTGGATGCCGTGGCCGAAGGCGAGGTGGCCGCGGTGGTCGCGGCGGATGTCGAAGCGGTCGGGGTCGGGATAGCGGGCGCCGTCGCGGTCGGCGGCGGTGAGGCCGATCATCACCGGGTCGCCCCGCTCGATGACGGTGCCGGCGATCTCCAGGGGCTCGGCGGCGTACCGGTACGTGGCGTTCTCCACCGGGCCCTGCCAGCGCAGGATCTCCTCGACCGCGCCGTCCAGGAGGCTCATGTCGGCGCGCAGGGCGGCGAGTTGGGCAGGGTGGGTGAGCAGGGCGAGGACGCCGTTGCCGATCAGGTTGACGGTGGTCTCGTGGCCGGCGATCAGCAGGACGAAGGCCATGCCGCGCAGTTCCTCGACGGAGAGCCGGTCACCGTCCTCGGCGGTGGTGCGGATCAGGTCGCTGAGCAGGTCGTCGCTCGGGCCCGCGCTCCGCTTGTCCTCGATCAGGTCCCTCAGATACCCGGCGAGCTCGGCGAACGCGTCGTACTCACTGCTCGGACGGGCGGAGCCGACCACCTCGTTGGAGAGCTTCCGGAACCGTGCGCGGTCCAGCTCGGGTACGCCGAGCAGTTCACTGATCACCGTGATCGGCAGCGGGTAGGCGAGGGCGTCGATGAGGTCGGCGCGACCGCGCGGGAGCATCCCGTCGAGCAGGCGGTCGGTGATCTCCTGGATCCGCGGCTCCAGTGCGGCCACCCGGCGGGCGGTGAACGCGCGCGTGATGAGCCCACGCAGGCGGGTGTGCTGGGGCGGGTCGGCGACCAGCAGGTACTTGCCGATCAGCTCCTCGTCGAGGAACTTGAAGCCGACCTTCTCGGTGTCCTTGGCCAGTCTGGGGTCGGCGAGCGCCGCGCGGGCCTCCTCGTACCCGACGACCAGCCAGGTCTCGTGGTACGCGTCGGGCAGCGGCCACCGCACCCGGTGCACCGGGCCGCGCTCGCGCAGCCGGGCGTAGACCGTGTGCGGGTCCGTGCGCAGACCGTCGCCGTACTCGCCGAGGTCGGTCACCTGCATGCCGTACTCCCCCTTCAGGAGGTCCCCGAGGCCGTCCCGTACCCGGAGAACGTGCGAGGCGCCCGACTGGTGCCCCTACTCCTCCGGCAGTCCCGCGTCGTATGCCAGGAGCGCGATCTGGACGCGGTTGTTCAGGCCGAGCTTGGCGAGGATGCGGGAGACGTGGGTCTTGACGGTGGCGACGCTCATGAACAGGCCGGTGGCGATCTCGGCGTTGGCGAGTCCCTGGCCGACCGCGACGGCGACCTCGCGTTCGCGGTCGTTGAGGGCGGCGAGCCGGTCACGCGCGCGTGCCTGCCGGGTGTCGGCCCGGGTGCCCGCCGCGTGCCGCATCAGCTGGCGGGTGACGGCGGGCGACAGGACGGGGTCACCGGCGGCGACCCGGCGCACCGCGTCCACGATCTCGGCGGGCGGGGTGTCCTTGAGGACGAACCCGGCGGCCCCCGCACGCAGGGCGTGCAAGACCTGTTCGTCGGCGTGGAAGGTGGTCAGGACGACGACCTGCGGGGCGTCCGCACGCGCGCGCAGCCGCTCGGTGGCGGTGAGCCCGTCCACGGACGGCATCCGGATGTCCATCAGGACGACGTCCGGGTGGGTGCGGTCGACGAGCGCCTCGACCTCGTCGCCGTCGGCGCCCTCCCCGACGATCTCGATGTCCCCGGCCCCGCCCATCATCAGGGACAGCCCCGCCCGCACCAGGGGGTCGTCGTCGACGAGCAGCAGTCTGATCGCGGTCATGGCTCCTACGTAATCACGCGGGTACGACATCACGTGGTCGTTTGGGCTGCGGGCACGGTGGCTCAGGCGACGGACACGGCGGCCCAGGCAACGGACACGGCGGCCCAGGCAACGGACACGGTGGCTCAGGCGGCGGCCCCCCAGGGCAGCCAGGCCCGCACCTCGAAGCCGCCGTCGCCGGTGGCCCGGTGCTCCAGCCGTCCCCCGGCCAGCGTCGCGCGTTCGGTCAGGCCGATCAGACCCTGGCCCGAGCCGGGGACGTGCGGGGCGTCGGCCTGCGGGGCGGGGTTGTGCACGGTGATGTCCAGGCCGTCCCCGGGGGCGCCGGTGACGCGCACGGTGACCTCGGCGCCGGGGGCGTGCTCGCGGGCGTTGGTGAGTCCCTCCTGGGCGATGCGGTAGGCGGTGCGGCCGACGGAGGCGGGGACCGCCGTCGGGTCGCCGACATGGTTGTCGAGGGTGACCTTCATGCCGGCCCGGCGGGACTCGCTGACGAGCGCGTCGAGGCCGGCCAGCGTGGGCTGCGGCCGGCCGCCCGCCTCGTCGCCGTCGGCGGCGCGCAGGACGCCGATGATCTCGCGCAGGTCCTGGAGGGCCTCGTGGGCGCTCTCCCGGATCACCCCGGCCGCCCGGGCGATCTCCGCCCGGGGCGCGTCGGGACGGAACTCCAGGGCACCGGCGTGCACGCTGAGCAGGGTCAGCCGGTGGGCGAGGACGTCGTGCATCTCCCGGGCGATGGCCTCCCGGGCCAGCCGCTGGGCCCGCTCGGCGCGCAGCCCGGCCTCGGTCTCGGCCCGCCGGGCCCGGTCGCGCAGGCTGACCATCAGCTGCCGCTTGGAGCGCACGAACATGCCGAGGCTGATGACCAGGAGGGTGAAGAGCACGACCAGGATGACGACGGCCAGGTAGGGCAGGTCGGGGTCGGGACGCAGCCAGTAGAAGAGCGGGACCAGCGCGAGGTTGGCGCCGGCGATCCAGGCGACGTACCGGAACGGACGGTGCACGGCGAGCGTGAACAGGGCGACCATGGCGGCGCCGCCCGCGGTGTCGGAGACGAAACCGACCGGGACCATGGCGATGGCCAGGCCCGTCGGCCAGCGGCGGCGCAGCCAGACCGCGGCGCAGGCCAGACCGCCGATCAGCTGGTCGGCGACCGCGAGGCCGTGGGAGACGTTCGGGTCCTGGCGCATGGTGTTCGCGGCGGCAACGCCCAGCAGGACGGCGAGCAGGAAACAGCTGAAGTCGACGAGCCAGTCCCGCGCGGTGCGCCTGGGCCGCTGGCCGGCCGGGCCCGCGTCGGGGTCGAGTTCATGGATCACGGCGGACGGGAAAAGCCACCGCCGCCGTTCGAACGTCCGTACCGGGATGTCACTGCTCACGGTCGCCAAATCTACGCAGGGCCCCGCCGGTGCCACCTCCCCGAGGACGGGATCGTCGACCAAAGTCGGGCTCGCGTGGACTTCGGGTACGGCACGCGCGCGTACGCGGCGACTTCCGGCGGGGACGGCTCGCCCCGCGGCCGATGGCATGGGGGGAGGCCGCGGGGCGAGAGTCGTGCTGTGAAACAGCTGCTGGAACTGTTCGGATTCGTCGCTCTGGTGCAGGGTGCGCTGGGCCTGCTGCACGAGTTCACCCACTGGCACGTGGGTCTCGTGCAACGGCTCGGCTTCCTCGACGGCTACGGGGTCTACGCGAGCGTCGCACTCGTCGTGCTGGCGATCGCGCTGTTCGCCGTCGCGGAGAGCCGGAGGTCAGGCTGAACTTGGACCGGACCTCCGGCTGGTCGCGCCGTTCCCGGCGGTCGACCGTTGGACTCGGCCGGGAACTCAGCAGCCGAAGTCGACCAGGTCGAACGTCACGTAGTGGTCCGCCGTGTAGTAGTCCTCCTGGGTCTTCTTGCCGGTCACGATGCGACGTGCACCGCGCGTAGAAGAACCGGGCGTCTTCACGGTGTACTCGTGGTAGTAGCCGCTGGCTTGGCTGGGCAGCACACCCTCCTGGTTGCGGAAGACGACGCCGTCCTGCGAGTACGGGAACGGGCCGCCCGACGCGATCAGGTCGAGGGTGTCGTACGCCTGCGACGGCAGGTCGCTGTAGCAGATGCTGCCGACCGAAGTGGCCGCGGCGCCCGCCGTGGTGGCGGTGACGGTACCGCCGACGAGGAGGGCGGACAGGACGACGCCGGCGGCGCCGATGCGGGCGATTCGTGGGGGGAATCTCATGGCTCCATG
The DNA here is from genome assembly GCF_040634235.1 of Streptomyces sp. NPDC007157. Classification (NCBI taxonomy): domain Bacteria; kingdom Bacillati; phylum Actinomycetota; class Actinomycetes; order Kitasatosporales; family Streptomycetaceae; genus Streptomyces; species Streptomyces sp. NPDC007157. The sequence goes on from NZ_JBEYFE010000001.1 coordinate 282,356, forward strand.
ATGACGCGCGTAGACAGTGGCATGTCAATGACAAGTCTGAAGAATTTTCCGACAAGTCCCTTGAGTTTTCAGGGAGTTAACCTGGGGCCCGCGGCCTTCACGGGGCGGGCCCCGGCCGCGCTAGGCGTTCGCGTCGGCGATGTACGAGCCGTAGTCGGGGCGGCCCGCGAGGTCGTACGAGTGGATGGCGACGCCCGCCGCGGTGACCCGGCCGCCGGTGTGCCGGAACTTCGTCGGCACGGCGCCCTCCGCGAAGAACCGGCGGCCGCTGCCCAGCACGACCGGGAAGGTCAGCAGGTGGAGGGTGTCGACCAGACCCAGCTCCAGCAGGGAGCGGACCAGTGCGCCGCTGCCGTGCACCTGGAGCTCCCCTTCGGTGCGCTCCTTGAGGGCCGTGACCTCCTTGGCGAGGTCGCCGCCGAGGACCGTGGTGCCGGACCACCCGGGGTCGGTGAGGGTCGCGGAGGTGACGTACTTCGGGAGCGCGTTGAGCCTGGCCGCGATCGGGTCGGCGGGGTCGGTGACCTTCGGCCAGAACGAGGCGAAGATGTCGTACGTACGGCGGCCGAGCAGGAAGGCGCCGACCCGGTCGAAGACCTCGGTGACGAACCCGCCGAATTCCGCGTCGCCGTAGGGGTGGCTCCAGCCGCCGTGGGTGAAGCCGCCGCTGGGGTCCTCCTCGGGGCCGCCGGGCGCCTGGTAGACGCCGTCGAGGGTGACGAACATGGTGGAGACGAGCTTGCCCATGAGGGGTTCCTGCTTCCTGGGGTGCGGTCTGCTGTCGTCAGCTCAGACCCGGCGGGCGCCCGCGACTCATCGGCCGTGATCGTCCCTGCGGCGGCTCACCCCGCGTGCGTCGAGAACAGTCCGCCCGTCGGGCCCTGCTTGTCGCCGCCCTGGGCCTTCTTCAGGGCGTTGGCGAGGCTCTCGATGGTGAGGGACTGCAGGATCACCCGGCCGTTGCCCTCCAGGGTGGCCAGGGAGAGGCCCTCGCCGCCGAAGACGGCGTTCATGAGGCCCTGGCGGTTGAGGCCGCCGACGCGCTGGACGCCGTACTGGATGCCCTCCTCGAAGGCGACGACACAGCCCGTGTCGACCTCTATACGGCCACCGAAGTCGGCGGGGTTGAGGTCGATGAAGTTGCCGGCGCCGGCGATGATCACGGTGCCGTGGCCGGTGAACTTCTCCAGGATGAAGCCCTCGCCGCCGCTCATGCCGGTGCGGCCGCCCTGGAAGGCGATGCCGAACTCGACGGTGGACTCGGCCGCCACGAAGGCGTCCTTCTCGGCGAACCACGCGCGCGTGCCGTTGAGCTCCAGGGCGCGCATCTCACCGGGCAGCACGCCCGCGAAGCCGACGGTGCCTTCACCGCCCTGTGCGCTGAAGTACTGGAAGGCCAGTGACTCGCCGGCGAGCATGCGCTGGCCGACCTGCATGGCGGTGCCCATGGCCTGGCGCAGCATGCCGCCCATGCCGCCGCCACCGCCCTGCTGCTGGCCCCCGCCGTTCGGGCCGCTGAGCCGGGTCTCCATGGTCACGTTCGTGGTCTTGAACAGGAACTTTCCGGCTTCGCAGTAGACGGTCTGGCCGGGGTGCAGGTTGACGACCGCCATCTGCATGGCGTTGCCGACGATTTCTTGCTGAAGGGTCACGGGGAAAGAACGTAGCCGACGCTTCGGCGGTTCCCGTCGCCCGCCCGCCCGTACCTGAGGAGGCTGGGCGGGCGGGCGAGGAGCTTCAGGACAGTTCGCGGTGCCTTGTGGTCAGGGACGCCGCTCCTGCTTCCGTCGGCGTTCCGAACAGCCGCAGGCGGGAGATCCCGCCGTCCGGGAAGATGTCCACGCGCGCGTGCGTGCCCACGGCGGGGGAGGCCAGGACGAAGCGGTGGTCGGTGTCCGGCTGGAGGCGGGTGCGCGGCAGGATCTCCCGCCAGTCGCCGTCCTCGCCGTCCCGCACCGACACCGACGCCCAGCCCGCGCTGTTGCCCTTCAGGTACGCCGTGTCGATCTCGATCGCCCGGATCTGGGACTGGGCCACCAGCCGGTAGCGGATCCAGTCGTTGCCCTGGTCGCGGCGCCGGCGCGTCTCCCAGCCGTCGTCCATCTTGCGGGAGCGGCCCGGCTGGATGGTGTTGGTGGCCGGTGAGTAGAAGAGGTTGGAGGCGTCCTCGACCTGACCGCCGTTCTCCAGGGCGAGCACGTCGAAGGTGCCGAGCGCGGCGAGCCACCCGGGGTCCGGGGCGACCTCGCCGTACACGCGCAGGCGGGCGATGCCGCCGTCGGGGTGCTGGTTGACGCGGAGGTGGGTGAAGCGCTGTTCGACGGAGACGGCGAAGCCGTTCGCCGCGTGGCCGCCCACCGGCGTGCGCGGGACGAGCGTCGTCCATTTCACGTCGTCGCCGAGAAGGTCCTCGGGGGACGGCGAGCCCGGCGCCGACGTGCCCTCGACCGACACCGCCTGCGGGTAGTTGCCGCGGAAGTGGGCCGTGTCGACGACGATCCCGCGGACGACGCCGGGGGCGCCGAGGCGGACCAGCGCCCAGTCGTGGTCCTCGGCCGTGGGCCAGGGGTGCCCGGCCGAGGCACCGCGGCGGCGGCGCGTCTCCCAGCCGTCCATGATCTTGCCCTTGTGCCCGAAGTGCTCGGGGTCGAACTCGGCCCGCCCGGGCACCAGCAGGTTCTCCCGCTGGGCGAAGAACTCGTCGTTGGCGGCGATGACCCCGGCGCCGAGCTGCCGGTCGGCGAGGTTGGCGTACTGGGTGAAGGGGAGGTCGGCGGTGCGGTAGTCGGCGTACGGGTCGCCGCCGGAGTAGGGGTTCGCGTCGCCGGTGAAGGTCGGGATCGCCGTCAAAGAAGGTCTTCCTCTCGGGTGTCGGCCGCTGCGGGTGCGGAAGCGAGCGGTGGTCAGGGGGTGCGGGCCAGCAGGCGTCCCTTCGGGGCCGTGAACGCGCCGTCCGCGACGATGCGTTCGCCGCGCAGCCAGGTGGACCTCACGACGCCGTACAGGGTCTTGCCCGCGTACGCGGTGACCCGGTTGCGGTGCTGGAGGCCCGCCGGGTCCACGGTGAAGGTCTCGTCGGGCGCGAGGACGGCGAAGTCGGCGTCCCGGCCCGGGGCGATGGCGCCCTTGCGGTCGTCGAGGCCGACGAGCGCGGCCGTGCGGGCCGACATCCAGCGGACCACGTCCTCCAGGCCGTGGCCGCGCCTGCGGGCCTCCGTCCACACGGCGGGGAGGCTGAGCTGAAGGCCGGAGATGCCGCCCCACGCGGTCGCGAAGTCGTCGGTCTTCAGGTCGGCGGTCGAGGGCGAGTGGTCGGTGACCACACAGTCGATGGTGCCGTCGGCCAGTGCCTGCCAGAGCAGGTCCTGGTTGGCCGACTCGCGGATGGGCGGGCAGCACTTGAACTCGCTGGCGCCGTCCGGGACTTCCTCGGCAGTGAGGGTGAGGTAGTGCGGGCAGGTCTCGACGGTGATCCGGACGCCGTCCCGCTTGGCCTCGGCGATCAGCGGCAGCGCGTCCGACGAGGACAGGTGCAGGACGTGCACGCGCGCGTGGAGGCGTTTCGCGTGCGCGATCAGCTGTGCGATCGCCGTGTCCTCGGCGTCGCGCGGACGCGAGGCCAGGAAGTCGGCGTATCTGGGGCCGCCGTGCTGCGGGGCGGCGGCGAGGTGGTGCGGGTCCTCGGCGTGCACGATCAGCAGGCCGCCGAAGGAGGTGATCTCCGCCAGGGACCGCGCGAGCCGCTCCTGGTCTAGATGCGGGAACTCGTCCACGCCGGACGGCGACAGGAACGCCTTGAAACCGAAGACCCCGGCGTCGTGCAGCGGGCGCAGGTCCTTGACGTTGTCGGGCAGCGCGCCGCCCCAGAAGCCGACGTCCATGTGCGCCTTGTCGGCCGCGACCTCCTGCTTGACGCGGAGGTTGTCGACGGTCGTGGTCGGCGGGAGGGAGTTGAGCGGCATGTCGACGAGGGTGGTGATGCCGCCGGCCGCCGCCGCGCGCGTGGCGGTCCAGAAGCCCTCCCACTCGGTGCGGCCCGGGTCGTTCACATGCACATGGGTGTCGACCAGGCCGGGCAGCAGCACGTCGTCGCCGAAGTCCTCCAGGCGGGCGCCCGCCGGGACGGGGGCGTCGTACGGCAGTACGGCGGTGATCGTCCCGGCGGAGACGGCGACCGAGGCGGCCCGTGTCCCCTCCGGGGTGATGACGCGCGTCGAGCGCAGCACCAGTTCAGCGTCGGACACCCGGACCCCTCTCTCTGCCGCCGTTTTACTTCCGGGAAACGGGATTTACACCCATGTAACGGAATTCAACGTTCTGTTGAAGGAGTCTTCACTCCCGCCCCCGCGCCGTCAAGGGCACACTGCTTCTCGGGGCCACGCGGGCTCACACTCTGGACGTTTCCACAAAGTGGAATTACAATTCCGCCAAGTAGAACGTAGCTACGCACAACCAGGGCGTCAACCGGCCGCCGGGTAGGCTTCTGCCCTTCTGCCCGGTCCGAAAGGCAGCCCCGAAAGGAACGCGCCGTGCCGACGTCCAGCGCCAGCACCACCGACTCCGCCAAGTCCAACGGCGGCGGCGTCCAGTCCCTCGAGCGCGCCTTCGATCTCCTGGAGCGGATGGCGGACGCGGGCGGCGAGGTCGGGCTGAGCGAGCTGTCCGCGAGCAGCGGGCTGCCGTTGCCGACGATCCACCGGCTGATGCGCACGCTGGTCGCCTGCGGCTATGTACGCCAGCAGCCCAACCGGCGGTACGCGCTCGGGCCCCGGCTGATCCGGCTCGGCGAGTCGGCGTCCCGGCTGCTGGGCACCTGGGCGCGGCCGTACCTCGCGCGACTGGTCGAGGAGACCGGCGAGACGGCGAACATGGCACTGCTCGACGGGGACGAGATCGTGTACGTGGCGCAGGTGCCGTCGAAGCACTCGATGAGGATGTTCACCGAGGTGGGCCGACGGGTGCTGCCGCACTCCACGGGGGTGGGGAAGGCGCTGCTGGCGAGTGTGCCGGACGCCGAGGTGCGGGCGCTGCTGGCCCGGACCGGGATGCCGGCGGCCACGGAGAAGACGATCACCACTCCGGAGGGGTTCCTGAGCGCCCTGGCGGAGGTACGGCAGCTGGGGTACGCCGTGGACGACAACGAGCAGGAGATCGGGGTGCGGTGCCTGGCGGTGTCCGTGCCGGATTCGCCCACGGCGGCGGCGATCTCGATCTCCGGCCCGGCGGGGCGGGTCACCGAGGCGGCGACGGAGAAGATCGTGCCGGTGCTGCAGCAGGTGGCGGTTGAGTTGTCCCAGGCGTTGGCGAGTTCAGGAGTCTGAGGGACGGGGGCCGCTTCGCCGTGGGCGGGTGCGGTCCGCGTGGTGACTGACCGCGCCCACGCGGCGGGGCCGCATGTCGATACGGTCCCGCGCCCCTGGTGAGCAACCTCAGCGGCGTTTCAACGTCCAGGCTCCCCGAACAGGTCGACCGCCTGGCGTACGTCCGACAGGCCCCGCGACAGTGCGCTCACCGAACCGATGGCTCCCGCGATCAGTAACAGGGAGCGGCGCAGGCGCGGGGTCTCCGGCATGCCGCCCGTCGCCATCGCCGCCAGCGCGGCCAGCTCGTCCTCGGCTATCGCGCGGTCCGTGAACTCGGCCGGATGCGCGGCCAGTTCGCGGCGCAGTCGCGAGACCGCCGTCCGTAGTTCCGTAACTCTCGGATCCTCGTCACTGCCGGTCACTGGTCTCTGTCCCAAGCTCCGCAACACAGCTCTCCCCCCCCCTCGCCCGGCACCCTTTGACGGTGGTCGGGCGCCTGGCGACGCGGGTCAGTAAACGCCCTCCCGTGCGCGACGCGCTACAGCATGGACCGAAATTCAGCCCTGCGGAACCGGCCGTCCGCCCCGCCGTCGGGTATGCAGGACGCATGACGGACACGCATGACCAGATCGCCGGGCTGCTGCTCGCCGCCGGCGGCGGCAGACGGCTCGGCGGGCGGCCCAAGGCACTGCTCACGCATCGCGGGCGCCCCCTGGTTGAGCACGCGGTCGGGGTGTTGCGCGCGGGCGGCTGCGGGCCGGTGCACGTGGTGCTGGGGGCCTGTGCGGACGACGTGCGGGAGCGGGCCGAGCTGGGCGGCTGCGTGGTCGTGGAGAACCCGGACTGGGCCGAGGGCATGGGGTCCTCGCTGCGGGTGGGGCTGGCCTCGCTCGCCGGGACGGGGGTGCGGGCCGCCCTGGTGTCGCTGGTGGATCAGCCGGGGATCGGGGGCAAGGCGGTGGCCCGGGTACTCGGCGGGTACCGGGACGAGAACTCGCTGGTGGCGGCCGCCTACGACGGGGTGCGCGGCCATCCCGTGCTGTTCGGCTCCCGGCACTGGCCGGGGATCGCCGCGAGCGCGACCGGGGACCGGGGCGCCCGCGCCTACCTCAAGGCCCACGAGGCGGCCATCGCCCTGGTCGAGTGCGGAGATGTGGCCGAGCCGTTCGACATCGACACCGAAGCGGATCTGGGCCACCTTGAGTGAACGGGATGGCACTGAGCGCCACCTTGGCTCGACCCGGAGAATCTCGACATCAACAAACCATTGAACTTCCACAATGAGGAAACTAGTATCCACTGTTCAGAAGCTCCCGGCCCCTGATCGGGTGTGCTTCGCTCTACCCGGAACGACTGGCACCCGGTGCCACCGCTGAAGGAAGTGACAGCTCATGTCCGCACCAGCGCCGTCTCCGCTGGCCATCGTCGACGCCGAGCCCCTGCCCCGGCAGGAGGAGGTCCTCACCGACGCGGCGCTCGCCTTCGTCGCCGAGCTGCACCGGCGGTTCTCGCCGCGCCGTGCCGAACTCCTCGCCCGCCGGGCCGAGCGCCGCGCCGAGATCGCCCGCACCTCCACACTCGACTTCCTCCCGGAGACCGCCGCGATCCGCGCGGACGACTCCTGGCGGGTGGCCCCCTCCCCCGAGGCGCTCAACGACCGCCGGGTCGAGATCACCGGCCCCACCGACCGCAAGATGACCATCAACGCCCTCAACTCGGGCGCCCGGATCTGGCTCGCGGACTTCGAGGACGCCTCCGCGCCGACCTGGGAGAACGTCGTCCTGGGCCAGCTGAACCTGATCGACGCCTACACCCGGAACATCGACTTCACGGACTCCGGCTCCGGGAAGTCGTACGCCCTGCGCCCGGACGAGGAGCTGGCGACGGTCGTGATGCGGCCACGCGGCTGGCATCTGAACGAGCGGCACATCGAGGTCGACGGCGAGCAGGTGCCGGGCGCCTTCGTCGACTTCGGGCTCTACTTCTTCCACAACGCGCGGCGGCTGCTCGACCTCGGCAAGGGTCCCTACTTCTACCTGCCGAAGACCGAGTCGCACCTCGAAGCCCGGCTGTGGAACGACGTGTTCGTCTTCGCCCAGGACCACGTCGGCATCCCGCAGGGCACCGTCCGCGCCACCGTGCTGATCGAGACCATCACGGCCGCGTACGAGATGGAGGAGATCCTCTACGAACTCCGCGACCACGCCTCCGGGTTGAACGCCGGCCGCTGGGACTACCTGTTCTCCATCGTCAAGAACTTCCGTGACGGCGGGCCCAGGTTCGTCCTGCCGGACCGCAACGCCGTGACGATGACCGCCCCGTTCATGCGGGCGTACACCGAACTCCTCGTCCGCACCTGCCACAAGCGCGGTGCGCACGCGATCGGCGGCATGGCGGCCTTCATCCCCTCCCGGCGGGACCCGGAGGTCAACAAGGTGGCCTTCGAGAAGGTCCGCGCCGACAAGGACCGCGAGGCGAACGACGGTTTCGACGGCTCCTGGGTCGCCCACCCCGACCTGGTCCCGATCGCCATGGAGTCCTTCGACCGGGTTCTCGGCGACAAGCCGAACCAGAAGGACCGGCTGCGCGAGGACGTCCACGTCGAGGCCGCCGACCTGATCGCGGTCGACTCGCTGGACGCCAGGCCGACCTACGCCGGTCTGGTCAACGCCGTCCAGGTGGGCATCCGTTACATCGAGGCCTGGCTGCGCGGCCTCGGCGCGGTGGCCATCTTCAACCTCATGGAGGACGCGGCCACCGCGGAGATCTCCCGCTCCCAGATCTGGCAGTGGATCAACGCGGGCGTCGAGTTCGAGAACGGCGAGAAGGCCACGCCGGAGCTGGCCCGCAAGATCGCCGCCGAGGAACTCGACGCCATCCGCAAGGAGATCGGCGAGCAGGCCTTCGCGGCCGGCCACTGGCAGCAGGCCCACGACCTGCTGCTCACCGTCGCCCTCGACGACGACTACGCGGACTTCCTGACGCTGCCCGCGTACCGGCAGCTGCGCGGCTGATCTTCAGAGGCTCACTTGTCCGAGTGGCCCAGGGACTTCCCCGGGGCCACTCGGTCGCGTACGGCCTGCTTCACCGCCGTGGGCTCGGGGAAGCCCTGTTCCCTGCGGTCCCAGACCACCTCGTCGTTCACCCGGACGACGAAGATCCCGCCCTTGCCGGGCTTCAGGGCCAGTTCGGTCAGCTCGGCCTCGAAGGTGGTGAGCAGTTCCTGCGCCAGCCAGGCCGCGCGGGGCAGCCAGCGGCACTGGGTGCAGTACTCGATCTCGACGCGCTGGCTGTCACTCATCCGAGGTGTACCGACCAATCCTGTTGAGCCGCGGGCTTGCCGTGCAGGTCGGGAACCTGCTTCAGCCAGGCCGGACGTCCCTGCTGTGTCCTGGCCGCGCGGGCGGCCTCCTCGGCCGCGAGCTGGTCGCGCCCCGGGAAATCGGTGGGGAGCCACTGCGCGGAGGACCGGACCCGGGCCAGCAGATAGCCGACGTAGGCCTCGCGCATCTCCGCGGGCGTGCCGAAGTCGGTGAGCCAGGCGTCCGGGACCTCGGCGAGGGTGTCCCTGAGCAGCTCCTCGGTGACCCTGGGCGCGAGTTCGGCGTCGGCGGCCCGGGTGTCGGGGCCGTACCTGCCGAGGGCGTGGTGGCGGAAGTCGTAGGCCTTCTCGGGTGCCGAGGCGTCCCAGCGGTGGTGGAAGACGAGGGCCGCTCCGTGGTCGATGAGCCACAGGTGCGCGGGCGCGGTGCCGAACGTCGGCCAGACCATGAGGTTGGAGCTGTGCACCGTACGGTCGACGTTGACGGTGAGCGCGTCCAGCCAGACGATCCGGCCGGCCTCCAGCGGGCCCACCGGGAAGACCTCGGCGAGCTCCGGGGTGAAGTCCTTCGCCCCGGGCAGGAAGTCCATCCCCAGGTTCACCCCGGCGCTGGCCGCGTGCAGCTCGCGTACCTCCTGGTGCGGCTCGTCCTCGGCGATCGCCGGGTCGAAGCGCACGAGCACCAGCTCGGGGAAGCGCAGTCCGAGCGCCCGCGCCAGCTCCCCCACGATCACCTCGGCGACCAGCGCCTTGCGGCCCTGCGCCGAGCCGGTGAACTTCACGACGTACGTCCCGAGGTCGTCGGCCTCGACGAGCCCGGGGAGCGAGCCACCCTCACGCAGGGAGGTGGTGTAGCGGGTGGCGATGACTTCTCTGAGCATTTCCCCAGGCTATTCAGCGGTTCAGCCGTGCGGTCAACAGCGGAGCGAAAGAATACGAGGGTGAGAAGGATGTCACGAGGAACCGCGGCCCGTCTTCGCGTCGTGGGGCAGCCGGCTCCTCACCGCGTCCGGTTCTGCTCGCGTCGCGCCGCGGTGTCGCTGCCGTCCCACTGGTAACGGTCCGTGCCGGGCAGGCCCACGAATTGCAGGACCCGTTCGACGAACTCGTCCCGCAGCTGCGCGAGTGTCTCCGGCACGTTGTAGTACGTGGGGATCATGGGGTACACGGTGGCTCCCGCCTCGGTGACGGCCACCATGTTGCGCAGGTGGATGAGGTTCAGCGGCGCTTCCCGCAGACAGAGGACGAGCCGGCGCCGCTGCTTCAGCATCACGTCCGCGGCCCGCTCGACGAGGCTCTCCGCCTGCCCGTGAGCGATGCGCCCGAGGACGCCGGCCGCACACGGCAGGATGATCATCGCGTCGCTCGGATAGCTGCCGCTGGTCACCGGCCCGGACATGTCGGCCGGATCCAGGAAGCGCACTTTCGGCGACGTCGCCTCCAGTGCCCGGACCACCGAGTCCGGGTCTTCTCCGGTCTGGAATTCGAAGGCGACGAGTTTGCGCCCGTTGGCCGACACCAGAAGGTCGACATGGCCGACCCGGTCATCCCGCTGAAGCGCGGCGAGCAAGGCCTTGGCCACGCCGGTGCCACCCGCGCCCGTGACAGCGACCGTCACGTTCTGCTGGGTCACGATGATCCCCTTTCGTGGCTCGCCGTAAGAGCAGTCGCCTCTGACTCACCGGGCCGGCGCCGTCCCGCCCGCGGGAGTCGAGGACCGGCACAGGGGCCGGGTCCGGCACACACGCTCATCGGTACCTCGCCCGGTGACCGTCAAATCCTGGCGGTCACTCGACCGGCGGATACCCCTCCCGCACCCATCACCCCGGTGACGTGCGCCGTCCCCGTTGCCGGCGACGCGCGAATCGTGACCCGCTTGTTCAGGACTTCCGCAGCGGCGGGACGACGGGCAACTCCACCGCGTCGCGGATGTCCTCGATGGTCATCTTGAAGCTGTCCGGGTAGGCGTCGCGCCGGGTGCGGCGGGCCGGCTCGGAGGTGCGCCACATGTACAGGCACTGCCGGCAGTGACAGATCTCCCAGACCCCGGCGACGGGCGAGGTGTGGATCAGGTCCAGCTTGTCGTGGCCGCAGCGCGGGCACTCGGCGGGCGACGCGTTCTTCGTGGTCTTGGTGGCCATGGCGGTGGGATCTCCTTTCAGAGGGGTCGGCGGGCGGTCACTGCTTGGCGAGCTGCTGCAGCTTGGTGAGCCACTCGCCCATCTCGGGCAGGTCGCGGACCTGGTTGCCGTAGTTGCCGCGGTTGTCCGGCCTGACCGGGGTGGTGGCGTCGATGACGAGCTTGGCGCCGGTGCCGGGACTGTCCGACTGGGGAGCGAGCTCCATCAGCGACAGGTGCGGTACGACGACGAGGTCGTCGCCGGGGTTCATCTTGGTGGACAGTGCCCACATCACCTGGGGGAGGTTGAACGGGTCGACGTCCTCGTCCACCACGATCACGGTGGACGCGTAGCCGAGGCCGTGCGGGGTGGTCAGCACCCGCAGACCGACGGCCTTCGCGAAGCCGCCGTAGCGCTTCTTGGTGGAGACGATGATGGCCAGTCCGTGGGTGTACATCGCGTTGACGGCCTGGACCTCGGGGAAGTCCCTCTTCAGCTGCTCGTACAGGGGCACGCAGGTGTTGGCGGCCATCAGGTAGTCGATCTCGGTCCACGGCATGCCGAGGTAGAGGTGCTCGAAGACCGGGTCCGACCGGTAGGAGATCTTGTCGATCCGGATCACCGGCATGTTGCGGCCGCCGGAGTAGTGCCCGGTGAACTCGCCGAACGGGCCCTCGACCTCCCGCTTGCGGCCCTCGATGACACCCTCGATGACGATCTCGGAGCCCCACGGCACCGGCAGTCCGGTCAGCGGCGCCTCGGCGATCGGTGCGGGGGCGCCGCGCAGCGCGCCGGCCAGCTCGTACTCGTTCTGGTCGTACTCCATCGGCGTGGACGCCACGATCGAGATCACCGGGTCGTTGCCCAGGGTGATGGCGATCGGGAGGTCCTCCCCACGCTCCTCGGCCTTGCGCAGGTGCAGGCCGATGTCGTGCACCGGTCCGGGCTGGATGGCGAGCTTGCGTGGGCCCTTGACCTCGATGCGGTAGATGCCGACATTCTGCTTCCCGGAGTTCTCCGGGTCGTCGGGGTCCTTGGAGACGATGCCGGCCTTGTCGATGTAGAAGCCGCCGTCGCCGTCGTTGAGCCGGACCAGGGGGAGGATGTCGAAGATGTTGATGTCCTCGCCCTCGACGGAGTTCTGTGCCCACAGCGGGTGGTCCCTCCACTCCGGCTCGACCGGGAACTCCGCCCACCGGTTGATGAACTCTTCCACCTGCTCCTTGGTGCCGGTGTTCTTGGGCAAGCCCAACGCCAGGGCGTGGTTGGCCCAGGAACCGTGGACGTTCATGGCGATCCGGGCGCTGTTGAAGCCGGCGATGTTGTCGAAGTACAGCGCCGGTGCGGCCTCCCCCATGCGGCTGGCGGCGTTCGCGGCGGCGGCGACGTCCGGCTCCGGCATCACCTCCTCGGTGATGCGCAGCAGTTGGCCTTCCTTGTCCAGGGCGTCGAGGAAGCTGCGAAGGTCGTCGTAGGCCATGTCCGTTCTCCTTCAGGTGTGATGACGAGGTGTCAGGGAGCCTGCACGCGGTCGGGAACAGGAGCCTCACCGGGCGCGAGAGCATGTGCGGAGCGCATCCCCTCCCAGCGCCTGGCGGCCGGAAAGGGCAGGTCGAACTGGTCGAGGATGCGGGCGGTGACGTGGTCGACGATGTCGTCGACCGATCGCGGGTGGTTGTAGAAGGCGGGCATCGGAGGCACCATCCGCACGCCCATCCGGGACAGTGCCAACATGTTCTCCAGGTGGATGTCGCTCAGCGGGGTCTCCCGGGGGACGAGCACGAGCTTGCGGCGCTCCTTGAGGACCACGTCCGCGGCGCGCCCCACCAGCCCGTCGGCGTAGCCGGCCCGGATGCCTGCCAGTGTCTTCATCGAGCAGGGCACGACCACCATGCCGTCGGTGCGGAACGAGCCCGAGGAGATCGTCGCGCCCTGGTCCTCCGGGCTGTGCACCACATCGGCGAGCGCGCCCACCTCGCGGGCCGAGAAGCCGGTCTCCAACTCGACAGTGGTACGCGCCCAACGGGACAGCACCAGATGGGTCTCCACTTCGGGAAGCTGTTTCAACGCCTGCAGCAGCCGTACCCCGAACGGCGCCCCAGTCGCCCCGGTCATCCCCACAATGAGCCGCATGACTGCCTTCCTTCATACGTCAGGTGGATTCCGCTTCGGTCTCCACGCTAGGGCGCCTTCGCGGGTCATCGCGGGTACGGTCTGGACAGGAGGTGTTCAAAATCGGACAGTCCAGGATTGCGGAGATCCCGTTCCGCCCGGCCGCCGGCGCGCTGCCCGGCCTGGAGGTGCTGCCGCTGGCCCGGCTCGCACGACGGGCCGCCGGGCACGGGTTCGATCCGCGGACGCCCGCGCGGGCCGCGTTCCACCATCTGCTGATGGTCGAGGAAGGGATCGTCCGGCTCACCGTGGACGGGGAACCGCTGCCGGTGCCGCCCGGCGCCTGGCTGTGGATCCGGCCCGAGCAGGTCTACCGCTTCGACGAGGGGCTGGAGCATGCGCAGGGCACCCTGATCCTCTTCCAGCTCGGCCTCCTCGACCCGGCCACCGTCGCCGCCGCCGGCGTCGACCCGCCCTTTCCGTGGGGCGCGCTGCAGCCCTCCCGACACGAGGCCGCGCCCATAGAGCGGACGCTCGAACTGCTCATGGAGGCGTACAGGGAGACCGGCGTACTGCGGCTGGACGCGCAGATCGAACTCATCCGGCATCTGCTGGCGGCGCTGGTGCTGCGCCTCTCGCACCTGTACGTTCGCGAGCGGGGTGCGTCCAGGACCGGCGAGGCGTTCCGGGCGTTCCACGCGGCGGTCGAGCGCGACTTCGCCGAGAGCCGCACGGTCGCCGACTATGCCCGGGCGCTCGGCTACAGCTCGCGGACGCTGACCCGCGCCTGCCTCGCGGCGACGGGAGGTTCCGCGAAGCGGTACCTGGACGACCGGATCGTCCTCGAGGCCAGGCGCCTCCTCGTCCACACCGAGCTGCCGACCTCGGCGGTCGCCGGACGGCTCGGCTTCCCCACTCCCACGGCCTTCTCGAAGTTCTTCAAGCACCACACCGGCGAAACCCCCACCGACTACCGTTCACACGCCTCGGGGCGGAGCCGCGGAAGTGACGCCGTCCGCCCGGAGAGCGGGCCCGGCGGCCTGTGATGCGTGCGATCGTGAGGCGAAGGGACGTCCTGCCTGGTCACGTCACGGACTCGCCGCGCCGTCTCCAGCGGCCGCGCCTCGCGCCGCGCCTTCGGAGCCGGCCACGCCTCGCGTCGCTCCGTCGGAGCCCCGAAGCGTGTCGCACAAGGCGCCGAGCTGCGTCCTCACGGAGGCCGCCGTCGATCTCGCGTGCTGTCGGCGGCGGTTGAGTACGTCGACAAGAGCGGCCAGGTCCGCGGCGCCCGCGGGGTCGTCAGCGTAGCGGGTGGTCTGGAGAGGACCGACCTCGGGAAGGACGATGTCCTCGCGGGCCAGGATGTGGACCAAGGTCAGCAGAGCCGCGCGGGCGTTGCCGTCGGTGAAAGGGTGGAAGAACGCGACGTCGAGGTACGCACGGGCCGCGCGGGCCGCCAGCGGTAGCTCCGGGTCGGTCGCCTCGCGCAGGCAGGTGGCGAAGTCGGCCCGGGTGTGCGAGGTCAGGGCGTAGCGCTCGCGGCCGGCCTTCGCGTAGGCGTCGTTCGCGCGGAACGGTGTCTCCGGTTCGCCGAGGACCTCGCGCTGCCAGGCGGACAGCAGTGTGAAGTCCAGTGGGGCGTGGCGGGCGGCATCGGCGCGGGCCAGGGCATGGGCGGTGAGCAGACGCTGCGCACGGACGGGGTCCCGTCGGCGGACCGGCCCTTCGCACCACGCCCGGAATCCGTCACGCGCATGCGGAACCCGCCGTAGGGCGGGTGCTCGGTGCCAGGCGGTCTCACGGCGAACGCGCAGCCAGGCCGCAAGGCTGTCAGGGACGGTCATGGAGATTCTCCAGCCCCTCCCGTGCACGGTGGTCCTGGTAGGGGGCATGGCCGGTGAGGCCGACGGCGAGGTCCTCACCGACTGATTCGATCAGCACGTGGCCGGGGGTGATCCAGCTCTCGAACCGGCCGCCGATCGCGCTCTCCACCGCCTGCTCCGCCTCGCCCCGGTCCATACCGGTGGTACCGAGGAACCAGCGCAGGACCAGCGCGGCCTGCCCGTACCAAGCGCCCTCCGCGCCTGTGTCCAGCGTGAGGGTCACCAACCGGACGCAGGCCCGCTCCAGATACCAGCTGCGATGCTCGGGAGAGGCTTCCGGCGGCGGCGCCAGCTCCGCGAACCGCTGGGCCATCGCCTCCAGCCACTGGCGCCACTCCAGCAGCGCGGCCACGACGCGGGTCGCGGTCTCCTCAGGGGTCGTCACCGAGCTTGGCCCGGTCACCCAGCTGCCGATGGGCCCGCCGTACCGGTAGCACCAGTTCCACCCCTGAGCCCAGTTCCCGTAGCGGTCCCGGACGATCGCGTCCAGCTGCCTTTCGCACCAGCGTTCGGCCTGCCACCAGCCCGCCATGCCGGAGAGCACGGGTGGCACCCAGACGTGGACCAGCGCGCGAAGGCGGGCCTCCTCGTCCTCGTCCCAGCCGAACGGGTGGCGGGCCGGGTCGATGTCCTCCCAATTCCCCATGCCAGGGGCGGGCGGCACGAGGTTCTCGGGGAGGGGCAGGGTGTCTCGGTTGTACGTCAGCGCCGTCCCGCTTTCTCTGTCCACTGGGGGGCTCATCAGTCTCGGCCCGGGGACCTCGGCTTGGCGAACGGATATCCGAACCGGAATCCAGAGGTATCAGGACGGCCGGCGATCCCTCATCGCTCCCGTGGCCGCCGGCGCAGGCATCGCGACACCGTCCTACGCGTCGCGCTGGACGACGATCATGGCCATGTCGTCGTTCAGCCGGCCGCCCGTGTACGCCCGGACGTCCGCGGCGAGCCGCTCGACCAGCGGGCCGGGCGCCTTGTCCGCCCAGGCCGTGGCGCGCTCGGCGAGCGGATAGAAGTCGCCGTCGGCGTTCCGGGCCTCGCTGACGCCGTCGGTGTACAGGACCAGCCTGTCGCCGTGCTCGAACGGGAAGGTCGCCGGCACATAGCGGGCGCCGGCACCGTCCGTGCCGTGCGCGTCGGCGGGCCACACGCCGAGGCCGAGCGGGGGCGACGGTTCGGGAACCGCCAGTGCCAGCGCCGACCTGGTGCAGCCGCGCAGCAGGAAGGGCGGCGGGTGCCCGCAGCTGATCAGATGCACCACGGACTCGTCGTCCGGGATGTCCAGGACAGCGGCGGTCACGAAGCGCTCGGCGGCGTCCTCCTTCGGCTCCGAGAACTCCGCGAGCCCCCACTGGACGGCGTCCTCGATGTAGGCGACCAGCTCCGGCAGGGGGATCTGGCGGTGGGCGGCGGCACGGAAGGCGCCCAGCACGATCGCCGTGTCACTGATGGAGGGGAGTCCCTTGCCCCGGACGTCCCCGATGAGCAGCCGCGTGGAGCCGGGGATCCGCGCGGCGGCATAGAGGTCGCCGCCGATGGTCGCGTCCGCTTCGGCGCTGCGGTACTGCGACGCGAGAGTGACGGGACCGGCCCGCTGCGGCAGGGGCCGCAGTACGACGCCCTGTGCCGCGTCGGACACCGAGCGCACCCGGACGAGCTCGCGGTCGCGCCGGTCCCGCAGCTGGGTGAAGAGGACGAAGAAGGCACAGACGGCGAGCAGGGCGGCCAGTTCGACGAGAACGCTCTCGGTGGTCAGTGACCTTCGTTCCAGGCCGGCGTAGACCAGTGCGAGGACCGCCAGTGCCCCGATCAGCGCGGTGGCGCGCGGCCCGGCGCCGACCGCGGTCACCGCGACGGCGACGACGAGGAGGTGGGCGAGATGGATGTCCGGCGGCAGGAACCCGTCGGCCACCGGGATCGCGACGATCAGCAGGAGAGGCCCGACCAGCCACAGAGGGCGTGTCGAATGACGCCATGCTCGCAGGGTCTCGACCACAGATGCAGTGATCATCGCAGCGCTCACGTCGTGCTCCGGTGCTCGTCGTCCTCCTTTCGGAACACATGCCGACATGTCCCCCATTCCCGGGCACCACCCCCTGCACCGGCCGGGCCGTTCCCGGCACCGGGCTCACTCGGCGGGAAATCGGTCGCCGAACATCGGCCACCCTCCCGCTGATTCCGGTCGGGTCGCCTCGCCCTCCCAGACATCCCAGTGCTCGGCGAGTCTGCCGTCCTCGACCCGGACCACGTCGGCGACCACCGAGGCGACGGGAGCGCCGCTGCCGGCATAGCGGCCGTACAGCATGACGTAGTCGCCTTCGGCGATAACGAACTGGTTCTCGTAGCGGAGGGTGTCGGGAAGATCTCGGACGAGACCGAAAAGCCCCTCGCGGCCCGGCGGAATATGCTGGCTGTGCTGAATGTACTTTTCGGACCAGAACTTTTCGGCTGCCGCGTAATCACGCTTTCCGAACAGGGTGTCGAAAGCATTCAGTACCAGCTCTTTGTTCTGTGCAGGCGTTGTCATGCGAGCCTCCGGTGATCGATGTGATTCCCGTGACCTCGCCCCGGCGAGAAGCCTCGCCGCGAGCGCAGAAAGTCACCCGGTTCGCCGTTGTGCTTCATATGGCCAGTATGGCTCCCGCGGCGCGGCGAGGGCGCGGTGAAGGTGGACCAGTCGGACCTAGGTTCAGGAAGGCTTGCACGAAGGGGCCGCACCGAGGCACCGAAGGCAATACTGGTGGCCAGGGAATGAACTTCTCCCGCGATAAGAACGGAAATACCCTTCCCGGAAGAGTCCTTTCCAGATCTCCCCGAATGGACCGCACAAAGGAGATCACCATGACCGAGTTCGCGCCGGTGCCCGCCACGGCGACGACCAGGGCCGCGGTGCCCGCGATCGGGCCGGCCGGCGCGCTGGAACCGGTCTCCGACGGCGGCGGCGTGCTCGTTTCCACCCTCGGGTGTTCAGTGACCGGCGTCCCCGCCGCGGCTCTCGACGCGGAAGCCGAACGGCACCGTTCCCGGGTCGAGGGCGGTGATCCCGCCGTCCACCGTGAGGGTCGCGCCGTTGACGAACGAAGCCGCGGGCGACAGCAGCCAGCCGATCGCCTCGGCGACCTCGGCCGGGTCGCCGGGGCGGGCGCTGGGCACCAGCCGCGTGGCCTGCGTGTACGCCTCCTCGACCCCGCCGGCCATGCCCTCGTCCGCCGCGAACCGGGCCATCCGCCCATCGGCCATCTCGGTGCGCACCCAGGTGGGGCACACGGTGTTGGCCCGCACCCCCTGGCTGCCGTAGTCGACGGCCACCGAGCGGCACAGCTGGAGGAGCGCGGCCTTCGAGGTGGCGTACGCGGCGTTGCCCCACCCGTTGCGCAGCGCCGCGACCGAGGCGACCGCGACCACCGCGCCGCGGGCCTCGAGCAGGTGCGGGAGGGCCGCGCGGAGGGTCAGGAAGGGGCCGGTCAGGTTGGTGCGCAGCACCTCGTCCCAGGTCTCGTCCGAGAGGTCCCCGACCGCGCCGCTGCGGCCGATGCCCGCGTTGAGGACCAGTCCGTCGAGTCTGCCGTAGCGGGCGACCGCGGTGTCGATCAGGTCCTGGACCGCCGCCGGGTCGGAGAGGTCGCCGGGGTGCGCCAGGGCGCCGGTCTCGTCGGCCAGTCGCCGCAGCGGCTCGGGCCGCCGCCCGCCGATGACGACCTGGTGCCCGGCGGCCCGCAGCAACCGGGCGGTGGCGGCACCGATGCCGGTTCCGCCACCCGTGATGACGACAACATGCGCGTCGGCCATGGCCGTTGGGCTCCTCACCAGCCGGGGATCGGGCACCCTGATCCTAGGCGGAGCCACCGGGCGGCCCCGCCGACCGCCACGGCTTCAGGCCAAGGGGTTCGGCAGCGGCAGGTAGCGCGCGTCGGCGCCGTCCGCTCCCGTCCAGCGCAGCAGCAGGTTCGTCTTGCCGGGCAGGGTCGGCGACGCCAGCAGTTCGGCCACCTCGGGGAACCGGTGCCGGGCCAGCTCCCGGCGGGCCGCGGGCCATGGATCGAACCCGGGGTGGCGCTCGGCGAGCACGGCGGCGACCTCGATCAGATGGTTGACGACCAGGCAGTACACCAGCCGCTCCCACCCGGCGGCCCGCTCCACGTCGCCCAGCAGCTTGACGCCTTCGGCGTCCCGGTACAGCGCCTGCACCGGCGTACCGTCCCCGTCCACGGCGACCAGGGTGTTCTGCAGATGCGCCTCGATGACGACGCCGTGGTCGGCGAAGGCCGTGAGCGCCGGGGGTACGACCGCGCGCAGGTACGCCTGCCACCAGGCCCCCGGATCCGCCGCCGCGGCCAGGGGGCTGCCCTCGAAGCCCTCCACCAGGCCGGCGGCGAGCAGCGGGGTCGCCCCGGGCAGCAGTGACCCGCGCAGGCCGTCCCGGACGACGACCGCGAGTTCCTCGAAGGCGAAGCGGGCGGTGCGGTAGCCACGGTCGCCGAGCCAGGCCGCGGGCCCGTCCATCGCGGCGAAGGCGGCGGTCGCGGCCGTGTCCGTGCGGCGCAGTTTCCGCAGGTCGTGCGCCCACAGCCGGCGGATGTCGTTGGTGATCCGGACGTCCAGGCTGAACTTCAGGAAGAGATCGCGCTCCGGCTCGTGGACCGTGCGGATCGCGGCCGTCGGCCAGACCGCGAAGTCGGTCTCCCGCAGTCGTACCAGACGTCCGTCGGCGAAGGCCGGGGCCAGGTCACGGGCGACCAGGTCGAGCTGCCAGGGGTGGGCCGGCAGCAGCCGGTAGCCCGGCGGTACGGCGCCCAGCGCGTCCAGCGCCGACGTGTCGCCCTCCTCGGCCACCTGGTCCTCGCGCACCCCGAGCAGCACCAGCGGGAACCGGGCGTGCGCCTCGGGCGCATACGGCAACCAGGCGGTCACCGGACCGCCGCCGCGCGCCTTCGGGGCGGGGTGGTAGGGATGGCCGGTGATGAGGGACTGCTCCGAGCGCAGATACGGGTCGTCGGGCGCCGTCGCCCGGGCGCGTGCCGTGAGAAGCGCGGCGACCACGTCCCGGCTGTCGATCATCTCGGCCGGCAGATCGCCGTTGGACAGCCCGGTGTGCGCCCGCAGCTCCTCGGCGACGAGTTTCACCAGCTCGGTGTGGCCGAGGCGGTGCCAACGGCCGGCCGCGTACACCTCGGGCGCGGCCGGCCGGCGCGCGCCGCGCACCCGCAGCAGCCGTCCGCCACCGGGCAGCCGGCAGACCCGCGGTCTCCCTTCCCCGGTGTCCGGGAACGGCTCGTCCCCGGATTCCGGGAGCGGCTCGGCCACCTCCCGCAGCAGGCAGTTGAGCAGGGGCGCGGCAGCGTACGCGTCGGCGCGCTCGCCGATGCCGTCGCCGGGGGGCATGAGATCCACGCGTTCCATTCGTTCTCTACGTCCACACAGTCCGATCACGATCAGTATGTCTGCCGTCATCAGCCATCATGACCGTCGAGCCCGTCCCCGAGGAGTCCACCCGTGCACCGTCCCTCCCCCATCGAGACACAGCTCGCCACGGAGCTGGCCGAGGCGCGGCCGGACCTGGTGTCCGGGTACACGGCCGAGCTGCCCGGTGCGCGGGCGGCGGTGCTGACCCGGCTGTGGCGGGCGCTGGCGCACGAACCGCTGCCGCGGGTGGCGCGCCGGGTACGCGGGGCGCACAGCCTGGCCCTGTGGCTGGCCGACGGGCGCGCGCTGCACGGCCCGCGCGCGGATCCGTACGCCACCGACGCGTATGTGACCGCCGTACGACTGGACGGGGTGTCGTACGACGATCCGGCGCGGTTGATGACCGATCTGGGGTGGCCGCACTCGGCCGGGTTCGCGGCCGAACTCGGGCACAGCGCGGCGTCGTTGGCGCTCTCACGGGCGGACCGGGGGTCTCCTGCGACGGAGTGGCCCGGGCAGGACTGGGAGTGGGAGCAGCGGGTGGTCGACGGGCATCCCTTCCACCCCAACTGCCGGTCCCGGCCCGGTTTCTCGGCGGTGGAGCAGCTCGCCTACGGGCCGGAGCACCGGCCGGCGGTACGGCTGGAGACGGTTCCGGTGGCGGCCGGGGAGTGTCTGCTGACGGGCGACTGGCCGGACGAACTCCGTGATGCCGGGCGGCTGTTGATTCCGGTGCATCCATGGCAGACCGCCCATGTCCTCAAGGGCGGCCCCGGCGAGCCCTGGCGGACCGCGCACCCCCTGATGTCCCTGCGCACCCTCGCCCTGCCCGGCGGACCGCATGTGAAGACCGCGCTGAGCGCCCGGCTGACCTCGTCCGTCCGGGACATCTCGACGTACTCGATCGACGCGGCCATGACCCTGTCGTCGTTCGCCACGGATCTGGCGTCCCGCACGGACGGGCTCCTGCACGTCACCCGCACCCTGGGCGCGGCCACCGCCGACTCCCCCGACCTGGCGGCCGTGTTGCGCGAGTCGCCCGAGGCGTACGCGGCGCCGGGCGAACGGGTCCTGCCGGTGGCCGCCCTGGCCACCACCACCCTCCCTGAATCGCCCTCCTGGCTGGCCGAGTTCACCCGGCTCGCGCTGACCGTGGGGCTGCGGCTGCTGGACCTGGGCGTGGCCCTGGAAGCGCACGGCCAGAACCTCCTGGTGGTGCTGTCCGAGGCCGGCGCACCGCTGCGGCTGGTCTACCGCGACCTGGCCGACATCCGCCTCAGCCCGGCCCGTCTGACCCGGCACGGCATCACCCCGCCCGAGCTGACGGGACGCCTGGTCACGGACGACGAGACGACTCTGCGCCGCAAGCTGTTCGGCTCCCTGGTCGCGGGCGCCCTGGCGGGCACGGCGGGTTCCGGACCGGCCCTGGGGGCGGCGCTGGAGACGGCCGTACGGGACCTTCCCGCCACCCCCGACCTGACGGCCCTGCTCGAAGGCCCGGTGCCGGCGAAGGCGTTGACGCTGATGCGGCTGTCGCCTGAGGCACCCGGCGACCACTGGGCGGCACTGCCGAATCCGCTGGCCGACGGGCGGTGAGCGCTCACCTTCCCGCCCGCCACCCTCCGTTGGCCTGCCGGCCGCTCTCCTTTTGGCGTCCGGACCTCGTTTTGGAGCCCGGCCCCTCTGATCAATAGGATCCGCCGATGATCAGAACACATCGGACGGCGGCAGGAGTCTGCGCTCTGCTCGCCGCCCTGGCGGCCGGGATCGCGTTCCCCGGCGGAGCGGTCGCCGACGAGACCGACCAGCCCGCTCCCAAGGTGGAGCTCGTGCTGGACGTCAGCGGTTCCATGCGGACGGCGGACATCGACGGCGGGACGCGGATGGCCGCGGCCAAGCAGGCGTTCAACGACGTGCTCGACGCGACGCCCGAGGGGGTCCAACTCGGTATCCGCACACTCGGCGCCAACTACGCCGGAAACGACAAGAAGACCGGCTGCAAGGACACCGCGCAGCTCTACCCGGTCAGCACCCTGGACCGCACCGAGGCGAAGACCGCCGTCGCCACGCTCACGCCGACCGGGTGGACCCCGATCGGCCCCGCGCTGCTCAAGGCGGCCGACGATCTCGAAGGCGGTGCCGGGACCCGCCGTATCGTCCTGATCAGCGACGGCGAGGACACCTGCCAGCCGCTGGACCCGTGCGTGGTGGCCCGCGAGATCGCCGCCAAGGGCGTCGGCCTGACCATCGACACGCTCGGCCTGGTGCCGGACGCCAAGACCCGGGACCAGCTGAGCTGCATCGCGGACGCGACCGGCGGCACCTACACCTCCGTCCAGCACAAGGAGGAACTGACCGACCGGGTCGGGCAGTTGGTGGACCGGGCCGCCGATCCGGTGGTGACGCCGGTGGCCACGAACGGCACCGGCCAGTGCTCCTCGGCACCCGCGCTGAAGTCCGGGCTGTACACCGACCGCGAGGAGTTCGGGCAGCAGCGCTGGTACAAGGTCGACGTCAACCCCGGCCAGGAGCTGCGGGCTTCGGTCAGCGTCGCCGCCGACCGGGCCGTCAACCCGGACTACGGGGTACTGCTGCGCGCGGTGACCCTGCAAGGACGCGAGATCGTGCGCGGCGAGGCGTCGGGCACGGGCCGTACGGATGTCATCTCGACCGGTCTGCGGTACCCGAAGGCCGAGAGCGACGACGACGAGGACACCACCCCGGAGACCGTCTGTCTCCAGGTGACCAACTCCTTCTCGGCCGCGTCCGGCGTGAAGACCAGCCCCGGTCTGCCCGTCGAGCTGACGGTCGACGTGGTGGACGGACCGTCGAAGGCGTCCGACGTCGCCTCCTTTGGTCTCGGCCGCGGCTGGTGGCTGCTCGGGGCGCTGGTGCTGACCGGCTTCCTCGCGGGTCTGGTGTGGGGCTGGGTGTCCCGCTGGCGGGTAGCGGTCTGGAGGACCAACTGATGTCGATCACACGTGTGTTGAGCGCCGCCCTGCTGGCGGTTGGCCTGGCCGCGGGCCCGGCGGTCGCCGACGACGCCTCGCCCTCCCCCAGCGCCTCGGAGGACGGCGGCGCCCCCACCCAGGCGGGCACGTCCTTCCGTACGGCGACCGAACTCGACCAGGGACAGCAGGCCACCGCCGGCGGATCGACCGGCGACTACCTGTACTGGTCCTTCCCCGCCGACGCCGGCCAGCGTCCCGACGTCGAGGCGACGGTGAAGCTGCCCGACTCGCACGCGGCGCAGACCTGGCAGCTCGACGTGTACGACGGGCTGCGGCGCCGCCAGGCCTGCCAGTACGGCACGGGGACCCGCGCGGTCGCGCAGGGCACCACCTCGGTGCGGCTGGCCTGTGTGACGCGCACCGTCCGGGCCTGGTCGGAGCCGTGGGCCAACGACCCGCTGCCCGGCACGTACTACGTCCGGCTGACGGTGGTGGACCTCGGCAACGCGGACCTCGGCCAGCCGGTGAGCGCCGAGGTCCGGGTGGACTCGAAGGACATCGGCGGTTCGGCCGCGGTGGACGGTGCGCTGGCGAAGCCACTGGTGCCCGGGATCGCGGTCACCTCCGAGAAGAGCGACGACGGCGACAAGAAGACCGCGGTGCTCTCCAGCTTCGGTTCCGACGACGGCTGGTCCTCCGGCTGGTGGACCGACCGCTGGGTGTGGACCGGGATCGGCGGGGTGCTGGCCGCGCTGGCCGGCATCGGCGGATACGCGTTGACCCGAGGGTCGGGACGGCCGTACCGGGTGCCGCCGGGCGCCTGACCTGACGAATCCGGTGACCGGGCCCCCGTTCGCGGCGGGCCCGGTCGCCGTTTCAGGCGTCTTGCAGCCCCTTGGCCAGCGCGCCGTCCCCGGTCACCGTCACCCGCCCGGCCCGGACCGCGTCCACCAGGCTCAACTCCCCCCGGGCCAGGGCCGTACACGTCCCGGCGTCGAGCACGAGCCGTGCGTCGGGTTCGCGCGGCGCGGGACCGTCGCCGTACACCGGGCCGTCCTCCGCACCGGCGTACAGATGGAAGTCGCCCTCCCCGAGCCGGACTTCGACCAGCCCCTCGCCGTCCAGGGCCCGCAGCAGCGGTAGCGCGAACCAGTGGGCGCGGACCGCGTCGGTGGGCCGGCGCTCGCCCAGCTCAGGCTCCCCCCACCTGCCCAGCGCCTGGACCACCGGGAGCAACTCCCGCCCACGCGCGGTGAGTTCGTAGACGTACGCCGCAGCCGGCGGGGGCAGCCGACGCCGGGTCGTGACCCCGTCCCGCTCCATGTCCTTAAGCCGGGAGGCGAGGACGTCCGTGCTGACCCCCGGCAGATCCGCGTGCAGGTCGGTGTAGCGGCGGGGACCGGCGAGCAGCTCCCGGACGATCAGCAGGGTCCAGCGGTCGCCCACCACGTCGAGGGCGCGGGCCGCGGAACAGTACTGGTCGTAGCTTCGGCGAGGTGACATGCGACGCAGTCTAGACAAGATGTTGGACTTTCCAAGCTGCTACTTGGTAAAACCAAGCAACACGAGTTTCCGGAGGGGCGCATGGAGTTCCGGCAGTCCAACAAGCTCAGCGAGGTCTGTTACGAGATCCGCGGGCCGGTGATCGAACACGCCAACGCGCTGGAGGAGGCGGGCCACAGCGTGCTGCGCCTGAACACCGGCAACCCGGCGGCCTTCGGCTTCGAGGCACCGGAGGAGATCCTCCAGGACATGATCCGGATGCTCCCGCAGGCACACGGCTACACCGACTCGCGCGGCATCCTCTCCGCCCGCCGGGCCGTGGCCCAGCGCTACCAGGCACTCGGCCTGGAGGTGGGCGTCGACGACGTCTTCCTCGGCAACGGCGTCTCGGAACTGGTCTCCATGGCCGTACAGGCGCTGATCGAGGACGGCGACCAAGTCCTCATCCCGGCCCCGGACTTCCCCCTCTGGACGGCCGTGACCACCCTCGCCGGCGGCAAGGCGGTGCACTACCTCTGCGACGAACAGGCGGACTGGTACCCGGACCTGGCCGACATGGAGTCGAAGATCACGGACCGCACCAAGGCCGTGGTCATCATCAACCCCAACAACCCCACGGGTGCCGTCTACCCGAAGGAGATCGTCGAGGGCATCCTCGACCTGGCCCGCCGGCACGGCCTGATGGTCTTCGCGGACGAGATCTACGACCAGATCCTGTACGACGACGCCGTCCACCACTCGGCCGCGGCCCTCGCCCCCGACCTGGTGGTCCTCACCTTCTGCGGCCTGTCCAAGACCTACCGGGTGGCCGGCTTCCGCTCCGGCTGGCTGGTCGTCACGGGCCCCAAGCAGCACGCGAAGAACTACCTGGAAGGCCTCACCATGCTGGCCTCCATGCGGCTGTGCGCCAACGCGCCCGCCCAGTACGCCATCCAGGCCGCGCTCGGCGGCCGCCAGTCCATCCGCGAACTCGTCGTCCCCGGCGGCCGGTTGCACGAGCAGCGCACGGTGGCCTGGGAGAAGCTCAACGAGATCCCCGGCGTGAGCTGCGTCAAACCCAAGGGCGCCCTGTACGCCTTCCCTCGCATCGATCCCAAGGTGCACCCGATCCACGACGACGAGAAGTTCGTCCTCGACCTGCTCCTCCAGGAGAAGATCCAGGTCGTCCAGGGCACCGGCTTCAACTGGCCCACCCCGGACCACTTCCGCATCCTCACCCTCCCGCACGCGGACGACCTGGAGACCGCGATCGGCCGGATCGGGCGGTTCCTGAGCGGATACCGGCAGTAGGCCTGAGCGGATACCGGCAATAGAACCGTGCCTGGGCCGGGCAACCCGGGTAACCCCTCCCCATGACCCAGCGCCCGCTGCTCCTCCTCGACGTCGACGGACCCCTCAACCCGTTCCGGGCCCGGCTGCTCCGGCACCGCGGGTACGTGACCCACGACTGCACCCGGCGAACTGGTCCGCCCGCCAGCAGCCGGGCTCCCGCAGGCTGCGCCGCGGCCTGCGGGTGCGGCTGCACCCGGGGCACGGGGCGCGGCTGCTCACGCTGCCGTACGAGCCGGCCTGGGCCACCACCTGGATGCATGAGGCCAACGAGATGATCGGTCCGGCCGTCGGGCTGCCCGAACTGCCCGTCATCGAGTGGCCCGAGCTGTTCGCCAGGGATCCGGACGGGCTGTACTGGAAGACGCGGACCGTCGTGGCGTGGGCGGCTGGGCGGCCGTTCGTCTGGGTGGACGACATGGTCACCGACCTGGACGTCCGCCATGTCGCCGAGCACCACGACGCCCCCGCGTTACTCCTTCCGGTCGACCCCCGCCACGGTCTACGGGCGCGTGAGTTCGCCGAACTGGAACGCTGGGCTCATAGCCTCTGACGTATGGCTGATGTCTTTCTCGTCCGGCACGGTGAGACCGAGTGGTCGCGGTCCGGACGGCATACCGGGTGGACCGACGTGCCCCTGACCGAGCACGGGCGGGAGGAGGCCCGGCGGCTGCTGCCGCTGATCCGCTCGCACCGCATCGGCGCCGCCTTCGTCAGCCCGCTCCAGCGGGCCCGGGAGACCGCCGAGCTGATCGGGGTGCCCGACGCCCGGGTCGACACCGACCTGCGGGAATGGGACTACGGCGGCTACGAGGGCGTGACCACCGTGGAGATCCAGCGCACCCGGCCGGGCTGGTTCCTCTTCACCGACGGGGTCGCGCCCGGTCCGCCGAAGCACCCCGGGGAGACCCCGGAGCAGGTCGGGGAGCGGGCCGACCGGATGCTGTCCAAGGTCGAGGCCGCCCTCGCCAACACGGAGGGGGTCGTGCTGCTGGTCGCCCACGGCCACTTCCTGCGCGTTCTGACCGCCCGCCGCCTCGGACTGCCCCCGTCCGACGGCGCCCTCTTCCAACTGGCGACCGGCACCCTGTGCCGCCTCGGCACGGAACACGACCGCCCGGTCATCGCCGGGTGGAACATCCGACCGGGCGAGCCGGGCAGGTAACGGCGGTCGGCGGTCGGCGGTCGATGATCTTCGTCCGGTCGAGTGTCAGTGCGCGGTCGTAGCCTTCGAGACACGGATCGATACGCGTCCGTACGGGTCGTCCGTACGGATCGACGCCCGGGAGGAGCCCGCCGTGACCCGACCGCCCACCGCCGCGCAACGGCGGGTCATCGATGCCGCCGATCCGGTGAGCGGGCGGCTGCGGGGCACGGAGACGCAGTTGGCGGCGCTGGTGAGACGAGGGCTCGCCTTTCGGCATCCACGGCCGCCGCACGACCACTTCCTGACGCCCGCGGGGCATCGGATACGGGAGGAGGAGACGGCGGCTCCGCAGCCCCCGGCGATGGCCCCGGCCGAGCCGGACCGGGTGTTCGCCGCGCGGGTCGGCGGTGAGGAGGCCGCCGCCGACGGGCCCGCTCGGGCACGGGAGGTGCACAGCGCCTGGCAGGGGCTCCTGGAGCTGCGCCGGATGACCAACCCCGACGGTGCCACGGACCGGCCGTGCGGCTGGGAACGCAAGCATCTGGTGCGGGCCGCCGCGCTGGCCCTGGAGGCGGCCGGGCACCCGCCCGAGGGACCGACGACCACCGGCTACCGGGTGCGGGCGACCCCGCAGCCCGAGGCGGTCGCCGTGTACGCGCCGGCGGGCGAGCCGCTGCGGGCATGCGCGGCCACCCTGGAGCGGGCGGGGTGGCAGACCGGCGAGTACACGGAGCCGCGGACTCGAACGCGCTATCTGCTGGCATCTCCGCGCCGGGTGTGACGGCTGTGCCAGGATGCCGACAAAGGATCAGTGCGTCGTACACGAGACGTCGTGCACGAGACGTCGTACACGAGAAGGGGAAGTCGTGAGCGAACCGTATTCCGTGCGCGTCACGGTCCGTGGCTACGAGACCGATGTGCAGGGCCATCTGAACCAGGCGGTGTACCTCAACTACGCCGAGCACGCCCGCTGGTCGCTGCTCCAGGCCGCCGGGATCACCCAGGCCGGGCTGGGCGGGCGGGGCCTGGGCCCGGTGGCGCTGGAGACGACCATCCGGTACAAGCGGGAGCTACTCGCCGGTGACGAGGTCGATGTGACCTGCGTGTTCGAATGGAGCGAGGGCAAGACGTTCCGGCTGCTCCAGTCGATCACCAAGGCGGACGGCACGCCGGCCGCCGAGGTGGAAGCGGTGGGCGGGCTGCTGGACCTCAAGGCCAGGCGGCTGATCGACCGTCCGAGTGAGGTCTTCAGGGAACTGGCCTCGGACCCGGACCTGTTCGGCTTCTGAGGGCCCGGCGCACCGCCACCGCCCGGTCCGGCACCGGCCACGCGGTCGATGCCGGCCACGCGGTCGACGCCGGCCACGCGGTCGACGCCGGCCACGCGGTCGACGCCGGCTACGCGTCGAGCAGTTCGGGCTGGTGCTCGGCGTCGTAGGCCGCCCGCGCCTGCGCGATGTAACCGCGGTTGCGCTCGGCCCAGTCGGTCAGCCGCTGCAGCGTCTCGTGCAGTTCCAGAGCCACCGGGGTGAGTCCGTACTCCACCTTCGGCGGCACGGTCGGATACACGGTGCGGGTCACCAGCCCGTCGCGCTCCAGGTTGCGCAGGGTGAGGGTCAGCATCCGGCGGCTGATGCCCTCGATTCCGCGCTCCAGCTCGGTGAAGCGGATGGGGCCGTGCGAGGCCGCGACCAGGATCTGGACGCTCCATTTGCCGGCGACCCTGTCAAGAACCTCGCGGACCGGGCAGGTGCCCGCGTTCACGACCTGGACGGTTACACCGGTGTTCCTCTGGGACATCGAGCTGCCTCCTTACGTCTCCCCCCATGGTCACTCACCATGAACTCCGTTACAAGTCGTGCACCTTGTGCACGATCGGTTCCTGTTCAGCTGCCCGGTGAGTTTCTACGGCGATTGCGGAGGCCCGAGGCCATGTCGACCACGACCGGAAAACCGACGCCGACACCGCCGACACCGGCGGCCCCGGTGACACTCCCACGAACATACCCCCGTTGGGCGTCCCTCGCCGTTCTGTGCGCGGGAACCCTGATGACCGTCGTCGACGGCAACATCGTCACGGTGGCGATGCCCGCCATCCAGCGCGACCTGGGTTTCAGCGGTCCCGGGCTGGCCTGGGTCGTGAACGCGTATCTGATCCCGTTCGGCGGGCTGCTCCTGCTGGCGGGGCGTCTCGGCGACCTGCTGGGCCGCAAGCGGATGTTCACGACGGGCCTTGCACTGTTCACGGTCGCCTCCTTGCTGTGCGCGGTGGCGACCGGGCAGGGGGTGCTGATCGCGGCGCGGGCGATGCAGGGCGTGGGCGGGGCGATGACCTCCGCGGTGGTGCTCGGCATGCTGGTCGCCCTCTACCCGCAGCCGCGTGAACAGGGCCGGGCCATCGCGGTGTTCAGCGCGGTCGGCGCGGCGGGCGGCGCGCTCGGCACCTTCCTGGGCGGGGCGCTCACCCAGGCGCTGGGCTGGCACTGGATCTTCCTGATCAACCTGCCGACAGGGCTGGCCGGCTGGTTCGCGGCCACCCGGATCCTCGCCCCGGAGCGGGGCGCCAGCCTGCGTCAGGGCGCCGACTTCCCGGGCGCCGCGCTGGTCACCGGCGCCCTGATGCTCACGGTCTACGTCATCGTCGGCGCCGGCGACCGCGGCCCGCTGGCCACTCTCCTCCTGGCGGCCCTGGCCGTCGCCCTGTTCACGGCGTTCGTCCTCCGGCAGGCACGTGCCCGGCGCCCGCTGCTGCGCCTGCGGCTGCTGCGCTCCCGGCTGCTCGCCGGTGCCAACGGCGTACAGGTGCTGATGATCGCGACGATGTACGGCTTCCAGTTCCTCGGCGCGCTGTACCTCCAACGGGTCCTCGGCTACGGCGAGTTGGCGACCGGCACGGCCTTCCTGCCGGCGCCGGTCGCGATCGGGCTGCTGATGCTGGGGCTGTCCGCGCGGACGATCGCCCGCTACGGCGCGTACCGGGTCCTGCTCTGCGGTCTGGTGCTGATCGTCGCCGGGACGGCCCTGTTGAGCCGGATACCGGTCGACGCCTCGTACGCCGTCGACGTGCTGCCGCCGCTGCTGCTGCTCGCCGCCGGATTCGCCGCGGCGATGCCGGCGCTGACCGGGCTGGCGATGTCCGGGGCGCGGGCGGAGGACGCGGGTCTGGCGTCCGGGCTGTTCAACACCACGCAGGTGGTGGGCGGTTCGCTGGGGCTCGCGGTACTGAGCACGCTGGCGGCGAGCCGCACCGGCGGACTCCTCGACCGGGGTGCGGAGTTGATCCCCGCCACGGCGGAGGGCTACCGGCTGGCGTTCGGGGCGGCCACCGGGATCGCGCTGGCCGCCCTGGTGCTGGCGGCGGCGGTCCTGCGGCCGCGGAACCGGTGAGCCGGCACCACGGCCGCCGCGGGCCCTGCGTCGGTGCGCCTCAACTCGCCTCGAAGAGACCCCTGTTGTCATCGGCCCAGGTACGGAAGGTCCGGGCCGGGCGGCCCAGCGCCTCGGCCACGTCCTCGGTGACCGACGCATTACCTCCGGCGCGGACGAACGCCAGGCCGGCCAGGACGCCTTCCACCCGGCTCCCGTCCATGCCCCAGGCCGTGCGGAGGAAGTCACGGGTCTCGTCCGGGGAAAGGTCCCGGGTCGGGACCGGGCGGCCGAGGACCGCGGCGAGCACGGCGGCCTGGCCTGGCACGGTGATCGCCTCGGGACCGGTCAGGACGTATGTCCGCCCGGCATGCCCGGCGTCGAGCAGGGCCCGCACCGCGACCTCGGCGATGTCCCGCGGGTCGATCACGCCCGAGGCGCCGTCCCCGGTCATGTTGGGCACCGGCTGGCCCGCCCCGAGCGCTTTCATCCAGGTCAGCGTGTTGGAGGCGAAGGACGACGGCTGGAGGACCGTCCAGGCGAGCCCGCTGTCCCGCACCGCCCGCTCCCCGTCGACATGCCACTGCGCGGAGGGGCCGGAGGCGGGATCGCCGGTGGCGATGGCGGAGAGTTTCACCAGCCGCTGCACGCCCGCGGTCCGTGCCGCGGCGACCAGCGCCGCGTCCGCTCCCCCGTCGGGACCGGGCGGCCGGAGCAGGAACGCGGCCGTCGCCCCGGCCAGCGCGGCGTCCAGGGAGGCGGGGTCACCGTAGTCCCCGCGTACCACCTCCACCCCGGCGGGCACCCGCGCCTTCGCCGGGTCGCGGGTGAGCGCGCGCACCTTCGTACCGCGCGCGGCCAACTGTCGTACGACGTCACTGCCGATGGTGCCCGTGGCACCCGTCACCAGAATCATGCGGACCACGATGGGCGGGTCCGGGCGGCCGGCTCTTGGAAATTCCGGCACGGCCGGGCCGCCCGGACGGTGGCGCGGCTCGCTTACCGTGGAAGCGTGCCGATGACCACCGCCCAGTCGCTTCCGACCCCGCCCGAGGGGCTGCGCCCGTGGGTCGCCGAGGTGCGGACCATGTCCTTCGCCGAGCGGCCCGAGGGGACGTTCGTCCATTTGCCGGACGCGGTGACCAAGGTGGTGCTGCGGGTGACGGGGGACGGGACGCGTGACGTCCTGGCCGTCGGGCCACGGGTGCGGGCGACCTACCACGAGGGCAAGGCGCACATCGCGTGTGTGGAGTTGCGTCTCGCTCCGGGAACCGCCCGACCCCTGCTGGGTGTTCCGGCCGCGGGGCTGGTCGGCCGGGTGGTGCCGCTGGACGCCCTGCCGGGCGGGGTGGCCCGCCGGTTCGCACGCGAGGTGCGGTGGCTGGATCCGCGGGAGGCGCTGCCGCGCATCACCGAGGTGCTGCCCGGGATGCTGTCGGAGCAGCCGGATCCGGCCCGGACGGCGCTGCTGCGGGCGGGTGTCGAGGCCCTGTCGGTGCGGCTGGACCGGGCGCCCGCCCAGGTACGGGACGTGGCCCGGGAACTGGCGGTGAGTGAGCGTCAGTTGCGGAACCTGTTCACCGACGGCGTCGGTGTCTCCCCGAAGCACTACGCCCGTATCGACCGTGTCCGCACCCTCGCCGCACGGGCGGGCAGCGCGGGCTGGTCCGAACTGGCGGCCGCCACCGGCTACTTCGACCAGTCGCACATGACGACCGACTTCCGTGCCCTGATGGGTGTCCCGCCCCGCTCCTACCTGACCGGCCGCCTCCCCGCACTCAGCCCCTGCCGGGGTGCCCGGACCGCGGGCTGAATTCGGATGCGCGACGGCGGCCGTGGCTGCCATGCTGCGTGATCATGTCCGCCCGTCGTGTCAGGCCCAGTTGCTGCATCTCCGTCGACATCGAGGCCGACGGCCCGATCCCGGGGCCGTACTCCATGCTGAGCATCGGCGCGGCCGTCGCCGGCACGCAGGACGCCGACGGGTTCACCCCGGCGGACCCGGAGGAACACACCTTCTACCGCGAACTGCGACCGATCAGCGCGGACTTCGACCCCGAGGCGCTCGCCGTGAGCGGCCTGGACCGGGCGCGGCTGGCGGCGGAGGGTGCCGAACCCGGCGTGGCGCTGGCCGAGTTCGGCGACTGGGTGCGTGCGGTGAGCGCCGGTGCGCAGCCGGTGATGTGCGGGTATCCGGCGTCGTACGACTGGATGTTCCTGTACTGGTACCTGATCCGCTTCACCGGTTCGAGCCCCTTCGGGCACTCCGGCTGCCTGGACATGAAGACGCTCTACGCGACGAAGGCGGGGCTGCCGCTGCGGGCGGTGGCGAAGCGGACCATGCCCGCGCGGCTGCTCTCGGCCCGCCCGCACACGCACCACGCCCTCGACGACGCGATCGAGCAGGCGGACCTGCTCGCCGGTCTCATGGCCTGGCCGGGTCCCCCCGACTCGCAGTGACCTCCTGTCGGCAGCCGAACGGCATTCCGAGGTTGTCGCGCCGGTCCCAACCGCCTTTTCGGATACCGCGTCTGCTTCGACCCGGCCGTCGTGCCCGCCGAGCAGGACGGTCCCGGCACGCTCGGCCGGTTCGTCTGCTCCGGCGCGTTGGTCATGCACCGGCCCGGCACGGACGCCGTCAGCTTCGGCGGCATCCGCGAAGGTCCACGGGGGCGGTTACGAGATCGACTGAGGCGACACGACCGGCACGGCCCCCGGGTTCTCCGGGGCTTCGCAGTCCGTGCCGTTCGCTTCCGTGTGCCGCCGGCCCAGGTGGTTGAAGACGAGGTTGAGAAGTACGGCCGCCACACAGCCCGTCGAGATGCCCGAGTCCAGGACGATCCGGGCGGTCTCCGGGAAGGCGTGGTAGAAGTCCGGCGCGGTGATCGGGACGATGCCCACGGCGAGTGAGACGGCGACGATCAGCACGTTCTCGTCCTTCTCCAGCCCGGCCTTGACCAGGGTCTGGATGCCGCTGGCCGCCACCGAGCCGAAGAGGACCACGCCCGCGCCGCCCAGCACCGGGCGGGGCACGACGGCGATCAGCGACGCGGCCGCCGGGCACAGGCCCATCAGCACCAGGAAGCCGCCGCCGACCGCGACCACGAACCGGCTGCGGATGCGGGTCATCGCGACCAGGCCGATGTTCTGGGCGAAGGCGCTGCACATGAACCCGTTGAAGAGCGGGCTGATCGCCGAGCCGAGGGTGTCGGCGCGCAGCCCGGCCGCGATCGTCCGCTCGTCCGCGGGCCGTTCGACGATCTCGCCCAGCGCCAGCATGTCCGCGGTCGACTCGGTCATCGAGACCACCATCACCACGCACATGGAGAGGACGGCGGCGATGTGGAACTGCGGGGCGCCGAAGTGGAAGGGGGTCGGGAAGCCGATGACGTCCGCGTCCGCGACCGGGCCGAAGTCCGTGACGCCGAACGGCAGCGCGACGACCGTGCCGACGACCAGGCCGATCAACACGGCGACCTGCTTGACGAAACCCCGGGTGAAGCGGCGCAGGAGCAGGACCACGAGAAGGGTCGCGGCGGCCAGGCCCAGGTACTTGGCCGCCCCGTAGTCGGGCGCCGCCGGGTCGGGGCCCTGCGCCCAGCCGAAGGCCACCGGGAGCAGCGAGACGCCGATGAGGGTGATGACCGTGCCGGTGACGACGGGCGGGAAGAAGCGGACCGCCTTGCTGAAGAAGGGGGCGGCCAGGAAGCCGAGGAGGCCGGCGACGATCACCGCGCCGAAGATGACCGGCAGGGCGTCGGACTTGTCGTGGGTGGAGGCGGCGATCGCGGTCATCGGGGCGACCCCGGCGAAGGTGACGCCGTTGACGAAGGGCAGCCGGGCGCCGATCTTCCAGATGCCGAGGGTCTGCAGGAAGGTGGCGAGGCCCGCGGTGAAGAGGCAGGCTCCGGTGAGGAAGGTCAGTTCGGTGCCGGACAGGCCGATGGCCGCGCCGACGATCAGGGGCGGGGCGACGACTCCGGCGTACATGGCGGCCACGTGCTGAAGGCCCGTGGTGGCCATTTTCAGGGGCGGGAGTTTCTCGTCGACAGGGTGCGAGGACACGGCGGCTCTCCTCCGGTCGGGTACGCGTCGGCTCTGACGCGGGTTTCAGGGAGGTGGTGCGTGTTGGTCATGGGGACACCTCCCGCTCGAGCGAGGCCGAGAGTGGGGGAGGGACCGAGGGGGACGGGGTGACCGTTCCTGGGCGCGCGCGAGGAAGCACGCGCCCAGGAGACGGCCGCCGTGGACCCCGCTGGGGGCCACGGCTGCCGGCCGGGAGCCGTCCCTCCTGGCCGGAGCTGAGCAGTCGTATGACTGAAGTGACGTACGGGGGTCAGGAGTTACCGTGCGGCGAGGTGCGCCAGCCGCTGGGCCTCGGCCCGCGTGGCGCGGGCGATCTCGTCCTCGTCGACGTGCAGCAGGCGGTTGCCCTCGACGATCTGACGGCCGTTCACGAAGGAGGCCGTGACCGGGGCGGCCGCGCCGAAGACCAGGGCGGTCACCGGGTCGGCGATGGAGGCGTGGGCGAGGGTGTCCAGCTTCCAGAGCACCAGGTCGGCGAGCTTGCCGGGTTCCAGGGAGCCGATCTGGCTTGCGCGGCCCAGGACCTGGGCGCCGCCGTAGGTGCCGAGGCGCAGCGCCTGGCGGGCGTTGAGGGCGGCCTCCCGGTGCGCGCCGAGGCGGTTGATCAGCAGCGCGTTGCGCAGTTCGGTGTGGAGTTCGCCGGACTCGTTGGACGCGGTGCCGTCGACGCCGAGACCGACCGGGACGCCGGCGGCGAGCATGTCGGGGACGCGGGCGATGCCGGCCGCGAGGCGGGCGTTGGAGGACGGGCAGTGCGCCACACCGGTCTTCGTGCGGGCGAACGCGGCGATGTCGGAGTCGTTCATGTGGACGCAGTGCGCCATCCACACGTCCTCGCCGAGCCAGCCGGTGGACTCGAAGTAGTCGGTCGGGCCCATCCCGAACAGCTCCTTGCAGAACTGCTCCTCCTCGACGGTCTCCGAGCCGTGGGTGTGCAGTCGCACCCCGAGGCGGCGGGCCAACTCGGCTCCCTGCCGCAGGAGTTGGGTGGAGACGGAGAACGGCGAGCAGGGGGCGACGGCCACCTGGGTCATCGCGTCGAAGGAGGGGTCGTGGTGCTCCTCGACGGTCGCCTCGGTGGCGGCGAGGGCGCCTTCGAGGGTCTCGACGGCGAAGTCCGGGGGCAGTCCGCCGTCCTTCTCGCTGCGGTCCATGGAGCCGCGGGCGAGGGTGAAGCGGACGCCGGTCTCGCGGGCGGCGCGGATGATGGCGCCGGAGAGGTCGCCGGAGTCCTTCGGGTAGACGTAGTGGTGGTCCATCGCGGTGGTGACGCCGCCGCGGGCCATCATCGCGAGCGAGCCCTGGGCGGCCGCGTACACCATCGGCTCGTCGATGCGCGCCCAGGTCGGGTACAGCGCGACCAGCCAGTTGAAGAGGTTGTGGTCGGTGGCCAGGCCCCGGGTGATCCACTGGTAGTAGTGGTGGTGGGTGTTGACCAGGCCGGGCGTCACCAGATGACCCGTGGCGTCGATACGGCGTACGACGTTCTCCAGGCCCTCGGGTGCCCGGCCCGCGCCGAGCGACTCGATACGGTTGCCGGCGATGACGACGTACCCGCTCGCGTACTCGGTGTCGTGGGCGTCGACGGTCGCGATCGAACAGTTCTCGATGACGGTGCGCTGGTCTGCTGCCATGATTCGTCCTTTTCGCTCAGTGGACTTGTGGTGAGGGCACGGCAGGACCCTGGGAATTTGAGTGCCGCGGCCGGATCGCTGGGCGTCACCGGCCGCGGGTGCCGAGAATGTGGCGTGGATCAGAGGTTGGTGAGATCCACCGGGATCTTCGCCGGGCAGCCGTCCCGGAGGACGGTCGCCTCGATCAGGCCGTAGGGCCGGTCGGCGGCGTAGTACACGGCGCCGTCTTCGGTGGCGTTCTTGAGTCCGAACGGCTCCAGGTCGACCAGGAAGTGGTGCTTGTTCGGCAGCGAGAAGCGGACCTCGTCGATCTCGCCGCGGTTGTTGAGGATGCGCGAGCCCATCTGGTACAGCGTCTGCTGGAGCGAGAGGGAGTACGTCTCGGCGAAGGCCTGGAGCATGTGCTTCCTGGTCTGCTCGTAGGACTTCTCCCAGTTGGGCATCTTCTGCTCGTCGTCGGTCCAGTTGAACCGCCAGCGGGCGGAGACCTGGGTGGCGAGGATGCGGTCGTAGGCCTCGGGGAGGGTCGTGTACTTGTCCTTGACGTAGCCCCAGAACTCGGAGTTGGTCGAGTTCATCACGACCAGGTCCTTCAGGCCGGATATCACCTCCCAGGAGTCACCGTCGTAGGTGATCTGGGTGAGCCGGGTCTCCTGGCCCTTGCGTACGAAGGAGTGCTTGACCTCCTCCGCGCCGATGAACTTGGAGTTGGCGTCGGAGGCCTCGATGCGCTCCCAGGCGTACTCCTCGATCCGGATCCGGGCGGTCTGGATCGGCTCCTGGCTGGTCACGAAGTGCCGGGCCAGATGGATGCCGAACTGCTCGGCCGACTCGATGCCGTGCTCCTTGGCGAACGCGAACACCGTGTTCTTGGTGGTGTCGGTCGGCAGGACGTTGGCGTTGGAGCCGGAGTAGTGGACCTCGTCCATGTCGCCGGAGAGCGACACCGACACGTTCAGGTCCTTGATGTGGTGGGTGGCACCGTCCCGCGTGATCTTCACGACCCGGTTCTCGGCCTTGCCGTACTGGTTCTGTCCCAGGGTGACAGAGTGGGCAGGGCGGGAATTGGCGGTCATTAGCTAGCTCCCTCGGTAAACGGAGTAGCCGAACGGGTTGAGCAGCAGCGGTACGTGGTAGTGCTCGCCCGGCACGACGGCGAACGTGATCGCCACCTCCGGGAAGAACACGGCCGGTCCGCTGTCCCGATTCGCGGGGGCGTCCTGCTGCGCATCGGCTTGCTTCTTCGCGAACTTTTCGAAATACGGCTCCACGGCGAAGTCGAGCCGTACGTGGGTGGTCCCCTCCGGCAGCGCCGGCAGGTCCTTGCACCGGCCGTCGGTGTCGGTCGCGCTGCCGCCGAGCGCCTGCCAGCCCGCGTCACGGCCCTCGCGGGCGGACAGTTGGACGGCGACGCCCGCGGCGGGACGGCCGAGCGAGGTGTCCAGGATGTGAGTGGACACGGAGGCGGTGGTGCTGGTGCTCATGGTGTCAGGCGTCCTCTGCGACGAGTCGGGCGAGCCGGATGCGGTTGATCTTGCCCAGTTCGGCGCGGACGATCTCCCGCTCCTGCTCGGGCGCGTTGCCGATCCGCTCCTCGACCGCGTCCCGCATCTCCTCGGCGCTGCGGCCGGTGGCGCAGATCAGGAAGACATGGCCGAACTTCTCCTGGTACGCCAGGTTGAGTTCGAGCATCTGCGCCTTGAGCGCTTCGGCGGCGCCGGCCATGCCGGACTGCTCGCGGGCCGAGGTGGGGTCACCGGGCTTGGGGCGGCCGATCGGCGGGTGACCGGCCATGGCCTCCGCCAGGTCGGCCGGGCCCAGGTCGGCCATGGCCGCGTCACTGGCGGAGCAGAGGTCCTCGGGGGTGGCGTAGGGGCGGGCGGCGAGCAGGCGCCGGGCCCATGCGGTGGAGGCACACGCCTCGTGGAGGGCGGCGAAGGCCGCGTGCTCCTCCAGATCATTGAACCGGGCCAGACCCGGGGGCGTGGAAGTCGACGTCACGGGAGCCTCCGTGGCCGTAGGCGGCCTTCGTGCTGAACGGGCTGCCGTTAGCTAACGCCCTCCGGAACCCAGCGTCAACACTTTGTTGAAAATTCCGCGTAACAACCCCGGGGTCCGACCCGCGGGTCAGCTCTCCTTCTCGCGGTTGAGGTAGTTGTAGACGGTGAAGCGGCTCACGCCGAGCGCGCCCGCCACGGTCTCCACACCGTGCCGTACGGAGAAGGCGCCCCGCGCCTCCAGTATGCGCACGACCTCCTGCTTCGCCTTGCGGTCCAGGTCGGCCAGCGGCTTGCCCTGCTTGCGCTCCATGGCGGCCAGGATGTGGTCGAGCGAGTCGGCGAGCTGCGGCAGCCGTACGGCGACCACGTCGACGCCCTCCCAGGCGAGCACGACGTCGTCGGCGCCGGCCTCGTCGGGCGGGAGCAACTCGCCGCCCATGGCGTCGACCAGCGGCTTCACCGCCGTGATGAAGGGCTCGTCCGCGTTTCCGGTCACTTGTCGCCGTCCTCCCCCACCACGTTGACCTGGAGCGAGATCCGGGTGGCCCCGGCCTCCAGGGTCTGACGCAGCAGCGCGTCCACGGCGGTGAGCACGGCGTCGGCGCCGCCTTCCGCCGTGTTCCCGAACGGTCCGACGTCCACCGCGTCCAGCTGAGCACCCTCGATGACCTCACGGGCGACCAGCGCGTGTGCGGGTGCCTCGTCTAGATCGAAGGGCTCGGTCGTGAACTCCACTCTCAATCGCATTGCGCCCCCAGAAAACGTCCCTGACCTGCGCTTCGGCCGACCGCTGCACAGCCGCGACGCGTCCCGGGCCAGTCAATTCCACCGCGACGGAGCCGCTGCGTCCGCCACGAGCCGACCCTAGCCGAACCGGGCGCCCCTGCGCCCGGCCGTCTGTCAGGCCGTTCGTCCGGTGGCTCGGCCCAGGGCCCGCTCGAATGTGCCGTACATGGTGGCCCTCGCGATCGCGTGGCTGAACAGCAGGAAGTCCATGGCGGCCGGGGTCGACGCCTCGGAGACCCCGAGTTCTGCCACGCCGACGGCATGGACCACGAGGAAGTAGCGGTCCGGGCCGTTGCCCGGAGGGGGCGCGGGGCCGAGGTACCTCCGGTAGCCGGCGTCGTTGGCCAGCGTCAGCGCGTTTCCGGGCAGGGCTCTGCCGTCTCCCGCCCCGGCCGGAAGGCCGGTCGCGGAGGCGGGCAGGTCGGCCACCGCCCAGTGCCAGAAGCCGGAGGCGGTCGGTACGTCGGGGTCGAACATCGCCACCGTGAAACTCCGCGTCTCCTCGGGAAAGCCGGACCAGCTCAGCTGCGGTGAGACGTCCGCCCCGCCCGCCCCCAGGATGCCGCTCACCTGCTCGCGGGCCAGTCGGCCGCCGTCGGCCACGGATTCCGAGGTCAACGAGAAGGTCCTGATCTCCGGCATGAAATCGTATGGGCCATAGGGTTTGATCATGGCAATCCTTCGTAGATCCGGGATTGTTCCGCAAGCCGGCCGAGCAACTCCTCGTCGCTCCCCGGATCTTCGATCATGCACCGCTCCCGCAGTGCGCCGCATCGCGTACGTCCCCCGATCGGCCCCGAGTTGCCGGTCCCGGGTGGCCCGCTCAGACTTGATGTTCCTGTATTCGCGGGTCAGCAACGGCATCCACTGGTCCGGACGAAAGCGAGGCCGCCCGATGCGGATGCGAGCAGCTCGGATGCACGGATACCGGCAACCCCTTCGCATCGACGAGGTCCCCGTGCCCGATCCAGGGCCGGACGGCGCGGACTACGGGATCAACGTCAGGGACAAGTCCACCGAGGCCGTCCAGGACGAACTGGAGAGCCTGACCGGCCGGCGGACGATCGACGCCGTCCTGGACTGCGTCGGCAGCGAGGCGTCCATCTCCATGGGGTTCGACCTGCTGGGCCCGGAAGGCGCACTGGCAGCCGTCGGCCTCATGAGCGACCGCGTCGAACACCGCCAGTTCCCCTTCGTCGGCACGGAGTTGTCCTACCTCGGTTCCTTCTGGGGCAACCACCTGGACCTCGTCGAGGTACTCTCCCTCGCCGAAGCCGGCCTCGTCACGCAGAACGTCACCGAGGTCGGACTCGAAGACGTCAACGAGAACCTGGAGGCCCTGGGCCGCGGCGACGTGGTTGGACGCCAGGTCATCGTCTTCGACTGAACCCCGCGTCCTCCCGGCTCAGCCGCGCTTCTTGCGCAGGAAGCTTCGCAGGCGCCGCTCCGGCCAGGTGTTGATCACATCGTCCTTGGTGAGCCAGCCGCGCTGGGCGGTGCCGATGCCGTAGCGCATGACGGCCAGCTGGGGGACGGCGTGGGCGTCGCTGTTCACGGCGAACTTCACGCCGTGCCGCCGGGCCCGCAGGATGTCCTCGTCGCGCAGGTCGAGGCGGTTCGGGTGGGCGTTGATCTCCAGGGCCGTGCCGGTGCGGGCGCAGGCCGCGAAGACCGCGTCGAGGTCGGCGTCGATGCCGGGCCGCCTGCCGATGAGGCGGGTGGTGGGGTGGCCGATGATGTGGACGTACGGGTTCTCGCAGGCCCGCACGAGCCGCCGGGTCAGGGCGTCGCGCCCCTGGTTGAAGTGCGAGTGGATCGAGGCCACGCACAGGTCGAACCCGGCGAGGAAGTCGTCCGGCCAGTCCACCCCGCCCTCGGGGCCGATGTTCAGCTCGGTGCCGTGCAGCAGCCGCAGTCCGCCGCGCCGGCCCTTGGTGGGGTACGTGCCGTCCAGCTCGCGCACCCGTTCCCGCTGGGCCAGCATCCGCTCGTCGGTCATGCGCTGCATGGCCAGGTCGGGCGCGTGGTCGGTGATCGCGTAGTAGGCGTAGCCGCGCCGGGCGGCCGCCGCCACCATCTCCTCCAGCGGAGCGAACCCGTCGGTGAGGTCGGTGTGGGTGTGCAGGTCGCCGCGCAGGTCGGCCTCGGTGACCAGCTCCGGCAGCTCGTCCCGCAGCCCCGCCTCGATCTCGCCGCGGTCCTCGCGCAGGGGCGGCGGGATCCAGGGCAGCCCGAGGCGGCCGTACACCTCCTCCTCGGTCTCCGAGACGATCTTCTCGCCGCTCTCGACGTCGAAGAGCCCGTACTCGGAGAGCTTCAGCTTCTGGTGCACGGCCCGTTCGCGGGTGCGGATGTTGTGGGCCTTGGAGCCGGTGAAGTACTGGAGCGCCGCGCCCCAGGAGTCCGGCGGCACGACCCGCAGGTCGACGTTGAGCCCTTTGTCGGTGCGGACCGACGTTTTGGTCTCGCCCTGCCCGATGACCTCGGTGACGTACGGCAGCCCGGTGAACGCCGACATGATCGGCGCCGACTTCTCCGCCGCGACGAGGATGTCGATGTCACCGATCGTCTCGCGCCGGCGGCGCAGTGAACCGGCGTAGGCGCACTTCTCGCAGCCGGTCACCGCGGACAGCGCTTCGACGATGCTCTCCGCCAGGTCCATGGCGACGTCGATCCGCACCCGGCCCCCGGCCGACCGGAGCAGCTCGATGCCGTGCAGGAGGTTCTCCTCGGTCTTCGGCCCGAAGCCCTTGAGGTCGCGCAGCCGCTCCTGGTGAATGGCCTCGGCCAGCTCCTCGACCGAGGCGACGCCCAGTTCCTCGTAGAGCGTCATCGCCTTCTTCGGGCCGAGGGTGGGGATGGCGGTCAGCCGCCGTACCCCGGCGGGGATCTTCGCCCGCAGCTCCTCCACGGCGGACACGCTGCCCCGGTCGAAGAACTCCAGGACCTTCTGGGCGATCGACTTCCCGACGTTCGGGATCCCCTGGAGCCCCTTGAGGTCGAGCGTGGCGACATCGGCGTGGTGACCGCCGACCGCGCGGGCGGCCTTCTCGTAGACCCGCGCCCTGAAGGCGTCCCCACCGGTGATGGAGATCAGGTCCGCGTACTCCTGGAGCAGCGCGGCGACCTCGTCGTTGGACCGTGCCATGCCTTCAGCGTAGGGCGCGGGTTTTGCGCGGGCGCTCTTGACAGCGCTCCCCGGTCGCAGGCAGTCTTCCGTTAAGCAGAAATCAACTTCCGTAATACGGAAATACAGACAGCGGAAGGGAGCGCCGACCCCCATGCCAGGATTTGAATTGAGCGCAGCCGCAGAGCAGCGCTTCAACGTCAACCTGTCGATCCTCTTCACGGAACTCCCGCTCCTGGAGCGCCCCGCGGCCGCCGCCGCGGCCGGCTTCGGCGCGGTCGAGCTGTGGTGGCCCTGGGTCGACTCCCCCACCCCCGAGCGCTCCGAACTCGACGCGCTGAAGAGTGCGATCGAGGACGCGGGCGTGCGGCTGACGGGCCTGAACTTCTACGCCGGACAGCTGCCCGGCCCCGACCGGGGTGCCCTGTCGATCCCGGGCGCGGAGTCGGAGAGGTTCCGCGCCAACATCGAGGTGGCGGCCGGCTTCGCGCAGTCGCTCGGCTGCGGGGCGCTCAACGCGCTGTACGGCAACCGCGTCGAGGGCGTGGACCCGGCCGAGCAGGACGCGCTGGCCCTGGAGAACCTGGCACTGGCGGCCCGCGCGGCCGACCGGATCGGCGCGGTGCTCCTGATCGAGACCCTCAACCGGCCCGAGTCGCCGCGGTACCCGCTGGTGAGCGCACCGGCGGGCGTCGACGTCGTCGACAAGGTCAACGAGGCCACGGGACTCGGCAACGCGCGCTTCCTCATGGACCTCTACCACCTGTCCATGAACGGCGAGGACCTGCCGTCGGTGATCGAGCGGTACGCCGCGAAGACCGGCCACGTGCAGATCGCCGACAACCCCGGCCGCGGCGCCCCGGGCACGGGTTCGCTCCCCCTCGCGGAGCTGCTCGACCAGCTGGCGAAGGCCGGTTACGACGGCTGGGTGGGCCTGGAGTACAAGCCGGGCGACCGCCCGAGCGCCGAGGCCTTCGACTGGCTCCCGCGCGACGCCCGCGCCACCCGCTGAACTCCCCGACTTCGCAGAGCAGTTGAGAGAGGCACCGCCATCATGAGCACCCATTCCTCCAACCCGACCCGCCCGGCGATCGCATGGATCGGTCTCGGCATCATGGGCTCCCCCATGTCCGAGAACCTGATCAAGGCGGGCTACGA
Organism: Streptomyces sp. NPDC007157; assembly: GCF_040634235.1. Classification (NCBI taxonomy): domain Bacteria; kingdom Bacillati; phylum Actinomycetota; class Actinomycetes; order Kitasatosporales; family Streptomycetaceae; genus Streptomyces; species Streptomyces sp. NPDC007157. Next base: position 325,583 of record NZ_JBEYFE010000001.1, read on the forward strand.
CGTCACCGGCTTCACCCTGGAACAGGAGAAGCTGGACCGGCTGACCGCCGCCGGCGGCACCGCGGCCTCCTCGATCGCCGAGGCCGTGCGCGACGCCGACGTGGTCATCACGATGGTGCCCGCGTCGCCGCAGGTCGAGGCCATCGCCTACGGCCCCGAGGGCATCCTGGAGAACGCGAAGCCCGGCGCGCTGCTGATCGACATGTCGTCCATCACCCCGCAGACCTCAGTCGACCTGGCGAAGGCGGCCGGGAGCAAGGGCATCCGCGTCCTGGACGCGCCGGTGTCCGGCGGCGAGGCCGGGGCGATCGAGGCCGTACTGTCCATCATGGTCGGCGGCGAGCAGGCCGACTTCGACACCGCCGAGCCGATCTTCGAGGCGCTGGGCAGGACCATCGTGCTGTGCGGTCCGCACGGCTCCGGCCAGACCGTGAAGGCCGCCAACCAGCTGATCGTCGCCGTGAACATCCAGGCGTGCGCCGAGGCCGTGGTCTTCCTGGAGAAGTCCGGCGTGGACCTGACGGCCGCGCTGGACGTACTGAACGGCGGCCTGGCCGGCTCGACCGTGCTGACGCGGAAGAAGGACAACTTCCTGAACCGCGACTTCGCCCCGGGCTTCCGGATCGACCTGCACCACAAGGACATGGGCATCGTGACCGACGCGGCCCGCAACGTCGGCGCGGCCCTGCCGGTCGGTGCCGTGGTGGCCCAACTGGTCGCCTCCCTGCGCGCGCAGGGCGACGGCGGCCTGGACCACTCCGCGCTGCTGCGCGCGGTCGAGCGCCTCTCCGGCGCCCAGGTCTGAGCCGCACCCCACGACTTCCGGGCGGCGCCGTCGCTGACAACTGTCCTGTCGCGCCCAGGCGACGGCGCCGCCCGGAAACCACTTCAACAAACTGTTGACGTCCCAGCCGACCCGATCCTAGGCTCCACAAAGCGGAAATTGATTTCCGCTGACACTCGCACGGAAGGTCCACGATGTCGAAGCGCGTGCTCACCACCGAGTCCGGCGCCCCGGTCGCCGACAACCAGAACTCCGCCTCCGCCGGCGTCGGCGGCCCGCTCCTCCTCCAGGACCAGCACCTCCTGGAGAAGCTCGCGCGCTTCAACCGCGAGCGGATCCCGGAGCGCGTGGTGCACGCCCGCGGCAGTGGCGCCTACGGCTACTTCGAGGTGACCGACGACGTCACCGGCTTCACCCACGCCGACTTCCTGAGCACGGTCGGCAGGCGCACCGAGGTCTTCCTGCGGTTCTCGACGGTCGCCGACTCCCTCGGCGGCGCCGACGCCGTACGCGACCCGCGCGGCTTCGCCGTCAAGTTCTATACGGCGGAGGGCAACTACGACCTCGTCGGGAACAACACCCCGGTGTTCTTCATCAAGGACCCCATCAAGTTCCCGGACTTCATCCACTCGCAGAAGCGCGACCCCTTCACGGGCCGTCAGGAGCCGGACAACGTCTGGGACTTCTGGGCGCACTCCCCCGAGGCCACGCACCAGGTGACCTGGCTGATGGGCGACCGCGGCATCCCGGCGTCGTACCGCCACATGAACGGCTACGGCTCGCACACCTACCAGTGGACGAACGCCGAGGGCGCCGCCTTCTTCGTGAAGTACCACTTCAAGACCAACCAGGGCGTGCGCAGCCTGAGCGGTGAGCAGGCGGCGGAGCTCGCGGGCAAGGACCCCAACTCGCACCAGACGGACCTGCTCCAGGCCATCGAGCGGGGCGTGAACCCGTCCTGGACCCTGTATGTCCAGATCATGCCGGCGGCCGAGGCGGCGGACTACCGCTTCAACCCCTTCGACCTGACCAAGGTGTGGCCGCACCGGGACCACCCGCTCCAGCGGGTCGGCCGCCTGGTCCTGGACCGCAACCCGGACAACGTCTTCGCCGAGGTCGAGCAGGCCGCGTTCGCCCCGAACAACTTCGTGCCGGGCATCGGCCCCTCCCCCGACAAGATGCTCCAGGGCCGGCTGTTCGCCTACGCGGACGCGCACCGCTACCGCCTGGGCGTCAACCACACCCTGCTGGCCGTCAACGCCCCGAGGGCGACGACCGCGCAGAACTACGGCCGGGACGGCTTCATGGCCGTCAACCCGCAGGGCCGGCACGCCAGGAACTACGAGCCGAACTCGTACGACGGCCCGGTGGAGACCGGCCGTCCGCTGGCGGCCCCGCTGGCCGTCACCGGCCACACCGGCACCCACGAGGCCCCGGCGCACACCAAGGACGACGACTTCCACCAGGCGGGCGAGCTGTACCGGCTGATGTCCGAGGAGGAGAAGCGGCGTCTGGTCGCGAACATCGCCGGTGGCCTCTCGCAGGTCTCCCGCGACGACGTGATCGAGAAGAACCTGGCCCACTTCCACGCCGCCGACCCCGAGTACGGCAAGCGCGTGGAGGAGGCGGTCCGCGCCCTGCGCGAGGACTGACACAGACGGCCCGCGCACGGCCGGACGGCCCGGATGAGGGGTGGCCGGCCGGAGGTGCGCGGGCGTGGCAAGGACCGCGGCGGCGTGCGAGCCAGTGCGGTGGTGAAGGAACCGAGCGCCCTTCTCGACCTGAGGGAAGCGAGCCCGGGCTCCGTCGCACCCGCCGCGGTCCCAGCCGTTCCGGACCCCGTCCGGCGGCGCGAACGACCTGTCGCGCCCAGCCTCGCGCCGTCGGACGGCCACAGCCGAAGAAGCCCACCGAGCGCCGGAGCGCCGGATGCGGAACCGTCCGCGTCCTCCGCTCCGGCGCTTCGGCGTACCCGCGTCCGCGCTTCGGCGTGCGCATCCGCCCCGGCCGCAGCAGGCTGAAGGCATGACAGCACACCCACCCACGGAGTTCCCGCACATCGTCGTGCACGCTCCCGCCCTGGACGGCTCCCGACGGGTCACCGAGGCAGACGTGACCCTGGGGATCGCCTCGCATCTCGACGACGTGGTCGAGATCCTGCGGATGGCCGATCTGGACCGGATCGAGGTCGAGGAGAGCGACCTCATCGAGTGGCAGGGCGGCGGACCGGACGACTGGCCGGGACTCACCGAGCATCCCGAAAGCCCCTGAACCCAGGTAAAGCGGATGGCGAATCCTCAAATCAAGCTCTGAATCATGTTCAACATGCTTCAACCGCCCCGGTCGTGGGGCATATTCACTGCACACGGAGGCCGCCGGCACGGGGGCGGCGGCCCCCGTGTCACCCACAGCGCGAAGCGGGCGGCCCATCCTTCCGGATGGACCGCCCGCTCTGTTGTGCCCCGGTTCTCGTGCCCCGGTGCCCCGCTCGTCGTGCCCGGCTGTGGTGCGGCGGCTCAGACCTTCAGCGTCCTGGCGGCTCAGACCTCAGGCGTCCTGGCGGCTCAGACCTTCAGCGTCCTGATCGACGTCGGCGCATGCCCGGGCTCGGTCGCGATCTCCTCGAACTCGACGACGTTGCCGATGTCGTTGGTCGTGGACATCGAGATGTTGGTGACCCGCTCCAGGATCGCCTCCACCACCACCGGCACCTGGTGCTCCTGCGCCAGCTTCTTCGCCTGCTCGAAGGCCGCGCCCAGTTCGTTCGGGTCGGTCACCCGGATCGCCTTGCAGCCCAGGCCCTCGGCGACCTTCACATGGTCGACGCCGTAGACGCCGAGCTCGGGCGAGTTGATGTTCTCGAACTCCAGGTTGACCTGGAAGTCGATGTCGAACGCCCGCTGCGCCTGGCGGATCAGGCCCAGGTAGGAGTTGTTGACGAGGACGTGGACGTACGGGATCTTGTGCTGCGCGCCGACCGCCAGCTCCTCCAGCATGAACTGGAAGTCGTAGTCGCCGGAGAGGGCCACCACGGAGGCCTCCGGGTCGGCCTTGGCCACGCCCAGGGCGGCCGGGATCGTCCAGCCGAGGGGGCCCGCCTGGCCGCAGTTGATCCAGTGCCGCGGCCTGAAGACGTGCAGCATCTGGGCGCCGGCGATCTGCGAGAGGCCGATCGTGGAGACGTACCGGGTCTCCGGGCCGAAGGCCTTGTTCATCTCCTCGTAGACCCGCTGCGGCTTGATCGGGATGTCGTCGAAGTGGGTACGGCGCTGGAGGGTCGCCTTCTTCTCCTGGGCCGCGGCGGCCCACTCGCTCCGGTCGGGGAGCCTGCCCGCCGCCTTCGACTCCCGCGCCACCTCGACGAAGAGCTCCAGCGCGGCCTTGGCGTCGGAGGCGATGCCGTAGTCGGGGGCGAAGATCTTGCCGATCTGGGTGGGCTCGATGTCGACGTGCACGAACTTCCGGCCGGCCGTGTAGACGTCCAGTTTGCCGGTGTGGCGGTTGGCCCAGCGGTTGCCGATGCCGAGGACGAAGTCGGACTCCAGGAAGGTCGCGTTGCCGTAGCGGTGCGAGGTCTGCAGGCCCACCATGCCGGCGTTCAGCTCGTGGTCGTCGGGGAGCACGCCCCAGCCCATCAGGGTGGGGACCACCGGGATCCCCGTCAACTCCGCGAATTCCACCAGCAGTTCGGCGGCGTCGGCGTTGATGACTCCGCCGCCCGCGACGATCAGCGGCCGCTCGGAGGCGTTCAGCAGGCCGATCGCCTTCTCGATCTGGGCGCGGGTCGCGGCCGGCTTGTAGACCGGCAGCGGCTCGTAGGTCTCCGGGTCGAACTCGATCTCGGTGAGCTGGACGTCGATCGGCAGGTCGATCAGGACCGGGCCGGGGCGGCCGGAGCGCATCAGGTGGAAGGCCTGCTGGAAGACGCCGGGGACCTGGGCCGCCTCCAGCACGGTGACCGCCATCTTCGTCACCGGCTTGGCGATCGAGGCGATGTCGACGGCCTGGAAGTCCTCCTTGTGGATCACCGCGGTCGGCGCCTGGCCGGTGACGCAGAGGATCGGAATGGAGTCGCCGGTGGCCGAGTACAACCCGGTGATCATGTCGGTGCCGGCCGGACCGGAGGTGCCGATGCAGACGCCGATGTTGCCGGGACGGGTCCGGGTGTAGCCCTCGGCCATGTGCGAGGCGCCCTCCACATGGCGGGCGAGGGTGTGGTTGATGCCTCCGGAGGCCTTGAGCGCCGCGTAGAACGGGTTGATCGCCGCGCCCGGCACCCCGAACGCGGCGCTGACGCCCTCGCGCTTGAGGATCTCAACTGCCGCGCGGGCAGCGGTCATTCGAGCCATGGAGTACTCCTGCTTCGGCTGTCGGATGCCTGCTCCCGTCGCGCCCCGCGGTGAGCATAATTCCGCAATACGGAAATTAACTTCTACTATCTGAAATCAATGTAGGCGCGGGGACGAACGTCGTCAAGGGACGGACAACCGGGCCCCGGCAGGAGCACCATGGGACCGCTGAACCGACGCGACGCCTGGGGTGGGGGCCATGTCCGAGACCGTGCCGGTGCGCTGTCCGGCCTGTCGGCGCGAGCACGTCTACACCGCGCCTTCGTACCCGTGCGCCTGCGGCGCCCCGGTCGCCCCGTGCCTCGACGGCGGGACCGCGCCGACCCCGGTGGCGCACCGCGCCTGGGACGAGGACTGGGTGACGGTGAGCTGCGGCTCCTGCGGCCGCCGGGACCAGTGGCCACAGCCGGAGCTGGGCTGCCCGTGCGGGGCGGTGCTGCGCGTCCCGGTCGCCGGGACCGAGTCCGCGCCCGCGCCGGCCCCCGAGCCGCGGTCGCCCTTCCAGCCGGTCACGATCCGGACCGCCCGGGACGCGGTCACCGCCGCCGCGCTCTATCTGCGCTGGCTCGGCTACCGGGACATACGCCGCGCCGACCAGCGGCCGCCGTCCGGCATAGGCCTGGCCGCGCGCGGTCTGGTCGCCCAGGTGGACCCGACCGTGCGGCCGGCCTCGCTGCGGGACGTGGAGTGCCTGTGGCTGACGGCGATGACGGAGGACTCCGGCTGCGTGTACTTCTCCCTCGCGGGGTACGCCGAGGACGCGCGTGAGCGGGCCGACGCGCTGGGGATACCGCTCTTCGTCCTGGACCTCGCGGGGACGCCGCAGCCGGTCAACAGTCCCGCCGACGAACTGCACGGCACAGGTGCGTGACCGCCTGCGGGCCGGCGGGGGGCCTGGCGCGCCCACGCGCCGGTGGCCGCACACCGGCACGGCCCCGCGCCCCTTACGGGGCGCGGTCCCTCACCCGGCGCTGTACCGCTCCCGCAGTTCGATCTTCCGTACCTTCCCCGACACCGTCATGGGGAAGGTCTCCAGGATCTGGATCCGGCTCGGCACCTTGTAGTGGGCCAGGCGGCCCTCGCAGAAGGCCCGCAGGTCCTCCAGGGTGAGCGGCTCGGCCGGGTCGTGCGGGATGACGCAGGCCAGGACCTCCTCGCCGTACCTCTCGTGCGGCACCCCGACCACCTGGACGTCACGGATCCTCGGGTGGGCGTAGAGGAACTCCTCGATCTCGCGCGGGTAGATGTTCTCGCCACCCCGGATGATCATGTCCTTGATCCGGCCGACGATCTCGACGTATCCGTCGTCACGCATCATCGCCAGGTCGCCGGTGTGCATCCAGCGCCCGGGGTCGACGGCCTCCGCGGTCTTCTCGGGCTCGTTCCAGTAGCCGAGCATCACGCTGTAGCCCCGGGTGCACAACTCGCCTGCCGTTCCCCTGGGTCGGGTGACACCGGTGGCCGGGTCGACGATCTTCACCTCCAGGTGCGGCAGCACCCGGCCGACCGTGCCGGTGCGGTGTTCCAGGTCGTCGTCGATACGGGTCTGCAGGGACACCGGGCTGGTCTCGGTCATGCCGTAGCAGATGGAGACCTCCGCCATGTGCATCTCCGCGACCACCCGCTTCATCACCTCGACCGGGCAGGGCGAGCCCGCCATGATGCCGGTGCGCAGCGTGGAGAGGTCGTAGGAGGCGAAGCCGGGGAGGTTCAGCTCCGCGATGAACATGGTCGGCACGCCGTACAGCGAGGTACAGCGCTCCCGCTGGACCGCCTCCAGGGTGGCCTCGGGGTCGAAGGACGGGGCCGGGATCACGATGCAGGCGCCGTGCGAGGTGGCGGCCAGGTTGCCCATCACCATGCCGAAGCAGTGGTAGAAGGGCACCGGGATGCAGATCCGGTCCTGCTCGGTGTAGGAGATCAGCTCTCCGACGAAGTAGCCGTTGTTGAGGATGTTGTGGTGGGAGAGGGTGGCCCCCTTCGGGAAGCCGGTCGTCCCCGAGGTGTACTGGATGTTGATCGGGTCGTCGCAGGACAACTCCGCCGTGCGGGCCGCCAGTTCGGCACTCCGCCCCGCGGTGCCGCGCGCGATCAGCGCATCCCAGCCGGGGTCCCCGATGTACACGGTCTCCCGCAACTCCGGGCACCTGCCCCGCACTTCCTCCACCATCGCCCGGTAGTCGCTGCTCTTGTGGCGGAGGGAGGCGAACAGCAGGGAGATCCCCGCCTGGTTGAGGACGTACTCGACCTCGTGGGTGCGGTAGGCCGGGTTGATGTTCACCATGATCGCGCCGATGCGCGCGGTGGCGTACTGCACCAGCACCCACTCGGCGCAGTTGACCGCCCAGATGCCCACCCGGTCGCCCTTGGCGATGCCGCTCGCCAGCAACGCGTACGCCAACCGGTCGACGTCGGCGGCGAATTCGCCGTACGTCCAGCGCCGCCCGGACGGCACGTCGACGAGTGCCTCCCGGTCCGGCCAGGCCGTGACGGCCCGGTCGAGGTTGGCGCCGATCGTGTCGCCGAGCAGCACCGTCCCGCTCGTGCCGTGTACGTACGAGATGCTCACCGGAAGTCCTCCTCGCGATACTCGTCGGCCGACCCCGTCGCCGTGGCCTCGCGCAGTTCGATCCGCCGGATCTTTCCGGACACGGTCTTGGGCAGCGGCGCGAACTCCAGCCGCCGGACCCGCTTGTACGGCGCCAGGACCTGGCGGGAGTGCTCGAAGAGCACCTTCGCGGTGTCCGGGCCGGGCTCCCAGCCCGCCGCGAGGACGATGTACGCCTTGGGCACGGCCAGCCGCAGCTCGTCAGGCGCCGGGACGACGGCCGCCTCGGCCACCGCCTCGTGCTCCAGGAGCGCGCTCTCCAGCTCGAAGGGACTGATCTTGTAGTCGGACGCCTTGAACACGTCGTCCGCGCGGCCGACATAGGTGATGTAGCCGTCCTCGTCCCGGGCGCCGATGTCACCGGTGCGGTAGTAGCCGCCGGCCATCGCCTCCGCCGTACGGTCCGCGTCCCCGTGGTAGCCGGTCATCAGGCCCACCGGCCGCGCCGACAGGTCGAGGGCGATCTCGCCCTCCGTCGCCCCCGGCGCACCCGACACCGGGTCGAGCAGTTCCACGCGGTATCCCGGGCTCGGCCGGCCCATCGACCCGGTCTTCAGCGGCTGCCCGGGGCTGTTGGAGACCTGGACGGCCGTCTCGGTCTGCCCGAACCCGTCCCGGACGGTGACGTTCCAGGCCCGCCGGACCTGCTCGATCACCTCGGGGTTGAGCGGCTCGCCGGCCGCCACCACCTCACGGGGCGGGGTGCGCAGCTGGGTCAGATCGGCCTGGATCAGCATCCGCCACACGGTCGGCGGAGCGCAGAAGGAGGTCACCCCGTGCCGGTCCATCTCGGCCATCAGTCGGCCCGCGTCGAAGCGGCTGTAGTTGTGGATGAAGACGGTCGCCTCCGCGTTCCACGGCGCGAACAGGTTCGACCAGGCGTGCTTGGCCCAGCCCGGCGAGGAGATGTTCAGATGGACGTCGCCGGGCTTGAGGCCGATCCAGTACAGGGTGGCCAGATGGCCGATGGGGTACGAGGTGTGGGTGTGCTCGACCAGCTTGGGCCGGGCGGTGGTGCCCGAGGTGAAGTAGAGCATCAGCGGGTCGTCGGCGAGCGTCGGCCCGTCCGGCAGGAACTCGGCGGGCGCCACGTACGCGTCCTCGTACGCCTCCCAGCCCTCCGCCGGTCCGCCCACCGCGATCCGGGTGTACACCCCCGGTACCTCGGCGAACTTGGCGGCGTCCGCGGCGCGCGTGATGACGTGCTTCACCCGGCCCCGGTCTACACGGTCGCGCAGGTCGGCCGGGCCGAGCAGCGGGGTGGCCGGGATGACGACGGCGCGCAGCTTCATCGCGGCCAGCGCGGTCTCCCACAGCTCGGCCTGGTTGCCGAGCATGACGAGGACGCGGTCCTCCGGCTCGACGCCCCGCGCCCGCAGATGGTTCGCGACCCGGTCGGAGCGTTCGGACAGCTCGGCGAAGGACAGCTTCGTCTCGGTGCCGTCCTCCTCGACGATGTGCAGGGCGGTGCGATCGTTGCCCTCGGCGATGACGTCGAACCAGTCCAGCGCCCAGTTGAAGTGGTCCGGCCGCGGCCACGCGAAGCCCTCGTAGGCGGCGGCATAGTCTGCCCGGTGTTCCAGCAGGAAGTCCCGTGCCCTGCGGAAGTCCTCCGTCGCACTCGTCATACGCGTCTCCTTCGGTACCGGACCATTGCCGGGCGGCTCTCTGGCATCGTGTAATCCGTGATGCAGGTCTCACTACCCCCGAACGGGGGTGTGGGCAGCACGAAGCCGGGGTCGAAGGGGCAGGACAGGTGGCAGCAGAGGTCGCGGGGGCGGTGGAGATACGCGGTGCGCTGGCCAGACTCCGGCGCGCCACCGGGCTCCCGATCGCCTTCGGCGGGCTCGTCGACGCCGACCGGCCGCAGGTCCGGATCAGCGAGCTGACCGGCGCCAACACGGCCGCCCTGCGCTCGCTCGCGGTCAGCTCGGGCAACGGACTGGGCGGCAAGGCGGTCATGCTGGCCCGGCCGTGCGCGGTCACCGACTACTCCGTCTCCCGGCAGATCAGCCACGAGTACGACATCCCGGTGGCGGCCGAGGGCATCCGCTCGGTGCTCGCGGTGCCCGTGGTGGTACGGCGCCGGGTGCGGGGCGTCCTGTACGGCGCGCTGCGCACCGCCCAGCCGCTGGGTGACCGCACGCTGGGCGCGGCGGTGGCGGCGGCGCGGGACGTGGAGCAGGCCCTCGTCGTACGGGACGAGGCCCGGGGCCTGCTGGCGGCGGCGCGGCCGGAGCCCGCCGCGGTGGCGGATCCGGGGGCCGCCTGGGAACAGGTGCGGGAGGCGCATGCCGCACTGCGGGCGCTGGCCCCGCGGATCGCCGACCCCGGGCTGCGCGCCGAACTGCTCGCCGCCTGCGGACTGCTGACCACCCAGGCGTCTGCGGCCGAGAGGACGCTGGCGCCCAGGGAGCTGGATGTGCTGGCCTGGGTGGCGGCCGGTGCCACCAACGCGGCGGTGGCCGAGCGACTCGGACTGCGGCCCGAGACGGTCAAGGGCTATCTGCGCTCGGCGATGCGGAAACTGGGCGCGCACACCCGGGGGGAGGCGGTGTCGGCGGCTCGTCGGACGGGGTTGTTGCCGTAGCGGAGGGAAGCAATTCCATTCATGCATGCGCGCTTTGAATTACCCGATGCAAGGCCGCTGTTATTTCCCTCACCATGCCGTTCGGCCGGATTTCAGGGTTCGTTGCCTAGAATTTGGCCCGAACACGACACACGAGGGGAGCGGTGACCGTGCGACGGGACTTCCAGGAGCCTGCCCGATGCCGCCCCGACCTGGTCATCGGTCGGGCGGAGCTGCTCTCGGCCGCGCGTGAACAGCTCGCCTCGGGCGGCAGCGTGCTCCTGCACGGGCCCGCCGGAATAGGGAAATCGACCGTCCTGCGGGCATTGGACGCCGAATACGCCGGCGCCGCCCGCACCGTGTTGCGCTGCTCGGCCACCGAGTCCGAATCCCATCTTCCGTTTCTGGCCCTCGCCGACCTCTTCGGACTGGTCCTCGACGAGGTCGCGCCCCACCTGCCCGGCGCCCAGCGCACCGCCCTGGAGTCGGCGCTCACCGGCCGCGGCGAGTCCACCCTCCAGCGCGACGGCCTCGCCCTGCGCCTCGCGGTGCTGTCGGCGCTACGCGCACTGGCCGCCGAGGGCCCCGTGCTGATCGTCGCCGACGACCTGCAGTGGCTGGATCCGGCCAGCGCCGAACTCCTCGGCTTCGCCGCCCGCCGCCTCGGCGGCATCCCGGTCCAACTGCTGTGCGCGGTCCGCACGGAGGGCCAGGAGTACGACCGTCACCTACGCGCGTCGCCCCCGGACACCGTCGCCGTCCGCCTCGGCCCGCTCACCCGCAGGCAGGTCGCCGACCTCCTCGACCACCGCGGCCACGCGGCGCTGACCCGGGCCGCGGTCCGGGAGATCCACCGCACCAGCGGCGGCAACCCCCTGTTCGCCCTGGAGCTCGGCCGCGCCCTCGCGGAGAACCCCACCCCGCCCCGGCCCGGCGAGCCGCTGCCGGTGCCGACCTCGCTGCGCGCCCTGGTCCTCACCCGCCTGGACATGCTCTCCGTCGAGGCCCGCCGCACCCTCCTGGTGGCCAGCGCCGGCGCCCGGCCCACGCACGCCCTGCTGCACGCGGCCGGCCGGGAGAACGCCGAGGCCGAGTGCGCCCAGGCGGCCGAACTCGGGCTGCTCGCCACCGAGCCGGAGGGCCCGGCCGTCCGCTTCGCGCACCCCCTCATCTCCGCCGCGCTGTACGCCGAGGCCCCCGCGCAGGAGCGCCGGGCCGCGCACGCGGCGCTGTCCACGGCCGCCTCCGACCCGATCGAACGGGCCCGGCATCTGGCCCTGGCCACCACCGGCACCGACCCGGAGGTGGCCGCCCGGCTCGCCGAGGCCGCGGCCCAGGCCCGGGACCGGGGCGCGCCCTCGGTGGCCGCACAGCTCGGACTGCTCGCCGCCCGGCACACCCCCGGCGACAACAGACCGGGCCCGGACGAGCGCCGGCTGCTGGCCGCCGAGGACGCGATCAGCGCCGGCGAGGTCGACCTCGCCCAGGACATCGCCCGCGAGGTGCTCACCCGGGCCACCCGGCCCGCCGACCGGGTGCGGGCCTGGATCCTGGTGATCGACTCCGCCGGCCACACTATGACCGAGGTCGACGCGGCCTTCCCGCACGCCCTCGCCGACGCCGGCGACGACCCGCGGCTGCTCGGCAAGGTCCACTACCAGCTGGCCTGGCGGGCCCTGATCGTGGAGGGCGACTTCACCGAGGCCCGGCAGGCGGCCGCGCACTCCGCCGGCCTGGCCGCGCGCGGCGACGACCGGCGCACCGAGCTGCTCGCGCTGTCCCTGCAGGCCCAGGTCGAGACCCTGATGGGCCATCCGGCCGCACCCGCCACCATCAAGCGCGCGCTGAAGGAGCCGCAGGACCCGAACGTGTCGTGCCATCACAACGGGGCCGGCAGCGCCCGGTTCCGCTGGCTGGTGATGGGCGACCAGCTGGCCGAGGCCCGGGCCACGGTCACCGCGCTGCTGCGCGAGGTCCGCCGGCGCGGCCAGGTGGAGAGCGAGGTGCACTTCCTGCGCGGACTCGCCGAGACCGAACTGCGCTCCGGGCACTGCGGCCGGGCCCTCGACCTGGCCCGCGAGGGTCTGCACCTGGCCCACGACTGCGGGATCGGCGAGACCGCCTCCGCGATGCTCACCTCGCTGGCCGAGGCCTCCGGCGGTGACGTGGACCGGGGTCTCGCGCTGGCCCGGGAGGCGGTGGACCACGCCGAGCAGGACGGCGACACCATGTACCTGTCCCGGGCTCTCGGCGCCCTCGGATACGCCCAGTTGGTGGCAGGCGACCCGGCGGGCACCGTGCGCTCGCTGCGCCGGGTGCGGGAGCTGGAACAGAGCCTCGGCATCACCGACCCGGCGCGCGGCCGCTGGCAGGGCGACCTGGCCGAGGCACTGGTCCGGGTGGGTGAGACGGCCGAGGCACAGGACGTCATCGACGTCACCCGGGCGCACGCGCTCAGGCTCGGCCGGGAGAGTGTTCTCGCCGTACTGGACCGGGCCGAGGCACTCGTCCGGGCGGCGCGCGGCGAGCACGAGGCGGCCGTCGCCCAGCTGACCTCGGCTCAGGACCGGTTCGCCAAACTGGGCTACGGCCTGGAGGAGGCCCGGGCCGCGTTCGCCCTGGCCTCGCTGCGCGAGCGGCGTTCCCCCACGGCGTACGACGAGGCCACCCGGCTGTTCCGGCGGTGCCGGGCGCTGCCGTGGTTGCGCCAGGTGGACGAGGCCGTCTCGACGCCCGAGTCCGAGCCCGAGCCGGCGGTCGGGGCGCCGGTCGAGCCGGCCGCGACCCTGGAGGGACTGGCCGCGATGGAGCGTCAGGTCGCCGCGCTGGTCATGGAGGGCGCCACCAACCGGGAGATCGCGGCCCGGCTGTTCATCAGCGTCAAGACGGTGGAGGCGACGCTCACCCGGGTCTACCGCAAGCTGGGCATCCGATCGCGCGTGGACATAGTCCGTTTGGCGGCAGGGCGGCGCGCGAAGTGAGAGCGCTCCCGGTTAACTGAGGCGGACCGAGGGTTTTCCCTCCCCCATCCCCCTAGGGGGTTCCCTCATTGGGAGGGTGGGGTTCCGGGTTCTAGCTTATGGATGTGCCGCTCGCCCGGGCATACGGGGGTCGGTCCCGCGACCCCCGTGCACCCCCACACCCGCGCGACCCCCCACCGGCAACCCCCACTGAGGAGACTCATGTTCGGGCTCAACCGCGCCAGAAAGACCGCCGCCGTCCTGGCGGCGACGGCTGCCGCCGCAGCGACCGCGCTGATCGCGTCCCCCACCGCGTCAGCCGCCCCCCAGCCGATCGTCGGCGGCACGACGACCACGACCACCGCGTACCCGTTCATGATGCAGATCACGGATGCGTCCGGCAGCCAGTTCTGCGGCGGCACCCTGGTGTCGGCCACCAAGGTGGTGACCGCCGCCCACTGCATGGAGGGCGAGACCACCAGCGGCGTCCGCGTGGTCGGCGGCCGTACGAACCTGAACGGCACCAACGGCACGGTCAGCCGGGTCAGCAAGATCTGGATCAACCCGGACTACACGGACGCCACCAACGGCGACGACGTGTCGGTCCTCACCCTCTCGACGGCGATGTCGTACACCCCGGCGTCGTACGTCAGCTCCTCCCAGACCAGCGTGTACGCGGCCGGCACCACGGCCCGCATCCTCGGCTGGGGCACCACCTCGGAGAACGGCAGCTCCTCCAACCAGCTGCGGACCGCGACCGTCCCGATCGTGTCCGACACCAGCTGCAAGAGCTCCTACGGTTCGGACTTCGTCCAGACCGACATGGTTTGCGCCGGATACACATCCGGCGGCGTAGACACCTGCCAGGGCGACAGCGGCGGTCCCCTGCTCATCGGGGGCGTCCTGGCAGGGATCACTTCCTGGGGAGAGGGGTGCGCGGAGGCCGGTTACCCGGGTGTCTACACCCGGCTGACCACCTTCTCGAACCTGGTGACCACACAGGTCAACTCGTAACCAGAAGACCTCCCGAGCCTCGCTCGGGTGAGTGACCAGGGGGCGTTGCGGGCTACCACGAGCAGCCCGCAACGCCCCCTATCCATGTCCCGGCCCGGCTACTTGTCGGCGGTGAGCCTGCCCGCCGCACCCCAGCTGTCCGCCGGGACCTCGTGGATCCACACCTGCACGGTCTCGGCGGGGATCTTGTAGGCGTCGACAAAGGCGTCCGTGACCCGCTTGACGAGGTCCCGCTTGAGTTCGGTGTCGCGGGGGCCCTGCTGGATGGTGACGATCGGCATCGTTGAACTCCTCCGAGTGCGCTTCCTGTTCGGTGGGTCCACTCCATCGCACGGTGCGTCCGCGGCCAAGAAGCAGATCGCGACCACAGCGATCAGCGTTCGTGATCGTCGCAGGCCAGCAGCAGGGCGTCCAGGTGCGGGGGCGGGGCGACGGCGGACACGGCGAGGCCGGTCGGCAGGGCCAGGCCGGGCGCCCGGAACGGTACGAAGGTCACCCTCGGGCTGTGCAGCACGCGCGCGTGGGACGCGTACACGACCGTCCACAGGGGCCGGGTGCCGATGCTGGCGAGGGTGTCCTGGAGGGAGCCGGTCGACGGTCCGGGCAGCGGCTCGAAACCGGCGTCCCGGCACGCACCGACGACCAGGTCGACCAGGGCCGGGTTGGTGCGGCGCTCGGTGAGCGCGAGGGGCAGCCCGGCCAGTTCGCCGACGTCGATCTCCGGGCGTCCGGCGAGGGGGTGGCCGGCGGGGACGGCGGCCACCAGGGGGTCGGGCCACAGCGGATGGACCCGTACGCCGGGCACCGGCTCCACGGCGCGTACGAACGCGGCGTCCAGCCGCCCGCCCGCGACCCGGGCGAGGCGCTCGGCGACCGGCAGCGAGTGCAGCTCGACGGGCACGTCCGGCGCGTGGCGCGCGAACGCGGCCAGCACCCGGTCCAGGTGCGCGCCGAGCCCCGTGCTGGTGCCGATCCTGAGCCCGGCCGGCGGGGCGACGGCGGCCCGCGCCTTCTCCGCCGCCGCCAGCACCGCCCGCGCCTCGGGCAGCAGCCGCTCCCCCGCGCCGGTGAGCCGGACCCGGCGCGGCGAACGGTCGAACAGCTCGGCGCCCAGCTCCCGCTCCAGCCGCTGTATCTGCATGCTCACCGCGGACTGCACGATGTGCAGCCGGTCGGCGGCCCTCCCGAAGTGCAACTCCTCGGCGACGGCGACGAAGTAGGTGAGCTGCCGCAGTTCCATGGACCCGACTCTAGAGGCCCCGCCTGAACGTGCTCCGAATGAGGGGCGCGGGAGGCGTCACGACGATCGTGCCGAGTTGAGAGATCACCGGGCTACGACGCTCCCGAACCGGATGTCGTACGACGTTGCGGGGTGCAGGGTGGCCAGCATCCGCTCGCCTTCTTCCAGCACGGCGGCCCGCTGGTCCCGGCTCAGCGGCCCGAAGACCTCGATGACCAGGGTGTTGTCCACCGGCTTCCACACGCCCGCGAGAAAGCCGTCGACGAGCAGGGTGCGGTGGGGCTGGTTGCCCTGCCAGAGGCGGCCCCGGTGCTCGGGCGGGATGACCCGGGTGCGGTCGGCGTGCGAGAGGAGGAGGTTGTCGTACTCGGGGAGGAAGCGCGGCGGGGCGGGGGTCTCGGGGTCGGGGCGGGGTGCGTCGGGCAGGTCGAAGAGTTCGACGTCGTGCTCGTCCCGGAAGGCGAGGAGACGGGGCCGGAGCCGTTCGAAGACCTCGCGCAGCCGGGTGAGTCCGGCCCAGGTCTGCATGTCCTTGACGGAGGCCGGGCCGAAGGCGGCGAGATAGCGCAGCACGGTGTCGTCCGGTGCCGGGGCCGGTGCGGCGGGGCGGCCCAGCCAGTGCTCGGCGGTGGTCAGGGCGACCTGCCCGGAGCGGCCCCACAGGCCGCGCGGGGGGACCTGGACGAGGGGCAGGGTGCACCGGGCGGCGACGGCCAGGGACTGCGGGTCGGCGTCGGGCCACTCGACGAGGAGTGCCTGACGCAGCTCGGCCATGGTGCGCGGCTCGGCCTCGACCAGGTCACGGGCGAGGACCGCGAGCCGGTCCAGGTCCACGCCGGTGAGGCCCTTGCGGAAGGCGGTCAGCTCCCGGTCCCGGGCGGGCTGGACGAGCGGGCGCAGGGTGCGGGCGTCGTCGGCGGTGTGGGTGTGGATGGTCGACCGCAGGGTGACGATACGCACGACCTCCCGGTCCGCCATCAGCTGTGAGAGCCGCTCGGGGTCGAAGCCGTCGAGGCGGGCGGCGAGGGCGTGGTAGGGCGGCTTCACGTTCTGTGCCTGGAGACCGACGAGGTGTGCCACGGCGTCCTTGACCGACCGGGGTGAGCGGCGCAGCAGGAACTGGCGGTCGAGGGTGGCACGGTTGAGGGCGCGGGTGCCGAGGAGCGGGCCGGGTGACGTCTTCGCCATGGTGTGCACGCTAACGTCCGTCGCGGACAGATCCTGTCCGCTTCTCTCACCGAATCCCGTCCTTGATTCCCTCCGCCGGGCCTGTATGCCCCGTATATCCTGCTCCAAGACCCACTGATCACGCCTGGCCACGCCCGATCACCACGATCGCACAGGTCACACCGACGCAGTCCCCATCGAGAGGCGGCCGCGATGTCCGAGCGACGCCCCAGCCCGGCCTCGAAGAACTCCGGGAACGGCAGGAACGGCCGGACCACCAGAAGGTCCGTCTGGCGCCGCGCCCTGCCGCCGGACCAGGACACGGCCGAGCTGCCGGAGCCGGGCTCCGCGACGGCGGTGACACCGGGCGAGCCGCTGAGCGTGGTGGAGGCGGCGCTGTACCGGGACGGGGTGCGGGTGTCGACGCCGGCGACTCTCGCACAGACGTACCGCGAACTGCGCGACCAGCCCGCGGGGATGGCGTGGATCGGTCTGGCCCGCCCCACCTCGGACGAACTCCTCTCCCTGGCCGCCGAGTTCGACCTGCACCCGCTCGCGGTCGAGGACGCGATGGAGGCACACCAGCGCCCGAAGCTGGAGCGGTACGGCGACACGCTCTTCGTCGTCCTGCGTGCCGCCCGCTATCTGGACGCGCCGGAGGAGGTCGACTTCGCCGAGTTGCACGTCTTCGTGGGCCCGGACTTCGTGATCACGGTCCGGCATGGCGCGGCACCGGACCTCTCGGCGGTCCGCCACCGCATGGAGGACAGCCCCGACCTGCTCAAACTCGGCCCGGAGGCGGTCCTCTACGCCATACTCGACGCGGTGGTGGACGGCTACGCCCCGGTCGTCGAGGGTGTCCAGAACGACATCGACGAGATCGAGACGGAGGTCTTCCGCGGTGACCCGGAGGTCTCCCGCCGCATCTACGAACTCT
Organism: Streptomyces sp. NPDC007157; assembly: GCF_040634235.1. Lineage (NCBI taxonomy): Bacteria > Bacillati > Actinomycetota > Actinomycetes > Kitasatosporales > Streptomycetaceae > Streptomyces > Streptomyces sp. NPDC007157. The sequence goes on from NZ_JBEYFE010000001.1 coordinate 343,211, forward strand.
CCCGCGAGATGGTCGAGTTCCAGCGCGCCACCCGCCCCCTGGTCGGCATGCTGCACAGCCTGATCGCCGGTTTCGCCAAGTACGACACGGACGAGGAGCTCCAGCGCTACCTCCGCGACGTCGCCGACCACGTCACCCACATCAGCGAACGCGTGGACGGCTTCCGCCAGGCCCTCACGGAGATCCTCACGGTCAACGCGACCCTGGTCACCCAGCAACAGAACGCGGAAATGCGAGCGTTGGCAGAAGCGGGCTTCGAACAGAACGAGGAGATCAAGAAGATCTCGTCGTGGGCGGCGATTCTGTTTGCTCCAACCCTCGTTGGAACTATCTACGGCATGAACTTCTCACACATGCCCGAGCTGCATTGGGGGTTCGGATACCCCTTCGCGATCGGCTTGATGGGGGTTGTATGCGCCAGTTTGTACGTGATTTTCAAGCGACGGGACTGGCTTTAGGGATGAGCATCCACCCACGCGGAGCTTCCGCTGTTTGCTCTCGCACCTGGAAAAATTGGGGCACGAACGGGCTCTGGGGAGTGCGTGGGGAGAAGTGATGTGGATGATCTCCTCGCCCTCACGAGATCATGCCTCTGACCTGGCCTTTTGAGCGCCTGTCAACGCTGGGGAGAATCCGGGGAGAATCGAATGCCGTTACCCGCCTCCGCCAGGCACAACGAACCCGCCGTGTCTCGCCGTTCCCCGGTTTCCGCCGCGCCGACCTCCCCTGCGGCACGTGACGGGGAGTCACCGAACGAGTGGCAGGAACCGACTGTGGAGCGGCATCGAGCATGTGGGCGAGGGGACTCCGGTGGCCGGACGCGTGAGCGGCGGGCCGGGGCACAGCCGCACCCGCATCGAGGTGACCGACACCGCTCCACGGTCGGTGCTCGCCCTCCTGCCCGCCACGGCGGCGGAGGAGTCGGGGCGCGGCCTGACCGTCATCGACGCGCTGTCCGATCGCTGGGGCGTGGACCGGTCTCCGGACCGCAAGACGGTCTGGTGCGAACTGCGTGCTTAGGAGGTCGGGGACCCCTGCTTGACGGACTGCTGCCGCTCCGCCGTCGTGGACCCGGTCCCGGGGTCGTCTCCCGTGACATTGAAGGTCGCGAGACTCCACCGTGCCGCCGAGGAGCCGATGTCTAGGTAGATGGGGAGGGTCTGGTCCCCGACCTTCGCGGTCAGCCGGAAACCGAGAGCGCTCTGGGCACTCAGATAGGCGCCGTACTGAGCCACCCCGACGTGCTGCCTGCCGTCACCGCCCGTCCCGTCGAAACCCTTGCAGCCCTGGGCCGCGGTCGCCAGGTCGGCCATGACCTTGACGGCTCCCCCGCCCGCGTACGAGGCCAGCCGTACCCGCACCATGACCCCGGACCGGTCCTCCGCCACAGCGCTGCGCTCCACCGAGGCCACCGGCTTGACCGCCCCGGTCTCGCTCAACGCGTCGGCAACGGGCTGACAGGCGGCCTTGTCGGCCACCATCCGCGCCCCACCGACAGGCCCGGACGCCGACTTCGGAACAGCCACCTTCCACCCGGCCACATCTCCATCGGCGATGACCGCGCTATCCAACTGCGCGCGTGTCAACGCCGCCAGCTTTGCACCAGACCCCCGTCCGCAGCAGCCGTCGTACCACTCGCCTTCGCGGAAGGCCCGGCCACCTTGGAGGAGGAACCCTGCCCTCCGCATCCTGCAGCCAACAACACCGAGCCAGCCACTACCCCAGCCCGGACGTCGGTTCATCCGACCCCGGCCTGTCACCTTCGATGGATCCTCCCCGGACGCACCCTGTCGTGGTATTCCCCGTGTGGGAGCAGGGGCTCGGTCACTGAGCGCCTGGTGCTCGGTCATCCCGGCTTCCGCCAGCTCCAGCAGCGGCTTCGCTACGCCGCCTAGCTGCGACAGGCGACGTCTCCAGTTGTCGTGGGTCAGGAAGCCACGGCGGTGGCACCACCACAGCAGCCCACCCACGGCCCGCCGTCGCGGCCAGCGGGTTGTTCGCGGCGAGGACCGCCAGGCGGTGAACGCCGGCACCGAACAACTGGAACGCAATGTCGATGAGTACCAGCGCGTTCGCGGCGGTGGCCTCCAGGCCGGCCATGCGCAGCACGCTCTCGGCAACGGGGATCCAGTCGATGACGGCGAACCCGAAGCGGGAGAAGACGCTGTCCTTGGAGACGATGACGCATGGCCCCAGGAACTCCGCGAGCGCCATCGTGGGCGCGTCATCCGGATCGCCCCGCAACTTCCGCGGCATCGTGGGGTCGACCCGCAGAATGTGCCAGGTCTGCGGAGCCAGGTGGTCTCGGATCTCCAGATCGACCACCCGAAGAGCGGGCAGGATCTGCTGATCGAGCACGCGGCGTGCCTGGCGTTCCGGCGCCTCGAGGTCGGCGGCCACTTTGGCCAGGTGTTCGTCGATTTCACCGGGGACGTGCGCGGCGATGTATGGGGTGGCGCGGCCGGTGACTGCCAGTGCGGTAACCCGGTCCTGCCGATCGGCGTGCTTGGCCAGGGCGCAGGCCTCGACCAGCAGCGCGTTGGTGTCGAGGACGTGTCGGTCCTCCAGTTCCTCCTGGAGCTCTCCGACCGCCAGGCCGCCGAGGCCGTCCGCTGCCGGATCGACTTCAAATACGCCTTGGGCCTGGAGCTGGACGACCCCGGCTTCCACCACAGTGTTCTGACGGACTTTCGTGAGCGCCTGGCCGAGGACGGCCGGGCGGACAAGCTCCTTGACCTCGTACTGGAACGGATCAAAGCCGCCGGACTGGTCGGGGAACGAGGACGGCAGCGGACCGACTCCACCCACATCCTGAGCGCCGTCCGAGACCTGACGCGCCTTGAGATGGTCACCGAAGCTATGCGGGCTGCCCTGGAGGAAATCGCACGTCAGGCACCACAGGAGCTGGTCGGGCTGGTGACGGACGAGTGGGGCGAGCGCTACGGACGGGCGGCCCGGTTCGGCCGGACCCCGACCCGGCCGAAGACACGCATCAAGAACACCGGGGGCGACGTCTACCTCCTGCTGCGCTACGTCCGCACCTACCTACGTGTTCTATGGCAGGGGCCGCAGGTCCAGGCACTGCGACAGATCTTTCTCCAGAACTACTGGGTCGACGAGCGAGCACGAGTCCAGTGGCGTGAACCCGACGAGGCCGGCCTACCGCCCTCGTCCACCGCGATCGTCTCGCCCTACGACCTGACCGCCCGCTACTCCCGCCGCAACGACACCCGCTGGAAGGGATTCCTCGCCCACGTCACGGAGACCTGCGACGACGAAATGGTGAACATCATCACGGACGTGACCACCACCCCGGCCACGCTCTACGACATCAGGGCCCTGCCCGCCATCCACGACCGGCTGGCCCGGCGAGACCTCCTGCCCGACGAGCCCTGGTCGACGGCGGCTACACCTCGATCGTCCAGCAGGACCATGCCACCCGCGGGCATGGCATCACGCTGGTGGGACCGGGCCGGAAGAAACGCACCCGCCAGTCACGCCAGGGCAACGTGTTCGACCGTGACTCCTTCACCATCGACTGGGAACGACAGCAGGTCGTCTGCCCACAGGGCAAGCCGAGCCGGGAATGGTCGACACCGCTCTCGATCACCCCCTACGTCCGGGTCAAGTTCGCCAAGGAAGACTGCGGCCAGTGCCCGGTCAGGCCCAGCTGCACGCGCAGCGACCGACGCCAGCTGAACTTCCTGCCCCAGCAGCTCTACGAACGGCAGGCTGCCGCCCGAGCCGCCCAGCAGACCACTGGCTGGAAGGCGAACTACGCGATACGCGCCGGCATCGAGAGCACCGTCAACGAGTTCGTCAACGGCCACGGCATGCGACAAGCCCGCTACCGCAGCCAGACCAAGACCCACGTCCAGCACGTCCTGACCGCCATCGCCGTCAACATCGAGCGCGTCAACACGGAACTGACTGCACCAACGGGTGAACGCCAACCTCGAACACCCACCGCCCTCCAGAACTTCCTGGACCGGCAAGACATCCCACGGCCAACCGCATGGCGCACCACAGGCAAATCCTGACGGTCAGGATTGCGCGGTCCGGAACGCCAGATACCGGCCGAAGACTTCATGGCTGTCGGGAGTGAAGCGCCACTCCAGTAGGGCCGACCGCAGCTCCGGCTCCGTCAGCCAGCCATGCCACGCGACCTCATCGGGATCGGGGACCACGGCATCCGGCACCACGGCTTCGTGCACGCCGAGCCAGTGAGGGCTCACACCGCTGCGGTTGATGAACGTGAACAGCAAGCGCGGCAGCGCACGGACGCCCAACTCTTCGGCCAACTCCCGCGCGGCGGCCTGCTCATAGGACTCGCCGACATTTGCGGCGCCACCGACCTCGACCTCATAGAGCCCGGGGAAGCGCGACACCTGCTCCGACCGCCGGTGGACGAGGAATCGGCCACCCTCATCACGACACACCGTCACGGCGACCCGATGCAGCCAACCTTCCCGGATGGCCTTCCGACGGCTGGCCACCCCCAGCACACGATCTTGACCGTCGACATGCTCCACCAGTTCATCCACGACGCACACCCTCACATAGGCCACCGACAACGCCACTTCCCGGCGACTCGTGGAGGGCATCCGAGAACACCTGCACTGGGGGGCAGACGCAGATGACGAAAATTGTCGTCCGAGTACGACACCCATCTTGCTCAGGCTCAACCAAGATCCCCGACAGCGTCACCCACTCAGTGCTGAACGACCCTTCCACGCGGCCGAGGAGCAGCACCGCCAGCCCCTCCGTGTCGCATCGTTGGATCTTGGTGAACCCGTCGGTGAGCGCAGCGAGTTCGTCTTCGTCCAAGGCGACGTGGCGGCGCTCTTGGGGCGTGTGATCAGCGGTCGGGGTGATGACGGCGCCTTCACCCGGGGCCTGGACCGGGACATCGACGCTGTGATCGCCGGGCTCACGCTTCCGTACAGCAACGGCCCCACCGAGGGCGTCAACACCAAGACCAAACGGATCGCGCGCCAGATGCACGGACGAGCAGGCTTCACCCTGCTCCGGCACCGCATCCTCCTCGGATAACAGCACGCTCCGTCACCACCGAATGCGAGACAGGGCCGTTAGATTTACACTCCCCCACCCGGTTGGTTGAGCGCCACCGCCATTGCCGTCCTCGCCAGGGTGGTGACACGAAAGGTCTTCCACGAATCGGCCGTGGCCGTTGCGAAGAGACGTCGCATCCCGGTCGTTGTTCCACACGTAGCTGTGGCGGTCCTGGTACACGTCGGCAACACGATCCCGCCCCACACTCGTGCGGATACGGATCGTGGACCTGCCGTCCAGGCAAGCTGTAAACAGGAATACCCCGGCCAGGAGAGCACCTTGTCAGTTATTCCGGCTCATCCGACTTCGCATGCACCAGAATATCGGTAGCCTTCCGCACGGCCCGAATGAGCTCCTCCTTCTCCCTGACAATCTTTGAAGCTTTCCCTCCAGTTAGCCGGAACACCTTCTCGTACTCCACCCAGGATTCATACACACCCCGGACCGCCTCTGCCGTAACTCGACCCACCACAAACTGCCGCTGCAGCGGCAGGGGGGGATCATGGCGCCCCATCCACAGCTCGATCTGAACTTTCGCCGAAACGAAACTTGCAATAGCTTCAATTACATCGTTTCCGATCATATTGCTGCCCATCATCTGAACAGCAAGATTGATCGCTACTGAAGCCGTTGGAACTCGGAGCTCTTCTGGAGCCTCCCAATGGGGAGGCTGACCCCTGAGCGCCCCCCAACCTTCCGATGCCACAGCTAGAGCCTCCTTTGCGGATACGAGGAGTTCAGCAGCCACCCCGCAATGTTCTGCGAATCATTGGCAGGTATATCTACCCCTCCAGCTTTGAGTATCCTCGCACAATACGTGACGCAGTTATTCGTGTCGACGTCATGCGGTCCCAGATTCACGTCTTCCATGGCATATTGTGCCAGTTGCGCATTCCTGGCTTCGGGAAGGGGTACCCGGACAACGGTGGTGCCGGGCGAGTGGGGCTTGGAACGCACACCAGGAACAGAATCCGAGCCAGGCCGCGAACCCGCTTCGGTGTGCATCGTCGTATCACCATGCGTCACGGAAATCGACGCATGCCCCTCGACATCGTCGAAATAGACATCCGCATAGCCTTCGTTACAGTTGTGAACGAGGACCGGAATCTTCCCAGCGAGCACATAATACGTGTGCAGAGTGCCGATCGTGAGGTCGTATGTCGTTTCGTTCTGGTGGAAGTTGTGGACCTGGGTCACCGTGACGGTGGTGCCGTCCGTGGTGCGGAGCTTGGTGCCCGGGGTGAGGTCGCGGGCGTCCGTCCAGCGATGGTGAGTGGTGTCCCAGAAGGGGTGGTGCCAGGTGGTGGTGAGGGTCTGCTTCGCAGACGCAGTGCCGGCCCGCTTCCCGTACGGGGGCCCTCGGGTTGGGGACACGGCCAGGGTGAGGGTGGTGAAGTCCTTGTCCGTCGTCGTAACGATGACCCGCTGGACCCTCTCCGGTGCCGTGACACCCGTCTGCGGATCGGTGGCCAGGACGGTGTCGCCGGCTTTCACCTTGCTGATCGGTTTTGATGTGCCGTCGGCCAGGCTTACACCGGTGCCGGCCGTGAAGCTGTGCACCGCCGCGCCGCATCCTACGGCGACGTCCTCACCGGCTCCCTCTGCTCCCACCACGAAGCGTTCCGCTTCCAGTGCGTCGTCGGCGACCTTGGCGGCTTCCTCGGTGTCCTTCACGGCGGTGTAGGCGCGGTCCAGGGCGCGCCAGATCTTGAGGGCTTCGACTCCGACCTTGATGGCCTTGAAGACCTTGCCCCAGGGCACGAAGGTCAGGGCTGTGCTGATGCAGCCCATGACGTCGCCCTTGGTGAAGCAGTTGTAGGCATCGGTCACTCCCAGGACGTCCGCGACCAGACTGAGCAATCTGTGCTTGAACCCCGACGCCTGTTTCTTGGCTGCGGCAGCCGCCGCGTCCGCGGTGGCTTTCTGTCGCTCCAGGGCCTGCTCCTCGGCCTGGGCGTTGGCGGTGCTGTTACTGATGTCGGCCTGGTACTTCTTCGCGTACGACTTGGTGTTGGTCGGCGTGCTGCCCGAGCCCGGGTAGTCGTGCAGAGCCGGCGAGTTGGGGTTCTTGTCAGTGGGAGTGCGGTTCAGACACGACGGGCAGTTGCGAGTGGGGCAGTCGATGTCCGCGCAGCCGCCGGAAGGGTCCGAGCTGGTGACCGGGGTGTCGTCAGCGTAGTCGTAGGCGTTCCAGCTCTGTGGGGAGCCGGGGTCCATGAGGGGGTCGGGGCTCAGGAAGCGGCCGATGGTGGGGTCGTACTCGCGGGCGCCGAGGTTGGTCAGGCCGGTGTTGTCGTCCTGGGTACCGTCGACGTAGCCGCGCTGTCCGACCCAGGTGCCGCTCTGGTCGCGGGCCTCGCCGAAGGGCTTGTACTGGCGGCGGGTGACCTGTTGGGTCTGGGAGTCGATCTGCAGAGCGCCGGTGCCCTGGCGGTCGGGGATCAGGTAGGTGAACTTGCCGTCGGAGGAGTGGGTGGCCACGGTCTGGCCGGCGATGGAGATGTAGCGCACGCCGTCGGCAGTGGTGGCGCCGGTCTTGAGGGTGATCTCCTCGTCGCCCGTGTAAAGGGTGGTGGCGTCGGGGCTGTGCCGGAGCAGCAGGCTGCCGTCGGCGTCGTAGAGGTACTTCGTGTCGCCTGCGGAGCCCGTCGAGGACAGTTCCGACAGGCTGCCCTCGTCGTTGTAGGTGAAGGTGTCGGTGCCGGCGCGGGTGGTGCGGGTGTGGACGTTGCCGTCCTGGTCGTAGGCGTAGGCGTTGGTGGTGTCGGCCGTCGGGTCGCCGGGGACCACCTTGTCCACCGTCGATACCGCGTGGGCCGGGCCCTCGCCCGCCTTGAAGGGCGTGTACGAGGACGTGACGTCGTGGGAGGTGTCGCCGCTGATGTCGTGGTCCATCTGGACGGAGCGGGCGCCTGTGCTGTCGTAGGACCATGACTGCCAGTACGGCGACGGGCCGCCGACGGTCGTGGAGGCTCCGGATGCGGGGGTGGCCGAGCAGGCGTCGGTGGCCGTCCACGCGTCCTTCAGGCGTTGTGCCCAGTCGTAGTCGAAGCACTGGGTGTCGGTCGAGCCGGTCTCCAGTTTGTCGGTGATCTTCGTGACGTTGCCGGAGGGCTGGTAGGTGTAGCTGGTCTTGTCGGCGATCGCGGCACCAGACTTGGTGACGGTGGTGGAGTCCGACAGGCGGTGGGTCTGGTCGTCGTAGGTGAGGGTCTGCTGCGCGAAGTTGCCGGAGGTGCCGTAGGTGAACTGCTGGGGCTCGTCGAACTCGGTATAGGTCAGGCCGCTGACGTAGGCCCAGCCGTTCGTGTCACCTCCCACGCCGATGGGGCGGTCGAAGGCGTCGTAGGTGTAGGAGACCGTCTCCTGCGGCAGTTTGATGGCCGTGGGGTCCTGGTCGGTGTAGCTGGCCAGGGTTCCGGTCAGGTTGTACTTGTTCTGGTGGATGTAGTTGCCGGCCAGGCTTCCTTCCGCTGCGGGGAGCGTCAGCTGTGTGGCCTGTGCCCAGCCGTGGCTGTCATAACCGAGAACCTTGCTGGTGTAGGCGGACCCGCCGGTGCCGCCGACGTAACGGGTCGACGCGGTCGGCTTGCCCTTCTTCAGGGTGTCGTACGTCCAGGCGGCCAGCTCGTTCGACGTCGACTGCGCGACGCCGCCGGTGGTGTCGTACTCGGCCGTCTTGCGGCCCATCTCGTCGTACGTGTAGCTGATGTTCTTGCCGCGGTTGTCGGTCGTGGACAGCAGTTGCCCTGCGTTGTCGTACGTGGAGTGGGAGGTACCGGTGTCGGGGTCGGTCTGGGAGGTGCGGCGGCCCAGGAGGTCGTAACGACTGGACCAGGTGTGGCCCTGGCCGTCGTCCTCGCCGGTCTGGTGGCCCGCCGCGTCGTAGGAGTAGGTGACGGTGTCGGCAGCACCGGTGGCGGTGGTGCCGTGGTAGCGCAGCAGCTTGGCCAGCTGGCCGCGGGCATCTGTGTACGTGGTGGTGGGGGTTGCCCCGAAGGGTGCGGCTCCCGCGGAGGGGGTGACGTCGACGCGGTCGGAGCCGGGGTAGGCGGTGGTGGTGCGCCAGGTCTCGGAGGCGAAGTGGTAGGCGATCGAGGCCGTGGCGCGGCCGGCGCCGTCGTAGACCGTGGCGGTCTGGGACGGAGTCTTGTTGTCAGGCGCGTCGACGAGCGTGCCGGTGGGGGCCCCGCTGTTGTAGTACGGGTCGGAGGAGCTGACCGCCCAGCCATGGGAGTCGTAGACCGTGTCGGTGATCGTCTGGCCGCCGTCGACGGTCGCCGTCTGCGTCTCGCGCGGCCGCAGCATCGCGTCGTAGATCGAGATGGACGTGACGTAGGCGTTCTTGTCGGTGAGGGTTTGAGTGGTGACCGTCGACGGCACCGACGGTGAGAGGTTGTAGCTGTACTTGACGTTGGGGTTGTTGTCGGTGGGGAAGCCCGGGTTCCATACCTGGGTCAGGCGGCCCAGCGGGTCGTAGGTGCTGGTGGTGGAGTAGCCGGCGGCGTCCGTGGTCTTCAGGTCGAGGCCGCGGGCCGGGTCCAGTGTCGTCGTGGTGGCGAACCCGGCGGTCTGACCGGTGACCTTCGGCTGGGTGACCTTGATGGTGGTCGGGGAGGCACCGGTCGTGGGTGTGTAGACGGTGGTCGTGACGTGGCTGTCCGCGTCCGTCTCGGTGAGTTCGCGGCCGTAGGAGTCGTAGGTGTTCTTCAGGGCCGTGACGTAGTGCGGGGTGCCGTCGGCGGCGACGGAGTCGGCCTTCTGGACCATCGTGACATCGCCCTGGGTGGGCGTGGCGGTGTTGCTGGTGGAGCCGTCGAAGAAGGTGAGGTCGTCGCTGAGCAGGTCGTCCGGGTACTTCGGGGTGGTCGAGCAGGAGACGGCGACCTCCTGGACCCGGCGCGGGATCGGCAGAGAGTTTCCGGAGGAGTCCGCCGCGTACCAGGTACGGGTGCACTTGTCGTCGGAGGCGGTCGAGGTGTCGCCGAGGTCGTCCACGGCCTTAGGAAGACCGCTGGCTGCGTCGATCGTGTAGTCGATCTCGGTGGTGCGCTTGGTGCCGTCCGCCTTGGTGGTGACGGTACGAGCCCGCTGGATGTTCGTACGGCGCGCGACCAGCGGGTCCAGGCCCGCCTTCGTACGGGCCTGGGTGGCCGTCGCCGGCGAACTCCACGGGTCGGTGACGCCGTCGGACAGGAGTGCGCCGCCGTCGCCGTTGAACGACTGCGTCTCGAAGGTCTGGCCTGCCAGCCAGTCGGAGTCCTTCTGCGGGTCGTCGCCCGCGTCGTCGTTGAGTGGGACGTTCCGGGTGCCGGTGGATGTCTTGTCGCCGTCCATGCCGCGGAAGTACGTCTCCCGGGACAGCGTGACTTTCTCCGGGGACGTGCCGGTGCGGGTCTCGACCGTGCCGTAACCGCGCCACTGGTTCCAGGTACGGTACTTGGCCTGGGTCAGCGGGTCGTCGTTGTAGTGCCAGGCCGGATCGCCGATGTATTTGTACGACGTCTGGACGGGCAGCCCGCCGCCGGTGGGGTCCTGTGTCGTCACGGAGTTGACCAGGAACTTGTTGAACCAGTCCAGCTGCGGGGATGTCTGGCCCGGCGGGGTCCAGTACTGCGGATAGCAGCGGTAGGTGTTGTTGTCCTCGCTGGACGGGAGTACCACCGTTCCGGTGCGGTGGCATTGGGGCGCGGTGTAGTTGACGGTGATCACTTCACCGGACTCGGTGGTGACCGTGGTCATCCGGTAGCGGGTGATGGGCTGGTAGCCGTCCAGGCCGTCCACGCGGTTGGCCAGTGCCTGACCGACGAACTTCACCGGCGGCAGGTCCAGGCTTCCGCCGTCCTTGCCGGTGCGCACGATCTGGCTCAGCCAGAGCGACGGCGTGGCGGTGTCGCCGGTCGGCGGGAAGGTGTGGGTCAGGGTCCAGGCGTCGACGTTCTGGTAGGCGCTACCGACCAGCACCTGGGTGCGGATGCCGGTGAGGCGCTGGGTGGTGAAGTACGACGGACCGTGGTTGTTGCAGGTGCCCGACGAGGTGCAGACCTGGTCGACGGGGACGTCGGGCCAGTGCGTGGCGTTTGCTGTGGTCATCTTCGAAGAGGCGCAGTCGAAGCCCGAGTCGGGCAGGCAGCGTTCTGAGGTGTCGAAGAAGACCTGGGCCGCCGCTTGGGCGGTGGTGTCGTAGACCTTGCCCGCCAACTGCCCGTACTGGATCTTGGCGAGGTAGCCGCCGCGGGCGTAGGCGGTCGGCGTGGTGGAGTTGTCCCGGCCGTAGTAGCCGGTCTCCTGCGTGTACCAGTAGCTGATGGCGTTGCCGTGCGGGTCGACGGTGTAGTCGAGGTTCCAGCGGTAGCCCTGCTGGCACCAGGAGTCGGCGAAAGTGGACGCGTGGCAGGGTTCGCCCGTGTCGTTGCCGTAGACGGGCGTGGTGAACACCGAGTTGGTGGTCGCGTTGCCCGTGGTCCAGCCGGGCAGCCGGTTCTTGCCGAAGTAGTACTGCGTACCGTCGGTGGTGGTGACGACGAAGTATTCGTTGTCGTTGTCGCCATTGACGGTGTCGGTCTTGACCTCGATTTTCTCGCCGTTGTCGCCCTGCGGATGCCAGGTACCCGTCTTGTCGTCGTGGACCAGCGTGTTGGACGCACCGTTCAGCGACAACGTGAGTGAGTCGACGTCGTCGGACCAGCACTCGTCGGAAGTCTTCGGGGTGCCGTTCGCAGCGTCGTCGGAGCAGGAGGCGTAGCTGCGCTCGACGAAGCCGGGCGAGTAGTCCCAGCCGTCGCCGATCCAGGAGGACTGGGCGTTGGTCGAGGAGGTGCGCCCGTCCACGCTCTGAGAGCTGTATCCCAGGGACACGCTCGGTACCAGGCTGCCGGGCACGTCCGGCACAGAGATCGGGTACGAGTAGCTGAAGGCGCCGGCCGAACCGCCCGCCGTCCACTGACCGGAGGCAGCCAAGGACGTGGCCGCGTAGGTGCCGCCTCCACCCGAGGCACCAGCCACGGCCGCGAGCACCATCGGAGAGGTGGCCGCATTTCGCCCGGCCGTCGCGTTCTTGGCTGAGGGGAGGGTGACATCGGCGGAGACTGTGCTGCTCTTGGCGTCGTTGCTGCTGGCCAGGGGAGCCTCGGTGCGGCATGCGGCCTTGGAGGGAGTGGTGAGCGCACACGCAGGAAGCTGCACGAGGCGGAGTCGGCCGGCCCAGTCGCCTCCGTAGGCGTTCCGGAAGGCCGCGTAGTCCAGGCCGAGCCGAGCGGTACCCGAAGCCGTCGCGTCATCCGGCTGGACCGTGAACACCACGCCGCGGACGCCGAGCTTCTGTGCCGTGGCCTGGCCGGGCAGTCGGACGTGCACCTTCGTACCTGCGGCGACGCGATGGCCGTGCCTGGCGGCGGCCACGGTGACTGGCAGCTTCGCCGCGTGCACGGCGTCCTTGGCAGGCACAGTCGCAACGGCCGTCGCGGCCGCGGGCCAGGTCCGGTGCGCCTGAGCAGTGCTCCAGCGCCCCATCGTCTGCCTCTTGACCGGCTTGCCCTTGACGGGCGTGACCGGGACGGAAGGTTCTTTCTTTGCAGTGACGAGGTAGTCGGGGCTCTTCGTGTCGGCCAGAGCAGATTGCGGCGCGAGAAAACCCGTCAGCAGGCCGAGAGCTGTGACCGCGATCACCCATAGAGCGGGCATGCGCTGTAACCGCATGGTCTTGCCGTATATCCGCCACAGCGCATGACGACGCACCACGGACCCCCCAATTCAACGCGACCGACGACGGATTATTTGATCAGGTCGCCATCCAAATCCACAGGACCTTCACAGTAATCAATTGGTATAGAGATACCCATGAAAGCCTCTGAGTGGCGTCAAAAAGTGCCGGTTAGCGCATCGATACAAGGATGTATGACTGGCGATCGGTAAAAATATTCACCAACTGCCTCCTCCTGGAACCAAGTTGCATACAGCACTCATCTCTGGAGTTCGCTCGATGGGGGCGCTTTTCGGTCATCGGTTGTCGGCTTGAAGGATTTGTGTGTAACCTCCTCGCGCCCATCGCGCACTCACATTCGGACGCAACATTTGGGGGGCAGATGTCCGAGATTTCCACCCCGCATTACGCGGGAAAACAAGCCAGTAAACGGCGACGATTTTTCGCCCGTTTCATGTTCACGGCCGTAGCTGGTGCGATGTCGCTGTCCACGGTGACCGCGGTGCCGGCCGCAGCCGACGGCGGTGCTTCGATGCCGCTGTCCACCCCTGCGCCCTCGCTGCCGCAGAGCAGCCCGGACGGTCCACTGGGCACCTCGCGGCCCGCGGATGACTCAGGGCTCACCAAGGATCAGGAAGCCGCTCTGGCCGACGCGCAGAGCAGAGCCGCCGACACCGGCGGCTCCGTCCAGGTGGACGCCTTGACGACCGAGACCGCCACGGTGCAGGCGAATCCGTCCGGCACGGTCACCTGGACCACCACTCTGCTGCCTGAACGGGTCAGGAAGAACGGGGCGTGGCGGCCCGTCGACGCCACGCTCCAGCGGAACGCCGACGGCACCTACAGCCCGACGGCCGCCTCCGAGCCGCTCGTCTTCTCCGGGGGCGGGGCCGGGCCCCTGGTCTCCATGACCAGCGACACGGCGCAACTCTCCTTCACCTGGCCGACGTCACTGCCCACGCCCACCGTGTCCGGTGCCACGGTCACGTACCCGAACGTGCTCAAGGACGTGGATCTGCAGCTGACGGCCAACATTCTCGGCGGCTTCTCCGAACTCGTCGTCGTGAAGACCGCAGACGCTGCCAAGGACCCCGCGCTGGCCACCCTGAAGCTGACAACCCACGCGACCGGCGTGACTGTCACCGACGACGGCCACGACAACCTCCAGGCCACCTCGACGACGGGCCAGGTGATGTTCAGCGCACCGCAACCGCTGATGTGGGACTCGTCCTCGTCCACTGGGACCGCCCACGCGCGCACCGCGTCAGCGGTCACGGACGCGACCGCTCCCGTTCCCGGGATCGGCGCCCAAGTCGCTCACGTGGCCGACGACGTCAAGGGCGCCGAGCTCTCGCTGACGCCGGACCAGGCCCTGCTCACCGGTGCCGGCACCCGGTACCCGGTCTACATCGACCCCACCTGGAACCCGCACTACGCGACCGGCAGCAAGCAGCACTACGCGGAGACCCAGCAGGGCTGCTCGTCGGCGAAGAACTACGACTCCACCCAGTACGGGGACCCCGGCGTCGGCTACAACAGCTGGTCCGGGTGCATCGGCGACGAGCGCTCCTACTTCCAGCTCGGCATCCCCTCCGCCGTCTGGGGCACGCACATCGTGGCCGCCACGGTCGACGCCAAGGAGAATTACTCAGCCAGTTGCAGCCTGAGCTCCGACGTCAAGCTCTATCTCACGGGTGCGATCGGTGCGGGCACCACGTGGAGCAACCGGCCGGCCCTGTCCAGCCTGCTGGCGACGAAGAGCTTCGGTCCCGCCTGCACCAGCGAACCGTCCGGCGGGTTCTCGGTTACTTCCACCATCGCGAAGAAGGCCGCGGCGAAGGACGGGAGCTGGACCTTCGCCCTGGTCAACAGCCAGGAGAGCAGCAGCGACGGCAACTACTTCAAACGCTTCGCCAACAACCCTTCCATGTCCATCGAGTACAACCACATTCCCGCGGCACCCGGGACGCTGGCCGCGAAGTTCGGCACGCACTCAGTCGGCTGCGGAACGACAAAACCCTCCGTCATCGGCAAGACTCTGATCACCACACCGCCCACGCTCAACGCCGTCGTCAGCGACGGCGACAAAGACGCCCTCGCCGCGACATACAAGTACTGGGTCAACAGCGCCGCCGCCACCACGACGGCCAGCGCCACCGTCGCCAGCGGCACCAACGCGCCCAAACAGCTCTCCTCCACGTTCATGAGTGGTCTGAAGTCGGGTGACGTGGTCAGCTGGAACGTCACGGCGAGCGACGGCAAGGACACCAGCAAGCCGTCCTCCACCTGCCACTTCACCGTCGATCTCACCGCTCCCGCCCCACCCACCGTCACCGACCCGGCGGGTCTCTACCCCGAGGACGAACCCGGCATCACGGCGGCGGGCACCCCGGACACGTTCACCCTCACCACCAACAGCGCCGCCAAGTTCCTCTACGAGCTGGACGCCACCCCGCCCACCTCCAACACACCGACCTCCGAGACCGCCCCCGCGACCGCGAACAAGGCCAACATCACCGTCACACCCACCGCTCCCGGCACCCACACCCTGTACGTCTACGCAGTCGACTCCGCCGGGAACGTGTCCACAGAACAGCAGTACCAGTTCACCGCGCTCGGCCACGCAGGCAACGCAGACAAGCCCTACACGAGCCTCCAGGCTGCGTTCAACAACACCGCCGTCACCGACGACGCCAACAAGGCCGCAGCCGACGCAGACGGCTACGGCGCAACCATGTCCCTCCAAGACCTGAAGGCTGCCGGCTGGCAGCCCGGGGGCAAGATCACCGTGGACGGCGCCACCTTCACCCTGCCCGCCTTCGGCTCCGCCGCGGGCGACAACGTCCTGGCGGCCAATCAGACGATCCAGATGAACGGTACCGGTGGCAAGGCCCTGGTCTTCCTCGGGTTCTCCACCTACGGCCTCGTCAGCTCCGAACGCGCCGAGGACGACTACTCCAGCCCAGTCATCCCCGACGGCACCTCGGTCAGCGGCACCGAATGCACCCTCGGCAACGGACAGTACGAGGACTGCCGCGCGGGCGGACCCTACGGATCCATTGCCTACGCGGACGGCAGCACCGCCGCCTACCACCTGACCGTTCCCGACTGGGTCTACGGCTCCAACGCGCTGGCCGCCGTCACCCTCCCCCACCGCAACCTCTCCACCGGCACGCAGGAAACCCGCAGCACCAACATCTACGCCTTCGCCATCCCCCTCAAGCCGGGAGCGAAGGTCAGCTCCGTCACCCTGCCCGACCTCACCGCCTCCGCCCGCAAGTACACCCCCGGACTGCACCTCTTCGGCATGGCCGTCCGCGACACGACCACCGCAGCGGCCGGATCGACATGGACAGGTGCCTGGAGCAGCCCGAACGAGGGCGCCTTCAACTACGAAAGCACCGACTACAAAGACCAGACCTTCCGCATCGCCGCCGACCCCAGCGTGGCGGGCTCCGGCGTCCGTCTGAGGCTCTCCAACGCCCTCGGCCGCACCCCTCTGACGATCGATCACGCCACCCTGGCGACCCAGCTCTCCGACGCCGTCCCGACCGCCAAGCCCGCCGACCTGACCTTCAACGGCGGCAGCAAGTCCGTCACCATTCCAATCGGCGGAGAGATCTACACCGACCCATCCGCCTATGCCGCAACTCCCGGTAAGCGCCTCATGATCAGCCTCCATCTGGTCAACGATTCCCCCTACCTCGTCCAGCACAGCTGGGCGAGCGCCGCCACCCAGTACGTGAGCGCCGTCGGCTCCGGCGACCACACAGCGGACACCACCGACACCGCGTTCACCGGCAGCGGCGTGTTCTCGGGCTACTTCACCAACATCCTCACCGGAATAGACGTCACCACCGGCGACAGCCGGCCCAGCGTGGCCGTCCTCGGCGACCAACTCGTGGACCCTTTCGCCGACGCCACCAACCCCGGCCTCACCACACCCCGCCTCACCGACGACCTCGCCACCGCCCTCCGGACGAACCAACAGGGCGTACCCGACTACGGCGTCGTCGCCACCGGCATCGAGAACAACCGCCTCACCACCGAACAGACCCGCGGAGGACCGGCCACCCTCACCCGCCTCGACCGCGACATCCTCACCCTGCCCGGCGTCACCACCGTGATCGTCGACGAGGGGCTCGAAGACATCGTCGCCGGAACCGAGGACACCACCGTGGAAGAGGCATACGCCACACTCGTCGCCCAACTCCGCGGCTGGGGCTTCAAGGTCGTCCTCACCACCCTCACACCGTGCCAGGGCTACGCCCCCTGCACCACGGCGATCGACGCCAACCGCATCGACACCAACACCTGGATCACCGACCAGGACGACTTCACCACCCCCAAGGTTACCCACGCGGACACCGAATCGGCCGTGGCGATCCCCGTCGATCCGAACTCCACCACCGAACCACTGCCCCTCAAGCTCGACGCCGGTACTGCGCCGGAAAACTACGACACCGGCGACCACGTCAACCTCACCGCCAACGGCTACCTCGCAGCCACCGGCGCCCTTGATCTGACCACCCTCGGACCCGACAACTGACAAAGAGAGACGCGGCGGGGTGCCCGGACATAGACCGCCCGGACACCCTGCCCCCGCACAAGGGCGCAGTGACGCCCAACCAGCGCTCCCTGCCCACGCTCGGGTACTTCGTCGAGTCCACCGGTCGCATTCGGGACAATTGAAAGGAGCGCCCGTTATGCGTTGCACCGGGGTAGTCGCTACGGCCGTCGCAGCACTGACTCTCCTGCCGCTCTCGGCCACGAGGTGTGACCGGAGCACATGGTCGGCGGACCTTCTTCACCACGCCGCTACGGTCATCCCCGTGCCCCCTCGGGGGAGAATCTGGGGAGTACGGGCGGCGCTGGGGAGCGCGTGGGGAGAATCGACTGCGTAACCGGGCACGAGCGTGAAAGGCCCAGAAAGACGGATCAGCCCAGGCCAGAGGCGATCCCAGTGTCATCACCGCAGGTCAGCACCCCCAGGTGGACAACTTCAAGAAGATCTCGTCCTGGGCGGCGATTTTGTTCGCTCCGACGTTGGTGGGGACGATCTATGGAATGAACTTCGATCGGATGCCGGAGTTGCACTGGGTGCTCGGGTATCCCTTCGCCATCGTCCTGATGGCGATTGTATGCACCAGTTTGTACGTCATCTTCAAGCGGAAAGACTGGCTCTGAGTAGTCGCCTCGGAAGACGCTCCCGGGAGTGGGCACGGCCCGGATCGCAGGCTCCGACGACTCCTTCCAGGCCGCTGGGGAGAATCTGGGGAGAATGAGCCGCGCTCCGATGCGGGCGGTCTCCTGCGATCACGGGCGTTGACCTGCGGAAGCCTCACCGTTGAAGCGCAGGCTGGGAGCACTGATCGGCACGGAGATTAGCCAACTCCCCCGTGCGGAACGCCGAAACGGGTGGGCACAGCAGATCGCTGTGCCCACCCGTTTCGTGGGTCGTGTGGAGCGGACGGCTACGCGGCCAGTGCAGGCTGGCCAAGCAGAGCGTCGATGGCCCCGCGCCCCATGCCGCCGGCCTCCGGCATGAAGTGGGCGTAGTAGTCCAGGGTGATGGTCGGGCTCGAATGGCCGAGCCAGCGGGACAGGGTGACAACGGATTCGCCCGCTTCGAGAATGACCGAGGCGTACGTGTGCCGGAGCACGTGGAAACCGTCTTTGCGCGACGCCTTCCACCGCTCGCCCTTATCCCGCATGGGGATGACGTCGGCGGCGGCCAGAGCCGGCTTCCACACCTCGACGTTGAAGATGTTCGCGCGAAGGGCGTTGCCGTACGTCGTGGTGATGACGAGCGAGATCAGAAGGATCCACCGGAGCCCGAGACGCCCCGTGCAAAGCGGCCTGTTCCTGAACGTCGGCAGAAGACAAAGCCGGACCGGTGGCCCGCGCCGCACCGGACCCGCTCACCCGTACGTCTTCCTCCACCGCGCCCGATGACGCGCATCGCCCTGGCCCCAGCCATTGACGTCGAGCAGCGATCCCAGCGAGGCTCCGCTGTTCCACAGACCCAAGAGGTCACGGTGGACAGTGAGAATGCCGTGCTTGAGCGCGAACTCGGTGGCGGGGCCGCTGAATCGCGTCGTCGTCACGAAGATCGCCACGTCCGCCTCGAAGTGCATGAACGGCTCCTGCACAACGACAGTGTGCGCAAGGCGTATCTGGGCGAGGAGTGACGGACCGATCCGGCCGCTGCCACCGTGTTCGGCGGCAGCGGCCGGATTGTCGCCCGGCCTGGCCTACGGGCCTACGGGCCTACGGGAACCGCTATCGGATACGTGGCTGCGAATACGGGATGTCGGCCACCCCCACCGGCACGCCGGGGCCGTCGGTATCGGGCCCGGCGCCCTCCGCCGCCGTAGCCGCCCGGCTGAGTCGCTCGCCCTCGATGTCGACGTCCGGCAACAGCCGGTCGAGCCACTTCGGCAGCCACCAGGCGGCCCGGCCGACCAGCGCGAGGACAGCCGGGACCAGCGTCATGCGGACCACGACCGCGTCGACGAGCACGCCGAAGGCCAGCGCGAAGGCGATCGGCTTGAGCATCGAACTGCCACCGGGCACGAAGCTCGCGAAGACGCCGAACATGATGAGCGCTGCGGCGGTCACCACCCGCGAGGCGTGCCGGGACCCGGACAGGATCGCCTCCCGGGGGCCCGCCCCATGGACGTACGCCTCCCGCATCCGGCTCACCAGGAACATCTCGTAGTCCATCGCGAGGCCGAAGAGCACGGCCATCACCAGGACCGGCAGGATGCTGACGACCGGTCCGGTCTCCTCCACCCCCAGCAGGCCGGACAGCCAGCCCCACTGGAAGACGGCGACGACCGCGCCGAACGTGGCCGCCACGGAGAGCAGGAAGCCGAGGCTCGCCTTGAGCGGGACGGCCAGGGAACGGAAGACCAGCAGCAGGAGCAGCAGGGACAGACCGACCACGACCAGCGCGAAGGGCAGGAGGGAGTCGGCGAGGCGGGCGGAGACGTCGATGCCGACGGCCGTGGTGCCGGTCACCGAGACGTCGGCGCCGGTCGTCTCCCGCCAGCCGGGGGCCTCGTCCCGGATGTGCTCGACGAGGTCCTTGGTCTTCTCGTCGTCGGGTCCGGTCTTCGGCACCACCTGGAGGACGGCGTCTCCGTCCTCGGTGAGCTGGGGCCTGCCGACCGTGGCGACGCCCGGTGTCTCCTTGAGGTCCTTGGTGAGGGTGGCCGTGGCCTGCTGCGGGTCCTTGGCCCGGGAGGTGTCGGCGAGGATCATCAGCGGGCCGTTGAAGCCGGGCCCGAAGGAGTCCGAGACGATGTCGTACGCCTTGCGCTGCCCACTGGCCGCGGGGGCGGATCCGTTGTCGGGCAGGGCGAGTCGCAGGTCCCGCGCGGGTGCGGCGAGGGCGAGCAGGCCGACGAGCACGGTGACCAGGGTGATCAGCGGGCGGCGGATCGCGAGAGCACCCCACCGCTCCCCGAAGGCACGTTTGGCACTGTGACCGGCGCCGTGGGCCGCTCGCTCGCGGCGGTCGGCGCGGGAGCCCGGCTTCGGCCGCAGCCGCTCGCCGGCGAAGCCCATCAGGGCGGGGAGCAGGGTGAGCGCGACGGCGACCGCGATCAGTACGGCGGCTGCTCCGGCCAGGCCCATGACGGTGAGGAACGGGATGCGTACGACGGCCAGTCCGGCGAGCGCGATGACGACGGTCAGTCCGGCGAAGACGACCGCGCTGCCGGCCGTCGCGGTGGCGGTCGCCGCCGACTCCTCGGTGTCCATGCCCGTGGCGAGCTGGGAGCGGTGGCGGGAGAGGATGAACAGGGCGTAGTCGATGCCGACCGCGAGCCCGAGCATCGAGGCGAGCGAGGGCGCGGTGCTGGAGACGGTGAACACGCCGGTCAGCGCCTGGAGTCCGAGCAGGGTGGTGGCGACCCCGGTCACGGCGGTCAGCAGGGGCATGCCCGCGGCGAGGAGCGAGCCGAAGGTGAGGGCCAGCACGCAGAGGGCGACCACCAGGCCCAGTAGTTCCTTGGAGTGGCCGCCCTCGCTGCCGGCGCCGCTGCCGTAGGCGGATCCGCCGACCTCCACGGTGAGACCGGCGTCCTTCGCCGTCTGTGTGGTCTTCTCCAGGGCGGGCAGGCTGGTGTCCGCCAGGTCGGCCTTGCCGACCGGGTACCGCACCTGGCCGAGCGCGGTCGTGTGCTCGGGCGAGATCGTCCTGCTCTGTATGGGGTCGGTGACCGCGGCGACCTGGGGTGCCTTGCCGGCCTTCGCCATCGTGGCGCTGACCACGGACGCGTACCGCGGCTCGGTGATCTCGTGTCCCTTCGGCGCGACGAACACGATCTGCGCGCTGGTTCCGGCCGCGGCGGGCAGGGACGCCTTCAGGGTGTCCATGGCCTGCTGGGATTCCGAGCCCGGGATGGTGAACTCGTCGTCGGTCTGGCCGCCGAAGGCGACCAGACAGGCGATCACTGCGGCCAGCACCGCCAGCCATGCGGCCAGCACGGAACGTCGGTGCCGGAAGGCACCGCGGCCGAGCCGGTAGAGCAGGGAAGCCATGAGTCGTGCTCCTTGAGGGGGGTGACGAGGTGCGAGCGGCACGTCCGGGGATCAGGACCGGAGAGGCGGGCCGGACCGTCTGGGGGCGCCGGTGGGTCAGGCGTCGAAGGCGGCGGGCCGCCGGGGGCACCGATGGGTCAGGCGTCGAAGGCGGCGGGCCGAGGGGACATCGGTGGGTCAGGCGTCGAGGGTGGCGGGGCCGCCGCGGAGGGACAGGCTCAGGCCGTCGTCGGTGACGGTGAGCCGCTGCGGCTTCAACTCCAGTGGCAGATCGGCCAGTTCAACGGTGCGCCGGGCCTTTTCGGTGAGCTTTTCCGACAGGGCCTCGGGCAGGGGGTTGCCGTTGAAGGTGGGCTGCTCGGGAGTGATCTCGATCGACGTGCCGTGCAGGGAGGGCTTCAGGGGAATGGTGACCGCGCCTCCGGGGCCGGCGCGGACGATCAGCCGTCCGCTCGCGGGGTCGGCCGCCATCGTGCCGTTCATCTGCCGCAACTGGTCGCCGGTGAGTGACCCGGTGCCTATCCCGACGTCCACGGTGGTCGACCGCACCGTGACGACGCCTGCGCGGGGGCGGACGTCGCGGAGCCGGGCATCGATGTCGAGATCGTGAAACTGGTTCACGGACGCCCCGTCGGCCTCCAGTTCGACCTCGGGACAGATGCCCCGGGCCAGCTGCCACAGCGCCGGTGTGCCGCCCAGGCCGACGTCGGGGGTCTCCCCCAGCCGCTTCTCGGCCGCGGTGGCGAACCGGTCGGCCATCCGGCCGCGGACCGTCAGCTCGGCCGCGCCCGCGGCGCCGGCCAGGGCGAGGACGGTGACCGCGGCGACCGCGGTGCGGGGCCGCGACCGGGCCCGGCGCACTAGACCGCGAAAAAGTGTCATGACTGACACGATACACAAAGTGTCAGGACTGACAGTTTTCAGGACCGCGGCAGCATGAACGCGACGGGCATGAACGCGACAGAACGGTGCCTGCGGTGCGTGACAGGATGAGGGCGTGAACGAGCAGGGCATGCGCGCGGAGTCCGTCGACGTGGAAAGCGGACCCGAGGAGGGGCGGAGGGCCCGGAAGAAGGCCGCCACCCGCCAGGCACTGCAGCAGGCGGCCGCCCGCATGTTCGCGGAGCACGGCTACCAGGAGACGGCGGTCAAGGACATCGCCGCGGCGGCCGGGGTCACCGAGCGCACCTTCTTCCGCTACTTCCCCTCGAAGGAAGACCTGATCTTCGCCGAGATCCTCGACCTGGTGCCCTTGTTGAAGAGGGAGATCCCCCTGCGGCCCTCGGCAGAGCCCCCGCTCTCCGCCGTCCTGAACGGCCTGCTCACAGCCGCCGCGGAGCTGGACTCGGGACTGGCCATCCTCTTCGTCGGCGCACCGCCCCGCTCCCTGTCGGGCAACGCGCCGCGCACCCACGTGCTGACCTCCTTCGAGGACGGCATCGCCGACGCACTCGAGACGCGCTTCGCGCGGCAGGCGCCCGACGAGCCGCCCCACAGGCGCGCACTGCGCGCCTCGGTACTGGCCCGCGCGGCGGTCGCCGCCGTCCGCGGTGCCCTGATCGCCTACTCCTACGACGGCACCGGGGACGCGGACCATCGCTCCGTCGACGACTTCGCCGCGCTGCTGACGGAAGCGTTCGAGGTTCTGCGGGGCGCCGCGTAGGGCCGACCTCCGCGGGAAATCCCGCGGACCGTCCGAACTGCCTGATCAGCCGCTCGGGTAAGGCGTACGCCTTCATGCCGCGGTCGCGGGTGGTCTGGACGCAGCAGGAACGCGGGGACGTCGTTCTCACCGTCCCCGAGCCGGACTGCCGCGGTACTCCCGCTCCCGTCTTCCCGGCGGAGCCCCGGGTACCGGGTCCTCGGGCTTTCCCTCGTCGCTCAGTTGCCTCGTTCTCGTCGCACCCTCCGGGGCGGCGTGAAGACGTAGAGGTCGAGGATGTCGGGGCATGGGGCGACGCCGGGGCCGCCGGCCCGCACCCAGCGGGCGATGTCCTCGGTGGCGTCCTGATCGTTGACGAGGCCGAGCCAGACCGGGCGGGCGCCGGTGGCGCGGGCGGCGGCGGAGGGCTGGACGACGATCACGTTGGCGTGCTCGCAGACGTCGAGGCAGTCCGAGACGCGTACGGGGACCTTCTCGGTCAGGTGCGCGATCTGCTGGGCGTGATCCACTCCGGGCACTTTCACAGTTCCGCAGCAGCAGTCCCGGCAGACGACGACGCGGCACGGCGCCCGTCCGGCGGGGGTGTGCTCCGTGCGGGCTTCTTCAGGGCGCTGATCGGACGTCACTCGTCGTGCTCCTCTTCCGGGGAGATCCCGTCGCTGTGGCCGCCGGCCGCAGGAAGCGGATCACGGGGTGGCCGGGAGGGTGGGTGACCTCGGCGAGGTGCCGGATGTCGAGGTGGTCGGTGGGTTCGTCGAGGAGGAGTTCGCGGGGTTCCTGGGCGAGAGCGCAGGAGAACACGGGCATGCCTCGGGGGTCGGGGCTCGTACGCGGAGCCTGGCCTACGGATGTCCTCCGCACCGGGGCGCGGAGGTGCCAGCGGGTCTTCGGACTCGGGTTCGTCCGGTCGGGGCGCCTTCCCGGTCTCCCAGTGGCGTGCGGGCCCCGCCCGTCCCCCTCACCGCTGCGCGTCAGTTCCGGATTCGCACCGGATTCCCTGGCCTCGGATGTGGCTCGACTGGCCCGCTGAGGCTATCAAGTCCGTCATACGGTCAGACCGTGTGCTCGGTCACCGGGTACGGCACGAACGTGCTGGTGTTCTGGTCGATGAGCAGTGGACGCCCCAGCGGTGGCACCGCCCGCTGGGCGCAGTCGAGGCGTTCGCAGACGCGGCAGCCCATGCCGATGGGGGTGGCGGCGGAGGCGTTGGTGAGGTCGAGGCCGTCGGCGTGGACGAGGCGGTGGGCGTGGCGGATCTCGCAGCCGAGGCCGATGGCGTAGGTCCTGCCGGGTTCGCCCCAGCCGCCGCGGTGCCGGGTGATCGCGCGGGCCGTCCACAAGTACCGCTGTCCGTCGGGCATTTAGGCGATCTGGACGTGGATGCGGCCGGGGGCGGCGAACGCCTCGTAGACGTTCCACAGCGGGCAGGTGCCGCCGGCCCGGGAGAAGTGGAAGCCGGTCGCCGACTGGCGCTTGGACAGGTTGCCGGCCCGGTCGACGCGGACGAAGGAGAAGGGGACGCCGTGCGATGATCGCGGCGGGCGCGGCCGGCATCCACTACGAGGACCAGCTCGCCTCCGAGAAGAAGTGCGGACACCTCGGCGGCAAGGTCCTCGTCCCCACCGCGCAGCACATCCGCACCCTCAACGCGGCCCGTCTCGCCGCCGACATCGCCGACGTCCCGACCGTCGTCATCGCCCGCACCGACGCCCTGGCCGCCACCCTCCTGACCACCGACGTGGACGAGCGCGACGCCGAGTTCGTCACCGGCGAACGCACCTCCGAGGGCTTCTACCGGGTCCGCAACGGCATGACCCCGGTCATCGCCCGCGGGCTCGCCCACGCCCCGTACGCCGACCTGATCTGGGTCGAGACCGGCACCCCGGACCTCGCCCAGGCCCGCGAGTTCGCCGAGGCGGTCCACGCAGGCGTTCCGCGGCACCTTCCGGATGCTGGAGGATCCCCTCCCCGGCGGAGTGACAGCCCGTAGGTGGCCGGAGCAGTTGGTTCGCCCCGTCCGCCAGACGGGGTGCCGTAAGAGGGAACCCGGTGGGAATCCGGGACTGCCCCGCAGCGGTGAGCGGGAACGACCGCCGTCATACGCACCAACAACCTCGGCCACTACGCAGACCAGGGCGTGCGGAACATTCTTCCCGTGTTCCGGCCGGCCGCCTCGGTGGGGTCCGGGCTCGGTTCCGGGCCTGTTCACTCACGGCGCTGTGCTTCCTCCCGCGTCGGCTGGGAGGGGACTCCCGTCGTGAGCGGTGCGACAGGGCGGGTGGTGCTGCGGGGTGCTCCTTCGAAGCGGCTCGGAAACGGGTACTTCCGCTCCAGGAAGGTGCGGATCGCGGCCTGGGCGGCCGGTCTGGTCTCCGGGGGCGTGTCCACGTCGTTGAGGCAGAAGAAGTCGATGTCCTCGCCGGCCGTGAGGCGGGCCAGGCGGCGGCCCATGTCCGGTGTGCCCAGCTGGACGTAGCGGAAGCGGTAGTCGGCGGGGACGGCCCGGCCGGTTGCCATCGCCCAGTGGTGGTGGAGCGTGGACGCGGGGGCCACGTCGGAGGTGGAACGGAAGCGCGAGTAGGCGGTCCGTTCGAGTTCCTCGATGCCGAGGCTCTCCATCTCCCGCATGACCGAGAGCAGTTGGGGATGCGGGGTGTGCAGTGACTTGTGCGTGATGTGTCTGCCGTGGAAGCGCCTGATCACCTCGCGGGCGTTCTTGCCGGCGGAGTTCGGGGCCGGTTCGAGGGGGTGCGGGGCGCCGACTCCGAGTTTCAGAGGGGACAGCGGGATACGGGCGATGCCGTTGCCGTGGAAGAAGTGCTCGGGTCCCACCGGGCGGTTGATGAAGACGTCGTCGTTGAAGTAGAGGTAGTGCTCCGACAGGCCGGGGATGTGGTGCAGGCCGCTTTCTATGGCGTGGGAGTTGAAGACGGGGAGCGCGTCGGCCGGGAGGATGTCCCGGTGGTCGATCACCGTCAGACCCTCCGCGTCCGCGTCCAGCCAGGCGGGGAGCTGGGAGTCGGTCACTAGATAGACGCGCCGGACGAACCCGGCGTACATCTCCAGTGAGCGCAGTGCGTACTTCAGTTCGTCATGGCTGGTGTAACGGGAGGCGCCGGTCTCGCGCGGAGCGATGACGTTGTCGGAGAGTTCCTGATGGGCGCGGCGCTTCGCGGCCATCGCCGGGTCGTCCCCGTCGACCCAGGTGTACACGGCGTCGACGGGAAACAGCACCTCGTCGATGCCCGGCTCGGCGAACGGGGCGAACGTCGGGACGGTGCGGCGGCTGCCCACAGCCGGTTCCTGCGCGGCCACCGGCAGCACTTCCGCCACGGGATTGCGGCGCGGGGCGACGAGCGCCGGACCGAAGACGTCCGGCAGCCGGCTGCCGGGCACCGTGAGCCAGGCGGGATCGGTGCCCGCGACCGTACCCGGGGCGATGCCCGCGGCCGTACCCGGGGCGATGCCCGCGGCCATGTCCGAGGCGGTGCCGAGGTCGCGGCCGTGACGCCAGAACTCGATGTCGCACCCCGTTTCGAGGCCGCTGAGCACCTGCCCTCCCGGGCCGAGGCGCACCACCCCGGTGCGGAGCACCGTGGCCCGCCGCAGGGCCCGCGGCAGCCTGCCGTCGGCCCACAGCACCGCGCTCGTCACGGCGCCGTCCGGTCCGACGGCACCGACGTACCCGGCGGTGCCCGCGAAGCGCTGGCCGGCCCGGGCGAGGACCGTGCCGCGGTACGACTCCTCGACGCCCACGCTCTGCCGCGGCGCGCCGTGCCCGTGGTCGGAGGGAACCAGGAAGTACGGGACCCGCAGCCCTTCCAGGAGGGTGCAGACGCGTTCGAGATCGGCTTCGACGGCGTCCGAGGCGGTGTACGCGGCGACCGTACGGCCGTACAGCCGCGTCGGTCCGAGGGTGATCCCCCGCGTTCCGGGGACGGCGGCCCGCAGGCGTCGTCGGGCCCGGATCGTGCGCAGTGCCCAGAGCCTGGCCGACGCCCAGGTCCACAGGCGTACCAGAAGGCTGCCGGCGGCACGCAGGCCCGCCGGCGCCGTGAAGCGGTGACGGATGTCCATGTCCCCCGACCCCCGTCAGTCCTGCTTCTCGAAGGGGCTCGCGAAGGGGAAGTAGTCCTCCAGGAACTCGCCCATCCGGACGCCGACCCGCTCCCGCTCCTCGGGCGGCACGTCGACGTCGTTGAGGCAGAAGAAGTCGAAGCGGCGGTTGCGGCGCAGATCGGCCAGGCGGGCCTCCGCGTCCGGGCGGCTGATGTTGACGTACCGGAAGCCGAACCGGCCCGGCACGCCGTGGCCGGTCATCAGCGCGTACTGGTAGAGCAGCGGGGCCGTCACGGCGATGTCCTGCGGCGAACGGAAGCGGGACGCCGTGGTGCGGCGGATGTCCTCCGGGAAGAGCTCCTCCAGGGCCCGCAGTGTCTCCCGCTGCTGCGGCAGCGGGGTGTGCATGAAGTTGTTCGTGGTCATCCGCCCGAACCTCTCCAGCAGCAGCCGGCGGACGTTCTTGCTCGCGGAGTTGGTTGCCGTCTCCTCGGCGTGCGGCTTGCCGACGCCTATCTTGAGCGGGGACACCGGGATCTTCATCAGACCGCTGCCGTGGAAGAAGTGCTCCGCGGTGACGCGGCGGCCGACGAACACGTCGTCGTTGAAGTAGAGGTAGTGCTCGGACAGGCCGGGGATGTGGTGCAGCCGGGTCTCGATCGCGTGCGAGTTGAACACCGGCAGGACGTCCGCCGGGAAGATGTCGCGGTGGTCGACGACCGTGATCCCCGGGGCCGTGTCGTCGAGCCAGTGCGGCTTCTGGCCGTCGGTCACGACGTAGATGTGGCGGACGAAGTCGGCGTACATGGCGAGCGAGCGCAGGGAGTACTTCAGCTCGTCGTGACTGGTGTAGCGGGAGGCGTTGGTCTCCTTGTCCAGGATCTCGGCGGTGCCGCGCTCCTGGTACCGGGCGCGCTTGGCGCGCATCTCCGGCTCCTCGCCGTCCACCCAGGTGTATACGACGTCGACGGGGAAGGTCACGTCGTTCACGGTCGGCCGGGTGAGCGCGGCGAAGCTCGGCAGTTCCCGGTCGCCGACCCGCACCATGGCGGGCTTCTGCTCGGACGCCGGCAGGACGTCCGTGATGCCGTTGTTCCGCGGTGCGACGAGGGACTCCGCGAAGATGTCCTCGGACGCCTGCGGCTGGACCGCGGCCAGGCGCCGGGGGCCCTTGTCGGTGGCGAGGAGTTCTGCCCCGTCCTCCCAGAACTCGACGTCGCAGGCGAGCTCCGGGCCGGCGAGCAGCTGGCCCGCGGGGCCCAGGAGGTTCTCCCCGACGCGCAGGACCGGGGCCGTACGCAGCGGGGCCGGCAGGACACCGTCCATGAACAGGGCGGGGTGCTTGAGCTTTCCGCCGGGCAGCGGTCTGCCGATGAACACCGCCTTCCCCGCGTTCCGCGCCTCCAGGGCGGTGAGGAGACGCTCGCGGTCGAGGGCGTTCACGCCGATGGTGTGGCGGGTGCGCGAGGCCGGCACCAGGAAGTAGGCGATGCCTTCCTGCTCCAGCGCGGCGAGGACCAGGCCGAGGTTGGCGGCGGCCGCCTCGGCGGCGGTGAACCGGGTCACGACCCGTCCGTAGAGCTGCTGGCCGCGCACGGCCACCGGGCGGAGCACCGGGTCCGTGACCGCTGCCCTGCGGCGGCGCCGCAGGGTACGCAGCTGCCACACCTTCTCGGCGGCCTTCCGCTCGACTCGCGGTCGCACCCGCCGGGCAAAGGAACGCACCGTCACGTTCTGAGCTCCTCTACATCAACCTCTAGACACCCTTGCGTTAACCAGACGGACACCTGGAGCAGATGGTTGTAGAAATTTTCTCAGATAATTAAGGAAAAACCGATCTTGCACACACCAGACTCATACATGCGTGTGCTACAGGTTGTCGGCCCCGTCGCCACCGGTGGCAGGACGCGGCGTTCCCCGGCCGTGGGGCGCCCCTCCGACGCCTGGGGAAAACCGGATGCGGCGGCCGGGCGGGCTGGCTACCGTCCGGGCGTGGCCCATACCTATCCCCCACTGAACGTCGGAGTCCGCACACCGCGTCTGACGCTGGCCGGTGCCTCCGACGAACTGCTGGAACGTCTCGTGCCGCTCGTGCGGGCCGGGGTCGCCGACGCCGAACCGTGGCCGTTCGACGACCCGATCTCGTTCTACGCCGACAGCCCGGAACGGGAATGGCAATGGCTGCGCGCCATCTGGGCCGGCCGCTCCCGCGTGAGCCCGGACTCGTGGCGGCTGTACTTCGCCGTGCTCGTCGACGGCGAACCGGTCGGCATGCAGGACCTCATCGGCACGAACTTCACGCGGTTCGGCACGGTGTCCAGCTTCTCGTGGCTGGCCCCCGGCAGCCGCGGACAGGGGCTCGGCAAGGAGATGCGGTCGGCGATCCTGCAGTTGGCCTTCGCCGGGCTGGGCGCACGCGAAGCCGGCAGCGACGCCTTCATCGACAACGAAGCGTCCAACCGCGTATCCCGTGGCCTGGGCTACGTACCGAACGGCACGGACTGGGACACCCGCCGCGGTGAGCCCGCGCGGATCCAGCGGTGGCACCTCACCCGGGACGCGTGGGAGCGGATCCGCCGGGACGACATCGAGCTGACCGGCGTCGAGGAGTGCCTGCCCGTCCTGGGCATCGGCCAGGACTCCGGTGCGGGTTCGTGATCTGTCCGGTGATGTCGAGCATCGCCGGTACCAGCGCTGCAGGGCGGCAGTAATCCGCCCCTGCGTTCGGATCGTCGGTCGCGAACACCGCGTGTAACAGGTGCCGTTCGCGTCGGGCGCCGTCCGCCGGCGTTCTCGCCCACCCGAGGCTTCCGTGAAATCCGAGCTCAGGGCCGTACCGGAGCGGCGGTACGGGTGGGTGTCGATTACCCATGAGGCCGTCGCCTTCGGCAGGATGAGCGCCATGACCGAGATCCGTACACCCCGCCTTCTCCTCCGTCGCTGGAATGACGACGACCTCGCGCCCATGGCGGACATCGACGCGGACCCTCGGGTCATGCGCTGGATCGACGACGGCTCGGTGCGCGACCTGGACCAGACCGCGGAAGCCATCGAGCAGTGGGAGGAGGAGTGGGACGAGGAAGGCTTCGGGCTCTTCGCCGTCGAGCTACTGGGTTCGGGCGAGCTCGCCGGCCTCACGGGGCTGTCCGTGCCCGAATTCCTGCCGGAGGTACTGCCCGCCGTGGCGATCAACTGGCGGCTCGGCTCACAGTTCTGGGGCCAGGGGTACGCATCCGAAGCCGCCCATGCCACGCTGGAATTCGCGCTCCAGGACCGTGGCCTCGACCGCGTCATCGGCATCAACCGTGTCGGTGACGACGCCTCCGAGAACGTCATCCGCAAGCTCGGCATGGTGCCGGAGCGAGAGACGGTGCACCCGGTGTACGGCTATCCGCTGCACGTTCACGCCATCGATCTCACCGAGTTCCAGGCGTGAGACGGCCGGGCCGTCGACCGTCACGACCGCCGGATCATCACGAAGACACCGCTCGCTCTCCGTTCTGGTCGAGGGCGGCGTACTTGCTCCGGTAGTAGAGCGACGGTGTGCCGTCCGGCGACGCGGCGAGGTCGTGGACCGCGGCCACGACGATGGTGTGATCACCCCCGTCGTACTCCGCGGTGACGGCGCGGTCGAGCCAGGCGAGGGCACCGCCGAGACGCGGCGCGCCCAGGGGTGGTGTCCCACTCGACGCGGAATGGCAGGAGAAGCCCAGCGGTCCGTCGGGGCCCAGTGCCGTGATGACGGTCATTCCGCTGCAGAAGGTGCCGAGGACGGAACGGAAGGCGGCGGGGCCGACGGCCCGTGCCCGTGTCGGCGCGCTCATCGGGCGGCCGCCTCGCGCACGGCGGGCATGACGGTCGTCGCGAACGCGTCCAGGTTGGCCCTGGCCTCTTCAGGCGTCAGGTCTTATGGACAGCTCGACGCCGTAGTCCCGCAGCAGGCGGCCGCGGTGGTCGATGCGACCGGTGCTCAGCCCCTGCGTGAGGACCTCCAGTGTCTCCGCGTAGAGGGCGCGCGCCTGATCGGAGGCGACGCCGAAGAACGCCAGCTCGTAGGGGCTGACCCCGCTGCCGACGCCGACGTCGAGCCGCCCGTGACTCATCTGGTCGAGGGTGGCGATCTCTTCGGTGAGGCGCAGCGGGTCGTAGGCGGGCAGTACGTGCACGGCGGTCCGCGATGACCTGACCGGGAGTGGAGTCACCCAGATCGAAGGAGTCGAAGATTCCGAAGCTGAATGCCATGGTGTTCCGGGTCCTTTGGTGAGATGTCCGCGACAGGCAGGGCGTTCACGGTCGGAGAAGAAAGGCGTCGGCGGTGAGCCGGGGGTCTTCGGTGACCGGGGTGCCGAGGACGAGGAGGGGGTTGCCGTCGGTCAGTTCGCGGTGCCGCAGCCGCAGGAAGCTGCGGTAGACGGGGCTGCTGACCCGCAGTTCGGTGGGGTGGACGCCGAGGTACTCGAGGGCGAGCAGTTGGGCGCTGGCGCGGTCGAGTACCGAGCAGATCCATCCGTCGGTGTTCATCTGCTCCCCTTGTGGTGGTGGCTGTCTGGGGTGGTGTGGTCAGAGGTCGAGGACGAGGCGCGTGCCTGTGGTGCCGGAGCAGCAGATCATCATGGTGTTGGCGGCGGCGCGTTCTTGTGGTGTCAGGACGGTGTCGTGGTGCTCGGGTTCCCCGGAGAGCACGGGGGTGCGGCAGGAGCCGCAGATGCCTTCCATGCAGGAGAAGTCGACGTCGACACCCGCGTCGAGCACCGCGTCGAGGATGGTCTCGTCGGGGGCTACGTGGAGCGTCCTGCCGGATCGTGCGAGTTCGACGGTGAAGCCTCGGCCGAAGGCGGTCGGCGGGTCTCCCCGGAACCGTTCCAGGTGCACGCGTTCCGGTTCGATTCCCTGGGTCGCCTCCTCGAAGTCGGCCAGCATCGAGGCCGGTCCGCAGCAGTAGAGGTGGGCTGTACCAGGGGTGTCGGCCACCAGAGAGGTGATCTTGAGTGTGCGTGGCCCGTCCTCGTCGGCGAGGTAGGTCCGCAGGTGGCCGGCGCCGGATGCGGCAAGGGCGGACAACTCGGGGAGGAACGGGGCGGTGTGGCGTGAGCGTGCCGCGTAGTGCACCTCCCAGGACGCGTTGAGCCGGGTGAGCCGGCGGGCCATGCTCAGGATGGGGGTGATGCCGATGCCACCGGCGATCAGGACGCTGTGCGGGGCGGTTTCGGTGAGAGGGAAATCGCTGACCGGTGCGCTGATCACCAGGCGGGAGCCGGCTTGGACGGACTCGTGGACGGCGCGTGAGCCTCCCCTGCTCGCCGGGTCGAGTGCCACCGCGATCTGGTAGGACGACGGGTTCGGTCCGGGGGCGCCGAGCAGGGAGTAGCTGCGGGTCAGTCCGGGCGCCGGCACGACGTCGATGTGGTCGCCGGCGGCGAACGCGGGGAGCGGGCCGCCGTCGACCGGCGCGAGTTCGAGGAGCCGCACGGATTCGGCGGCCTGGCGTGTGCTGCGTACGACGGTGTCGATCATGATTGCGCGGTCTCCGCCGTGGTGGTCGCGCCGGCGTCGACGTTGCCCGGGACCAGGTCCTGCCAGTGGTCGTCGGCTGCGATCACGGTGTCCGGCAGCGACCGTACGCCGGTGAGGTCGATGCCGTGGGCGATCGGGTCGTGGCCCTCTTCGTGGTGCCGGACGGATTCGAGGAGGCGGGCGCGGAGGTGGATGACGGCGCGGTCGGCGGCGACCATGTGTTCTTTGCTGCGGTCGAGGATGGGGCCCATGCTGATGGCGAGGATGGCGTCTTCCTGTTCGATGCCGTCGAAGCCGGTCCAGTTGGTGGTCATCCGGGAGCGGTCCTGGCCGAGTCCGTTGGCCCAGGTGGCACGGAAGTCGCAGTCCTCGTCGTTCCAGAACGGTTCCTTGAGGCCCATGATGCGGATGATCTCGGCACGGTCGATGGGCTTGGGACCGTGGGCGACGATGTAGGTGCTGGTGACCGTGTCGTTCTGCGGGACTTCGAAGACGAAGAACTGGAAGGCGGGGGCGGGGATGATGCGGGTGACGGGCAGGATGGCCGGGGTGACGCGGATGCTGTGGGTGGGTGAGCCGTCCGCGGCGGGCGGTCCTTGCCGCTTGGCCACGTAGTGGAAGCCGAAGGCGGTGTCCTCGACGTCCAGGGCGGGCGCGTTGTCGCCGCTGGCCAGGGCGCCGGGGTTGAAGTCCTCGTCGTCGCGAGCGGTGAACTGGTCGTCCATCCATGTCGGATTGGCCTGGTCGCTGTGCAGGATGCCGACATGTGAGCTGTCGACGCCGCCTTCGAAGAGCTGGAGATAGTTGGCCGGCGTGTTGAGCCGGATCACGGCACGGTGCTCGGCGGGGCCGTCCATGAACGCGTAATGGGGGAAGGGCGGCTGCTGGTCCTTGGGCCCGATGTAGGTCCACACCAGTCCGCCGGCCTCGTGGACGGGGAACGCCGGAGCCTTCATGCGCTGGCGGAAGCGGGCGTTGCAGTGGTTGGGAGTGTCGAGAATCGTGCCGTCCGCGGCGAACTTCCAGCCGTGGTAGAGGCAGCGGATGCCGCCTTTCTCGACTCGGCCGAGGGCCAGGGAGACGCCGCGGTGCATGCACAGCTCTTCCAGTACGCCGACCTGGCCGTCGGAGTCGCGGAAGACGACGAGGTTCTCGCCGAGCAGACTGGTCCGCAGGGGGTCGCCGTCGGGCGCGGGGAGTTGTGCGGAGGTGCAGATCGGGAACCAGAACCGGCGCATCATGCGGCCCATGGGGGTGTCGGGTCCCACGCGGGTGAGGATCTCGTTCTCCTCGGTGGTGAGCATGGTGGGGTCCTTTCGTCGTTGATGGTCCCCCGTTTTCGCCGCCCACGCGGCTACTTCCATGGAAGCGAACTTCCTTGGAAGCTAAGCGGGGATTCGGTCGATGTCAACGGCCCCAGCAGGCCCGGTCCCGTTTCCCACGAGGCGGAAAACCTTGCTTGCCAAGCCCTGAGCCGAGGGCGTTGGCTGACAGGCCGAACGCCGGACGGCCTGTTCAACGTCGAATGGCCTGTTCAACGCCGGACGGACTGTTCAACGTCCGACGGTCTGTTCCAGGAGGAGCGGTGGCCGGTCAGGACGTCGAGCCCGCTCATAGCCGGCTGGGGGCCGAGACATGAGAGTTACGCCCAGGAGTTCGGTCGAGATCCAGGTGCGCACCGGTCGTCTGCGAGGCCGTCGCACGGGAACCGTCGACGAGTTCCTCGGAATCCCGTATGCGGCGGCGCCCGTCGGGCCAAGGAGGTTTCTGCCGCCGGGGCCCGCCCCCGCCTGGGGCGGCGTGCGCGATGCCACCCGGTTCGGTGCGGCGCCCCTGCAACCCGGGAGCGCCCGCGCTCGCTTGCTGCAGGGGGATCCCGGAGCCACCGACGAGGACTGCCTGAGCCTCAATGTGTGGACACCGGCGGACGCGCCGTCCGGCCTCCCGGTACTGGTCTGGGTGCACGGCGGTGCCTTCATGAACGGGGCGGGTTCCGTGCCCGCGTTGCGCGGCGCGTCGCTCGCGGAGGCGGCGTCGGCCGTGGTCGTGACGGTCAACTACCGGTTGGGAGCCCTGGGCTTCGCCTGTCACGGCTCGCTGGGGGCGGAAACGGCGGGGGCGGACACGGCCAACCTCGGCCTGCGCGATCTCGTGGCGGCACTCGAATGGGTGCGCGAGAACATCGCCGCGTTCGGCGGTGACCCGGGGCGCGTCACGCTGGGCGGTGAATCCGCGGGAGCGATGTGCGTCGCCCTGCTGTCCCTGGCCCCCGCGTACAGCCATCTCTTCGCCCAGGCGGTGCTGCACAGCGGTGTCCCGGCTCTGCAGTCACCGGCGGCTTCGGAGCGAGCGGTCGAGGCGTTGGCGTCCCGGCTCGGCGTCCGGGTGCCCGAACTGGTGACCGTGCCCGGTGCGCGCGTCCTCTCCGCGACCCGGGACATCGCCGCAGAACATCGCTTCTGGCCGACCGCCACCGGGTGGCTGGCAAGTCCGCTCGCCGATCTGCAGTCCACCGCACCTGTGCGGCCGACTCTGATCACGACCACGGCGGACGAGGGAACCTTCTTCTTCGTCGACGACGAATGGCCCGCGGACGTCAGCCGGGACAAGGCGGTCTCGGTGCTCACCGCCATGCTGGGGCCGGCTGTCGCGCGACGGTACGCAGCGGCGGTTCAGCACGCCGAGACGCCGAGTTCCGCGGCGGCGGCGGTCATCACCGAGCGGTTGTACACCGTGCCGGCCGACCAGTGGGCCGGCCGTGCGGCGGCGACCGGTTCGAGGGTGTTCCGCGCCCGGTACGCGCATCCCGGCCCGGCCTGGGACGGTCGGCTCGGCGCGACTCACACCATCGAGATCCCTTTGCTGTTCGGCACTTTCGCCGCTTCCGAATTCGCCGTGCTCTACGCACGCGACACCCGGGCGCGGGAGCTGTCCGCCACGTTGCAGCGGGCGTGGTCCCGTTTCCTCCACACCGGTACCCCGGCGACCGCCGAACACCCGTGGCGCCCCTGGCTCCCCGGCGACGCCTACGTGCAGCGGTTCCTGTGAGGCGAGAGCCGAGTGGGCAGTGGGACCGTGTCAGGCCTGGGGGTGTGGGGCCGCCACGGCGGCCGAGATGGCGGCGGCGGCCGCGCGAAGCGGGGGCAGCATCCGCATGAGCGTGTGGGGAGGCGCAGGCGTCAGCACGGTCAGTGCCATCGGCACGCGGTCCGGCCCGGTAGGCACCTCGACCGAGAGAGAAGCCTGGCCGGCGACCGCTTCGTCGTGCGCGGTCGCGTAGCCGTTCCGGCGGGCACGTTCCACTTGTGCCACCAGCAGGTGCGGTGCCACGAGAGTGAAGGGGGTCAGGCGTGGCAGCGGTCTGCTCAGCACGCTGCTCAGCCGGTCCCGTGCCGTGGTCGCCAGGAGTGCTCTTCCCGCGCTCGTGGCCGTCAGGGGGAGTTCGTCGCCGGAAGCGGCGAGGACAAGGCCGGTGCCGGGGGCGGCAATGGTGTCGAGGCACACCAGGTGATCGCCGCTGAGTGTCGCCAGTGCCACCCCTGCGCCGGTGCGGCGCGCCAAGGCGTGCAGGTGCACCGCCGCGGCTCTGCGCAGCTCCCGCTCCCAGGGCGCGGCGGCGCCGAGGCGCCAGATGTGCTCCCCGAGCCGGTACCGGCCGGCTGCCGTGCGGACCAGCACGGCGCTCTGGAGCAGCTCGCCCAGCAAGCGGTGAACCGTGGAGACCGGGAGGCCGGCGCGGCGTGCGATCTCACTCAGCGTCAGGGGGTGCGGGGCCGTTGCGACGATGTCGAGGAGGCCGAAGATGCGTCTTGGCAGCGAGCGTCCGGGGATGTCCTCGGGCACGGTCATCGCGTCCTTCGGCCTTCCCGGCTCGCCAGGATGTCGAGAGCCGCGGCGTGAGTCCGGTCGAAGGCCTCTCGCGCCTGGCGCAGAAAACGCCGCGGCGGCATGGCCCAGTAGGAGTCCGGGAGTACCGTGCCGTAGGTTCCGTCGTCGGAGAAGATCTCCAGCTCCCACCATCCGCTGTACCCGGCCTCGATGAGAGTGGCCATGATCTCCGGTGCGACACCTCGGCCCTTTCCAGGAAGCTCACGATCGAACGCGCATCGCTCCGGATCGCGGATGTCGCACACCTGGACGCTGTTGATCCGCGAGGCATACCGGCGCAGGTCCTCGTGCAGACCGGGCTCCGACCAGCTGTGGAAGACGCTGAACATGATCCCCACGTTGTCCCGGCCCACGGCGTCGACGAGGTCGACCAGCTCGTGCATCGACGGAACCGCCGAGCCTCTCCGCCGGGCCAGCAGTTCCAGTCCGATGCGGACGCCGCAGGCCGCGGCGGCGTCCGCGATGTCGGGCAGGACCTCAAGGACGGCTGACAGCGGACCCGCCGGTTCATCGGGGTCTCCGGACGCCCCGGGGGCGATCGTGATCACCTCCGGCCCGAACGCCGCGAGCCGCTCGATGCTCGCGCAGATGAGGTCGCGTCTGGCCAGGATGTCCTGGGGCGCGCCGGGTGGGTCGATCTGGGAGGGAAGGACGCAGTTGACGGTCGGCACGCAGAAGGTCGCGGAGATCCCGGCCGCACGCATCCGGTGCACGACCTCCGCGTCCGAGACGCCGGCCAGCTTGCGCTCCCAGAGCCCCAGGCCGCGCACGCCGGTCGCGGTCACGTTCTCGATGTCGTCCCAGACCGTCGAGTGCGGCATCGAGGTGGCGTTCACGGCGAAGGGAACATCGAGTGGCATCATGGCCTCCGTCTCACGCCCGTCATGTCTGTTCTGTGGTCGCGGCCGCGTCCATCGTCCGCTGCAAGTCGCTGAGCACGTCGATCGTCCGGCTCGCCTCGGCGGCGCTCAGGTGCTCCAGGCCGCAGAAGGACGTCGCGATCCGACGCATCGCGTTCTCCGCGATCGTGCGGCCGGCCGGCCGAAGGCTGATCAGCACCCCGCGCAACACCTCGGGATCCGGTACGCGTTCGACCAGCCCCAGTTCGGCGAGGCGGTCGACCTGCTTGCTGACCGCTCCCGAAGTGATCATCAGTCGCTTGAACAACGCCGTCGGGCTCATCGCGTACTGCGGCGGGGACCTGCGCAGCGCCAGGAGCACGCGGAGATCACCGGGCCCGATACCGCTGCTTCGCGCAAGGGCCGTGAAGGCCTGCTCGACCTGCTGCGCGAGGCGCAGGATTCCGGCGGAAACCAGAAAGGGCGTGAGATCCAGACCGGGCAGTTCGCCTGCCCAGGCAGCGGCGCTCTCGCTCAGCTCCGACGTCTCGGTCCGGGAATGCCTGTCCGCCCGCAGCGCCACGAGAACCACTCTCCTCGACCGAGCTCCGCGAGCATCGGACTTCTTCGGAAGCTAACTTCCATGGAAGTCTAATCTTCGCGTCGTCGCACGTCAATCGCCGAGCCGTCACCGAGTCCGAGCGCAGGAGCCACCCACCCGGGGTTACGAGTGCCGCACGACCCCGGCCGGAACGCAGCGCACCGTCGGCATGAGGGCCGTGACCAGGGTCTTCGGCTATCCCTCGCCGACGGAGCCGTGCGGAGTGTCGCCCTCGCGGTAGAGCACCAGGTGCTCGTGGTGGAGAACGCCGTCACGGACGTCACCCGTGGCCGTGAAGCCGGTGTCGTCGACGTAGTCGAGGTGGTTGCCGGTG
The DNA here is from genome assembly GCF_040634235.1 of Streptomyces sp. NPDC007157. Taxonomy (NCBI): domain Bacteria; kingdom Bacillati; phylum Actinomycetota; class Actinomycetes; order Kitasatosporales; family Streptomycetaceae; genus Streptomyces; species Streptomyces sp. NPDC007157. Next base: position 381,434 of record NZ_JBEYFE010000001.1, read on the forward strand.
ACGGTGTAACTGCCGGTGTAGGCGCTCGCGCGGTTGCCGCGGGCTTCGTCGTAGCGGCCGTTCGGGAGCAGTTCCTGGCGGATGAATCCGTCGCCGGTCACCCACATCCCGACGTACGGGTGCGGGTCGCGGGGCGTGTCGTCGCTGGTCATGTTTCTACGATCGGCCCGGCGGCCGGTGGCGACCAGGCCGCCGTCTTCCCAGGTGAGGGCTTCCTGGGTACCGCGCACCCACCATCGCGAGCCGGCCGGATCGTGGGTGCCCGACACCTAGGGACAAGGCGGCCTGGTTCCGGTTCCGGCGCCCGACGAACCTGATGGTCAGGCGGCTGCCCCAGCCGCCCCACACGCGCCTCGGACCCGCGTCGACGCTCACTCCCGCAGCGGACGCTCCGATACGAGGCGACTCCATCGAGGAGCACGCGATGACCATCACCCTCACCGACGCCGACACCATGAGCTGGAACCCCGAGGCCCTGGACGAGATCCTCGCGAACGACGAGGGGCGTCCCGTCCTGTTCACGAACGCCCGGATCCTGACGACGGACCCGTTGATCGGGGCCATGGTCGGCGCCGACATCCTGTTCGTCGGCTCACTGATCGTGGGGGTCGGCCCGGGCATCGTCACCGCGGCCGGGGACGACAACGCCATCGTCGTCGACAGCACCGGCATGACCATCGTCCCCGCCGTCCTGGACACCGTGGCGCTGGCCGGCGGCCGCGGCCGGCGCTCCGAGTACGTCGCGACACTGGCACCGGGCAACGCGGCCGACTTCCTGGTGGTGCCCGACGAACTCGCCGACGACGTGCCGGGCGCGGTGGCCACCCTCCTGACCCGGCCGGATCAGGTCCGCGCGCTCGTCGCGACCGGGCTCCCGGTCCTGTGGGCGGGCACCGACGTCCCCGGCCGGGCCACCGCACCCGAGACGGGCGTACCGGCCGCCGCGGACCTGACCGGCAGCCCGCGCGTCGGCGTCTGGATCGACCGCAACGACTTCCTGCACCAGGAACTCACCGCCGACGGCCGCTACGACGAGACCCGGGGCGGACGCCCGCACGCCTACCAGGGCCGCTACTGGGTCGCCGGAGACCGCATCGACTACCTGGACGACCTCGGGTTCTGGGCCTACGGCGAGTTCCGGGGCGACGAACTCCACCACGCGGGCTACGTCATGAAGCTCGGCTGACCTCCCTCCCCTCGCCCTCCCCCCGTCCTCCCCCCGCCTTCTTCCCGGCCCCCCTCCCCCGTACTGAAAGAAGAACCCTCATGAACGTCAACGACACCACCAGCGCCGCCGTACTCGAAGAGCTCCGGCGTCGGCCCGCCGACCGGCGGCGCATCCTGTTCACCGGCGCGACCGTCGTCACCATGGACCCCGGTCTCGGTGTCGTGGCCGACGGCGACCTCCTCGTCGAGGGCGACACGATCACCGCCGTCGGCCCCCGCCTCGACGCGGCGGACGCCGTGGTCGTCGACGCCACCGGCACGATCCTCGCCCCCGGCTTCGTGGACACCCACCGGCACGCCTGGGAGGCCCAGTTGCGCCGGATCATGCCGGACGTCGACGACCTCGGCGGCTATGTGATGGCCACCCTGGCCGGCTACGCCACCGTCTACCGGCCCCAGGACATGTACACAGGCACCAGACTGGCCGCCCTGACCGCGATCGACAGCGGCATCACGACCATGCTCGACTTCTCCCACAACTCCCGTACCCGCCGGCACTCCGACGCCGCCGTCCAGGCGCTGCGCGACACCGGCATCCGTGGCGTGCACGCCTCCATGGGCCCGCACTTCGGCGACTGGGACCGGCAGTGGCCCGGCGACCTCACCCGCCTCAAGGACCGCTACTTCAGCAGCGACGACCAACTGCTCACCCTGCGCCTGGCGACCCTCGCCACCGACGAGATCGCCGGACCCGACCTCGCCTACGGCCCCGAACTCGCGCGGGTCGCTGAGGAACTGGGCATCGGGGTGAGCGTGGACGCCGTCTTCGGCACCGCCTCCTCCGAAGCGGTCCTGCGCTGGGCCAAGGACGGCATCCTCGGCCCCGACGTCACCCTCATCCACTCCACCGGCCTGACCCCCGAGGCGTGGCAGGCGATGGGCGAGTCCGGCACCACGGTGGCCCTCGCGCCGACCTCCGACGCCCAGATCGGCCTGGAGACCGCGGTCCCCGCCGTCGACGAGGCGCTGTCCGTCGGCATCCGCCCCGGACTGAGCATCGACGTCGAAGTGGCTCTGGCCAGCGACATGTTCACCCAGATGCGGGCCCTGCACGCCATCCAGCGGATGCGCGCGGTCAACGCCGCCTACGGCACCGGCCGGCAGCCCTTCCGCATCACCACCCACGACGTGCTCGACTTCGCCACCCTCCAGGGCGCCCGCACCAACGGCCTGGCCGGTGTCACCGGTTCACTCACCCCGGGCAAGAAGGCCGACCTGCTGGTCATCCGGGCCGAGGACCTCAACAACATGCCCCTCAACGACCCGATCGGCACGATCGTGCTGGGCTCCGACGCCCGCAACATCAGCGCCGTCCTCATCAACGGCGAGCCCCGCAAGTGGGACGGCCGGGTCCTCGACGTCGACCTGGCCGCCCTGCGCTCCGAGGTGCACGCCTCGCGGGAGTACGTGCTGAACACCCCGGCCGTCTGAAGGCCCCCACCCCGTTCCGTGGTCCCCCGGCCGCCCGGTCCCGGACGTACGCACAGCGAAGGAATCCGCCATGGCAAGCCTGGAACTGATCGCCGTCGTCGCCGTCGGCGTGCTCCTGATGGGCTGGCTGTCGCGTCGTACCGGCCTGAGCGAACCGCTTCTGCTGCTCGGCGCGGGCTGCCTCGTGGGACTGACACCGCCCTTCGCGTCGTTCACGCTGTCCCCCGAGGTCGTCCTGTTCCTCTTTCTGCCCGCCCTGCTGTACTGGGAGGCGCTCACCTCCTCGGTACGCGAGATCCGCGACAACTTCCGCAGCATCGCCCTGCAGTCCACCGGGCTGGTCCTCGCCACCGCCGTCGCCGTCGCGGCCGTGGCCCATGCGCTGGGCTACGGCTGGCCCGTCGCCTTCGTCCTCGGCGCCGTCCTGGCCCCGACCGACGCCGCGGCGGTCGCCGCCGTCGCCAGGGCGATGCCGCGCCGCATCCTGACCGTGCTGCGCACCGAGAGCCTGCTCAACGACGGCACCGCGCTGGTCCTGCTGGCCGTGGCCGTCGATGTCGTCACCGACGAGCGGCCCTTCTCCTGGTCCGGCACGGCGGTCGCCTTCGCCGAGTCCTACGCCGGCGGAATCCTGGTCGGCGGCGCGGTCGCGCTGCTCCTGATCCCGGTCAGGCGCCGGCTGCCCGACCCCCTGCTGCACAGCGTGCTGAGCGTCGCCACGCCTTTCCTGGCCTACCTGCCCGCCGAACTCCTGCGGGTGTCCGGCGTCCTCGCCGTCGTCACCTGCGGCCTGGTGACCACCCGGTTCGGCCCTCGTGTCATCGGTCCCGACGCCCGCATCCAGGCGGTCGCCTTCTGGGAAGTGACCAGCTATCTGCTCAACAGCGCGCTGTTCGTCGTCGTCGGTGTCCAACTGCCTGCGGCTGTGCGGGCGTTGACCTCTGTCTCGCTGGTCCAGGCGATGTTCGCCGCCCTCGCCGTGAGCGTCGCCGTGATCGGGACCCGGATCGCCTGGTTCTACTCGGTCCCCTATCTCGTCAGGCTCGTGGACCGGCGTCCCCGGCAGCGCGAGCGCCGGATCACCGGACGCCAGCGGCTGCCGCTGGCGTGGGCGGGGATGCGTGGCGCCATCTCGCTGGCCGCCGCGCTGACCGTGCCCGCCACGACCGCCGGGGGACAGGTCGTCGGGCAGCGTGACGCCGTGGTGTTCCTCACGACCGTCGTCATCGTCGTCACCCTCACGGTCCTCGGCCCCACGCTGCCCGCCGTGGTCCGCCGGGCCCGCTTCCCCGAGGACACGGACAGGACCGCCGAACTCACCCTCGTCCGCTGCCGTATGAGCAGTGCCGCACTGCACGCCCTGCCGGAGCTGGCGCAGCGGTTCGGGGTCCCCGAGTGGGACACCCGGCGCCTGGTCCAGGACATCGAGGACCATACGGCCCCCGCTCCCGGCACCGCGCGGCGCCGGGAGAGCGTGCGTCGACTCGAACTCGCCCTGCTCCGGGTCAAGCGGGACACCCTCACGGACCTGCGCGACGCCGGCCGCATCGACGACATCGTCCTGCGGAGCGTCCAGCGCATGCTCGACGTGGAGGAGGTCCGGCTGCAAGGCAAGGCGAATCCCACGGCCGCGTCTCCGGCCTGCCCGGATGAGCCCCCGTACCCGTGAAGGACCCGGCTGCGGCCCGGCCCGAAGTGCGCCCCGGCGCCGACCGGTTCCCGCCTCACCCGGCGGCGGTGAGCGCTCCGAGGGCACTGGCCTGGGTCCGCCAGTCGGTCTGGTTGGGGCTGGTGCCGGCCCAGCGCTCACCGAGGGCGTTGAGGGAGGTCCGGTCCTGTGCCCACAGGGTGTCCGCCTGCTTCTGGACATAACTCCGGTACGCGCTGGAGCCGGTGGCGGTCGCCAGGTCGGCGAGGTTCCGCACGAAGATGCCCTTGAACTGCTTCTGGTTGTCGTCGCAGGACGCCGAGCCGACGTCGCAGGACTCGGTGAGCACTCCGCCGACCGTCAGCGCCGGACGGCTGACCGCGGCGTCGGCCAGGGTCCGCGCGGTGGTCAGCAGCGAGCCGTCCCCGGTGGACTTCCACAGCTCGGTGAAGCCGCCGATGGCCAGTCCCTGGTTGTAACTCCACACGGTGGAGCCGTTGTTGGCGCAGGACGAGGTCAGGCCGTCGTTCACCAGACCCGAGGAGTTGATCATCCCGCTGGCCCGGTACCAGGCGGCGGACGTCTTCGCCCGCTGGAGCCACACGGTGTCGCCCGGGATGCGCTGGTGCAGTGCGGTGGTCAGCCACAGGTACTGCCCGTTCGTCACCGCGTTCTTGTAGGTCCGCTCCCGGTCCCACCACACGCCACCGCCGCAGGTGCCGGTGTCCCAGTACTGCTGGACGTAGTTGGCGATGGTGACGGCCTCGTCGAGATACCGGGAGTCGTGGGTGTAGTCGTACGCGTCGATCCAGGCGATGGCCCACCAGCCCGAGTCGTCGACGGACCGGCTGATGAAGTCGCCCTCGATCGCGTCCGAGCTGCGCACCCCGGCGGCGAAGACGCCCTTGTTCCGGTCGAAGGTACGCGCGACGATCCAGTCGTAGTCGTGCGTGCCGGTGGTCTTCGCGAAGTCGATGAGGGAGGTGAGCGTGGCCGCCGAGTTCCACCAACTGCTCGGCCACCAGCCGTTGTAGGGGTCGTAGGACGTCATCAGCGCGTCCGCCGCCGCGCGCGCCCGGGTCGGCGCGGGCCTGACCCACGCGGTACAGCTGCCCTCGTTGTGGCTCGCCTCCCGCCCGCAGGCGCGGACCGCGCCGCCGTAGAGGAGGCCGCGCGGGTCACGGGTGGCGTACATCGCGGTACGGGTGCCGGTGGCACCGGACGGGGTGGCGGTACGGCCGAGGGAGGAACCGTCCGGCCAGGTCGAGCCGCCGTCCCAGGAGCGGTCGAGCCAGATCTCGTCGCCGGCGCCACCGGTGTCGATGCTCGCCCAGGCCATGGAGTTCCGCTGGTCGACGTGCAGCCGGATCGTGCGGCCGTAGAGGGTGGTGGACGGTACCGGCTGGTCGTCGCCGGCCGCCCGGTCCGCGCTCGTGCCGTCACAGAGGGTGTCGCAGACGGTGGGATAGACCCAGCTCGTGCAGCCCACGCCTGCCGCGTCACCGCAGGCCCGGACCAGCCCCCGGCGGTGGTTGCGGGGGTCCGTGATGTTGTACATCAGCGTCCTGGTGCCGGTCCAGGTGCCCGGGATGCTCGCCTTGCCGAGCAGTCCCTCCCAGGTGGCACCACCGTCCCAGGAGCGGTCCAGCCACACCGAGTCCCCGGTCACGCCGTCGTCGATGCTGGCCCACGCCATGTCGTCGGCGTCGGACACGTGCAGTTCCAGGCGACGGCCGTTGAGGTCCTTGTCCGGTACCGGGAAGGTCTCCTGACGGGCCTGCGAGGGGTCGAGCGTGTCGCAGGCCAGGACGCAGACCTGGGTCGCGGCGGCCGCGGGTGTCGCGGCCGGGACCAGGGCGGCGAACGCCAGCGCGGCCGCCAGCAGGAAGCCGAGCAGGCGTGATCTGACAACGATGTCTGAGCTGCGTGAGGACACCGGGACTCGCCTCGATTCCACGATGGGGGACGACGGTCGACGCGCGTGACGGGGGCCGGTGGCTCTGGTCGAGCCGGGCCGGATTCGAGCACTGGTCCATACCTGTCTGCGAGGCAGTGAACCGGCTTGGCGGGGTCCTGTCAATGCCGCAAGGAGGCTCTGTTCCAAGGGAGTCGAGAGGTGGCCGTGACGGGTTGACACCCCGTTTCCGGGCGCCCATCATCGGTGGAACTTCGGCGAGGCTCCTCGTGCATCCAACAGCCACCACAGACAACGGGCTTCGTGCGGCACGGATTTGAATCGTTTCAGAGACTGCGCCCCCGGCACCCGCACCCCCCACCCAGGAGGTCTCCATGCGCCGTCGCTCCCCGCTGAACAGACCGCCGGGCCGGCATCATCTGCTCGGCCTCGCCGTCGTCGCGGCCACCACGCTCGCCGCGGGCCCGGCCCCGGCCGCCGGCGCCGTCGCACCGGCTTCCGCCGCGGTGACCCCGACGGGCGCCCGGGCGGCGGCGGTCGACCCGCTGAACTACTCGCCGACCTCGCGCACCCTGAAGCCGACCGCCGTCTACCGGACGTCCGGCAGCGTCGCGAATCCGCAGAACGTACTGAGCGGACAGCCGACCCGGATCTCCGGCTCCCAGTCGGCCGTCACCCTCGACTTCGGCAAGGAGGTCGGCGGTGTGACAACGTTGTTCTTCGGGAGTGCGAGCGACAGCGGTCAACGGGTCGGCCTGGCCTTCAGCGAGTCGTCCCGGTACGCCGGCAACAACAGCGACCGCAGCAGCGGCCGCGACGGCGAGGACGGGGCCCTCTACGCCACGGCCTCCGCCAACGGCACCTATACGGTGCCCACCGCTCAACTCCGCGGCGGATTCCGCTACTTGACCGTCTTCCTGGACACCTCGGGCTGGGTCGACCTCACGGGCGTCAGCCTCGGCTTCACGGCGGCGCCCGGGAAGTCCGACCCGGCCGACTACCCCAACTACTTCCACTCCAGCGACGACCTGCTCAACCGTATCTGGTACGCCGGGGCCTACACGGTGCAGCTCAACACGATCGCCTCGAACCAGGGCCGTGCCTGGCCCCCGCCGTCCGCCGCGTGGGACAACGGCGCGACCGTCGGGGTGGGTGACTCCGTCCTGGTCGACGGCGCCAAGCGCGACCGCACGGTGTGGCCCGGCGACATGGGCATCGCCGTACCCACGCAGTACGCGTACTCGGGCGACCTCACCTCCACCCGCAACGCGCTGACGACGATGTACGACGCGCAGTCGGCGGCGGGTGAGATCCCCTGGTCGGGGCCGCCGTTCAACCTCACCGGCTCCGACACCTACCACACCTGGACGCTGCTGGGCACGTCGACGTACTACACGTACACCGCCGACCGGACGTGGCTGGACTCGGAATGGGCCGCCTACAAGCGCGGGATGGCCTTCATCACGAACAAGATCGACGGCAATAACCTGCTCAACGTGACCCGCACCCAGGACTGGGCCCGGGTCGGCCAGGGCGGTGAGAACATCTCCGCCAACGCGCTGCTGTACTCGGCGCTCAGGGGCGGCGCGACCCTGGCCACGGCCGAGGGCGACACGGCGCTCGCCGCGAGCTGGGCCGGCAAGGCGGACGCGATCAAGGCCGCGGCCAACTCCCGTCTGTGGGACGCCACGAAGGGCCTGTACAAGGACAACCCCACCAGCGGTCTGTACCCGCAGGACGGCAACTCCCTGGCCGTCTGGTACGGGTTGACCGATTCCGCGGCCAAGGCGAAGAGCGTCGTCGCGGGGCTCGGGAAGAACTGGGGCGCGTACGGCCCCACCACCCCCGAATGGGGCGGCAACGTCTCACCCTTCGCGGGCGGCATGGAGCTCAACGCCCGCTTCACGGCGAACGACGACTACACCGCCCTGGACCAGATCCGCCGTACCTGGGGTCACATGCTCGACAGCGACATCGGCACGAAGAGCACCTTCTGGGAGGGCGTCAAGGCCGACGGCGGGCTCGCCTACGGCGGTTCGTTCATGAGCCTGGCCCACGGCTGGTCCACCGCGCCCACCTCCACGCTCACCTTCGACGTGCTGGGCACCGCACCCGAGTCGGCGGCCGGCGCCTACCGCTTCGTCCCGCACCCCGGCGACCTGACCAGCGCCGAGGGCCGTATCACCCTGCCCCAGGGCGCCGTCGGCGCATCCTGGTCCCGCGACCCCGCCGCCGGCACCTACACGGCGCACCTGACCAGCCCGTCCGGCACCAGTGGCCGTATCGGCGTGCCGAAGTTCGGCGGCGGAGACGTCTCGGTGTCCGTGAACGGCACCGTCGTCTGGCGCGGCGGATCCTTCACGCCCGCCTCCGGCATCACCGGCGCGAGCCAGGACGACACGTACGTCTACCTCACCGGCGTCGCCCCGGGCAGCTACACCGTGACCGCCACCGGCCTCGGCAACCCGGCCGCGTCCGCCGACCCGGCCACCACCGGTGCACTGCGCGCGGGCTACACCCGGTGCGCGGGCGAGGGCGGCAGCTGCTCCTTCAGCGGCACCCGCTCGGTGGCCTACGGCGCCGGGACGTACACGTACCAGACCGTGACCGACAGCACCGCCTGCACCAGCGACTCCTTCGGCGGCGACCCGGCGCCGAACCTCCTGAAGTCCTGCTACGTCGCCGACGCGGGCGGCCCGCCGGGCTACACCGTCTGCGCGGCCGAGGGTGGCACCTGCGCCGTGCCCGGCTACAACCGTGACGTCGTCTACGGCGCGAACGGCAACTTCGTGCACCAGGTCACCAACGGCTCCGTCACCTGCTCCAACGCCCACTTCGGTGATCCCGTCGACGGTGTCGCCAAGTCCTGCTACCTGCCGTCCGCCGGAGCACCGGCCGGCGGCTGGACCAAGTGCGCGGACCAGAACGGCACCTGCCCGGCCGCCGCCGGACAGCCGGTGATGTACGGCGCGTTCGGAGCGTTCACCACGCTCAAGGCCACCGGCGACACCCCGTGCACCGACGCGGCGTTCGGCGACCCGATCCCCGGCGAGTCGAAAGCGTGCTACACCGCCACCGGCGGCCCGGCCGGGTACGCCACGAACTGCTCGGACGAAACCGGGACCTGCGCCTTCGGCGGGCAGCGGACCGTGGCCTACGGCGCGCGGGGCACCTTCGTCTACCGGACGTTCACCGGCGGGACCGGTTGCACGACGGCGGCGTTCGGCGGCACCGACCCGCTGCCGGGCGTCCGGAAGGGCTGCTACCTCACCCCCTGAGCGGTACGACACCTCCGGCGGCGCGCGGGCTGCCGGATTCACTCGGGGTGCGCCACCGCCTCCTTCTGCAGCTGCACCGCCGCGAGCAGGCTCAGCTTCGGCTCCGCCTGTCGCAGCGCCTTCACCGCGGCGACGGAGGTGATGTCCCCGGTGAAGCCGACGGCGGCCAGCCGGGAGCGGACCCAGCGGGCGCGCAGCCCGCTCTCGGTGGCGGAGGCGGTGGACTCCACGAGCGCGGCGGCACGTTCCAGGCCCGGGCGTTCCTCCGGCGAGGCTTCCGCCAGTGCCTGGCGCAGGGCCGCCGCGACCACGTCCGCGTCCCGGATGGCCAGCACGAAGGTGTGCTTCTTGCTCAGTCCCGTGATTCCTGTCATGAGGCCCAGCCTGACGGCCATGTCCTCCGTCCACCAAGCGACTTGAGGAGCCTCAGAGGTGCCGTCGGGGCCGCCGACGAGCCGGGCGGTGACGTCCTTGGCCTAGACGGCCTGGGCGGTGGGCAGGACGGTGATCTCGGTGAGGTTGACGTGGCGCGGGACGGCGGCCATGAAGGCGACGGTCTCGGCGATGTCGGCGCTCTGCAGGACGTCGATGTCGTGGATGAGGTCGGCCATCAGCTTGGAGGCGTCGGGGTCGGTGACGTGGTCGGGCAGCTCGGTGTCGACCATGCCGGGCTCGATGGTGGCCACGCGGACCATCTTGGGGCCGAGCTCGACGCGCAGCAGCCGGGTGAGGTGGCTGATGTACGCCTTGGTGCCGGAGTAGACGGAGAACTTCGTCAGGATGCGGGTGGCCGCGATCGACGAGGTGTTGATCAGGTCGGCGGGCCTGCCCGCGGCGGCGGATTCCGTCAGGTGCGGGACGAACGCGGCGATCACGTTCATCAGGCCGCCGATGTTGAGGTCGATCTGACGCTGCCAGTCGTCGACCTTGAGCTCCTCGATACCGGAGATGAGCTGGACACCGGCGTTGTTGAACACGAGGTCGGCCTTGCCGAAACGCTCGGCGACCCGGTCGGCGGCGGCCTGGACGGCGGCGCGGTCGGTCACGTCGACGGCCAGGGCGAGCGCGGTGCCGCCGGCGGCCTCGATGTTCTTGACCACACGGTCCAGGCGCTCCCTGCGCCGGGCCAGTACGACCACGGTGGCGCCGAGTTCGGCGAGGCGCTCGGCGGTGACGGCACCCATGCCGCTGGAGGCGCCGGAGACGACCGCGACACGGCCGGTGAGGGGGGTACCGGTGAGCAGGGCAGCAGACATCACAAAACCTCAATCTCTTTGATCGTGGGGTTCGGAAAACAGAGGGTTCGGAAAGCAGGGGGTCCGGAAGGCGTCGGTTCGTGGGGGTGCGGGGAGCACCGGGCCGGCGCGGGTGCCCGAACGCGTCGGGCACCCGGCGGAGCGTCAGGCGGCGTCGTCGTGCGCGGTGGCCGCGGACTTCTCGCGCCACAGGGCGAGGTCGTCCTGCACCTGCCGGTACTTGACGTCGAGCCGCTCCATGGTGTCGCGCCCCAGGTAGAGATGGGTCGGGAGCTTCTCGGCGGAGGCCACCTCGACGATGAGGGCGGCGCCCTTGACGGGGTCGCCGAGCTGGGCGTGGTTGGCCTGGTCGATCCAGTCGAGCGTCACGTGCGCGGGGGTGTCGTCGTAGTCGCCGATGCGGTTCTGGGCGACCGACAGGGAGCTGGCGTCCAGGAAGTCGGTGCGGAAGACGCCCGGCTCGACGACCATCGACTGGATTCCGAACGGCGCCATTTCGGCGGAGAGCGCTTCGCTGATGCCGGCGACGGCGAACTTCGAGGCGGAGTACAGGCTGACGCCCGGCTCGCCCTCGAAGCCGGAGCGGGACCCGATGTGCACCAGCCGGCCCGAGCCCTGCTTGCGCATCACGGGCAGCACGGCGCGGGTCACGTTGATCAGACCGAAGACGTTGAGGTCGAACAGCGACCGGGCCTCCGCGTCGCTGATCTCCTCCAGCGCGCCGAGCAGACCGCGGCCGGCGTTGTTCACCAGGACGTCGATGCCGCCGAACCGCTCCACGGCCGCCTCGACCGCACTCGGGATGCTGTCGTTGTCCGTGACGTCCAGGGCGACCGCGAATACCTTGTCGGAACTCTTGAGATCGTCCGGTACCCGCTCCGGATTTCGCACGGCGACCACGACATCGTTACCGCCTGCCAGCGCCGCACGGGCGATTTCCGCGCCGATTCCGCGGGAAGCACCGGTGACAAACCACGTAGCCATGGGAAAAACCTCTTTCGTCGATTTCCCCTCGGTGGGGATTTCCTGTTGACGTATTCGAGTCTGTCCCTCCTCCACGTCGATATGAAGGCAGCGGTTTTCCTGGGAGTCCTGCACCCAGGATGCGGCTCAGATGCCGTGCGCGGGGCTCTGCTGGTGCGGCACCTCGGGCGCGCTGACGGAGCCCAGCAGGGCCAGCCCGTCGGCGGAGGGGGAGCCCGGCTCGGCCTGCAGGACGACGAGCTGCTGCCCCGGGACGCTGCGGATGCTCAGGGCCTCGTGCCGCAGCTCCAGGTCTCCCACGACGGAGTGGTGCACCTGCTTGATCTCGTAGGGCGGGACCCTGGTGTACGCGCGTGCCCACAGCGCGCGGAACTCGCCGCTGCGTACCGACAGCTCTCCGACCAGCTCCAGGATGCGGGGGTCCTCCGGGGTGCTCGCGGCGGTCTGCTGGAGGTCGGCGACGGCCCGGTGCCTGGCCCGCTCCGGGCTGCGGTAGAAGGTCTTCGCGGCGGGGTCCAGGAAGAGCATGCGCAGGACGTTGTCGCGCTCCGCGAAGTCGCGGTAGAGGGCGTCGGCCAGCGCGTTGGTGGCCAGCAGGTCCTGGGCGTGCCCGATGATGAACGCCGGTGTCCTGCTCCAGCCCTCGATCAGCCGGCGCAGGTGCGGCCGGACATGCTCGACCCGGGCGGGTGCCTTCGTACGGCGGGCCGCCGGCCGGGCCAGCCGGAAGAGTTCCCGCTTGTCCTCGTCCCCGAGTTGCAGCACCCGGGCCATGGCCTCGAGGACCCGGGGCGACGGACTGAGCTCACGGCCCTGTTCCAGCCGGCTGTAGTAGCTCGGGCTGACCCCCGCGAGCGTCGCGACCTCGTCGCGCCGCAGCCCGGGCACCCGTCGCCGACCTGCGGCGGGCAGCCCCGCCGCCATGGGGCTCAGGCGTTCTCTGCGGGCGCGGAGAAACCGACCCAGCCCTTCCACCGAGCCGAGGTGCGTGTCGTTGTCCATGCCGTCGAGGCTAGGCGGAAAACGCCCGGAAAAGTTCCGCGGACGGTGGGTGCATTACACCCAGGATTACGGACTCCACGGCGCCGGGCGATGTCTGACCACGCCCTGACATCTCGGTCGCCCTCCCTCTCCGGCACCCCCGGCACGAATCACCCTCCGCGACGAACGCGCGACCTGATGTGATACTGGACGCCCGGCACTTCTCACAGGACGAAATCCATCTAGTCTTGCCGCATGAGCAATGGGACGCCTTTGGGTGATTTTCTCCGAGCCCGCAGAGAAGCCCTGAAGCCGCACGACGTCGATCTGCCCGAACACGGGCGGCGTCGGGTGCCGGGACTGCGCAGAGAGGAAGTCGCGCTGCTCGCCGGAGTCAGCTCCGACTACTACATCAGGCTGGAACAGGGCCGTGAGAACAGCCCGTCCGCGCAGGTCCTCGATGCCGTGGCGCAAGCGCTCAAACTGGACTCGGAATCCACCGACCATCTCAACCGCCTCTGCCTCGCCGCCTCGCAGCGTCCGCGCGACTGGGGTGTGGCCGACGTCAGCGGGCAGTTGTTGCAGCTGATGGACGGATGGGACCACACTCCGGCCTTCGTCGTCGGCCCGGCCCTCGACATCTTGGCGGGCAACTCCCTGGCCACGGCCCTGCACAGCGGTTTCGAGGAGTTCGACAACCTCGCCCGGATGGTGTTCGTCGACCCGGCAGGGCGCGACTTCTACCAGGAGTGGGAGCGGGCCGCGCACTCCTGCGTCGCCGAGATCAGGGCCGCCTACGGCCATGACCCCGATTCCGCCCGCATCGCCGAGGTCGTGGCGGAACTGTCCGACCGGAGCGCGGAGTTCGCCGCGCTCTGGCAACTGCACGACGTCAAGAGCAAGTCCCAGGAGGGCAAGCACCTGAAACACCCTCAGGTCGGGGACCTGCACATCAAGTTCGCGGCTTTCACCGTCAACGGGGCCCCGCACCAGCAGCTGGTGGTCTACCAGGCCGAACCGGCCAGCCCGACGGCGACCGCCTTCGAGGCACTGGGGGCCATGGCCACCCGGCCGAAGCAGGCCCCGACAGGAGCGGTCGACGCCGGCAGGTGAGTTCCGGCGGAGGCTGGTAGTGGCGCACCCGGGAAGAACGCGGCCTTCATTCCGGTGCCCCCGGCTGCCGACACTCGATGCCACAGACCGCACGGCACCGGGAGCAGGCATGATCACGCTTCGCCAACGTCGAGCGAACAGGCCAGGGATTCGCGGAGAGCGAGGTGCGGGGCATGGCCCCATGGTCGTGGGGCGCCGATCTGATGACGGGGCTCAAGTGGTGGCAACGAGCGGTGCTGATCGTGTGCCTGGGTGCGCTCACGCTGCCGTTGTGGTTCGCCGCGAAGAACGTCTACCGGTTCGTCGACGGTCACCGGACGTCGACGGAAGGACATGTTCGCTGTGCATGGGACGGCCCGTGCCGGGGCGCGTGGCGGCTGCCCGGCGGACAGCAGGGGCGGGGTGAGATCGAAGGGCTGTCCTTCCAGGACGACGAAGAGCTCGTGACGGGCATACCGCTCTACGCGGGCCGGGACTGGGCCGTGGCCGACCGCTCCGACCTGCTTGTTCATGCGGCCCAGGAGGCCGGCGGCGCCGTGATCGGCGCAGCTCTGGTGCTCTCGGTCGCCTGGATCAGGTCCAGAGATCTCTGACCGTGCGGACGACTCGCCGGCAGCGGAATCCGGAGTGCGGCCGTCGCCTCCGGCGAAAGCCTTTGCGCGGGCCGTCGTCCGGATGGTGGGGTGGCCCGGTGACCGACCACGATGAGGCGGGGGCCGTCCGACCGTCGACCCTGGCCTGGGTGAGCCGACAGCTGAAGGCCGGCGAACGGATCGTCAGAACCCAGGCGCTGCACGGCGGCATCACCGCCGAGATGCGGCGGCTGACCATCGGCACGCAGCACGGGGACACCCGCGACCTGGTACTGCGGAGCTTCGTCGACCCGTCCTTCGTGGAGCACGCCGAGGACCTGCTGAACCGGGAGACCGACGCCCTCACCTACCTCGCGGGGACCCGCGTACCGGCTCCCGGACCGGTCGCGGTCGATCCCACCGCCGCGCAATGCGAGTATCCGTCGCTCCTGATGACACATCTGGCGGGCCGGACGGTCCTTGACGACCAGGGACTGGAGACGCGCATCCCGGTGCTGGCCCGTCAGCTCGTGGCCGTGCACGCGCTGCGACCCGCCGAGCGTCCCCGGACGTACGAGGCGTGGACGACCGCCGACGCCGTCGTCCCTCCCATCGGCGCCGACGCGGCGGCGTGGGCCGCGGCGGCCGACGTGATCCGCAAGCCCCCGCCGTCCTACGAGGGGCGGTTCCTGCACCGGGACTTCCACCCCGGCAACGTACTGTTCGACGTACCGTCCCCGAGCCTGGCGGGTCCCCGGATCACCGGGGTCGTCGACTGGGTGCAGACCTCCTGGGGCCCGGCGGACCTCGATGTGGCGCACTGCTCCACCAATCTCGCGCTGCTGCACGGCCCGATGTGGGGTCTGCGGTTCGCCGAGGCGTACGAGGAGGCCGGTGGGGTGCTGGCCGCGGCTGAGGACGAGCGGTTGTACTGGCGGTTGCTGGACGCTCTGGCGTTCGCGTCGGGTGTGCCGTGGGTGGCCCGGCCGTGGCGGGAGGCGGGGCGGACGGAACTGACGACGCGGGCCGTGGAGAAGCGGCTGGACGCCTACGTCACCATCCTGATGGACGCGCTGGGCTGAGCCAGGGCGGCGAGGCAGCCCGGCAGCCCGGAAGCCAGAGCAGCCCGGACGAGATCGCCAGGGCCCGGATCGGGCCGGCCGCCAGGGACAACGCGTACATCGCTCTCCGTCCGGGCCCTGCCGGGGCGTCCCGCTTCGGCGTCCGTGGACGTCGGCCAAGGCTTCCTGGCGGTACCGGTGTTCATCTGCGCGTCTTTCTCCTCCCCTGCCCCGGCAACCGGTTGCGGGTTGAGTCGTTGAGATCACGGGCTCGGGGAGTGACTGCGGGGCGGCCGGCACCCGATCAGGCACTGTGTGCTGTTTGCGACACGTGTGGGGATACAAGGGGCTGCCGTTCAGGGGGAGGTAGTGTGTTCGAGGCTCGAACGGTGCTCCGTGAGAACCGCGGTGGCAACCGCGATGGGCAAGTCACCCGTCCGAGCCGCCTGCACGCGACCTCTGAAGATGGAGCCGATGAACGTGTCGACCGGCGGCGGACGGCTGCGCAGCCGTGCCGCCGCAGCAGCCCTCGTCTGTGCGATCACGCTGTTACCCGGCCCGAGTTACGCGGCCCCGGGCACACCCGATCCACGGAACGACCAGTCGATCGAGGACATCCACAACGAGCTGAACGGCCTCTACCGCCAGGCGGAGGTGGCCACCGAGGCGTACGACACCGCGAACGTGAAGGCGGCCGCGCAGGAGAAGCGGCTGGTGTCGCTCCGCAAGGATCTGACCCGCACCCAGAGCAAGCTGGACGATCTGCACGCCCTCGTGGGTGTGGCCGCCCGGACGCAGTACCGCGGGGGCAATCTCGACGCCACGGGCATCCAGTTGCTGCTCGGCGACCACCCCGACCAGGCCCTCGACGAGGCCGCCCAGGCCCGCCAGGCCATGCGGAGCCTGGTCGACGTCTCCGAGACGCAGCAGAGCGCCCGCGCGGAGCTGGACCGGCAGACCGACGCCGCCGCCGGGAAACTGCGGGAGCTGAAGAGCAGCCGCGCGGACAAGGCCGAGGCCAAGGGGAAGATCGAGAAGAAGATCGCCGAGGCCGAGCGGATCGAGGCGGGACTCAAGAAGGAACAGACCCGCAAGCTCGCCCAGTTGGAGAAGCAGGAGGCGCAGGAGGCCAAGTCCAGGTGGACGGGCCCCGATTCCGGCGGCACCTCGACCGGTACCGGCTCGGGCAGCGGCGGGACGAAGGCGAGCGGAGCGGCCGCGAGGGCCGTCGACTTCGCGATGGCCCAGATCGGCAAACCGTACGTGTGGGGCGCCGTGGGCCCCTCGTCGTACGACTGCTCGGGACTCACCTCCACGGCCTGGGCGGCGGCCGGGCACCCCATACCCCGTACCTCGCAGGCGCAGTGGCAGGGGCTGACCCGGGTCAGCCTGGCCTCCGTGCAGCCCGGGGACCTGATCATCTACTACGACGCCACGCACGTGGGCATGTACATAGGGGGCGGGCAGATCGTGCACGCCCCGCGTCCCGGACGCACGGTCACGATCGCACCGGCCGCCTCCATGCCCATCGTCGGTGTCGTCCGACCCGGAGTCTGAACGGATGACCTACTCGCTGACCCCCCGTGACGGGGGAAACCTGCCCGCGCTCAGCGCACCGCCGCTGATCCGGCTCGACGCCTATGTGGCCGAGGACGGGTCGACGGTGGTCAACGGCCATCTGCTGGAGATGGGCGGCGCCCGGCCGCCCAACGAGGCGATACTCGACGCCATCGCCATGTTCGCCCGCACCCTGCGGGCACCGGTGGCGGCCACCGTCATCGACCGGACCGTGCAGCAGGTGGCACGGCTGCGTGTGTACCCCGACGGCTCCAGCCGGACCATCGCCGACGAGGAGGACCTGCCGCCCGGGCGTGAGCGTACGGCCGCGGAGGAGGAGTCGTTCCCGCCGCTCGCCCGCGTCGAGCGGATCATCCAGCACGCGCAGCGCGAGGAACTGCACGCCGCGTTCGTCCTCGCCAGCGCGCTGCGGGAGCACCTCACGCTGCGCAGGGGCGCGGAGGACGAACTCTCGCTGGAGGCACGGGCGATCGAGGCGTACCTCGCGTACCAGCGCGGCGACTACATGCTCTCCACCGTCCTCGCGCTGACTGTCGCGCGCATCCGCTGCCGCACCGATCTGAACCGGGCGGCGCCCGAGGTGGCCCGCGCCACCGCGGCATGGCAGCGGCTGATCGACGAGGGCCAGGTGGCGACCCGGGGGCAGGAGTTGCTGCACATGTGGGAGCACCTGTCGACGGAGGGCCTGTTGCTGGAACCGTCCCATCAGGCCATGGCCAAGGCCGTCCGGAGCCGGCTCGGCCGGGGCGGCCGGTCCGTACCGGCGTCGGCCACGGTTCCGGCCGTGACCGCGGGCCAGGGGCCGGTCGCTCCCGAGGACAAGCCGCTCAAGCCCACGCGGCGGGGGCTCAGCCGCTTCACCCGGTGGCCCGGCCGGTCCACCGAGCCATCGTCCTAGGCCGGCGCGGCGCGCACCGCCGAGGGAACGGATCAGCCGTGGGCGGCGCGGGAGACGTGCTGCCTCGTCGTGGGCGGGGTTCGGCTCGGCGGCCCCGCCGGAGGAGCCGCCCGGTCGGTGGTGAAGCCGCCCGGCTCGACCACGGTGACCGTGATCCCCGCGCCCGCGACCCAGCGCGGTGCGCGGTCCCTGCCGGAGCCCCGCGGAGGCAGGACGGGGCTCGGCGAGGCCGCCCGAGTCGGCTCAGAGCGTGAGCAGCTCCTCGTAGAAGCCGCCGAACTCCCGCTGCCGGTCGATGAGATGGATCTCCAGGATCCAGTGGCAGGTACGGCCCGCCTTGTCGGTACGGCGCAGGGGCGTGTCGTTGGCGGGTGCGATGTACGACTCGGTGTCCGCGCCGTCGATCTTCTCGTGCGGGAACTCTCCGACCAGGTGGCCGGCGTGCCAGCCGCCCAGTTCCCAGCCCGCCTCGGTGGCCAGCCGCTCCACCTCGGCGTACAGCCGCTTCCCGGTGATGTCCGGATCGGCCTCGAAGAACCGTTTGCCGGCGGCGAAGACCTTCGGCAGGTCGTCGCGCAGCCGTCGCTTGACCGGATCGTCGCCGAGTACGAAGGTCCGCCCGAAGTCGGCCTCGTACTCCTCGAAGATCGGCCCGAAGTCGGCGAACACGATGTCGTCCGCTCCGATCAGGCGGTCCGGCGGGTTCTCCCGGTACGGCTTGAGGGTGTTCGGGCCCGAGCGCACGATCCGCTTGTGCCAGTGCCTGGTCGTACCGAAGAGTTCGTTCGCCAGGTCACGGACGCGGTCGCTGACCGCCCGCTCTCCTTCGCCCGGCGCCACCAGCCCTCGCTTCTCCATCTCGGCGAAGAGCCGCTCGGCCTTGGCCTGGGCGTCCAGCAGTCGGGCCGCCCGTGTGGGTTCGTCATGAGCCATAGCAGCGAAGGTAAGTTTGGCTGCACTCGCGAGTCAAACAGATTGGACTTCGCCCGCCCCGTGCGCGTCCGGCTTGGTCGAGGACTCCGTCTCAGCGCATTCTCGGATTTGCCAGGGCCGGGCGGGCAGCCCGGTGGCGGATGAGACAGGGGGCGCCACGGATGTTGCCGAAGCGGGCTAGTTTATGAACGCACGACAGCACAAACCCGGCAATTCACCCCATCCCCCATCCCCCATCCCCCACCACCGTCCCCCTTCTGTCTCTGTGAGGCGCCTAGTCATGAGCCTGAGCATCCGCAACCAGATCCCCGGCACCGTCACCGCCGTCACCCCCGGCGAGGTGATGGCGACCGTGAAGGTACGCCTGGACGGCGGCCAGGACCTCACCGCCGCGATCACCCTGGAGGCGGTCAAGGACCTGGGGCTCGCCGAGGGGTCGGCCGTCCGGGCCATGATGAAGTCCACCGAGGTCGCGCTCGCCACCGGCCCGGTGACGGGGCTGTCCATCCGCAACCGGCTGCCCGGCACGGTCAGTGATGTCGCCGTGGGCGGGGCGATGGCCACGGTCAAGGTCACCGTCGACGGGGGCGAGCTCACCTCTGCGATCACCAAGGACGCGGTGGCCGACCTCGGCCTGACGGCCGGATCACCGGTCGTGGCCCTGATCAAGTCGACCGAGGTCTCCCTCGCCACCGCATGACCCCGGCCGAAGCCGGGCCCACCTGTGGACACCCGCCGCGTCCCGGTCGGGCCGTGTCCCGCGTGAGCGCCTACCCTGCACAGGGAAGGCAGCCACGACCAGGGCACCGGTGAGGAGAGGGGAACCGCATGGCGAGCGACCGAGTAGGCACGGCCGAGACCGCCGGCCGGATCCCTCCCGGCCAGCGCCTGGTGCACGGCTGGCCGGTCTCGCACTACGGTCCGGTCCCCCGCTTCCGCCCCGAGCGCTGGAACCTGCGGGTCTTCGGCGCCACCGCCTCGGGCGAGACCCACGAGTGGCACTTCGACGACCTGGCCACGCTCCCCCATGTCACGGTCGCCGCCGACCTGCACTGCGCGAGCGGCCCCACCTCCACCGGCCACGAGTGGTACGGCATCCCCGCCGCCACCGTCCTGGACCGGGTCCCGCCCGCCCCCGGGGTCACCCACGTCATGGCCTGGGCGGAGTACGGCTTCTCCGCCAACCTGCGCCTGAGCGACTTCACCTCGCCGCACACCCTCATGGCCACCCACCACAACGGCGAACCCCTCACCGCCGAACACGGCTTCCCGCTCCGCCTGGTCGTCCCCCACCTGTACGGCTACAAGAGCCCCAAGTGGCTGCGCGGCATCGAGTACATGACCGCCGACCGGCGTGGTTTCTGGGAGGAGCGGGGCTACCACAACATCGCCGACGCGTGGAAGCAGCAGCGCTACTCCTACCAGGAGGCGGAAGCCGACGGACCGACACCCGCGGGTACCTAGCCCCACCCGGCCGCACCCGGTCGACTCCGGCTCCCCCGGCCCGGCGGCGCGTGACGCCGTCGACGTCGGTTACCGACTCCTGGCGGCGGACGTCCGAGCCGCTTCGGCGGGGAGGCGTCCGGTTCAGGTCGCGCGGGCGCGCCTCGCCGTCAGCCGCAGGGTCTCCGTGACCGCGTGCGGGATGTCGTCGACCGGGAACAGCGCGTGCCGTACGGTGCGTTCGGCGTCGACGACCAGGATCAGGCGCTTGTGGCGCAGCCGGCCCGCGCCACGGAAGGTCGGCAGCCGCAGGGCCGCCGCCAGTTGGTGGGCGGCGTCCGAGAGCAGGGGGTACGGGATCTCCTCGACGCGAGCGAACTCCTGCTGCTCGTGCACGAGTTGGGTGCTGATCCCGCGTACCTCCACGCCCGCCTTCCGGAAGTCGGGCCAGGCGTCCCGGAAGAGCCGGTTCTCCAGCGTGCAGCCGACGGCGCCCGGGATCGGCGGATCACCCCATTCGACTCCGGTGCCGGGGTAGGTGAACAGCACGGTCGCCGGGGCGTCCGGGGAGACCAGGGGCACCTCGGCGCCCCGGGTGGCGGGCAGTTCGAGGCCGTCGGGCAGGCGGGTGCCGACCAGCGCGTGGACACGGGCGTGTTCCGCGCCGTCCTCCGCCGCCGTCGCGGTGAGGCTGCCGTCGCCCAGCACCCAGCGGTCGCCCCAGTCCTGCATCGCGACGAGCAGCGGCAGCAGCCCGGCACCGGCGTCGGTGAGCAGGTACTCGTAACGCACCGGTCGCCGTTGGTAGAGGCTGCGGTGCAGGACGCCGTGGGCGACGAGCCTGCCCAGGCGCTCGGTGAGCACCTTGCGGGACAGGCCGATCTCGGCGGCCAGCGCGTCGAAGCGGACATGGCCGCGGGCCACCTCGCGCAGCACCAGAACGTTCCACCAGTCCCCCAGGACCATGGCGGCCTGGGCGGTCCCGCAGGTCGCGTCAGCGTTGTGCATCCTCATGCGCCCATAGTAAGTTCCTTTTCGGGACTCACTTTGTTTCTTGATGGAACTTACTGCCCGTCAGCGTACGGGCCCAGCGTGAGGAGTGCATCGTGACCGCCATCAGCCGGGTCGTCGCACGCGAGATCATCGACAGCCGGGGCAACCCCACCGTCGAGGTCGACGTGGAACTCAAGGACGGCTCACTGGGCCGCGCCGCCGTTCCCTCCGGCGCCTCCACCGGCGCCCGCGAAGCGGTGGAGCTGCGCGACGGCGACCCGACCCGCTTCCACGGCAAGGGGGTTCGGCGGGCCGTCGACGCCGTGAACGAGACCATCGCGGACGCCGTGACCGGGCTCGACGCCGAGGACCAGGCGACCGTCGACCGTACGATGATCGAACTGGACGGCACGGAGACCAAGTCGCGGCTCGGCGCCAACGCCCTGCTCGGCGTCTCCCTGGCCACCGCCAAGGCCGCCGCGGCTTCGCACCGGCAGCCGCTGTACCGCTACGTCGGCGGAGTCGACGCCCGGCTGCTGCCGGTGCCGATGATGAACATCGTCAACGGCGGCGCCCACGCCGACAATCCGCTGGACTTCCAGGAGTTCATGATCGCGCCCATCGGTGCGGCCACCTTCGCCGAGGCGGTCCGTATGGGCTCGGAGGTCTTCCACACCCTGCGCGGCAACCTGCTCGCCGCCGGCCACAGCGTCAACGTCGGCGACGAGGGCGGCTTCGCCCCCGACCTGCGCACCGCCGACGAGGCCCTGGACTTCGTCGTCCGCGCCATCGAGCAGACCGGCTACAAGCCCGGCGCCGACATCACGCTCGTCATGGACCCGGCCAGCTCGGAGTTCTTCCGCGACGGCGTCTACGACTACACGGGCGAGGGCGTCCGCCGCACCCCCGCCGAACACGCCGACTACCTCGCCGCCCTCGTCGACCGCTACCCCGTGGCCTCCGTCGAGGACCCGATGGCCGAGGACGACCACGCCGGCTGGCGTGACCTGACCGCCCGGCTCGGCGACCGCTGCCAGCTCACCGGCGACGATGTCTTCTGCACCAACGAGACGCTGCTGCGCGCCGGTATCCGCGACGGCATCGCCAACTCCGTCCTGGTGAAGGTCAACCAGATCGGCACCCTCACCGAGACCCTCGGCACGGTCGCCACCGCCCACCGCGCCGGGTACACGGTCGTCATGTCCCACCGCTCCGGGGAGACCGAGGACACGACGATCGCCGACCTCGCCGTCGCCACGGGCTGCGGCCAGATCAAGACCGGCTCACTGTCCCGCTCGGACCGCACCGCCAAGTACAACCAGCTCTTCCGCATCGAGGAGGAACTGGGCACGCAGGCACGCTACGCGGGCCGAGAGGCGCTCGGGCTGCGCCGCTGACCCGCCGGTGACACTCGGGCCGCGCCGTCGGCCCAGCGGTGACAGGTGGGGGCATTGCCGCGAGCACCGGTGGGCGAGGACGCGAGCGGTGGGCCACCCGGGCGGGCCGCCGTCGCGTCCGAGCGACGAGCCGGGGCGCCGGGGTCAGGAGTGCGCGTCGGGCGACTGCGGGAAGAGCGACTCCGGGGTGATCTCCCCCTCGCAGTGCCGGCACCCGGACTCCATTCGCAGGGGGTGACCGCACTCGTGCCGGAAGGCGACGGCAGGGGCGTCCACCGCCCACCTGTCGCCCCATTGCAGCAGGCCGATCATGACGGGGAAGAGCTCCCGCCCCGCCTGCGTCAGGTGGTACTCGTGGCGGGGCGGGTGCTCGCTGTACTGGCGCCGCTCGATCACGCCCGCCGCCTCGAGCTTGCGCAGCCGGTCGGCGAGGATGTCGCGCGGTGCGCCCGTGTAGCCGGCGATCTTCGCGAAGCGGTGCACGCCGTAGGCCATCTCCCGCAGCGCGAGCAGCGACCACCGCTCGCCGACGATCTGCAGTGCGGCGGCCATCGAGCAGGGCCGCACGCCCACCGGCACGCCTGCCATCACCGCGGCCAGTGGCTTGGCGACGGCCCCGGTGCTGCCTGTCCGCGACTCCCCGGTCTGCTGCGGTTGTACGTCCATGGGCCCACGTTACCCCCGGTTGGTTGTGTTTCACGACTCACTCGGGGTAGCGTCGCGAGGGTTGGTAGGACAATCAAACTCACCTGTGAGGACGACATGCCCGGACCCGAGGGGGCCGCCACCGCCACGCCTGCCGGGCCGGCGACGACGGAGGAACCGGTCCAGGACGCGGCCGCCCGCCGGCACGCGCTGCGGGTGCTGGCGCTGAGCAGCCTCGGCGCGTTCGTGGTGTTCCTCGACACCACGATCGTCAATGTCGCCTTCGAGACCATCGGCCGCAGTTTCCACGCCACGGCCGGCCACCTGGCGTGGGTGCTCAATGCCTACAGCCTGGTCTTCGCCGCCGTTCTCATCCCGGCCGGCCGCCTCGCCGACCGCTACGGGCGCAAGCGGGTCTTCCTCATCGGCATCACCGGCTTCGCGGCGATGAGCGCCCTGTGCGGGCTGGCGCCGAACGCCGGAATGCTCATCGCGGGACGGGCCCTGCAGGCGGCGTTCGCCGCCCTGGTCACTCCGACCTCGCTGTCCCTGATCCTCCCGGAGTTCCCGGCGGCCCGACGGCCGGTCGCGATAGGCACCTGGGGCTCCATGGGCGCCGCGGCCGCCGCGCTCGGCCCCACCCTGGGCGCACTCCTGACCCAGTACGCCTCCTGGCGCTGGATCTTCCTGGTCAACGTGCCGATCTGCGCGGTGATCGCCTTCTTCGGCCTGCGGCTGCTGCGCGAGGCCCGCGACCCGCACGCCCACGGCCTGCCCGACCCGCTCGGCATCCTGCTGATCGCCGCGACGCCCGCCGCGCTGAGCCTCGGCATCATCGAGGGACCGAACTGGGGCTGGGCCGACCCGCGGGTGATCGGCGCCTTCGTGCTCGCCGCACTGCTGCTCCCGGCCTTCGTCCTGCGCGACCGCGCCACCGCACGGCCCGTGATGGACTTCGCACTCTTCCGGGTCCGGCAGTTCCGGCTGGTCAACGCGGCGACGCTGGTGTTCGCGGCCGCCTTCTACGGCATGTTGCTGAGCAACATCATCTTCCTGCAGACGGTGTGGCACTACTCGGTGCTGCGCGCCGCCCTCGCCACCGCGCCGAGCCCGCTGGTGGTGACCGCCGTGGCCCGCACCGCCAGCCGCCTCTCCCACACCTACGGGGCACGCCGTGTGCTGACCTTCGGCGCCCTCTTCTGGACAGCCGGCCTCACCCTCACCGCGTTCTTCGCCGGTGCCACCCCGCACTGGACCACCCACTGGCTGCCGGCGGCGCTGCTCACCGGACTCGGCGTCGGGCTCACCCTGCCCGTCCAGTCCGGAGCCGCCGTCCAGGCGCTGCCGCCGGGACGGTTCGCGCTCGGCTCGGCGATCAACGCGAGCCTGCGCCAGCTCGGCGCGGTCCTCGGCATCAGCCTCTTCGTCGCCGTCCTCGGCACTCCCACCGCGGCCACCGCCGTCGACTCCTTCCACCGGGTCTGGTGGCTCCTCGCCGCGCTCGGCCTGGCATCCGGCGCCCTCCTGTGGACACCGAGCCGCAGCCGGGCCGACGCGGACACCGGCACGGCCGAGGAGAAGCCGGCGTACAGCGCGCCCGAGGGGGCGCCAGGCCGCTGAGGCCGGTCGGCCGAGGAGTCGAAGGAACGGTGTCGCGTGCCCCGGGGTCACCCCGGGGCACACTCGGCCCCGGATGCCGCGAACCGGCACGCCGGGGCTTCCGGCACGCCGCTCAGCGCTGGGGCGGCACCGGGAAGAGCATGCAGCTGCTGGTGGCATGGGCCAGCAGCCGGTCCTTCCCGTCGACCAACTGCGCCTGCGCGAGGGCGGTTTGACGGCCCTTGTTGACCACCGTGCCGATGGCGCGCACCGTGCCGGTCTCCACCGTGATGCGGCGCAGGAACTTCACGGTCAGGTCGAGCGAGGTGTACGCCATCCCCTGCGGGAGGGTGGACTGCACGGCGCATCCGGCGGCCGAGTCCAGCAGGACGGCGAAGATGCCGCCGTGCACGCTGCCGATCGGGTTGTAGTGCTCCTCACCCGGCGTCAGGGAGAAGACCGCCCGCCCCGGCTCCACCTCGTCCAGGGCGAAGTCGACGGTGTGGTTGATGGGCGAGCTCGGCAGCCGGCCCGCCTGCAGCTCGCGCAGGAAGTCGATACCGGCCATGCGTCCGGCGGCGTCCGCCAGGATTGCGGGATCGTCCCACTGATACGTACGTGTCCGTCCCACAGCGCTGTGCCCTTTCCTCTGACTTTTCCAAACGAAGCTAGCTTCTCGTTCACCTGACTGTCAATGACGAAGCCAGGCCCCTACGATGGCTTCATGGAGTGGCTTGAGGCGAGCACGGAGAACTGCCCCGTCCAGCGCACGCTCGACGTGGTCGGAGAGAAATGGACGCTGCTGATCCTGCGTGACGCCGTCAACGGGGTCCGCCGCTTCGACGACTTCCACCGGCATATCGGCCTGTCGGAGGCGGTCCTCAGCGACCGCCTGAGGAAGCTGATCTCGGCCGGCGTCCTGAAGACGGTCCCCTACCAGGAGCCCGGCAGCCGCGCCCGCAACGAGTACCGGCTGACCCGCAAGGGCTGGGACCTGTGGCCCGTCCTCATGGCGCTGACCCAGTGGGGCGAGACATACGCCCTGGGCCCCGGGGAGAACCCCCCGCTGGACATCCGCCACACCGGCTGCGAGGCCCCGGTCCGCGTCGTCGTCCAGTGCTCCGAGGACCACGCCGCCCTCGCCCCCGGGGAGGTCACGGCCCGGCTGGGCCCGGGAGCCCGCCCCCGGTCGTAGGCCGTCGGCCCGCGGGTCACGGGTCCGGGCCGGGCACCGGGCGTGGTCCGGAGCGGCCGGACGACCCACCGGTGTCCCGCCGGGCGGACCGGGGGGCGGCAGGGCTCACCGCCGGGGGCGTGCCACCATCGGCTGACCGCACACGTGACCACCGGCCGAGGAGAAGCACCATGCCCGCCCGCCCGAGCCTCCTGTACGTGACCGACCTCGCCTACCCGGCACGCGGGCGCCGGTACGGCGACGAGGACGTGTTCCTGACCGCCCGGCTCCGCGCGGACTTCGACATCGCCCTGTGCCATCCGCTGGACGCCGCGGCCCTGATGGACCGCTTCGACGCGGTCGTGGTCCGCAACAGCGGTCCGGTACTCCACTACCAGCGGGAGTTCGACGCCTTCCGCGACCGGGCCACGGCGTGCGGCACCCGGGTCTACAACCCGCTGCACGGCCGGGCCGACATGGCCGGCAAGGGGTATCTGCCTGCCCTGACCGCGGCCGGACACCCGGTCATCCCCACCGTCGACCGGCCCGAGCATCTGGACCGACTGCCCGAGAGCGACCAGTACGCGGTCAAGCCCCGGGCGGGAGCGGACTCCATAGGCCTGACCTTCGTGGCCCGGGACCGGCTGGCCGACCTGGCCTACGGCGACATCCTGGTCCAGCCACGCGTCGACTTCCGCTACGAGGTGTCCTTCTACTACGTCGACGACGCCTTCCAGTACGCGCTGTACGCCCCCGACCCCGACCGCCGCTGGGTCCTCGAACCGTACGAGCCCTCCGAAGCCGATCTTGTCTTCGCCCGGCGTTTCATCGACTGGAACACGCTCGACCACGGCATCCAGCGCGTGGACGCCTGCCGCACTCAGGACGGCGCCCTGCTCCTGGTCGAGTTGGAGGACCTCAATCCCTATCTCTCCCTCGACCTGGTCACCGACCGGGCCCGCGACGCCTTCGTCACCCGCATGACCGCCTCCCTCCACCAGTTCCTGGAAGCCGGTCCGCGCACCTGAGTCACGGCTGCGGGGGCCGGGCGGCCGGGGCCGTCATCCCCCGTCGGCCGGAAGCGCGTACAGACCGGGCAGGTTGACCACGATCGCCTCCTGGGTGCTGCGCGCGATGACGACCACCGCCTCGTCGCCGGGATCCGGGTTCTCCTCCCGGTGCGGCACGAAGGGCGGGACGAAGATGTAGTCGCCGGGCGAGGTACGCAGCCGTACCTCCTCCGGCTCCGGGCCCGAGTCGTCCAGGAAGACGAACTCCGGGTGTCCGCTGACCACATAGATCGCGGTCTCGGACTCGCCGTGATGGTGGTCGGACGACGCGGTGGCGGGCGCCACATGGGTCTGGCCCATCCACAGCTTCTCGGAACCGACCGTCTTCCCGCTGACGGCCGCGAACCTGCGCATGCCGCCGGTCTGGGCGGTGTCGCCGTCCAGGGAGTCGGCGCGGATGTGGTGCAGACGGGTGCTCAGCGGCGCCGCGGAGTGGTCCGGGGTTTCGTGGAGGTGCGGGTGGAAGCCTTCACCGGGGGTCGTCAGCGGCTCGCTCATGGCATGGACGCTAGGGCGATCCGAAAAAGGATGTCAAGAGGTGTCCATTGCCTTTCACCTGCGGCAATGTTCCCGCAACAGAACGAGCGAGCCGCCTGGAACGGCTCCCCGCGCCGACTCCTCGGGCATGATGTGCGCATGCATATTTCCGCGAAGGCGGACTACGGCATCCGGGCGCTGCTGGAGCTCGCCCGTGAGCCTGCTCGTCCGCTGACCTGTGAGGCGATCGCCTCCTCGCAGGAGATTCCGTTCCGGTTTCTGAAGTCCGTGGTGGGCGAGCTGCGCAGAGCGGGCCTGGTGCGCAGCCAGCGCGGCTGCGAGGGCGGTTACTGGCTGGGCAGACCCGCCGACGAGATCAGTCTGCTGGACGTCACGCGGGCGGTCGACGGCGAGTTGATCACCCTGCGCGGCGAGTCACTGGCCGGGCTCGACTACCCCGGTCCCGCCGCGGGGCTGCCCGGGGTGTGGCGTGAGGTCGAGGCGGGGGCGGCGGCGGTCCTGGGCGGGGTGACCCTGAAGTCGCTGCTGCCCGGGGAACCGGCCGAAAGGCTGGCCCGGACGGGCGCCGCGTGACGGGCGCGGCCGAACTGCCGCCGCCCGTCGAGGTGGTGGAGTACACCGACCCGCTCTGCCCCTGGGCCTGGGGCTCGGAACCGGCCTTCCGAAGGCTGCGGGCAGCGCTGACCGGCCGGGTCCGCTGGCGGCGGGCCTACGCGATCCTCTTCGACCACGACGACGACCCGCCGCCGGATCCGGCGGCGGAGACCGCCTGGTACGCGCGCTACGTCGAGGAGATCAGCGCGCACAGCGGGGCCCCTCGGGCGGTACGGCTGAGCCGGATGCCCGCCAGTTCCTGGCCCGCCTCGCTGGTCGCCAAGGCCGCCGAGCTCCAGGGCGACGAGGTCGCCGGGAGAGCGCTGCGGCGGCTGCGGGAGACCGTCTTCGTGCTCGGCGAACCGGCGGACACCGCCGCGTCGGCACTGGCAACGGTCCGGGGCACGCCGGGACTGGACATGGAGCGGCTGGCCTCCGACGCCGCGTCCGACGGGGTCCTGGAGCGGGTGCGGGCCGACCGTGCCGAGGCGCGCCGGCCGGTCTCCGAGGTGCGCTCGGTGTCGAGCGGCTCGCCGCATCCGGGCGCGGCCAAGGAGACCGCCGACGGCGGATACCGGTACGCGCTGCCGACCCTGCTGGTGCGTGCGCCCGGCGGCCACCGGGCGGTGCCCGGCTGGCGGCCCTTCGAGGAGTACGCGTCCGCCGTCGAGGAGCTCTGTCCGGGGCTGTTGAACGTCCCGGCCGCCCTCTGCCCGGCGGAGGCCCTGCAACGTTACGGGAGCATGACGGAACCGGAGCGGCTGTTGCTGACCGAGGGTGCGTGGCCGCCGCCGCACGCCGTCCGGGTGGAGACCGGAAACGGCGCGCTGTGGCTGCACCCTGACGAGGCGTCAGCACGCCGGAGCACCGCCGGCTGACCGTCGGCGGGCCTCTGATCTGCGGACAGAGGCCGTCCGCCGAATGAGACACCAATTGGTGTCCATTGACAG
Source organism: Streptomyces sp. NPDC007157 (assembly GCF_040634235.1). Taxonomy (NCBI): domain Bacteria; kingdom Bacillati; phylum Actinomycetota; class Actinomycetes; order Kitasatosporales; family Streptomycetaceae; genus Streptomyces; species Streptomyces sp. NPDC007157. The sequence goes on from NZ_JBEYFE010000001.1 coordinate 410,672, forward strand.
CCGGTCGCGGCTGCCCCCAGGATGTGCAGCATGCTCACGACGCACCCCGGTGTGGTGTGCCGCTACGTGGACCTGCGGCGCACCTGCAGCGCACTCTGTCGCTGACCTTCCGCCGTCCCCGGCCCTCAGCCGTCCGCCGCCTCCGGCCCGCAGCCGCCTGACCTCCGCACCCTGGTGGTGCGGCCCCGGCCGCCGGCCGTCCGGCTCGACCGCGTCCCGCCGCGCTCCGCGCCCGCGTTCCCCGTCGCCTCCTTCCCAGACCAAGGGCCCGCTCCCGCGAGGCCGTCAACTCCCCTTGCCCTGAGCGCCGCACGCTCCGACTGCATGCCGGCGCTCGCCCCGGCATGCCCGTCCGGTCCCGGTCGACGGTCCGCGCGGTTGTCCGGCCGGCCCTGCGCCCTGCTCCCTCCGCCCCGACCCAGACCGGGCCGACCACAGGAAGATCGAGATGCCCGCACACCACACCGCCCATCGCCCCGGACTCGGCCCCGCCCGGTCCGGCCCGCGCACCGCAGCCGTCGCCGGCGCCCTCGCCGCCCTGCTCGTCCCCGCGCTCACCGCGTGCGGCTCCGGCACCGCCTCCGCCGGCAGCGGCGCCACGCTCAAGTGGACCTCCTCCTACTTCCCGGCCCACTGGGACCCGGTGGTCAGCGGAAGTGGCGCCCAGTTCCGCGAACTCGCCCTCACCTACGCGTCGTTGACCCGCACCGACGAGACCGGCAAGGCCGTGCCGGATCTCGCCAGGAGCTGGGAGTACAACAAGAAGGGTGACGAGATCACCTTCCACCTGCGGCCCGGCCTGAAGTTCAGCGACGGCCGGCCGGTAAACGGCGCCGCCGTCAAGGCGGCCATCGAGCGGGCCCAGAAGCAGAAGAACTCGGCGCTCTTCGGCGATCTGACCTCCATCAGGTCGGTGGACGCCAAGGGGCTGGACGCGGTTCTTCACCTCACCCAGGTCGACTACCAGATACCCCAGTTGCTCGGTGAGCGAGTGCTGCAGATCGCCAGCCCCAAGGCGGCGGCGAACCCGACCAAGCTCGACCAGAACCCGGTCGGCGCGGGACCGTTCATCGTCACCCAACTGGTCCCGGGCACCAAGGCGGTCCTGAAGAAGAACCCGGACTACTGGGACGCCAAGAACATCCACATCGACAACGTCGAACTGACCTCGGCGCCCGATGCCTCGACGGTCGTCTCCGGTCTGCGCACCGGCGTCTACAACTTCGCCGACCTCGCCCCGAGCCAGGCGGCCGCCGCCAAGAAGGCCGGTCTGGACGTCTTCTCGCAGCCGGGCTTCAACGCCAACAACATCAGCCTCAACATCAACAAGGCGCCGTTCGACAACGACAAGGTCGTGGACGCCGTCCGCTATGCGATCAACCGTCAGGAGTTCGTGGACAAGCTGACGTTCGGCTACGGCTCGGTGACCAACCAGCCGTTCCCGAAGGGGTACGTCGCCTACGACCCGAAGTCGGCGAACGACTACCCCTACGACCCGGCGAAGTCCAAGAAGCTGCTCGCGGAGGCGGGTTACCAGGCCGGTGACATCAAGCTCAACCTGGTCATCCCGGCCGAGGACCCCCAGGCCGAGCTGGTCCAGTCGCAGCTGGCCAAGGTCGGGATCACCGTGACCATCAAGATCGACAAGAACTGGGCCACCCCGTTCTTCGCCAAGGACCTGACGTTCTCGCTGTACGGGACCACCGGCCGGGACTCCGCCCTGCAGACCCTCACCGCCCACTTCGGCCCGAACGGCCCGCTGAACCTGAGCACCCCGTACGAGCCGGCCGGCTTCGAGGCGGCCGTCGCCAAGGTGCGGGAGACCCCGCTGGACTCGCCGGACTACACCAAGGTCCTCCAGGCGGCCACCCGCGCCGGGTTGCTGAGCAAGGCGCTGGTCTTCACCTACTCCGCGCCGAACCTCATCGCCAAGAGCAAGTCGATCTCCGACCTGCCGAAGAACCCGGCCCACATCGACTGGACCGGCGTGACCATCTCCGGCAGCAACTGACACCCCTCACCCACTCCACCAGCAGAGAGGGGGCAACCCCATGACGACGACTTCCGCGGTACCGGCCGGGCCTGCCCGCCGTCGCGGGGTCGCCGTGGCCAGGGCGCGGCACACGCTGGGCCGTGTCCTGGTCACCCTCGCCCGGTCGATCGCGATCATCGTGCCCGTCTTCGTGGTCGCGACGTTCGTGACGTTCGCGCTCCGGTCGCTGAGCGGACTCAGCCCGGCGCGGATCCAGCTGGGCGAGGAGGCGACTCCCGAGGCCGTCCACCGGGTCGAGTCCCAGTGGGGGCTGGACCGGCCCTTCCTGGTCCAGTACTGGGACTGGTTCACCGGCGTCCTGCACGGACAGCTGGGCACCAGCTGGACCAACGGTGCCGACATCTCCACCCTCATCGGCCTGGGTCTGGGAGTCAGCCTCTCCATCGCGACGTTCGCTCTGATCATCGGCGTACTCCTCGGCTTCGTCCTCGGCACGGTGGCGGCGCTGCGCCGCACCACCTGGGTGGACCGGGCGATCACCGGGTTCGTCACGGTGATCTCGGTGATGCCGGCGTTCGTCGTCGGGATCGTGCTCGTGGCGGTCTTCGCGGTCGGACTCCATGTGTTCCCGTCCGCCGGATACATCCCGGCGGCGCAGGGGTTCGGCCCGTGGCTCGCGCACATCACGCTCCCGGCGATCGCGCTGAGCTTCGACGTCGTCGCCGACGTAGCCCGCCAGCTCCGCGGCAGTCTTGTCGCGGCCTATCGCGAGAACTACGTGACGGGCGCGGTGGTGAGGGGACTGAGCCCACGGCGGATCTTCCTCACCCATGTGCTGCGCAACGGCATCGGTCCCGCGCTCGCCACCCTCGGCCTGAAGTTCCCGGCCCTGGTCGGCGCCTCCGTCGTGACCGAGTGGATCTTCGGGCTGCAGGGCTTCGGCCGATTCGCCAACGACTCGGCGCAGGCCGGTGACGTACCGGCCGTGCAGGGCGTGCTGGTGGTGTCGATCGTCCTGGTCGTCCTCTTCAACCTGATCGTCAACCTGGTGCTGGCGCGTGTGACGCCCGCATCCCAGCGGGGGGTCTGACCATGGTGCGCCGCGTTCTCTCCCTCACCTCCGGCCGGATCGCCCTCGGCATCCTCGCCGTGATCGCCCTCCTGGCGATCCTCGGTCCGCTGCTCGCCCCGCAGAACCCCCTGGCCACCAGCACCGACACGCTCGCGCCGGCCTCGGGCGCCCACTGGCTCGGCACGGACTACCTCGGCCGTGACGTGTTCAGCCGGCTCCTCGACGGCTCCCGCGTCAGCGTGCTCGGCGCCCTCGAAGTCGCCCTGGTCGCCCTGGTCGTGGGTGCGGTCCCCGGCATCCTGTCGGTGTATCTCGGGCGGATCTTCGAGTGGCTGACCCTGCGGCTGGCCGACACCCTGGTCGCGCTGCCGTTCCTGCTGTTCGCGGTCGCGGTGATCGCGCTGCTCGGCAACGGCATCGGCCAGGCGATGCTGGTCACCGGGGTGCTGGTCTCCCCGCTCTTCTACCGGGTGGGCCGGGCCGCCACCCTGTCCGTGGCCCGCTCGCAGTACGTGGAGGCGGCGATCGTCTCCGGCGCCTCGACCGGCTGGATCGTCCGGCGGCACGTCTGGGTCAAGGTGCTCCCGCCGATCGCGGTCGCGCTCGCCCAGACCATCGGCACCGGCTTCGTCATCGTGTCGAGCCTGACGTTCCTCGGCATCGGCGTACAGCCGCCCGCGCCCACCTGGGGCGGCCTGCTCGCCTCCGACCTCGGCTATCTCGACTACCAGCCGTGGGCACCGGTCGTCCCCGCCCTGCTGATCATGGTCACGGTCTGGGCCAGCAACCAGCTCGCCGACGCGATCCGTGACGTCTCCGGCGAGGCCGGCCGGGCCTTCGTCAACAACCGCACGGCCCGCGCCAACCGCCCGGACGGGCAGGGCAAGCGCGGCACGTCCGATGCCGTTCCCGCCGGAGGTGCGTGATGACCACCCTGTCCCAGAGCCCCGCTCCCGAGAAGACCCAGACACCCACCGGCACGGCCCCGGTGCTCGCCGTCCGTGACGTACACATCGGCGACCGGGTCGGGGACCGCGAGATCGTGCACGGGGTGAGCTTCGAACTCACCCCCGGGAAAACCGTCGGCATCGTCGGAGAGTCCGGCAGCGGCAAGACCCTCACCTGCCGGGCCACCCTGGGCATCCTGCCCCCGCACTTCGAGGTCACGGCCGGCTCCATCGAGATCGCCGGCACGGACATCGCCACGCTGACGCCCCGCGAGTGGACAAAGCTGCGGGGCGCGACGATCAGCGCGGTGTTCCAGGACCCCGCGTCGTACCTCAATCCGTCGATCCGGGTGGGCGCCCAGATCGCCGAGGTCGTCCGGGTCAAGAAGGGCCTGAAGCGGCGCGAGGCCCGGCAGCGGGCGATCGAGCTGCTCCACGCCGTACAGCTGCGCGACCCGGAACTGGTCTACGGCCAGTACCCGTACGAGTTGTCCGGCGGCATGCTCCAGCGGGTCCTGATCGCGGCCGCCATCGCCGCCGACCCGAGGATCCTCATCGCCGACGAGGCCACGACCGCCCTCGACGTCACGGTCCAGGCCGAGATCCTCGACCTGCTCGCCGAGTTGCGCGAGCGGACCGGGCTGGCCCTGGTGGTCGTCTCGCACGACCTGGCCGTCGTGTCCCAGCTCTGCGACGAGGTCCTCGTGATGCGCGAGGGCGACGTGGTGGAGCACGGCCCGACCGGCGAGGTGCTGCACCACCCGCGGCACGCGTACACCCGGCTCCTCATCGCCGAGCACGAGGAGTACGGCCTGGAGAAGTTCCGCGCACCTCAGGAGGCATCGTGACCACGCCGCCCGCCGTCCTCGAAGTCACCGGCCTGGAGGTGCACTACGGCGCGCGCCGGCAGCGCCGCCGAGCCCTGCACGACGTCTCGCTGAGCGTGGCGCCCGGCGAGACCGTCGGGATCATCGGCGAGACCGGTTCGGGCAAGTCCACCTTCGCCCGCGCCGTGCTCGGGCTGGTGGCCCCCTCGGCGGGCCGGATCGTCATCGGCGGCGAGGACGTCGGCGCGTACGGCAGGCGCCAGTGGCGGAGTCTACGCCGGCGCGGTGTGCTCCAGTACGTCTTCCAGGACCCGCTGCGCAGCCTCGACCCGGACCTCACCGTCGAGGAGTCGCTGATCGAGCCGCTGCTCGTACAGGGCGTGCCGCGCAAGGAGGCGGCCGACCGGGCCCGGACGTTCCTCGCCCGCGTCCGGCTCTCCGAGGAGCTGCTCGACCGGCTGCCCGGAGAGCTGTCGGGCGGTCAGCGGCAGCGGGTCGCGGTGGCCCGGGCGCTGGTCACCGAGCCGAAGCTGGTCATCCTCGACGAGCCGGTCAGCGCCCTGGACTCCGCCAACCGGGTCCAGATCCTGCAGATCCTCAAGGAACTCCGCGACTCCGGCACGGCCCTGGTCTTCATCTCGCACGACCTCGGGTCGGTCGCCGGGATCGCCGACCGGATCGCGGTCCTGTACCAGGGCGAGCTGGTCGAGACCGGCGCCGCCCGGGACGTGATCACCACACCCCGGCACGTCTACACCCGGCTGCTCGTCAGCTCCGCGCCCACCCTGCGGACGGCCTCGGCCGACCGGGCCGAACGCGAGGCCCTGCGCACCCTGCTGCACGCCTGAACCCCCTCGACTCCCATCCGCTCCCGTCCTACAGAACGGACTCACCGATGTCTCGCAAGATCCACCTCGCCCTGCACCCCTACGGCGTCGGCGGCCCCGGCCAGCACGGTCTCTGGAAGGACCCGCGGGTCGCGAAGAACGCCAGCATCGACATCAACTACTACATAGCGCAGGCCCAGGCGGCCGAACACGCCCTGTTCGACGCCCTGTTCATCGTCGACAGCCAGTTCATCAACGCCACCTACCCGGCCCACTACCTCAACCGCCTCGAACCGCTCACCCTGTTGTCGGCCGTCGCCACCCACACCCGGCACGTCGGCCTGGTGGGCACGGCGAGTTCGACGTACAACTCGCCGTTCAACCTGGCCCGCCGGTTCGCCTCCCTCGACCACATCAGCGGCGGCCGCGCCGGGTGGAACGTGGTGACCAGCTTCGACACCGGCACCTCCAGGAACTTCGGGCTCGACGAACACCTCGACTACACCACCCGGTACGGCCGTGCGCTGGAATTCGTCCAGGTCGCCCGCGGCCTGTGGGACTCCTACGAGGACGACGCGTTCCCCGCGGACGTGGTGCGAGGCGTCTTCCTGGACACCGCGAAGCTGCACGAACTCAACCACGAGGGCGAGCACTTCAGGATCGCGGGTCCGCTCAACCTCTCCCGCTCGCCGCAGGGCCAGCCGGTGATCTTCCAGGCCGGCGTCTCCGAGGAGGGCCGTGACCTCGCCGCGCAGGTCGCCGAGGGCATCTACGCGCCGGGCGGCTCGCTCCAGCAGGCGCAGGAGTACTACGCCGACATCAAGAAGCGCACGGCGTCCTACGGCCGCGACCCCGAACACATCAAGATCTTCATCCACGGCGGCCCGGTCGTCGGCCTCACCGACGAGGCGGCCCGGCTCCGGGAGCGGGAGATCTTCGAGGAGGACAACGACTTCGAGCGCAACCTCGCGCTGCTCGGCCGTTCCTTCGGCGCCTACGACTTCAGCGTGCACGACCTGGACGGCCCGTTCCCGGACGTCGCGCACCTCGCCGAGAAGGGCGGCCGCACCGGAGCGGCCAAGCTCATCGAGCGGGCCGCAGCAGAGGGCTTGACTCTTCGGCAGGTCGCCAACCTGGTCAGCGAGTTCCGGCAGTCGCCGTTCGTCGGGGCGCCGAAGACCGTGGCCGACACCATCGAGCAGTGGTTCGACGCCGGCACCTTCGACGGCATCAACCTCGCCTTCCGCACCAACGACGACCTGGAGCTCTTCGTGGACGGTGTCGTCCCGATCCTCCAGAAGCGCGGGCTGTTCCGCACCGAGTACGAGGCCGACACCCTGCGCGGCAACCTCGGCCTGCCGATCCCGGTCAACCGGCACACCGACGAGCGCCGGCTCGGGAACGGCTGACCGAGCCTCGTGAGAAGCACTCACCCGAAGACGCGATCCGGGCCCGACCGCGCCCGCACCGCAACCCGCACCCGCACCCGCACGCACAGGAGCCCGAGATGACCGAGTACAGCGACTACCACGCCCCCGAGGGCCTCCTGACCCGCGGCACCGTCGTCGTGGTGCCCGGCCGGGGAGAGAGCCGTGCCGCCTACGACCGTCTCGGCAGGCGGCTCGCGGCCGACGCCTACCGCGTCCGGGTCGTGGACGGCCCCGAGATCGACGCCGACGACCTGAACGGTTCGCTGGCCCGGTTCGGCGACCGGCTCGCCGCCGCCGTGGCGGGTACGGCGGCCGCCGAAGGCGGAGTGACCGGTCCACTCGTGCTGGTGGGCGCCGACTCCGGTGCCGCGGCCGTCGCGGCACTGCTCGGCCTCGGCGGCTCCTCGGCCGCCGCCATGCGGCCGGGGGCAGTCGTACTGGCGGGCCTCCCGGGCCGTACCGCCGGGACCGGCGGCGGCTGGGACGACGAACTCGATGTCCGCACGTCCTGCCCGACCCACCGAGGTGTGCTCAGCAACGACCCGGACGCGCAACGGGGCACGCTCGACGCCCCGTTGCCCGGTGCCCTGCTCGACGCGGCCTACCACGCGGACCTCGCCGTCCCCGCCCTGCTCCTCGTCGGCGACGCGGACCCGCTCGCGGACCGCGACGCCCTGGCCCGTACCGCGAAGACGCTGTCCCGCTCCCGGCTGGCGGTGGTCCGCGACGCCCACCACGACGTCCTCAACGACCTCCAGCACCGCTCGGTCGCGGCCGAGGTCGTGACCTTCCTGGAGGCATTGCGCACCGGGCTGGTGCCCGCGATCGCGGTGGAGTCGAGCGCCTGGTGACGGCCGCCGTCGCAGGTCCCTCTCTCACCCCTCCCGCTGCGTACCGAAAGGAAAGGGCATGAGCGCCCCGCTCCATCGAAGCCCGTCGCCCACGGCCACCGCCCCCGACGGCGCGGACCTCCTGCGCGACACCCTGCGCCGGCACGCCGCCGGAGTCACGGTGATCACCTTCGCGGGCCCCGTCGGCTTCACCGCCACCTCCTTCACCTCCGTCTCCCTGCGGCCGGCCCTGGTCTCGTTCTGCATCGGCCTCGACGCGTCCAGCACCCCCGCCGCGCGCCTCGCGGACCGCTTCGCCGTCCATGTCCTCGGCACCGCGAACGCCGCTCTGGCGAGGCAGTTCGCGCGCAGCGGGGTCGACCGGTTCGCCGGGGTGCGCTGGCGGGCGCAGCCGGACGGGCTGCCCATCCTCGACGACGTCACCGGCTGGCTGTCGGCCCGCATCACCCTGCGTCAGACCATCGGTGACCACCTGCTGGTCGTCGGCGAGATCGACGCGGGCGCGGTGGTCGAAGAGGCCCCGGCCCTCGTCCACCACAACGGATCCTTCGCATCGGCGCATCCACTGGTGTGAGACCACGCCCCCGCTCGCATCCGCCGGGGTGAGCGCGGCCCGCCGGGAGCAACCGAGGTACGGCGCGGGCGGCGGAGCCGGTGGGGCGGCTCACACCATCCGGATGACGCACCTGTCGCCGCTGTCCGCGGTGGTACCCCTTAGGCTGGCCGGTGCAGCTGGTTCGCCCCGTCCGCCAGGCGGGATGCGTCGCAAGAGGGAACCCGGTGGGAATCCGGGACTGCCCCGCAGCGGTGAGTGGGAACGAACGCCGTCATACGCACTGGGCCCGACGTACGGACCTGGGAAGCGACGGCCGGTAGGTGTCCTCCGTCAGGAGGGCGTGCCCGCGAGTCCGAAGACCTGCCAACTGCCCGCGCGCGAACCACTCGTGCGCGGACATCCCGGTGACCTCGAGGGCGGGTCGGCGTACACACCAGGCGGATGACCGTGCCGTGCAGGGTCGTTTCCGTCCGGTTCGTCGCCCCTTCGCGCTCTCGTCCCGTCTCCGGGATCTCAGGGATTCATCTCGCGAAGGAGATCTCCGTGACATCCAAGTCCGCAGCCGCGGCAGCACGGGCCACCGTGTACGGCTACCCCCGCCAGGGACCGAACCGGGAACTGAAGAAGGCGATCGAGGGCTACTGGAAGGGCCGGGTCGACGCCGACGCCCTCCGCGCCACCGCCGCCGGCCTGCGCCGGAGCAACTGGCGGCAGCTCGCCGGCGCCGGCATCCACGAGGTACCCACCGGCGACTTCTCGTACTACGACCACGTCCTGGACACCACCGTGATGGTCGGCGCGATCCCCGCCCGCCACCGGGCCGCCGTGGACGCCGATGCGCTGGACGGCTACTTCGCCATGGCCCGCGGCACCCAGGACGTGGCGCCGCTGGAGATGACCAAGTGGTTCGACACCAACTACCACTACCTGGTGCCGGAGTTGGGCCCCGACACCGTCTTCACCGCCGACTCCGGCAAGCAGGTCGGCGAGCTGAGGGAGGCCCTCGCGCTCGGCCTCACCGCCCGGCCGGTGCTCGTCGGCCCGGTCACCTACCTGCTGCTCGCCAAGCCGGCCCCGGGCGTGGCCGCCGGCTTCGACCCGCTCACCCTGCTCGACCGGCTGCTCCCGGTGTACGCCGAGGTCCTCGCCGACCTGCGCGCCGCCGGCGCGGAGTGGGTGCAGCTCGACGAGCCCGCCCTGGTCCAGGACCGCACCCCGGCCGAGCTGAACGCCGCCGAGCGAGCCTACCGCGACCTGGGGGCCCTGCCCGACCGCCCGAAACTGCTGGTCGCCTCCTACTTCGACCGCCTCGGCGAGGCACTCCCGGTGCTGGCCAAGGCCCCGGTCGAGGGGCTGGCACTGGACTTCACCGGGGCCGCCGCCGCCAACCTGGACGCGCTGGCCGCCGTCGGCGGACTGCCCGGCAAACGGCTGGTCGCGGGTGTCGTCAACGGCCGCAACATCTGGGTCAACGACCTCGCCGGGTCGCTGTCCACACTCGGCACCTTGCTGGGCCTGGCCGACCGGGTCGACGTCGCCGCCTCCTGCTCCCTCCTCCACGTGCCCCTCGACGCGGCGGCCGAGCGGGACATCGAGCCGCAGATCCTGCGCTGGCTGGCCTTCGCGAAGCAGAAGACCGCCGAGATCGTCACCCTCGCCAAGGGCCTGGCCCAGGGCACCGACACCATCGCCGCCGGGCTCTCGGCGAACCGGGCCGACCTCGCCTCCCGCGAGAACTCGGCCGTCACCCGGGACCCGGCGGTGCGCGCCCGCACCGCCGCGATCACCGACGCCGACGGCCGCCGCTCCCAGCCGTACACCGAGCGGACCACCGCCCAGCGTGCCCACCTCGGGCTGCCGCTGCTGCCGACCACGACCATCGGCTCCTTCCCGCAGACCGGCGAACTGCGCACCGCGCGCGCCGACCTGCGCACGGGCCGGATCGACACGGCCGGCTACGAGGAGCGGATCAGGGCCGAGATCCAGGAGGTCATCTCCTTCCAGGAGAAGTCCGGGATCGACGTCCTGGTGCACGGTGAGCCCGAGCGCAACGACATGGTCCAGTACTTCGCCGAGCGGCTGACGGGGTATCTGGCCACGCGGCACGGCTGGGTCCAGTCGTACGGCACCCGGTACGTGCGGCCGCCGATCCTGGCCGGTGACATCTCCCGTCCCGAGCCGATGACCGTGCGCTGGACGACGTACGCCCAGTCGCTCACGGACCGCCCGGTCAAGGGCATGCTGACCGGTCCGGTCACCATGCTGGCCTGGTCCTTCGTCCGGGACGACCAGCCGCTCGGCGACACCGCCCGCCAGGTCGCCCTCGCCCTGCGCGACGAGGTGAACGACCTGGAGGCGGCCGGGACTTCGGTGATCCAGGTGGACGAGCCGGCGCTGCGCGAGACCCTGCCGCTGCGCGCCGCCGACCGCCCGGACTACCTGGCGTGGGCGACCGAGTCGTTCCGGCTGAGCACCGCCGGGGTGCGTCCTCGGACCCAGATCCACACGCACATGTGCTACGCCGAGTTCGGCGACATCGTCCAGGCCATCGACGACCTGGACGCGGACGTCATCAGCCTGGAGGCGGCCCGCTCGCACATGCAGGTCGCCCGCGAACTCGCCGCGCACGGCTACCCGCGCGAGGCCGGACCCGGTGTCTACGACATCCACTCGCCGCGCGTGCCGAGCGCGGAGGAGGCCGCCGGGCTGCTCCGCACCGGCCTGAGGGCGATCCCCGCCGAGCGGCTGTGGGTCAACCCCGACTGCGGCCTGAAGACCCGCGCCTGGCCCGAGACCCGCGCCGCCCTGGAGAACCTGGTCAGCGCGGCCCGCACGGTCCGTGAGGAGCTGCCCGGCTCCTGACGGCACCGGACCAGCCGGGCCGGGGCGCCCTCGGTGCCCCGGCCCGTTCTCGTCACTTCTGGTGCGGCTTCGGGTGGTGGGACTTCTTGCCGCACTTCTTCACGTCGATCCGGACGACCTGGGGGTCGTGGTCGCTCGCCTGGTCGGCGAACTCGGAGTTGATGTGGACGACGTCGTAGTCGTAGCGGGTGATGGAGGGGCTGGTCAGGATGTGGTCCAGGGTCTGGCTGTTGCCGTCGTAGACGTAGCTGTAACGCTGGGACACCGGGAGGGTGTTGATGAGGTCGGTGAGGTCGTTGCCGTCGTCGGTGAGGGTCTTGACGGCATCGGAGAACTCGAAGTCGTTCAGGTCACCGGCGGCCACGATCCGGGCCCGGGGGTCGGCGGCGAGCAGCGACTCGACGAAGGCGTTCTCCTCCTTCGCCTGGAGCCCCCGCTGTGTCTCCGAGGAGCGGGTCGGCTCCTGGTAGCGGCCGTGGATCGGGTCGTCGCCGCCCTTGGAGATGAAGTGGTTGGCGATGACGAAGACCGTCTGCCCCTGGAACACGAACTCGCCGACGAGCGGCTTGCGACTGTCCGTCCAGGCGGCACTGGCCGGGTCGATCCGGCCCGGGGAGGCGGACAGGTGGGCCTGGCCCCTGCGGTCCTTGACCACCGAGACGGCCGTGGTGGAGGCGTCACCCGAGGAGGCGCGGTCCACGAAGGAGACCCGCTTGGTGTTGAAGAGGAACACCTGGCGGATGTTGCCGCCGGGCTCGCCGCCGTCCTTGTCGTCGACCGGGTTGACGTACCGCCAGGAGTACTTCGGGCCGCCGGCCGCGACGATGGCGGCGGTGAACTTCCCCAGGGTCGCCTCGGCGGAGACGGTGCCGTCGTCGGTGGCGCCGTTGTCGTCCTGGATCTCCTCCAGGGTGACGATGTCGGGCGAGGAGAGGTTCTTGACGACGCCCTTGGCGAGCCGGGCGAACTTGTCGTCGCTGTCGGTCGGGTCGAGGTTCTCGACGTTGTAGGTGGCGAGCGCCAGCTCGTCGTGGGTCTGCTTGCGCGTCACCTCCTGCTGGAGACCGTTGTCGACGGCCGTGCCGGTGGAGGCGGCCGAGGGGGCGAGCAGGTAGCCGCCGAAGTCGGAGTAGTCCACCGGGCCGGTGGTGGTGCCGGCCAGCTTGTCGCCGACGTTGAGGACGGGGGTCGTTCCGTCGGCCGAGACGATCTCGATGCGGCCGGTGTTCTGCCGGTCGTAACCGCCGTAGAGGGTGCCGCCACGCTTGGTGGGGTTCTCGTGCGGCTTGGCCGTCACGAACATCTCGCCGTAGGTGTTCGTCGCGCCGACCACGCGGGCGTCCGAGACCGAGGCGCGCATGCCCTCGATGGACTCGTAGAAGTCCTGGGAGTAGACGGTCGGCTGGAGGGTCAGGCCCTCGATGCTGCCGCCGTTGTCGGTCGGCGTGTACGCGCCGGGGATGGTGGCGGCGTTGAGCGCGACCGCGTCCGGCAGGGCGTTGCCGGTGGAGAGGGTGGTGGAGACCGGGCTGCCCAGCTCGGTGACCGACTGGGCGGCGGAGGCCGGGTAGTACTCCGTGACCTTGCCGCTGACCAGGACCGAGTCGCCGACCGAGACGGTGGGCGTGGCGGAACCGGTGTAGACGAACAGGCCCTCGCTGGTGGCGGGGTCGGCGTCCGGGGTGGGGTCCTGGATCCAGTAGCCCCTGCTGCCGGTGGTGCGGACGGCGGTGACGATGCCGGGGACGCCCACCACGCTCTGGCCCTTGAGGGGCGAGATTCGGGTGGTGCCCTGGATGTCGTGGATGCGGAAGGCGCCGGGCGCGGTCGGGCCGCCGGTGCCACCGCCGCTGCCGCCGCTCGCGGTGTCGCCCGCGCTGTTGGTCGGGGTGGGCGTACCGGCCGTGAAGTCGGCCGAGTTGTCGTCGGTGTCGGCGAGCGAGGCGGCCCGGGACACGGAGGTGGTGTTGCTCGTCGCCGGTGCGTCGCCGCCCTCGCGGACGACGGCGGTGCCGTAGCCGAGGAGGTCCACGACATTGGCGTCGCCGGTGCAGTCGGCGGCCGTCTTGCAGGTCAGCGCGGTGGTGCCCTTGACCAGGGCCACGGTGCCGGCGGTGGCGGACATCGCGATGTTGCCGGTCGCGTCGGCGGTCGGCAGCGCGGTCGTGCCGCCGGCGCCCGCGCCCTCGCCGACCAGGTAGTCGCCGCCGGCGGGGAGCGCGCCGGTGAGCGGGGTGACCTGCCACGGCGAGCTCGCGGAGGCGGCGGCCGGGAGGTACTGGACGCTGTAGCCGTCCAGGGAGTAGGGCGCCGTGGAGCGGTTGGCCAGCTCCACGAAGTCGTTGGTGAGCGTCGCCCCGGAGTTGCCTCCGCCGCCGTACGCCTCCGAGATGACCGCGCTCGCCGACGGGGTGGCGAACGCGGCGGGCAGCGGCGCCACGATGACGGCAGCCGTGGCCATCGCGGCCACGAACGCGGCGCCGGCTACCCGCGATGCGCTGGGTCTGTGAATCTGCACGAGGATGACTCCTTCAACGTCCGCCGGAGAAAGGGCACATGACGTGCTTTCGACCGGTGCGATCCATGCGACCGGCTGAGGTTACGCGCGTAGAAATGACGCAACAAGGGGTACGCGGTTAAATCTGCGGGTCCAGTCGGACTGTGCACGCCGGGCACGGGAGCGGTCCGTGCGGCCTCCCGTCCTACCGCAACAGCCCCGCCTCGCCGAACGCCCGGGGCAGGAAGCGTTCGGCCATGCGGGCATAGCCGGCCGGGTTCGGGTGCAGCCCGTCGGGGAGGTCGGCGATGTCCTCGGGGCCGAAGAGCGTGGTGCCGTCGATGACGTGGAGGCGGTGGTCACCGGCCTTCCGGCGGCGCTCCACGTGCTCGGTCAGCAGCTCACGGACGCGCGTCAACGTCAGCGCTCCCACCGCCAGTTCGGTGGGGCGGTCGCGGGTGTGCACCTTGCCGTCGGTGCCCGGCAGCGTGGGGCCGGGGCTGGTTTCGACGGCCGGGCAGACGATGGGGCTGATGACGAGGACCGGTGTGTCCGGGTGGCCGTCGCGGACGGTGTCGAGGAAGCCGTGGAACGCCGGCACGAAGGTGCGCTCCCGCAGGGTGTCGCCGTTCACGATGTTGATGCCCAGTTCGAGGCTGATCGCGTCGGCGGGCAGGTCGCGGATGGCCCGGGCCATGAAGGGGTCGAGGTGGCACTCGCCGCCGAGACCGAGGTTGACGAGGGAGCGGCCCGCGCGCCGGGCGACGATCGCCGGCCAGGTGCCGGTCGGACGGTCCGCCTCCGAGCACTGGCTGATCGAGCTGCCGTGGTGCACCCACACCGGGCCGCTCGCCGGGGCCGGGCGCACCGACGCGCCCTCCGGGACCCGTACGTCGACGAGCTGGGTCGCCCGCGCGTTGGACAGCCAGATCTCGACGCGGCGCTCCCGGGGTTCGGCGCCGGGCGTGAACCGTACGGTGGCCGGTGGGGCCGGGTGGTCGTCCAGGGCCATGGTGGCGGGGTCGACGAGGACGAGCGTCTGGTCGGAGGTGGTGACGGGCGCCCGCAGTTCGCCGTCGACGACCAGGTCGAAGACGGCGTCGGACGGCTCGGATCCCGCCATCACGACCTGGGTGAGCCGGGCGTCCACTTCGATCTCGGTGGCGTCCGTGAGCATCTCCAGCCGTACCCCGGAGGGCATGGTGCTGACGATCTCGTAGCCGGTGTCCGCGAGTTGGGCGCGTCCGGGGCCGGGAGCCCGGTGCAGGGTGATCCCGGCCGGTCCGGGGGTCTTCTCCAGGGCTCCGACGACACAGTCGAGCGCGAGAGGGAGGATGGAACGCACGTGGCGGCTCTCCTTGGGGACGGCGTGGCAGGCTACTCCTGCCCCGGATCCCGGCCGGTGGTCAGAATTCCGCCGCCGACCTGCTCCGGGGCACGATGATCATGCCCGTTCGGGTACGGCGCGGACCGGAGCCGACGGACCTCCGCACCCCGGCCGCGCGGAACCACGGCGCGCACGACTGACCGCTGCCGATGCCCGCACACCGCCGTACTGGCAGGATGACGGCATGGAACGTGTGCTTGGAATCGGTGGACATTTCCTGCGGGCCGCAGACCCGGCGGCCCTGACCGCGTGGTACCGCGACTGTCTGGGCCTGGACATCGACGACCACGGGCTGTGGCACCAGCAGGCCGGCCCCACGGTCTTCGCGGCCTTCGAGTCCGGGACCGACTACTTCGGCTCCCCCGCCCAGCAGACCATGCTGAACTTCCGGGTCGGCGACCTGGACGCCATGCTCGCCCAGCTCCGCGCCGCGGGAGCGGACGTGGCCGAGGAGACGCAGGACATGGACGGTGTCGGCCGGTTCGGCTGGGTCACCGACCCCGAGGGCAACCGCATCGAGCTGTGGCAGCCCGCCTGACCGTGCCGACACCGTGACGTGGATCCGGCCGGTGTCAGTGGTGGTGGCCGTGCCGGCCCAGGGTCTGCACGGGGGTCGCGCCGGGCCGCGACCACTGCGGCACCGGGCGGCTGGTCGGGCCCCAGGTGGCGTTCCCGTCCGCGTCCGAGCGCCAGGACCAGCACGGGCTGTCCCCCTTCGGCCAGCCCTCCGGGTTCTCCTCCCATGCCTCGCCGCGGCCGTAGGGCGTCATGTCGAGCAGGCCGAGGGAGCCGCTGACCCGCTCGTTGCCACGGCCCGTGGTGGAGTAGGTGAGGAAGACGCGGTCGCCGTCCCGCAGGTAGCTGGCGAGGTAACCCATGGGGCCGCCGGCCGGGCCTTCCACGTCGCGCACCGAGTACCAGGGCTGGGTGTAGCCCATGAACTCGACGTAGGGGGCCACCTCGTCCCACCGGCCCGTGGTCAGGACGGCGTACGAGACACCGCGGGCGTTGAGGTACACGGCGTCCTTCAGGTGCCAGGCCGTGGTGGTGCAGCCCTCGCACTGCCCCTGGTGCGGCGCGCCGTCGTGCCACATGTGCTTGTAGACCACGAGCTCGTCGCGGCCCTGGAACAGGTCCAGGAAGGGGACCGGGCCGTCGGCCCCGACCACCTCGACCGTGCCGTCGAACTCCACCATCGGCAGCCGGCGACGGGCCGCGGCGATCGCGTCGCCCTCACGGGTGTGGGCCTTCTCGCGGACCAGCAGCTCGTCCCGGGCGGCCTGCCAGGCGGCGAGGTCGACCACGGGCGGGCGCCCGGGCAGCGCGGTGGTCGGTTCGTCCGGTGTGGCGGTCATGGTGTCCTCCGTGGTCTCTGGTATCGGGCACCGTCGTACGGCCGACGGCCTACGGCGGTCACCGGAACAGACTCCCGGCCCGGCCGGAACTCATCGCCGCGGAGGCTCCGGCACACCGTCGAGGGTGTGGTGGGAGCAGGTGGCCTGTCGGAGCGTTCAGCGGGCATGCGTACGGTGAGGGCCGATCGGCGCGCCTCGGGCCGCGGACATCCAGGCAGGGTGTTCCGGCGCGAGCGGCCACCCGGCGCCGCGATCCCGTTGCCGTACGAGGAGGTCTGCCTGTGGCCGAGTACCCGAACACCCCTGCTCCGCCGCCGACCGACGCGGCCGAAGCCGAGGAGCAGCGGATCTTGGACGAGCGCAACAGGCGGCTGGCGCGTGCCGGTGTGGCCCGCGCCGAAGAGCTGTTGCTGACGTACTACCAGCTCTCCTCGCGCGAGGAGTCGTTCGAGCTGCTGCGCGACACCTCCCAGCGGTTCAACCTCAAACTGCACACCCTCGCCGCCGCCGTCGTCCGGCTTCCGGTCCCCGAGGCGACGGCCCCCCGGTGGGTCACGGGCCGCCCGCACGGGGGTCCGCCCCCGCTGCCCGCCCTGCGCACGGACGGAACGCGCCCGGAGAGCCAGGGGGCGGTCCTCGATGCCGCGCTGCGGCGCACCCTGCGCATCACGGATACCCGGATGGGCAACGTGCAGCTGGTGGAGAACCGGCTGCTGCGCATGGTGCGGCACACCGGGCTTAACCGGCGCTTCACCGACTACTTCACCTTCGTCGACAGCGGGACCACCTCGTGCGCGCAGGCGGCCGAGGAGGTACGGCAGGTCACCGTGAAGGACGTCCGCTCCTGCGACACCTTCGACGAGGGCTCCCGGCGGACGATCCTCCAGGCCGGCAGCCGCGCCTGCCACAGCGTGCCCCTGGTCAGCCCGAAAGGCGCCGTGATCGGCATGATCTCCGCGCACCACGAGCACCCGCTGCACGAGCTCGCACCGGCCCAGCTGGCCGCTCTGGAGCAGCTCGGCGGCGAGGTGGGCCGCTGGCTGCTCTGGCACGACAACACCGTGGTGGTCGACGCCCTGAACCATCTCCATGTCCGGGCCGCCCGCCGACACTGAGCCCGGCTGCTGCCCGTCCCGGGCACCGGGAGGTGAGAGCATCCGTCTCATGGATGATGCGGGCGGTCGTACGGCTGGGTGGTGGGCGGCGCTGCGCCGGACCCCGGTGTCCGTCTGGAACGACGACGTCACGGACTGGGCCGCCGCGCTGACCTACTACGCGGTCCTGGCCCTTTTCCCCGTGCTGCTGGTGATCCTCTCGGTCCTGGGGCTGACCATCCCCACGGCCAGGCCGGAGGTCATCGAGCGCATCGCGCAGGCCGCCCCGCTCGCGTCCCGTGCCCTGCTGCGCGGCACCCTGCGGCAGATGGCCGGCCAGTCGTCGGCGGCCTGGACGCTGATCTTCCTGGGCGGGGCGGGAGCGCTGTGGTCGGGATCCAGCTATCTGAGCGTCTTCCGACGGGCGCTGCACGCCATGTACCGGATCAGCTCGCAGCGGCCGCTGTGGCGCACCGCGCCCCGGATCATCACCACGGCCCTGGTCCTGATCCTGCTGCTGCTCACCTCCGTGCTGGCGTTGTTCCTCACCGGCAGCCTGGCCGGTTTCCTGGGGCGGGCGCTGGATCTCGGCACCGGGCCGCAGGCCGCCTGGAACGCGCTCCGGTGGCCGCTGGTGGTCGCGGTCGCCGTCGTCACGGTGCTCGTCCTGTACCACTCGGGCCCCGAGTCCTCCCGCCCGGTCGGGAAGATGGCGCCGGGCGGTGTGCTGGCGGTGGTTCTCCTGCTGGTCGTCTCGCTGGGCTGCACCGTCTACACCTCCCATGTCAGCAGCTACCACCGGCTGTACGGTTCGCTGGGCGGCGTCGTGGTCTTCCTGATCTGGCTGTGGCTGTCCAACCTGGCCCTGCTGGTCGGCGCCCAGTTCAACGCGGAGCTGGCCAGGACCGCTCAGGAGGAGTGAGCCGGGCCCGCGGACCCGCTGGTGTTCCAGTCCAGGCGCAGCACGGCGAGGTCGTCGGTGTGGCGGTCCGCGTTGAGGGCGCGGGTGCGGGCGATGAGCCGGTCCAGGTGGGTGCCGGGGTCGGGCGTGCGCAGCGTGTCGATGATGCGCAGCAGGCCGTCGACTCCGAGCCGGGCGCCGGACCCGTCCGCGAAGCCCTCGATGAGTCCGTCGGTGTAGGCGATGAGCGCTCCGTCGGCGGGCAGCGCCAGCGTGGTGGCCGGCCAGTCGCCCACTCCGGGGGCGATGCCCAGCGCGATTCCGTGGGCGGCGGTGACCTGCCGGGTGCCGTCGGGGGTGACGATCAGGGGTTCGTGGTGGCCGGCCAGGTGCAGGGTGAGGGTGGCGGCCCGCGGGTCCAGGGTGATGAGGGAGCAGGTGGTGAACAGGTCGCTGCCCGCGCGTTCGGCGATGTGTATCTGTTCCAGCAGGTGCAGCAGGTGCTGGGCGCGGTGTCCGCCGAGGGTGAGCGCGCGCCAGGCGATGCGCAGGCAGACCCCGAGCGCGGCGGCGTCCGGGCCGTGCCCGCTGACGTCTCCGATGATCGCGTGGACCTGGCCGTCGTCGGTCTGGACGACGTCGAGGAAGTCACCGCCCAGCAGGGCCTGGGCCCGTCCGGGGTAGTAGCGGCTGGAGGCGGTGACGGCCGTCGAGGAGAGCAGGGGTTCGGGCAGCAGCCCGCGTTCCAGGCGGGCGTTCTCCTCGGCCCGCAGCCGTCCGATCTGGAGGGCGGCGTTGGCGAGTTCGGCCTGCTTGCGCTGGACGGCGTAGCGGACGGCGCGCTGCATCAGGTCGGGTTCGACCTTGCCCTTGACGAGATAGTCCTGGGCGCCGACGGCGAGGGACTCGACTCCGGCGCGGGGTTCGTCCAGGCCGGTCAGGACGATGATCGCGGCGTGGGTGTCGGCCTGGATGGTCTGGATGGTCTCCACCCCGGAGGCGTCGGGCAGGTGCAGGTCGAGCAGCACGCAGTCGACGGGAAGGGCCGCGAGTGCCCGGTGTGCCTCGGCGGCGGTGTGGCACCGCGTCAGGGTGTGCGGCAGGTCGGTGTCGTGGAGCAGTTCCTCGACCAGGAGGGCGTCACCGTCGTCGTCCTCCACCAGCAGGACGTCGTACTGCTCGGCCAACTGCTCGCCGCGGCCTGCGGATGGACCGGTCACGACTGTCTCTCTCTGTCCGGGACGGCCGTCGCGGCCGCGGGGGCGGGTAGGGCGGGAAGGGTGAACACGATGCGGGTGCCGGTCCGGTGGTCCGGGTCGATCGAGATGGTGCCGCCGTGGAACTCCACGACCTTCTTGCACATCGCCAGACCGATGCCGGTGCCCGGATAGACGTCCCTGGTGTGCAGCCGCTGGAAGATGACGAAGACCTTCTCCCGGAACTCCGGCGCGATCCCGATGCCGTTGTCGCGGACCTCGAACTCCCAGCTCCCCTCGGCCTGCGTCGCGCCGATGTGGATGCGCGGCGGCCGGTCGGGGTGATGGAACTTGATCGCGTTGGACAGCAGGTTCTGCAGCAGCATGCCGAGCTGGGTCGCGTCCCCGAGGACGGTGGGCAGCGGGTCGTGGGTGATCTCGGCGCCGGTCTCCTCGACGCGCACGCTGAGGTCGTCCACCGTCGTGCTCAGCACCTCCTCCAGGTCCACGGTCCGCTGCTCGTTGTGGACGCGGCCGACCCGGGAGAAGACCAGCAGGTCGTTGATGAGGCTCTGCATGCGGTTGGCACCGTCGACGGCGAAGGCGATGTACTGGTCGGCCTTCTCGTCCAGCTGTCCGCCGTAGCGCCGTTGCAGGAGCTGGGTGAAGCTGGACACCTTGCGCAGCGGTTCCTGGAGGTCGTGCGAGGCTACGTAGGCGAACTGCTCCAGCTCCGCGTTCGACCGCTTCAGGTCCTCCGCCTGCTCGTCCAGCAGCCCGCGGGCCTCCTCGCTGAACCGCAGCTCCGCCACCAGGCGCAGACGCATCGACTCCAGGTCGGAGGCGAGCCGGCGCAGGTCCGCGGGGCCGGTGCCGTCGAGGGAGCGGTCGAACCGGCCCTGCGCCACGTCACGGGCGGCCGAGCCGAGCCGGCTGAGCGGGCCGGTGACACCGCGTCGCAGGCCTTCGAAGACGAGTCCGGCCACCACGGCGATGACGCCCGCGATGACGGCGAACATCCAGTTCCGCAGGGTCACGGCCTGCCGCAGCTGGCGGGTGGCCACCGCCCGTTCCTGTTCCAGGTGGGCCTGCTGCCGTGTCATCGCGCGCCGCAGGGAGTCGAACGCGGTCTTGCCCTCGTCGGCCCGGGCCGTGGTGATCTTCGCGGCCTGGGCGGGGGAGGCCGCCGAGACGGGCCGGGCGATGCGCTCCTGCCAGGTCCCGGCGAGTCTCTCGACCTCGGCGAGGTCGCCGCGGGCCCGGCCGTCGTCACTGAGCAGCGGCCGCAGCCGCTTCAGCGCCGCCTGCTCGTCGGTCACGCCTTGCGCGTAGGGCTGCAGGAAGTCACGTCGGCCGGACAGGCCGTAGCCGCGGATGCCGGTCTCCTGGTCGACCAGCGCCTCCTCGACCCGCATCGACTCGATCAGGGCCGGGGACCGCCGGTCCACCAGCGCGGTCGTGATCTGCGAGGTCCGCCACATGGCCCAGCCACCCAGCGACCCCAGCACCGCCAGGACGACCAGGGTGCCGGCCACGCCCACCCGTAGCCAGCGCCGGGTCGTCCAGCCGGCGAACGCGCCAACGGCGCCTGACGGCTTGCTTGTCATCGCGGTGGACTGCTCCCTCGGCCGGCCGGGCTGGCCGCACCTCGGCGCGCGGCAAGCACACTGTACTCGGGGCCCGACAACGCATGTTGTCCCTTCCTGGATCAACCCCCTAGGGTGATGTCATGCCCGTTCCCTCTCCCCCTCCCGGTCCCGCGAGTGGGGATACGGACGTGCTGGTGACCCAGGTGGTGGACGAGCTCACCCGGCTGCTCACGCAGGCGACCGCCGGCCCCCCGGCGGACCCCGTCGACACGGCGGGCGAGGCCCGGTGGCATGCTCTGCTGCGGTTGCGGGTACTCGCAGGCGTCAAGCAGACCGTCAGACACCTGGAGGACCAGGCCGCCCACGCCGCCGCGGAGAGCGGCGCCGGCTACCCGGAGATCGGCCGGGCCGTGAGCATGAGCCGCCAAGGGGCTCGGCGCCGCTGGCCCGGGCTGATCACCAACAGCACAGACCACTCGACCCGCCCCACACCCCGGAGCTCCTGAATCATGGCTGCCGCCGCATCCCGCCCGTACGACGTGCTGCTGGTCGAGGACGACGTCGCCGACGCGATGCTCATCCAGGACGCCCTCACCGAACGCGGTACGCGCAATCTCACCAAGGTCTCCGACGGCATCGAGGCCCTGGACTACCTGCGCGACCCGGACAACGAGCGTCCCGACCTCATCGTGCTCGACCTCAACATGCCCCGGATGAACGGGCGCGAGTTCCTCGCCGTGGTGAAGGAGGACGCGGACCTGCGGACCATCCCGGTCGTCGTGCTGACCACGTCCGTCGCGCCCGACGACGTCAACGGCGCGTACCACCACCACGCCAACGCCTATGTCACCAAGCCCGTCAACCTGGAGGAGTTCGAGACGGCGGTGCGCAGCATCGACGCCTTCTACCTCGACATCGCCGTCAAGCCCCCCAAGGCAGGGTGACCACGGCCGTTCTTACGGAGTCGTGACGTGCGGGCGCGGGCGCGTGGTCCGGCGCCCGCGCGGGCCTAGCGTGGCCGTATGCGTGTACTGGTCACCGGCGGTGCCGGGTTCATCGGGTCCCATGTCGTCGAGGCGCTGACGGCGCACGGGCACGAGGCTGTCGTGTTCGACGTGCGCGACGATCCGGGCGCCGACGTACGCAATCCGGCGGCGGTCGGGCGGGCGCTCACGGGCGTGGACGCGGTCTGCCACCAGGCCGCGATGGTCGGGCTGGGCGTGGGGTTCGGGGACGCGGCGGAGTACGTCTCCCGCAATGATCTCGGTACGGCCGTGCTGCTGGCCGCGATGGCCGAGGCGGGGGTACGGCACCTCGTGCTGGCCGGGTCGATGGTCGTGTACGGGGAAGGCCGGTACGAGTGTCCGCGCCACGGCGTGGTACGGCCCGGACCGCGCGCGGTCGCCGACCTGGAGGCCGGGCGGTTCGAGCCGACGTGCCCGGTGTGCGGGGCGGAGCTGGCCCCGGGGCTGGTCGCCGAGGACGCGCCGGCCGATCCGCGCAACGTCTACGCCACGACCAAGCTGGCCCAGGAGCACCTGGCCGCCGCCTGGGCCCGGTCGACGGGCGGGACGGCGGTGTCGCTGCGCTACCACAACGTGTACGGACCCCGGATGCCCCGTGACACCCCCTACGCCGGCGTGGCCTCCTTCTTCCGTTCCGCGCTCGCCCGGGGGGAGGCGCCCCGGGTGTTCGAGGACGGGCGGCAGCGCCGGGACTTCGTGCACGTCCGGGACGTGGCCGCCGCCAACGCGGTGGCCCTGGAGGCGCGGCCGGAGCCGGGTGCGCTGACCGCGTACAACACCGGCAGCGGCGAGCCGCACACCGTCGACGATATGGCCCGCGCGCTGGCCGAGGCCCACGGCGGGCCGAGGCCGGTGGTCACCGGGGAGTTCCGGCTCGGGGACGTCCGGCACATCACGGCCGACTCCTCGCGGCTGCGGGCCGACCTGGGCTGGAAGGCCGAGGTCGGGTTCGCGGCGGGGATGCGGGAGTTCGCGCGGGACGGGATGCGGGGCGCATAGGCCCCGGACGGACCGGTGGTGCTGCCCACGATCAGGAAGCGGCGGTGGGCAGCACCACCTCGAAGCAGCAGCCGCCGGGGATGTTGTGCACGGTGGTCCGCCCCTGGTGCGCCTCCACGATCCCGCGCACGATGGCGAGACCGAGTCCCGCTCCGGCAGGGGGCGTCCGGGCGTGGCTGCCGCGCCAGCCGGTGTCGAAGACGCGCGGCAGGTCCTCTTCGGGGATGCCGCCGCAGCCGTCCGTGACGGACAGCACAACACCCTCGGGACCGCGCTCGGCGGCGACCGCGACCGTGCCGTCGGGCGGCGTCCGGCGGATGGCGTTCACCAGCAGATTGCCCAGCACCCGGCTCATCTCCTTGCCGTCCACCTCGACGGGCACCGGCTCCACCCGGCCGCCGACCAGCCGTACGCCCTGCTCGCGCGCCAGCGGGTCGGCGCCCGCGAGGGCGTCGCCGACGAGGTCGTACAGCGACATCCGGCTCGGGCTCAGCGCCAGCGTCCCGGCGTGGATGCGGGAGAGTTCGAAGAGGTCGCCGACCATGTCGTTGAGGCGCTCGACCTCGGTGCGGATCTGCTTCAGATATCGGTCCGGTTCGGTGGCGACCCCGTCCTCCAGCGCCTCCGACATGGCGCGCAGGCCGGCCAGCGGGGTGCGCAGGTCGTGCGAGATCCAGGCGACCAGCTCCCGGCGCGAGGTCTCCAACGCGCGTTCCCGCTCCCGGGACTCGGCGAGCCTGGCGCTGGTGGCCGCCAGCTCGCGGCTCACCTCGGCCAGTTCCGCGGTGGCCGGGACGGCGGGCGCGGCAAAGTCGCCGTCCTCGCCGAACGAGCGTGCTGCGAGGGCGAGTTCACGGCTGCGGGCGCCGACCCAGCGGCCCAGTATCAGCGCGCTGACGAGCGAGACCACGGCCGCCATCGCGACCACCGTCGTCACCACCGACAGGTCGTGCGAGGACAGGAACATCGCCCAGGCCACGGCCAGGGTGCCGGCGAGCATCGCGACCACGCCGACGGCGGCGACCACGGCGATGGACGCGGTGAGCGAGCGGCGCCGGAGCAGGCGCAGCGCGGCCGCTCCGGCGAGCCCGGTGAGGGCGGCGCCGGCCAGGGCGTACAGGGCGATCAGCAGGGTGTCGCGCATGTCAGTCCACCTCCTGCTCGACGGCCTCGGGATCGAAGCGGTAGCCGACGCCCCACACCGTCTGGATCAGGCGTGGGCGGGCCGGGTCGTCCTCGACCTTGGCGCGCAGCCGGCGGACATGGACGGTCACGGTGGACAGGTCACCGAAGTCCCAGCCCCACACCGCGCGCATCAGGTCCTCCCTGCCGAATGCCCGCCCCGGGTGCCGCAGGAAGAAGGCGAGGAGGTCGAACTCGCGCAGGGTGAGGGCGAGTTCGACGCCGTTCCGGGTGGCGCGGCGGGCGCCCGGATCGAGGGTGACGCCGGCGGTGGAGAAGGAGTGCGCGGCGGGCGCGGGGCGGGCGCGGCGCAGCACCGACTCCACCCGCAGGACCAGTTCGCGGGGGCTGAACGGCTTGGTGACGTAGTCGTCGGCACCGACCTCCAGGCCCAGGATCCGGTCGTCCTCGTCGCCGCGTGCGGTGAGCATGATGACCGGGACGGGGGCGTGGCCGCGCAGCCGCCGGCAGACCTCCAGGCCGTCCATGCCGGGCAGCATCAGGTCCAGCACCACCAGGTCCGGCCAGTGGGCGGCGGCCCGGGTCAGGGCGGTGGGGCCGTCCTCGGCGTGGTCGACCAGGTACCCGGCACGGTCGAGATACCCGGTGACGACCTCGGCGACGGTCGGATCGTCGTCGACGACCAGGACCCGGGTGGCGGCGGGGGCGGCCCGGTCCTCGGTGAGCTCGTACGGCTGCTGCATGCCTCCACCCTCGCACCGGGCCGTCGCGGGTGTCGCGCCCGAGGGTGGGGACGGGGCGCGACGTCCGCGTTCCGTAAGAAACCGGGGAGCCGGGCCGCCGGTTCCGACGTCCGCGTTTCGTAAGGAGCCGACGCCCGTTATGTCAGGTTCGCGTTCGTAGGGTGACACCGTGACCACCTCACCAACCTCCCCGACAACGGACGTGGACGTCGTCCTCCCCTGTCTGAACGAGGCCGAGGCCCTTCCCTGGGTGCTCGGCCGGATCCCGGCGGGCTGGCGGGCCCTCGTGGTGGACAACGGCTCCACGGACGGCTCGGCGGACATCGCCCGGGCGCTCGGCGCGACCGTCGTCCACGAGGCGCGGCGCGGCTTCGGCGCGGCGTGCCACGCGGGGCTGACCGCCGCGACCGCCGACATCGTCTGCTTCTGCGACTGTGACGCCTCGCTGGATCCGGGGCTCCTCGTGCCCTTCGTCCGGGAAGTCCTCGACGGCGAGGCGGACTTGGTGCTCGGCCGACGGCGGCCGCAGGGCCGGGGGGCCTGGCCGGCGCATGCCCGGGCCGGGAACCTGGCGCTGGCGCGGATGCTGCGGCGCCGTACCGGGCTGCGGCTGCACGACCTCGGTCCGCTGCGGGCGGCGCGTCGGGAGGCCCTGCTCGGGCTGGACCTCGACGACCGGCGGAGCGGCTATCCGCTGCAGATGGTGGTGCGGGCGGCGGACGCGGGCTGGCGGATCGCCGAGCACGGTGTGCCGTACCTGCCGCGTACCGGTACGTCCAAGGTCACCGGAACCTGGCGCGGCACGTGGCAGGCGGTGCGGGACATGAGCCGGGTGCTGAAGGAGCGGCCCCGGGTGCGAGTCGGCGGGAGCTGAGCGCGCCCACGCGGCGGAGCCGCACCTCGATACGGCCCCGCGCCCCTTACGGGGCGCTTCGCCCTCCGCGTCCCACCAGCCGCGGGGGACGCCGCAGCTCCCCGGCCGCGGGCAGTCGTTCCTCCAGAATCCCCCGCCCCTCACTCATCCGCAGCAGCCAAGGAAGCCCCACATGACCACCCTTCTCGTGATCGCGAAAGAACCCCTGCCCGGCAAGGTGAAGACGCGGCTCACCCCGCCCTTCTCGCCCGAGCAGGCCGCCGCGCTCGCCGAGGCGTCCCTCGCCGACACCCTGCACGCCGTGGCCCGGACCCCCGCCACCCGCCGCGTCCTGGTACTCGACGGAAACCCCGGCCCCTGGCTGCCACCCGGCTTCGACGTCGTACCGCAGTGCGCGGGCGGCCTCGACGCACGTCTCGCCGACGCCTTCGCCCGCTGCTCCGGCCCGGCCCTCCTCATCGGCATGGACACCCCCCAGGTCACCCCGGCCCTGCTCACCGTGGACTTCGCGGACCGCGACGCGTACTTCGGTCCCGCCGAGGACGGCGGGTTCTGGGCGCTGGGGCTGGCCGACCCGGACCCCGGGCTGCTGCGCGGGGTGCCGATGTCCACGGCGGAGACCGGCGCGGTGCAGCGGCGGCGGCTCGTCGCCGCCGGGCTGCGGGTCGAGGACCTCCCACGACTGCGGGACGTGGACACCGCCGCGGACGCCGCCGCCGTCGCCGCCCTCGCCCCGCACGGCCGCTTCGCCGCCCGCCTGGCCCGGTACGCGGCGCACAGCGGGACCGGCCGCCGATGACCACCTCGCCGCCTCTCGCCTGGACCGGCGCCGACCCCTACGCCACCGCCCTGCGCACCGGCCGCGGCCCGCTGTTCCTGCGCCGCACCGACGGATGGCTGCTGCCCCTGGACGTCGAGCGCTGGTGCGCGCGGGCCGATCCGGTCGACCGGGAGGTCCTGGACCGCTGCGAAGGTGCCGTCCTGGATGTCGGCTGCGGTCCCGGGCGGCTCGTCGCCGAACTCGCCGCCCGGGGCCGTACCGTCCTCGGTATCGACGTCAGTACGGCCGCCGTCGAGCACACCGTGCGGCTCGGCGGCCAGGCGCTGCGCCGCTCGGTCTTCGAGCCGCTGCCCGGCGAGGGCCGCTGGGGCACCGTCCTGCTCATGGACGGCAACGTCGGGATCGGCGGCGACCCGCGCGACCTGCTCGACCGGGCGGCCCAACTCCTCGCCCCCGGCGGTCTGTTGATCGCCGAGACCGCCCCACTGGACGTCGACGAACGCGCCCGCGTCCACCTCACCGACGCCCAGGAGGCGGTCGGCGCCCCCTTCCTCTGGGCGCGGCTCGGCACCGCGGCCCTGCTGCGGTACGCGGGGGACTGGGAGCGCTGCGGTCAGTGGGCGGCCGGCGGGCGCCGCTTCGTCGCCCTGCGCAGCCGGAACGCCAGCAGCAGCGCCGAGCCGCCGAAGAGCACGGCGGTGATCAGCAGCCAGCGGGCCGGGTAGCCGTCCGAGGACTGGCCGGTGGCCGACCGGTAGTGCCCGGCCACCATCCCGCTGATCAGCGGGAACCACACCAGCAGGAGCAGCGCGGAGAGCGCGGCCGGGACCCGGATGTACATCGTCTTGCCCCACTGCCCCGAAGGCGTGGGCGGTGCCCCCACCTGGCGCCCGGCGGCGCCCAGCCCGCGGACCACCGCCCGGTCGGCCAGCGAGTACAGCGGCAGCAGCACGAGGTCGTGCAGCAGGGCCGCGCCCACCACCCACAGCACCACACCGAGCCAGTCGCCGGACAGCAGCCGTACGCCGGCATAGGCGGCGAGCGCGAACGAGCAGGCCAACAGGAGGAGTTGCAGAGGACTGCCGAGCGGGAGGCGCAGCCGCCGCAGCAGGGCGCGGACGGGCCGGGGCGAGCGCATCACAGGTCTCCGAAGGTCATCCGGGCCACCCACTTGGTGTTGAGCACACCGGGCGCGGCGGGCACGATCACGCGTGCCGGGTAGCCGTGGTCGGGGGACAGGTCCTCGCCGTTCACCTGGAGGGCGAGCAGGGAGCGCGGGTCGGCGACCTGGTTGGCACGCAGGGCCGCGCGGCGGAAGGCGCCGTGCAACTGGATCGACTCCACGAGCACGTCCGGCGGGTCGCCGTCGTAGCCGACGAGTGCCGCGAGGTCGCGCAGCCGCACCCCGCGCCACCACTGGTCGGCGGTGGACCAGCCCTCGACGCAGGCGATGGGCAACGCGGCGCTGTGCAGGGGCAGTCGGAGCAGTTCGGTGCGGCTGAGACGGACCGTCCGGCCGTCGCGTCCGGTGACGACCAGCCGCCAGGCCTCGCCGCCGGTCGTCCTGGCGTCGATCCCGGCGTATGCGGCCGTCTTGTTGATCTGGAAGCCGTTCGGCCCGCTGCCGGGGTCGGCTCCGCCGTGCGGGGCGAGCAGGGCGGTGCGCCGCAGCGCGCCCCCGATGCTCTGTCCGGCCGTGGTGACGAGCAGCAGCAGGGACGCGCCCCCGACGAACCAGAGCGCCCCGCGCCGGGACACGGTCGGCGCGTCCGGCCGGGCGGCCGCCAACTCGCCCTCGTCCCGGCGCCGTTGCCGGACCGCCCGGAGCGCCACCGGTGTCTTGAGTGCCGCGTGGGCCACGAAGGCGGCGAAGAACACCCAGGCGCCGTAGAAGTGCAGGGGGTAGAAGGAGCCGGGGAAGACGTAGTCGAGCTGGACGTTGAGGACGCCGGTGGTGAACTCGAAGAGGCCGCCGCCGACCAGCAGCAGCAGGGAGATCCGCTCCAGCGCGTGGGCGAGCGAGCGGGCCGGGGGCAGCGTGAACAGCTTCGGCACCACCGACCACAGCTTGGCGAGCAGCACCGGGATCAGGGTGACGCCGAGGGTGACGTGCAGGCCCTGGGTGGCCCGGTAGAGCCAGGACGGGTTCGTCGGCCACGGGAAGAGGTAGAAGCCGAGGATGCCCTTGTCCGGGGTCTGGTCGTTCACCGGGGCCAGGTTCGGGTTGTAGGCGGCGTACGACACCAGACCGGTCACGAACAGCACGGTGATACCGACGAGCAGCACGAGGCCGAGCACGGAGGTGAACCAGGTGCCGCGCAGCGGGCTGCGCCAGAAGCCGGGCGAGGTGGGAAGCCGGGGGTCGTCGTGTCGCATGGTCCGACCGTAGGCCGGGCAAACCCCCGGAACGGGTGCGCGACCCATGACGAAAGTCTGACGTCAGCCGCCTGATCCACTCCTTCGCCCGGTCGCCGACCTAGCGTTCCGGTGTGACCCGTGCTCCCCACCGTGATCGCCCCGCCGATCTGTACGCCGTCCTCGCCGCCGCCCTGCTGGTGCTCGTCGCCGTCCTGGTCGGCCGGCACCTCCAGGACACCTACCGCACCCTGTTCGTGCACTGGCCGCCGCTGTTCGCCGACTGGGACCCGCACGTGGGCCCGGGCACCCCGGCCGCCGTACTGGTCGCGGCCGCCGTGGTGGCGTACGGGCCGAACCTCGCCGTACGGCTGCCCTGGCGCGGTCTGCTCGCCGCGGCCTGGGGCACCTGCCTGGCCTGGACGTGGTCGCTGGCGCTGGTCGACGGCTGGCAGCGGGGCGTGGCCGGCCGGCTCACCAGCCCGAACGAGTACCTCACGGTCATCGGCCGCTTCCACGACATCCCGGCGACGCTGCGCGACTTCACCCACCACATCGTGAGCGGCACCCCGTCCCCCTGGCCCGCCCACATCGCCGGGCATCCGCCGGCGGCCACCCTGACCTTCGTCCTCCTCGACCGGGTCGGGCTGCACGGCGGGGGCTGGGCGGGCGCCTGGTGCATCACCGTCGGGTCCACGGCCGGTGTCGCCGTGCTGGTCGCGGTGCGGGCACTGGCCGCCGAGCGGCTCGCCCGGCGGGCCGCGCCCTTCCTGGTCATGGCCCCGGCCGCGGTGTGGGTGGGCGCGTCGGCCGACGGGTACTTCGCGGCGGTCGCCGCCTGGGCGGTGGCCCTGCTGGCGCTGGCGGTGACCGGACGGTCCGTGGGGTGGGCGGCGGGCGCGGGACTGCTGTACGGCCTGACCTGCTACCTGTCGTACGGCCTGACGCTCTTCGCGCTCATCGGGGCGGCGGTGCTGCTGCTCGGCCGGCGCCGGGTCCGGGCCCGGCCGGTGGTCCTCGTGCTGCTGGTGGCGGGGACGGCGGTGGTCCCGGTGGTGTTCACGCTCGCCGGGTTCGACTGGTGGGAGGGGTACCGGCTGCTGGTCACCCGCTACTACCAGGGCATCGGCGGCACCCGCCCGTACGGCTACTGGGTGTGGGCCAACCTGGCCTGCACGGTCGTCATCACCGGTCCGGCGACGGTGGCGGGGCTGCGGCGGGCGGGTGCCGCCCTGGTCCACCGCCGTACGACGGGCTCCGCACCGGTCCGCCTAGCCTTCCTGGTGGCGGTCGCGCTGCTCGCGCTGCTCGTTGCCGATCTGTCGGGGATGAGCAAGGCGGAGACGGAGCGCATCTGGCTGCCGTTCGCGATGTGGCTGCTCCCGGCGTGTGCGTTCCTGCCCCGGCCGCGCGCCTGGCTGGCGGCACAGGCGCTGCTCGCGCTGCTGCTCAACCATCTGCTGTTCACCGGGTGGTGACCCTTCGCCGAAGAATCCGGCGGTCTCCCGCCGATCGCCGTCGTCCGGACACCGCCGTGCACCGCCCGGCCGTCCGGGAGGCGGCGGCGCTGTGCCCCGCCGCGGCGAAACACGTCCGCGAGGACCGAACAGCCCGCGCGCGGGCGTCAGGCGGGCCGGGCCGCGCTCGGTACGCCTGACGCCCGGGCGCCGGCCGCCGTCAGGGCCTCGGCCGTCAGCGCGTCGACCGTCCGCGCATCGGCTGTCGGAGCGTCGGCTGTCCGCGCGTCGGCTCTCGGCGAGTCGGCTCTCGGCGCGTCGGCTGTCCGCGCGTCGGCCGCCGCCGTGAGCCGGGGCAGCAGCCGGGCGAGCGCTCCCCCGTCGGCTGTCTCGGCGAGCAACCGGGCCTGGTCGGCACGGACCCGGCGGGCGGCGCGCCGGTACAGGTCGTCGCCGCGCGGAGTGAGGTGGAGCAGGACGCGGCGGCGGTCGTGCGGATCGGGGCGGCGGTACACCAGGGTGCCGGCGACCATGCGGTCCACGAGCTTGGTCAGGCTCGGCGCCGGCATCAGCGCGTACTCGGCGATCTCGGACATCGGATGCCCCTGGCCGTCCCCGACGATCGAAAGGACACGCCATTCCTCGACCGCGCAGTCCTCCTCGGCCAGCACCGCGGCCAGCCGCTGCACGATGCGTCGCTCGGCATGGCTGAGGAGGTGGGCGAGGTCCGGCGAGGAGGGTACGGACGACATTGCCGGTGTCCTTCCGGTAGGTCTACTGTGCGCGCAGAATACGAGCCTCCGCGAGGGCGCCGGGGCCCGGGACCAAAATCCACGCTCCCCATGCCCGCACGGAGGTGGCCTGATGCACAGGGCGCCGCCGAGCGACCCCTCGGGTGCGCCCCTGGTCGTCGCCCTGGTGGTGCCGTTACAGGGACCGGCGGGGGTCTTCGGGCCGTCGTGCGAGGCGGCCGCGCACCTCGCCGCGGAGGAACTCAACGCCTCGGGCGGTGTGTTGGGCCGGGAGGTCCGGCTGCTCACGGTGGACGGCGGGGCGCCACCCCGGTGGGTGGCGGCCGAGGTCGGGTCCCTGGTCGCGCTGGGCGCCGTGGACGGGGTGGTCGGCTGGCACACCTCGGCGGTACGGCAGGCGTTGCTGCCCCGGATCGCGGGCCGGGTGCCGTACGTCTACACCGCCCAGTACGAGGGCGGCGAGCGGACTCCGGGCGTCTTCCTGACCGGTGAGACCGACTCAGCCCAACTGCTCCCGGCGATGCGACTGTTGACAGAGGCCGCCGGGGTACGGCGCTGGTGCACGGTGGGCAACGACTACGTCTGGCCCCGGGTGACCGCCCGCGCGGCCCGGGCGTACGCGCGGGAGTGCGGCGGCCGGGTGCGGGACGAGGTGTTCGTGCCGCTCGGCACGGACGAGTTCGGGCCGGTGCTGCGCCGGGTCGAGCGGTGCGAGGCGGACGCCGTGCTGATGCTGCTGGTCGGGGCGGACGCGGCCCGCTTCAACCGGGCGTTCGCCGACTACGGGCTGCACCAGCGGTGTCTCAGACTGAGTACCCACATGGACGAGAACATCCTGCTGGCCACGGGCGCGGAGGCCACCGAGGGGCTGTGGGCGACGGCCGGTTTCTTCGAGACCCTCGCGACCGCGGAGAGCCTCGACTTCAGTGCCCGGTACGCGGCCCGGTTCGGTGTGCACGCACCCGTCGTGGGGAGCCTCGGCGAGTCGTGCTTCGAAGGGGTACGGCTGCTGGCGGCGCTAGCCGAACGAGCCCGGTCGCTGGACGTGCGGACGATGTGCGCGGTGCGGGACTCGGTGTCGTACGAGGGCCCGCGCGGTGCCGTACGGCTGCGCGGCAACCATCTCGCGCAACGGCTGTACCTGGCGCGGGCGGACGTCTTCGACTTCCATATCGTGGCCCAGCTCTGAGCCCGACTCCGAGCCCAACTCCCCAACCTCGCCCAATACTTCCCGCAGGAAGTATCAAGCTTTGTCTTTTAAAGCAGGTGAAACGTTCGGGAAACAGCACGCCGCGACTCTTCCGTGCAAACGACCGGGGACGAGAGAGGGCAGAGTCGTGACGGAAATCGTCGGCAAAGAGGCGCCACCGGCCGTGGTGGACGGCGGCACGGACGACGGCACGGACGGCAAACGGACCTACAACGACTGGGCGAAGAACGACACGCTGGAGGACTACTCGCTGCGCTACGCGCCGAAGTCCTTCCGCCGCTGGACGCCCTATGTGGTGGCCACCACGGCGCTCGGCGGTATCGCCTATCTCGCGGACTTCGCCATCGGCGGTTCGATCGCCATCTCCAACGGGTTCTCCAGCGCGATGGTGGCGATCCTGACCGCGGCGGTGGTCATCTTCCTCACCGGCATCCCGATCTCGTACTACTCGGCCAAGTACTCGATCGACATGGACCTGCTGACCCGGGGCGCCGGCTTCGGCTACCTCGGCTCGACGCTCACCTCGGTCATCTACGCCAGCTTCACCTTCATCTTCTTCGCCCTCGAAGGCTCGATCATGGCGCAGGCCCTGGAGCTGGGCCTGCACATCCCGCTCGCCGTCGGCTATCTGATCTGCTCGGTCATCATCCTGCCGCTGGTCGTCTACGGCATGACCGCGCTGTCGAAGATGCAGGTGTGGACGCAACCGGTGTGGCTGGTGCTGATGGTCGCGCCGTTCGTGTCGATCGCGATCCAGGAGCCGGGCAAGTTCTCGGAGTTCACCCACTTCGCGGGCAACTCGCCGACGGGGTCCGGCATCAGCATGCTCGGGGTCGGCGCGGGTGCGGGCGTCGCGCTGTCGCTGATCGCGCAGATCGGTGAGCAGGTGGACTATCTGCGGTTCATGCCGGACAAGACGCCGGAGAACGGCAGGAAATGGTGGGCGGCCGTGCTCTCCGCAGGTCCGGGCTGGGTGGTGCTCGGCGCGGCCAAGCAGATCGGCGGCGCCTTCCTCGCCTTCTACATCGCCGGCAGCGTGGGTCTGGCCAAGGCCAACGAGCCGATCCAGCAGTACGTGCACGGGTTCAGGACGTTCGCCGCGCCGGTAGCGCTCGGCCTGGCCACGTTCTTCGTGATCCTCTCCCAGATAAAGATCAACTCGACGAACGCGTACTCCGGTTCGCTGTCCTGGTCGAACTTCTTCTCCCGGCTGACCCACCGTCACCCGGGCCGGGTCGTCTACATCTTCCTCAACGTCGGCATCGCGCTGGCCCTGATGGAGGGCGGGGTGTTCGGCTTCCTGAACACCGTGCTCGGCTTCTACTCGAACGTGGCGATCGCCTGGATCGGCGCGGTCGTCGCCGACCTGGTCATCAACAAGCCGCTCGGGCTGAGCCCGTCGTACATCGAGTTCAAGCGCGCCCATCTGCACAACTTCAACCCGGTCGGCTTCGGTTCGATGCTGATCGCGTCGGCGGTCTCGATCTCCGCCTACTTCAACGCCTTCGGGGCGTACGGCAAGGCGTACTCGCCGTTCATCGCGCTGTTCCTGGCGATGGTGCTCTCGCCGCTGTTCGCGGTGCTGACCAAGGGGAAGTACTACATCGCCCGCGTCGACGACCTGGCACAGCCGCTGCTGGGCGCGGACGGGCTGCCGTCGGCGGCCGTGCTGACCTGCACGGTGTGCACGACCGAGTTCGAGCGGCCGGACGTGGCCAACTGCCCGTTCCACGCCGGGGCGATCTGCTCGCTGTGCTGCAGCCTGGAGAAGGACTGCCACGACTCCTGCAAGAGCGGGCCGGTCGCGCTCGCCATGCCGGCGGTACGCTCCGCGGACTGACCGGCCCCCTCGCCCCTCACCGCTCCGGCTCGTGCCCCTCGGCGCGGGCCGGAGCGCCGGTGTGCAGGCCGTCCATGAGGAGCCGGATCTGGCGCTCGGCCTGCCCCTTCCAGTCCCCGTCCACGTCCAGGCGCAGCAGGCCGCCCATGGCCCGCACCACGTCACCGGTGTCCATGTCGGACCGGAGCGTCCCCGCGGCGACGCCCGCCGTGAACAGGGTGCCGATCGTGTCGTAGACCTTGGCGTACGACTCCCCGCCGTCGGGTCCGGCGCTGCGCAGCGCCTCGGACATGTGCTGCTTCGTCACCAGCAGGCTCGCCAGCCGGCCCATGAACTCGCGCAGCGCCCGGTCCGGCGGCAGCGCCGCGAGCAGCTCGTCCCCCACGGCGCACAGCTGGTCCACCTCGTGCTCGTAGGCGGCGAGGACGAGGGACTCCCGGGTCGGGAAGTGCCGGTAGAGGGTGCCGATGCCGACCCCGGCCGCCCGGGCGATGCTGTCGAGCGGCGCGTCCTTGCCGGTGCGCGTGAACTCCTCCAGGGCCGCCGCCACGAGCTTCTCCCGGTTGCGGCGGGCGTGGGCGCGCACGGGCCGTGCGGGTCCTTGTCCGTTCATGCGGTGCTCCCCTCCAGGCCGGTCACCGTACCCGGCATTCTTCCCACTTGCTTACCGGAGGATCCTCCGTTAGCGTCATTATTACCGGAGGATCCTCCGGTAACTGTCATCGTACGTACCGCGAACATCGAACGGAGACATGCCGTGGACACGGTTTCTCTCGGTGGCCTCACCACCTCCGCCCAGGGACTCGGCTGCATGGGCATGAGCGAGGGATACGGCCCGACCAGCTGGGACGACGCGACCGCCACCCTCCGCCGGGCCCTAGACCTGGGCGTCACCCTCATCGACACCGCCGACGCCTACGCCTTCGGACACAACGAGGTGCTGGTGGGCCGGGCCATCGCCGGCCGGCGGGACCAGGTCCGGCTCGCCACGAAGACCGGCATCGACCGCATGGGCAGCGACACCTGGGTGCTGCGCGGCGAGGCGAGCTACATCAAGCGCGCCTGCGACGCCTCCCTGCTGCGGCTGGGCGTCGACCATATCGACCTCTACTACCTGCACCGGCCGCCGCGGACCGCCGAGATCGAGGAGTCCGTCGGCGCCATGGCGGAGCTGGTGAAGGAGGGCAAGATCGGGCACATCGGCCTCTCCGAGGTGAACGGCGAACTGCTGCGCCGCGCCAGTGCCGTCCACCCCATCGCGGCCGTGCAGAGCGAGTACTCGATCTGGTCCCGTGACCTGGAGGCCACCGTCGGGGACGCCCTGCGTGAGCTGGGCGTGGCGCTGGTGGCGTACTCGCCGCTGGGCCGGGGCTTCCTGACCGGCACGGTCGACGTCACCGCCCTGCCGGCGGGCGACGCGCGAAGGCGGCTGCCGCGCTTCCAGACGGTGGCCAACGAGGCGATCGCGGACGCCGTCCGCGCGCTGGCCCGGGCGCGGGACGTCGCCCCGGCGCAGCTGGCGCTGGCCTGGGTGCACGCGCGCGGCGCGCGGCTCGGCGTGCCCGTGGTGCCGATCCCGGGGACGAAGCGGGTGAAGTGGCTGGAGCAGAACGTGGCCGCCGCGGGCATCGAGCTGACCGCCGAGGAGATCGCCACGCTGGACGGGCTGGCCGCACAGACGGTGGGCGACCGCTACTGAGCCACCGCGCCCGCCCCGACCGACACGAAGCCACCCCCGACCGGTGCGACGCCATCCTTGACCGGCGCGACGCCATCCTTGGCCGGTGCGACGCCATCCTTGGCCGGTGCGAAGCCACCGCCGACCGGTGCGACGCCATCCTTGACCGGCGCGAAGCCACCCGTCCGGTGCGCGGGCGCCGGTCGGGGGCCGGGGCGGCCTGTGAGCGCCCTCACATCGTGCGGTTCGAACTTCTCCTGGTCCCCGGCGTCCTGCCGTTGTCACCACGAACCGCCGGACACGGAGAAGAAGCCATGACCAAGCCCCTGACCGATCCCCTCACCACCGGAACGCACACGGTCGAGATCGACGGCCTCGTGCAGCGCTATCACGTGCACGGCACCGGGCCGGTGTGTGTCGCGCACTCCGGCGGGCCGGGCATCGCCTGGGAGTACCTGCGGATGCCCGAACTGGAGCGGCATCTCACGGTCGTCTACCCGGAGCCGGTCGGCAGCGGCGGCTCCGACCGCCTGCCCTCCCACCCGCACGGCTACAGCCGGGCCCGCTACAGCCGGTTCCTCGGCGCGCTGATCGAGCATCTCGGCGTCACCGAGGTGCACCTGCTGGGCCACTCGCACGGCGGTTTCGTCGCCCAGTACCACGCCCTGCGCCGCCCCGAGCAAGTCGCCGGGGTGATCCTCTACGACAGCCTGCCGGTGACCGGCCCCGAGCACGTCGCGGAGACCGTGAGCCAGTTGGAGGCGTTCGCCGCCCGGAACGCCGACCACCCCGGGCTCCCCGAGGTGCTGGCGGCGTTCCAGGCCATTGCGTCCGTCGACGGCGACACCGCGCACACCGCGGTCGCCCGGGGGCTGTTCCCCGCGTACTTCGCCGACTACTGGGGCCGGGAGGCGGAGTTCGCCCCGCTCCGGGCGGCCGTGACGTCCACCTACCTCTCCGGCCTGGACGAGGACCTCTCCCCGATCGTGGTCGACGACCGCGCCGACCTCGGCCGGCTCTCCGTGCCCGCCCTGGTGCTGGCCGGCCGCCACGACTTCATCTGCGGAGTGCGGTGGGCGGAGGAACTGCACGAGCTGATCCCCGGCTCGGACCTGCTGATCCTGGAGAACAGCGGGCACTTCGGCCACATCGAGGAACCGGAGGCCTTCGCCCGGGCGGTGACGGGCTTCGTGACGAGCACCCGCCGGCAGACCCGATCCCTCTAGCCGACGCGTGCCGCCGCCTCGGCGGCATCGGACGGCCTGGTGTGCCTGACCCCGGAGGGCGGCACCGACACGGCGCCCGCCGGACAGCGGGCGACGGTCGAGGCGCCGGGGGGAGGCGGCGCGAGGGTCAGCCGCGGGCGACGCGGGACCCGCGGAGGTCAGCCGCGGGGGGCGCGAGGGCCGGGGAGGTCAGCCGCGCCCGGGTGTCGGGGCGGCGTCTTTCTCCTCCACCTCGACGCACGGCTCTTCCGGCTCGGCGCCCTGCAGGCTGGCGGGCAGCAGGGAGAGGTGGGCCATGTCGCCGGGCGGGGGCGTCCGCGTCGACCACAGGGGCGCGGGGGTGCCGTCGGCGACCGCGGCCGGGGCGTCGGTGAGGTTCATGCGCTCGCGCAGCCGGCCGTAGAAGTCCATCGGCGCGAGCCGGACCACCCGCAGCCGGGCCGGGGCGGCGTACACCCCGATCCAGTCCCCCGGTCCCAGGACGCCCCGCACCTGCCCGTCGACGCTGACCGCGGCCTGCCCCGAGCGTTCCAGGACACGCAGGCCGACGGGCTCGTCCGGGGCGGTGACGACCGACCGGTTGAACGTCATGTGCGGAGCGACCGGCGTGAAGACGAGCGCGTCCGCACAGGGTGAGACGACGGGGCCGCCGGCCGCGAAGCTGTAGGCGGTCGAGCCGGTCGGGGTCGCCACCAGCAGCGCGTCGGCGGAGTAGGAGGCGAGCAGCCGCCCGGAGACGTATACGCCGACGGAGACCTGGCGGTCCCGGGACAGTTTCTCCAGTACGACGTCGTTGACCGCGGTGATGTGCAGGGGCACACCCCAGTCGGCGTCCTCCTCGCAGTCGGTGCGCACCTCGGGGGCCGGCAGCAGCGGCCCGCGGCCGTAGCGCATCAGCTCCTCCATGTCGGAGGGCACCTCCAGCCGGCGGGACGCCCGCATGGTGAGCAGCATCCGGCTGTCGACGGCGAACCGGTCCTCCCGGATCGCGTCCAGCGCCTCCCGCACCGAGCAGGCCGCCACCTCGGTCAGGAAGCCGACCCGGCCCAGGTCGACACCGAGGACCAGGGCGTCGTGATGCGCGGCGAGCCGGGCGCCGCGCAGGAACGTGCCGTCGCCGCCGAGGGTGACGATCAGGTCGGGATCGCCCGCGGCCGCGACCTCCTCCCCGGAACTGTGCCGTCCACCGTCGTGCCAGACGTCGATGTCCGTGCACCGCACGTCGTGCTCCGCCGCCCACGCCCGTACGCTTCGGGCGGCGTCCACCGCCTCCGCCCGGCCCCCGTGCACCACCAGTCCGAGCCCCTTCACCGTCATCTCCGCCTCCAGGACACCGTGCTCAGCCGTTGTCCCCCACGCTGTCACGGCCGGGCGGATCTCACAGGCCAAGAGAGATGGCCAGCCGGGTGAGCTCGGCCGTGGTGTTGATGTCGAGCTTGGCCCGGATCCGGCGGAGGTAGGCGTCGACGGTGTGCCGGGAGAGCCCCATCAGGCGTGCGGCCTGCAGGTATGTGCAGCCCGCCGCGATGTGCTTCAGCGTCTCGCGCTCACGCGGGGCCAGCGCGACGGCGGCGGTCTCGGTGTGCTGGGTGACAACGGTGAAGCTCATGAGGATTCCCTTGCCGGATTGACCGATAGTGGCGATTTGTCCGTTTACAAAACCCTGACAAGCCGACGTCATGACGCTGTCCGCCGTCCGTCACAGGCGTGTCACAGGGACCCCGGGTGCGCATGTCCGCAGCGGCCGGGTGGTAATGGCGCGGACTGGTGCTCCGTGTCGGCCGGGATCATCCTGGGAGAAGAGCCGGCCGTGCAGGTTCCGCGAAGGATGAGCGGCGATGGAACGACGTCCCACCCCTCCCAGC
This sequence comes from Streptomyces sp. NPDC007157, assembly GCF_040634235.1. Taxonomy (NCBI): domain Bacteria; kingdom Bacillati; phylum Actinomycetota; class Actinomycetes; order Kitasatosporales; family Streptomycetaceae; genus Streptomyces; species Streptomyces sp. NPDC007157. The sequence continues at coordinate 450,004 of NZ_JBEYFE010000001.1, forward strand.
AACCGGGCGCAGACCCACGCCGTACCGCAGGGGACCTACACCGCCGCGGTCACGGTGGACGAGCGGGGTGCCGTGACCGGCTGGAGCGACGGGGCCAGGCTGCTGCTGGGCTACCCGCCCGCCGAGATCCTGGGACAGGACGCCGCCCGGCTGCTCGCCGAGCCGGACGGGGTCACCTGGCGCGAGGCGGCCGCCGGCCCGCGGTGGAGCGGGACCGCGGCCCTGCGCCACCGGGACGGGCACCGGCTGGACCGGGACGTGCTCGTGCACCGCCGGCCCTCCGGCGACCGGCCGGGCGGCACGGAGTGGCGGGTGGTGTCCGCCGTCGCCGGACCGCCGGTGGCCACTGCCGACCGGACGCTCGGGGAATGGGCGTTCGGCCAGTCCCCGTGCGTCGCCGCCGTCTTCGACGAGGGGCTGCGGCTGGTGCTGGCCAGCGTCGGGATGCAGCGCAGCCTGTCCCTCGCCGAGGGCATGATGCGCGGGCTGCGGCTGACCGACATCGCGCCGTACGAGGGCGGTGCCGAGGCCGAGGCCGCCATGCGGCGGATCCTGGCCGGCGGCGGCCCCGAGGACGTCCACCTGCGTCCGGACCCGGCCGACCCCGACCACGACTGGCACGGACGGCTCGCCCCGCTGACGGACCTGGACGGGCAGGTGCGGGCGGTGACCCTGACGGCCCACGCCGATCCGTCCGAGCAGTTGGTGTGGCGGCGGATGCTGCTGCTGAGCGACGCCGGGGTGCGGATCGGCACCAGCTCCGACGTGCAGCGCACCGCGCGGGAGCTGGCCGACGTCGTCGTCCCCACCTTCGCCGACGCCTGCGCCGTGGACCTGCTGGACGCGGCCAAGCCCGGCGCACCGGCCGCCGACGGCCAGGCGCTACGACGGGCGGCGGTACGAGCGGCGCCCCAGAGCCCACCGCTCCCCCATCCCTCCGGCGACGTGCTGCGCTGCCCGCCCTGGTCGCCGTCGGGCCGGTGCCTGGCGGAGGGGCGGGGCACGGTGTACGCGAGCGACGACGAGATCGTGACCCGCTGGACGCGGGAGGATCCGCTGGCGGCCTCATGGATCCGGGAGAGCGGGGCGCACTCGCTGATGGCGGTGCCGCTCCGGGCGGCCGGCACCACGTTCGGCGTGGCCCTGTTCGGGCGGAACCTGCGCAGCGAGCCGTTCGACCCGGAGGATCTGTGGGTGGCCGAGCAGCTGGCGGCCCGCACCGCCACCAGCATCAACGGCGCCGAACGAACCCAGCGCCAGCACACCACCACGATGACCCTGCAGCGCAGCCTACTCCCGCAGACGCTGCCCGAACAGGCGGCGCTGGACATCGCCACCCGCTATCTGCCCTCGGTCAGCCAGGCCGGGGTGGGCGGCGACTGGTTCGACGTGATCCCGCTGTCCGGGACCCGGGTCGCGCTCGTCGTGGGCGACGTGGTCGGCCACGGCATGCGGGCCGCCGCCACCATGGGCCGGGTCCGCACCGCCGTCCGCACCCTGGCCGACGTCGACCTGCCGCCCGACGAACTCCTCAGCCACCTGGACGACCTGGTCGTCCACCTCTCCGCCGAGGAGGCCGGCGCCGACAACGCCGAGGAGACCGCCGGCGGCGTCGGCACCACCTGCCTGTACGGCGTGTACGACCCGGTCACCCGCCGGCTCGCCGTCGCCCGGGCCGGACACCCGCCGCCCGCCGTGGTCACCTCGGGCACGGTCCACTTCCTCGACGTGCCGGCCGGACCCCCGCTGGGCCTGGGCGGGCTGCCCTTCGAGTCCTTCGAGACGGAACTGCCCGAGGGCAGCCTGATCGCCCTCTACACCAACGGTCTGCTCGAACCCCGCGACCATGACATCGACGAGGCCCTCGACAAGATGTTCGGCGCGCTCGCCCGCCCCGCGCAGAACCTGGACACCGTCTGCGACCGGGTCCTGACGACCATGCTCACCCACCGCCCCGACGACGACATCGCCCTGCTGGTCGCCCGCACCCGGGCCCTGCACGCCGACCGGGTCGCCTCCTGGGAGCTGCCCTTCGACCTGGCCGCCGTCGCCGACGCCCGCAAACACGCCACCGACCAGCTGGTCACCTGGCACCTGGAGGAGGCCGCGTTCATCACCGAGCTGATCGTCAGCGAGATGGTCACCAACGCGTTCCGGTACGGCCGGCCGCCCGTCCGGCTCCGGCTCATCCACGACGACCACACCCTGACCTGCGAGGTCTTCGACTCCAGCAACACGGCCCCGCACATGCGGCGGGCCCACACCTACGACGAGGGCGGCCGCGGCCTGCTCCTCGTCGGCCAGCTCACCCAGCGCTGGGGCACCCGCCACGCCACCACCGGCAAGACCGTCTGGGCGGAACAGTTCCTCACGGAGGACTGAGCGTTCCGGCGGATTCGGAGGGCTGAGCGTTCCGGCGGACCGGGAGGGGCTAGGGGCCGAACATCGGGCGGGCCCAGGCGGGCGGGCCGGGGGTCGGTCCGGTGCCCCGGCGGACCGTGGGGGTCCGGTCGGCGGGGCGCTCCGGCGGGGCCGGCTCCCCCAGTACGACGCCGTACGCGGCGAGCCGCAGCGCGCCCACGAACTCCAGGCAGGAGTCGTAACGGTCCTCCGGGACCTTGGCCAGCGCCTTGGCGAACACCTCGTCCAGCCCGGGCGGCAGCCCGGTCCGCACCTCGCTCAGCGCGGGCGGCCGGTCGTACTGGTGCGCCCAGAGCAGGGCGATGTCCTCGTCCCGGACGAACGGCGGACCACCGGCGAGCATCTCGAAGACCACGCAGGCCAGGCTGTAGAGATCGCACCGGCCGTCCACCGGGCGACCCGAGATCTGTTCCGGCGCCACGTAGTCCAGCGTGCCGACGAACTCGCCGACCGTCGTGAACCCCGTCAGCGACAGCGACTTCTTGGTGAGCCCGAAATCCGTGAGATAGACGTGCTCCGGGTGGTCGCTGTCGGTGCCCGCCGCCACCAGCACGTTGCCGGGCTTCACATCCCGGTGCACCAGATCGTGCTCGTGGGCCGCGTCGAGCGCCGAGGCGACCTGGGCGGCGATCCGCAGGGCCGCGGCCACCGGCAGCACGCCCTCCTTGTCCAGCAGCGCGCGCAGATCCGGGCCCGACACGTAGCGCATCGCGATGTACAGCACGCCGTCCGTCTCGCCGGCCTCGAAGATCGGCACGATGTGAGGGTGGTCGAGGGCGGCCGCCACCCGCGACTCGTAGGTGAAGCGGCGCCGGAAGGTGTCGTTGCGGGCCATCTCCGGGGCGAGCAGCTTCAGGGCGACGGTGCGGTCCAGACGCAGGTCCGTGGCACGGTAGACGACGGCCATCCCGCCTCGCCCGATCTCGCCCTCGACCTCGTAACCCGCGATGCGCGTCGCCATGGCATGTCCACCCCGTAGCGTGTCAAACCTGTCCAAATCGTAAACCAGCGGTGCGGCGTCCCGCCTGGGCGGCGGTACGCACGCGAATGGGCGGTGGGCGCCGGCCGAGAAGACCTCCGTCCACCCCTTCCAGTAGGCCCGCCGCGCGCGGCGGGGTCACGTTCCGACAGCTCGGGACTTGCCACGGGAAACCCCGGTCCTCTCGGGACTTGCCATGGGAACCCCCGGCGGTCCTAAGCAGCGGCCGCCTGCCAGCCGGTCCAGTGCGACACGGTCACGAGAATGACCGGACCGCCCGGCGGGCGTTCCCGGTACTGCGGGTATTTCTCCCGGAGCGGCTCGATGACCGCCGCGTCGGCGGGAACCACCCGCGCGACACCGTCCGCCCGGACCCACCACAAGTGGTCCCAGTTCTCGTCGTAGTCGTCCACGAGCAGGCTCACGGCCGGCTGTGCGGCGATATTGCGCAGCCGCTTGAGGCGGGGCGTGGTCTTGGGCTTGTGGTCCACGGCGGTGACGATCCCCTCGGCCCCGTACCGCGCGAAGACGACCGGCACCAGATGGGGACGGCCGCTCTCGTCGACGGTGGCGAGCCGTGCCACGCGCGCCCCGGCGAACCGCCGCCGCGCCTCACCCTCGACCAGTTCCGGCACGGCGTCGCCTCCCCGTCAGGCGTCGCCCAACGCGTCCAGCACGTCGGCGTCGGTCAGTTGCGCGAAGTCGTCGTACCACTGGCCGACCGCGTTGAACACCTCAGGACGGTACGGGCAGACGACGAGGTCGGCCTCGGCGGCGAGCGTGTCCAGGGAGTCGGGCGCGCCGACGGGGACGGCGAGCACGGTCCGGGCGGGACCCCGGCCCCGTACGTGGCGCAGCGCGGCGCGGGCGGTGGAGCCGGTGGCCAGGCCGTCGTCGACGACGATCACGGTACGGCCGCGCAGTTCGGGCGCCGGCCGCCCGTGCCGGTAGCGGCGCTCGCGGCGGCGCAGTTCCCGCCGCTCCCGTTCCACCACGGGGGCCAGGGTGTCCTCACTCATGCCCAGGTGCGCCAGGGTCGCCCGGTCGAGGAGCGGCGGGTCGTCCCCGGCGATCGCGCCGACGCCGAACTCCTCGTGGTGCGGGGCTCCGATCTTGCGTACGACGAGCACGTCGAGCGGGGCCGACAGCTCCCGCGCGACCTCCGCGGCGACGGCCGCACCGCCCCGCGGCAGCGCCAGCACGATCGGGTCCGGCAGCTCGCCCTCGTCGCTCAACTTCTGTAGTACGGCGGCGAGTTCGCGACCGGCCTGGGCGCGGTCCCGGTAGCGCACGGCTCGTCCTCTCCGGTCGGGGTCGACCCCCTTCCTCCATGGTCACACCCGAAGGCGCCGAGGACCGAGTCCGCCCGGAGAATTCGCACACGCATTCTATCGACTGCGCGCGTAGTCCCGACGTGCCACTTCGGAGCAAGCCTCCGGCCAGAAGCTTCGGCCGGTGACGCCGTCGGTGGGCCGGACCTGGTTTCCGGAAGGCCAGGAAGATCCGGTCGGGAAGCCGAGGATCTTGTCCTTGACGATCGATCCCGGGCCCCCGGCGCTCGCCGAAGAGGTACAGCCGGGCGCGGGGGTCGTCGACGGCCGGGGATCGGCACATCCCAGGTCTTCAACGGCGTGTCGGCCAACTCCCCGTGGGGGCGGGCGGTTTGCCCGCCCACGGCGGGAATCGTACGGGCCCGGGGCCGGTTCCGGCCCGCCTTTGACGCTTCTGTCGGTCCTGTGAACAGACGGTGCGCATTCCGCGGAGCCTGACCGATTCCCTACGATCGTTCCGTGGTCACCTTCCTTCTCCACCGCACGGCTCCGCTGCCGATCGACGAGGCGTGGCGCCGGCTCACGGAGTGGTCAGCGCACGCCGACGCGGTCCCCCTGACCCGCGTCACCGTGCTCACCGATCCCCCGACCCACCAGGGCACCGTCTTCGTGGCCCGTTCCGGGCTCGGGCCGCTGTCCTTCGAGGACCCCATGGAGGTGACCGTCTGGGAGCCCCCCGAGGACGGCGGCGCCGGCCGTTGCCGCCTGGTCAAGCGCGGCCGGGTGGTGCTCGGCTGGGCCGAACTGGAGGTGCACCCGGGGCCGGGCGGCCGTACCCGGGTGGTCTGGCACGAGGAGCTGCGGGTGCGGGGGCTGCCGTCGGCCTTCGACCCGCTGGTGCGCGGGGCCTCCCGGGCGGTGTTCGGGCGGGCGGTCAACGCGCTGCTCAGGAAGGCGTAGGCGCCGCCCCGGTGGCTGCCCCTTGGCAGATCCGGGCCGCACGATGGACAGTGGCCCTCCGGTGCCGAACGGTCACCGTGGGTCGATGCGGCCGGGAGGTCGGAGGTGGCGTACTTCTCACCCGGGGAGATCAAGCTGTTGCGGGAGGCCGGGCACCCGCGCGGGTGGATCCGCGGCGAGGTGCTGATGCGGGAGGGCGAGGCGGCCGACTTCGTCGTCCTGCTGACGGCCGGTCTGGTGAAGGCGACGGTCGACTCGGCCAACGGCTACACCAGCCTGCTCGCCCTGCGCGGCCCCGGTGAACTCCTCGGCGAACTCGCCTGTGTCGACGGCGGCCCGCGGGGCGCGACCGTCACCGCGATGCGCCGCTCGGAGGGGGTGGTGGTCACCGCGGACGCCTTCCTGCGGCTGCTGGAACGGGACCCGGGACTGTGTCTGTCCGTCCTGCGCAGCGTCGTGGGCCGGTTACGGGACTCCGACGGGCTGCGCGCCGAACAGGGCGCCCGCACCACCCGGGCCCGGGTCGCCGGGCTGCTGGTGAAGCTCGCCGTGCAGTACGGCTCGGCCGCGCCGGAGACCCTGCCGGGCGCCGTCTCCGTCCAGGTCAACCAACGTGAACTGGCCGCCGCCACCGGGGCGTCCAGGGAGTCGGTGGTGCGCTGCCTGCGGGCGATGCAGCAGGAGGGCCTGGTGGCCACCCGGCGGGGCCGCACCGTCGTACTCGATCTGGCGGGGTTACGGCGCTGGGCAGCGGAGTGATCCGCTCCGCTCGCGCCACGAAGCCGGAAGACGTGCACCGCGAACGCATCGGAACGGAACTCCCCCCGCCGAATGCGTCATTTGACGCTGTACCACGCCCCCGAAGGCGCTTCCATCGACCCCTGGCGCCCGGACCGGTACGGCGATCGGGGGAACGGACCGGGCGCTCCGCTCCCTGCGGGGTGGCCTGGCCCGGGGGGAGTCAGGCCACCGACCCGATCCGCCGCGCCGGTGTCGACGTCGTGTCGTGGTGGATCGGGGTGTGGGCGCCGGTCAGGGAGATTCCGCTGCCGCCGCGGCGGTTGGCGACGATCTCGGCCGCGATCGACAGGGCGGTCTCCTCGGGCGTACGGGCGCCGAGGTCCAGGCCGATCGGGGACCTGAGGCGGGCCAGCTCCAGCTCGGTGACGCCGACCTCGCGCAGCCGCTGGTTGCGGTCCAGGTGGGTGCGGCGGGAGCCCATCGCGCCGACGTACGCCACCGGCAGGCGCAGGGCGAGCCGGAGCAGCGGGATGTCGAACTTGGCGTCGTGGGTGAGGACGCACAGGACGGTACGGCCGTCCACCCGCGTGCGCTCCAGGTACGTGTGCGGCCACTCGACGACGATCTCGTCGGCCTCCGGGAAGCGGGCCTTGGTGGCGAAGACGGGCCGCGCGTCGCACACCGTCACGTGGTGGCCGAGGAACTTGCCGACGCGGACCAGCGCCGACGCGAAGTCGATCGCCCCGAAGACGATCATCCGGGGCGCCGGGACCGAGGACTCGACCAGCACGGTGAGCGGCGCTCCGCAGCGGGAGCCCTGCTCTCCGATCTCCAGGGTGCCGGTGCGGCCCGCGTCCAGGAAGGCACCGGCCTCGGCGGCCACCGTGCGGTCCAGCTCGGGGTGGGCGCCGAAGCCGCCCCGGTAGCCGCCGTCGGCGTCCACGAGCAGGGCACGGCCGAGGAGTTCGGCCGGTCCGGTGACGATCCGCGCGACGGCCGCCGCCTCCCCCCGCACGGCGGCGGCCAGCGCGGCCTCGACCACCGGCCGGGCGGGGTCGTCCGCCCGTACCGGGGTGACGAGGATGTCGATGACGCCGCCACAGGTCAGGCCGACGGCGAAGGCGTCCTCGTCGCTGTAGCCGAAGCGTTCCAGGACGGTGTCGCCGTCCTCCAGCGCCTGCCGGCACAGCTCGTACACGGCACCCTCCACACAGCCGCCGGAGACCGAGCCCACGGCGGTGCCGTCGGCGGCCACCGCGAGGGCGGCGCCGGGCTGGCGCGGGGCGCTGCCGCCGACCGCCACCACCGTGGCCACGGCGAAGTCACGGCCTTCCGCGACCCACCGGTTCAGCTCCTCGGCGATGTCCAGCATCTCTCGGTCTCCTTACACGACAGCGATGGTGCAGAGGGTCTTGGCGAGCAGCCGGGCTAATGGACGCCGAGCCAACTCTCTATGGGATGGAGGGCGAAATAGACCAGGAAGATCACTGTCAGGCCCCACATGAATGCCCCGACTTCCCGGGCCTTGCCCTGAGCCGCCTTGATGGCGGTGTAGGAGATGACGCCGGCGGCCACACCGGTGGTGATGGTGTAGGTGAAGGGCATCAGCACGACCGTCAGGAACACCGGGATGGCGGTGGCCCGGTCGGCCCAGTCCACGTGCCGGGCGTTCATCAGCATCATCGCGCCGATGACCACCAGGGCGGCCGAGGCGACCTCCTGCGGGACGATCGCGGTGAGCGGGGTGAAGAAGAGACAGGCCGCGAAGAACAGGCCGGTGACCACCGAGGCCAGTCCGGTGCGGGCGCCCTCGCCGACGCCGGTCGCCGACTCGATGAACACGGTCTGCCCGGACCCGCCGGCCACGCCTCCGATCGCGCCACCCGCTCCGTCGATGAACAGCGCCTTGGACAGGCCCGGCATCCGGCCCTTGTCGTCGGCGAGCTTGGCCTCCGTGCCGACGCCGATGATGGTGGCCATCGCGTCGAAGAAACCGGCGAGCACCAGCGTGAAGACGATCATGGCGACCGTCATCGCGCCGACCTTGCCCCAGCCGCCGAACTCGACGTGCCCGAAGAGCGAGAAGTCCGGCATGGAGACGGCGGAGCCGTGCAGTTCGGGGGCGCCGTTGGCCCACTGCCTGGGGTCGATGACACCCAGGCCGTTGAGTACCGCGGCCACGACGGTGCCGCTGACGATGCCGATCAGGATGGCGCCGGGGACGTTCCGGGCCTGCAGCATGAAGATCAGCAGCAGGGTGCCGGCGAAGAGCAGCACCGGCCAGCCGGTGAGTTCGCCGGCCGGGCCGAGGCTGAGCGGGGTGGCCTTGCCCTGGTGCACGAAGCCGGACTTGTAGAGACCGATGAGGGCGATGAACAGGCCGATACCCATGGTGATGCCGTGTTTGAGCGCGAGCGGGATCGCGTTCATGATCATCTCGCGGAGGCCGGTGACGACCAGGAGCATGATGACCACGCCGTACAGCACGCACATGCCCATCGCCTGCGGCCAGGTCATCTGCGGGGCGACCTGCGAGGACAGCACGCCGGAGACGGACAGGCCGGCGGCGAGCGCGAGCGGCACCTTGCCGACGAAGCCCATCAGCAGCGTGGTGAAGGCCGCGGCGACCGCGGTCGCGGTGATCAGGGCCTTCTGGCCGAGGGCGTCTCCGGCCACGTCCTTGCCGGACAGGATCAGGGGGTTGAGCAGGAGGATGTACGCCATCGCCATGAAGGTGGTGACGCCGCCGCGGACCTCACGCGCGACGGTGGAGCCTCTCCGGGAGATGTGAAAGTACCGGTCGAGCCAGGACCGTCCGGCCGGGACGCGGGTTCCCTCACCCGCGTCGTCGGCGACTGTCTCCGGCTCAAGTGACTGCTGGGTCATATGGGCCTACTCCCAAGGTTCAAAGGGGCACCCGCGGCATGCCTTCGGCGATGGACGGGATTTGGGGAGGTGCCCGACCCGGGGGACGGCCCGAGGCGAACATTCAGGATTCCTGGGGGACGGGGTCCCCCAGGAGAACTCACCGGATCAGACCCCGGAGGGTCCGGTGCCGGTGAGGTGTTCCGGGCGGACCGGCGTGCGGTTCAGCTCCAGCCCCGTCGCGTTCCGGATCGCCGCGAGGACGGCCGGGGTCGACGACAGGGTCGGGGCTTCGCCGATGCCACGGAGCCCGTACGGGGCGTGGTCGTCGGCGAGTTCGAGGACGTCGACCGGGATGGTCGGCGTGTCGAGGATGGTCGGGATCAGGTAGTCGGTGAAGGACGGGTTCCTGACCTTCGCCGTCCTGGGGTCGACGATGATCTCCTCCATCACCGCGACGCCCAGGCCCTGGGTCGTACCGCCCTGGATCTGGCCGATGACGGAGAGCGGGTTGAGCGCCTTGCCGACGTCCTGGGCACAGGCCAGCTCGATCACCTTGACCAGCCCCAGTTCGGTGTCGACCTCGACGACCGCGCGGTGGGCGGCGAAGCTGTACTGGACATGGCCGTTGCCCTGACCGGTGTGCAGGTCGAAGGGCTCGGTCGCCCGGTGCCGCCACTCCGCCTCGACCTCGACCGCCTCGTCCCCGAGCACGTCGGCCAGGTCGCTGAGCACCTCGCCGCCGTCGGTGACCACCTTGCCGCCCTCGAGGAGCAGCTCGGCGGTGGCCCAGGCCGGGTGATACGTACCGAACTTGCGGCGCCCGAGCTCCAGCACCTTCTCGCGGACGAGCTCGCAGGAGTTCCTGACGGCGCCACCGGTGACGTACGTCTGGCGCGAGGCCGAGGTCGAACCGGCGCTGCCCACCTGGGTGTCGGCCGGGTGGATGGTGACCTGGCTGACGCCGAGTTCGGTACGGGCGATCTGCGCGTGGACGGTGACCCCGCCCTGGCCGACCTCCGCCATCGCGGTGTGCACGGTGGCGACCGGCTGCCCGCCGACCACCTCCATACGGACCTTGGCGGTCGAGTAGTCGTCGAAGCCCTCGGAGAAACCGACGTTCTTGATGCCGACCGCGTAGCCGACACCGCGTACGACGCCTTCGCCGTGCGTGGTGTTGGACAGGCCGCCGGGCAGCTGCCGTACGTCGGCCTGCTCGCCGGCCGAGAGCCACTGCTGCTCGGGCGGCAGGGGCATCGCCTTGACCCGGCGCAGGAGTTCGGCGACCGGAGCCGGGGAGTCGACGGGCTGGCCGGTGGGCAGCAGGGTGCCCTGCTCCATGGCGTTCAGCTTCCTGAACTCCACCGGGTCCATGCCGAGTTGCCCGGCTACCTTGTCCATCTGCGCCTCGTAGGCGAAGCACGCCTGGACCGCGCCGAAGCCGCGCATCGCGCCGCAGGGCGGGTTGTTGGTGTAGAGGGCGATGGCCTCGACCTCGACGTCGTCGACGACGTAGGGGCCGATGCCGAGCGAGGAGGCGTTGCCGACGACGGCCGGGGAGGCGGAGGCGTAGGCGCCGCCGTCGAGCACGATCCGGCACTTGACGTGCGTCAGCTTGCCCTCACGGGTGGCGCCGTGCTCGTAGTAGAGGCGGGCCGGGTGGCGGTGGACATGGCCGAAGAAGGACTCGAAGCGGTTGTAGACGATCTTGACCGGCTTGCCGGTGCGCAGGGCCAGCAGGCAGGCGTGGATCTGCATCGACAGGTCCTCGCGGCCGCCGAAGGCGCCGCCGACGCCGGCCAGCGTCATCCGCACCTTGTCCTCGGGCAGGCCGAGGACCGGGGCGATCTGGCGCAGGTCGCTGTGCAGCCACTGGGTGGCGATGTAGAGGTGGACGCCGCCGTCCTCCTCGGGCACCGCGAGGCCGGACTCGGGGCCGAGGAAGGCCTGGTCCTGCATGCCGAAGTAGTACTCGCCCTTGACGATGACAGCGGCCCTCTTGGCGGCCTCGTCGGCGTCGCCGCGGACGATCGGCTGGCGGTGCACGATGTTCGGGTGCGGGACGTGGCCGATGTGGTGGTCGTCGCGGTTCTCGTGGATGTGGACGGCGCCCGGGGCGGTCGCGGAGGCCTCGTCGGTGATGACGGGCAGCTCGCGGTACTCGACCTTGATCTTGGCGGCGGCGCGGCGGGCGGTCTCCGGGTGGTCGGCGGCGACGATCGCGACCGGCTCGCCGTGGTGGCGCACCTTGCCGTGCGCGAGAACCGGGGTGTCCTGGATCTCCAGGCCGTAGTTCTTCACGTCGGTCGGCAGGTCGTCGTAGGTCATGACCGCGTAGACGCCGGGCTGGGCGAGGGCCTCGCTGGTGTCGATCGACACGATCTCGGCGTGCGCGACCGTGGAGCGCAGGATCTGGCCCCAGAGCATGTCCTCGTGCCACAGGTCGGACGAGTACGCGAACTCTCCGGTGACCTTGAGGATGCCGTCCGGGCGGAGCGTGGACTCGCCGATGCCGCCCTTGGTCTGGGAGCCCTGGGTGATCTTGGTGGGAGTGCCGATGGTGGGCATGTCGCTCAGACCGCCTCTCCCTGCCGGGCGGCCGCCAGGCGGACCGCGTCCATGATCTTCTCGTAGCCGGTGCAGCGGCACAGGTTGCCCGAGAGCGCCTCGCGGATGTCCGCGTCGGTCGGGTTCGGGTTGTGCTCCAGCATCTCGTCGGCGGCGACCAGCAGACCCGGGGTGCAGAAGCCGCACTGCACCGCGCCGGCGTCGATGAACGCCTGCTGGATCGGGGAGAGCGGGGTGCCTTCGCCGGTGTGGGAGTCGGTGCCCTTGGCCTGCCAGCCCCGGGCCGCGTCCAGCGAGGTCCCGGGGGCGTCGCCGCAGGAGCGCTGCCGGGCGTGGTCCGCGAGCCCCTCGACGGTCACGACCTCGCGACCCTCGGCCTGACCGGCCGCGACCAGGCAGGAACACACGGGCACGCCGTCCAGCCGGACGGTGCAGGATCCGCACTCGCCCTGCTCGCAGGCGTTCTTGGAGCCGGGGAGACCGAGCCGCTCGCGCAGCACGTAGAGCAGGCTCTCGCCCTCCCAGACGTCGTCGGCCTCCTGGGGACGTCCGTTGACGGTGAAGTTGACGCGCATCAGGCGACACTCCCCTTCTGATAGGTGGTGCCGCGGTACGACTCCCAGGTCCAGGTGAGCGTCCGGCGGGCCATCACACCGACCGCGTGACGGCGGTAGCTCGCGGTGCCCCGGACGTCGTCGATCGGGTTGCAGGCGGCGGCGCACAGGTCCGCGAACTGCTTGGCGACCGACGGTGTGATGATCTTTCCGTTGTCCCAGAAGCCGCCCTCGTCGAGCGCGGCGTTCAGGAAGTCCTCGGCGGTCTTCGCGCGCACCGGCGTGGGAGCGGCCGAACCGATCCCGGTCCGCACCGTCCGCGTCTCGGGGTGCAGGGCGAGCCCGAAGGCGCACACCGCGATGACCATGGCGTTGCGGGTGCCGACCTTGGAGTACTGCTGGGGTCCGTCGGCCTTCTTCACGTGCACCGCGCGGATCAGCTCGTCCGGCGCGAGGGCGTTGCGCTTCACGCCGGTGTAGAACTCGTCGATGGGGATGAGCCGGGTGCCGCGCACCGACTCGGCCTCGACCTCGGCGCCGGCCGCGAGCAGCGCGGGGTGGGCGTCACCGGCCGGGGAGGCGGTGCCGAGGTTGCCGCCGACGCCGCCGCGGTTGCGGATCTGCGGGGAGGCGACGGTGTGCGAGGCGAGGGCCAGGCCCGGCAGCTCGGCGCGCAGGTTCTCCATGATCCGGGTGTACGGCACGGAGGCGCCGAGCCGTACGCTCTCCTCGCCGACCTCCCATTCGTAGAGATCGCCGATGCGGTTGAGATCGAGGAGGTACTCGGGCCGGCGGTGGTCGAAGTTGATCTCGACCATCACATCGGTGCCACCCGCGATCGGCACTGCGGTGGGGTGCTCGGCCTTCGCGGCGAGCGCCTCCTCCCAGCTGGCGGGGCGAAGGAAGTCCATGACCGGCTCTCTTCTCCGTCTCGTGAGTCTCGTGAGTCGTGCGGATTGAGCCAATCCGTGTGCGGCGGGCCCGGCTCGTTCATGTCCTGTTAACGCGGAATGACGTCAGTACACCGCCCCGTACTCCAGTGGGGTCAGTCACCGAAACCATGAAGGAGTTGGCTGGCCAGCACGGGCATCTTGTAGATTCGTATGAACGGAGGTCATCAGTAACCTCCTGGTTTTCCTGTGGAAACGCAGGAAACGCCCAGGCACCTCGTGATCGCGGCCCGTGACCTCGCACGCCGGGCGCCCCATCCATGACACTGCAAGATTCATCGTAGATTTCGAGACACAGAACGGCGGCGACGAGATGCGGCTGCGCGCACTCCTGGACACCGATGCGCTGGGCCTGCGGCTGCTCGGCGGCGAGGACGAGCTGGACCGCACCGTACGCGGGGTGATGACCACGGACCTGCGTGACCCCAGCCGCTACCTCTCGGGCGGTGAGCTGGTGCTGACGGGCCTGGCCTGGCGCCGGGACGCCGCGGACTCCGAGCCGTTCGTACGACTCCTGGCGCAGGCCGGAGTGGCCGCGCTGGCCGCCGGTGAGGCCGAGCTCGGGGACATCCCGGACGACCTGGTGGTGGCCTGCGCCCAGCACCGCCTCCCGCTCTTCGCGGTGCACGAGTCGGTGGCGTTCGCGACGATCACCGAGCATGTCGTACGGCAGGTCAGCGGCGAGCGGGCCGGGGACCTCGCGGCCGTCGTGGACCGGCACCGCCGGATGATGACCTCGGGTCCGGCGGGCGGCGGCCCGGACGTGGTCCTGGACCTGCTCGGCTCGGACCTCGACCTGCGGGCCTGGGTGCTCTCCCCGACCGGCCGGCTGATCGCGGGCTCCAAGGTGTCCGGGCCCGCGCTGCCGGCCGACGCCTGCGCCCGGCTGGCCGCCGAGCACCTGGCCGCGACCCGCACCGGCCGCCGGGGCCCGCACCGGGTCCTCCTCGACGGCGCCACGTACTCGCTCTTCCCGATCCGCTCCTGGGGGCACCGCCCGGCGGTGGCCGGGGGCGGGCGCTCCCCACAGGGCTCCCGGGACGTGCGCGAGACCGTGCTCTCGGACTGGCTGCTGGCCGTCGAGGCGGACGCGAGCGACTGGCAGGACGAGCGCCTCGACCTGCTCCAGGGCGTCACCCAGCTGATCGCCGTCGAGCGCGACCGCCGCGACGCGGCCCGTACGGTGCGGCGCCGGCTCGCCCAGGAGGTGCTGGAGCTGGTCCAGACGGGCGCGGCCCCGGCCGAGATCGCCGCGCGCCTGCGGGTGGCCGCGCCCGTCCTGCTGCCGGGCCTCGGCGCGGCCCCCCACTGGCAGGTGGTCGTGGCCCGCGCCGAATGGGACGGCGGGGAGGTCGAGGGCGGTCCGGTCGCGCAGTCGCTCCTGGAGGAGATCCTGGTCGACCCGCTGGCCACCGGCCCGGAGCCGTCCGACCGGATAGCGGTCGCCCACACCGGCGACGAGGCGGTCGCCCTGGTCCCGCTCCCCGCGGTCTCCACCGAGCACGACGGCTCGGAGTCCGGTGTCCACGCCGACGCCCTCCTGAAGACGGTGCGCGGCCCCCTGTCCGCGGGCCTGGACGACGACGGCCGGGTCACCCTCGGCGTCAGTGCGGCCGTGCACTCGGCGGAGGGGCTGCGCGGGGCCCTGGAGGAGGCCCGGCACGCCCGCCGGGTGGCCGCGGCCCGCCCCGGCCGGGTCTGCGCGGCCGGCCACCAGGAGCTCGCCTCGCACGTCCTGCTGCTGCCCTTCGTCCCCGACGACGTCCGCCGCGCCTTCACCGCCCGCCTGCTGGACCCGCTCACGGACTACGACCGCCGGCACCGCGCCGAGCTGATCCCGACCCTCGAGGCGTTCCTCGACTGCGACGGCTCCTGGACCCGCTGCGCCACCCGGCTCCACCTGCACGTCAACACGCTGCGCTATCGCGTGGGCAGGATCGAGCAGTTGACGGGCCGGGACCTCTCCCGGCTGGAGGACAAGCTCGATTTCTTCTTGGCATTGCGGATGAGCTGAGGTCACGCGGGCGTGCGACCGGCTCACGCCAAGTGCCGTCGCCGTCCCACGACTTTGTGAAATTATTCACCCACCCTCTTGGCCCCGCGTGGCGATCGGTGCTGGAATGCGGCCACCACTTCACAGCTCGACGGCGCGCTGGGCCTGCCCTTCGGAACAGGTCGGTGTCGAGGCACCCCGCCTCACGACACCGATGAGCGGGGCGTGGTGCGTGCAGCTGCAAGGCGGAGGAGGGAGCCGACGCGGAGCGTCGGTGACCGACGACGACGCCGCAGATGCGCGTGCCACGCCCCGCGACCCCGGGCTGAGCCGAAGGGCAGGACCCTGGGGAGGGCAACGTGGCGTATTCCGCCATGTCTGGGAACGGAACGAACACCGGTGACGATCCGCTCCAGACCGCGGTATGGCGGTTGCGCTCGCGGGCCTGCTGGGCCGACGCGGCGGCACTGCTGCCGACGGACACGCCGACGTCCTCCCTGCAGCGGGCGGGGCTGATGGTCGAGCGGTGTCTCTACACCGAGGGCGGCTGGGGAGAGGCGGAGGACGCGCTGCGGACGGCGGAGGCGGTGGCCCGCACCGACGAGGAACGGGGCGCCGCCGCGTGCGAGCGCGGTCAACTCGCCTACGCGGCCACGCTGCACGGGGTGCGGGACCGGGCCGACGAGGCGCGGGCCGCGCTCGGGAGGGCGGCGGCGCTGATCCCTCCGGGGGCGCCGGGGCGGGCCCTTCTCGACTTCCGCCGGGGCCTGCTGGCGGAGAACCTGACCCGCTCCCCGCAGGCTGCGCGGGCGGCCTACCGTCGGGCCCACGCGGCCGCCACGACCCACGCCGATCCTTTGCTGCTGTCCTTCACCTGGCGCCATCTGGCCGGACTCGCCCTGCGTGAAGGGGAGTTGGCGGAGGCCCGGCACGGCTTCGCGGAGTCGCTGCGGATCAGGGAGGAGCTGGGCTACCTGGTGGGCACGGCACCGGCACTCGCGTCGCTGGCCGACACGGAGCCGGAGCCGGAGGCGTCGCGGCTGCGCGAGGAGGCGGGCCGCCTGTTCCGCCTCCTGGGCGGCGTCCCGACCTGGCTGGCAGGCCAGTTGACACCACCCACGCCGGGTGCGGCGACCGCCTGAGATTCGCCTCAGAGGAAACTGAGAGTTGGCTGTGCCAGGCTGACGCGCCCCGACCCCCTCAGGAGCGCTTTGCCATGAGTACAGTCAACGGGCTGCCTGCCCACGTCCTGCTGGTCCACATCGTCGTCGTCCTGGTCCCGCTGGCCGCGCTCGCCCTGGTGACGGCCGCACTGTGGCCGCGGGCCGCCCGGCGGCTGGGCATACTGCTGCCCGTACTCGCCCTCGTCGCCCTGGTCAGCGTGCCGCTGACGACCCAGGCCGGCGAGTGGCTGGAGGGGCACGTGACCGACGACGCCCTGGTCCGCAGGCACACCGAGCTGGGTGACGGACTGCTGCCATGGGCGCTCGGCCTGTTCGCGCTGGCCACGGTCGTGTGGTGGGCGAGGCGACGCGGCGGCCCGGAGGCGGACGGCAATGCGGGCGGGCGCCTGTCGGCCCTTCCGGTGCGGATCGTCGTGGGCGTGCTGTCGGTGGCCGTGGCGGCCGGTGCGGTCGTCGACGTCTACCGCATAGGCGACTCCGGCGCGAAGGCCGCCTGGCACGACGCGTACGCCAAGACGGCCCAGGGCAGCTGAGGCCACCTCTACGCCGGGTGCGGGTGGGCGCACCTCCCAGGCCGTTGAGGCACCGAGGGAGGCGCGACCGCCCGCAACCGGGACGTACCCCGTAAGGGGCGCGGGGAACTGCGCTGCCGGCCACGACGGACCCACGCCCGGGCGACGGCCGTCACCCCTACGGCGGCCCGCCGCGAAAACACCCCTCCGCCGCTCAACCCGCGGTGGCGAAATGCCCGGCCACCAACCGGCGCACCGCGTCCAACTCCCCCGCGATCAACGCCTCCAGCAACGCCGCGTGCTCGCCCGCGTCCGCCATCAGGTCGGCCCGTCCCCCGCGCAGCGGAACCGCCCGCCGGTGCAGGTCCTCCGCGATCTGCACCAGTTGCTCGTTGCCCGCAAGGGCCAGCACCGCCCGGTGGAACGCCCGGTCGGCCTCCGCGTACGTCGCCCTGCACCCCTGCGCCGCCGCCCGCACCGACTCCTCGGCCAGCGGCCGCAACGCGGCCCACCGCTCGGCCGGCACGCTGCGCGCCAGCCGCATCATCACCGGCACCTCGATCAGCGCCCGCACCTCGGCCAGTTCGGCGAGTTCCCGGGCGCCCCGCTCCACGACCCGGAACCCGCGGTTGGGCACGACCTCGACCGCGCCCTCCAGGGCCAGCTGCTGCATCGCCTCGCGCACGGGTGTCGCGGAGACCCCGAACCGCTCCCCCAGGGCCGGCGCCGAGTACACCTCGCCGGGCGCCAGTTCCCCGCTCGCCAGCGCGGTTCGCAACGCGTCCAGGATCTGCCCCCGCACGGACGCCCGTTGCACGACGGGCCTGGGCTGCGGGATCGGCTGTTCGCAGTGCGTGTGCTCGCCGCGCGCGGCCGGCGTGCCGGCGGGGTGCCCGCCCGTCTCCCGGGCCGACTCCTCGGACCGCGTCTGCGCCGGCACCCTGGCCGTCCCGGCCGGAGCCGGGTGCGCGCGATGGTTCACGGGTCCTCCTCCGACTCGTCGGGACTTGGGTCATTAACGGTGGGTTGTTACTCGTCCGTCAAGCACCTTAGGCGCCCCGGGCGATAGTTCAAATTTCCGAATGAATGGGTAAGGTAAGGCTTACTTATCCAGCAGTCGGCCCGCACCCGATCGGCGGTAACCCATGGCCTCCCCCGTCTCCGCCGCCTACGCCCGCCTGACCGAGGTCTGCCCGGACCTGGTGGTCACGGCGCTGGGTCCGGGCGAGCCGGCCCCCCGGGGCGGCGACTGGGTCGGCGCCGCCGAGCTCGCGGCGGGCGGGACCGGTCTGGACACCTTCCTGGCCTGGGACGAGGACCAGATCCTGCGGGACTACGGACAGCCGGGCCGCCCTGACGTGGTGGCCGGCTTCGGCCTGCACCGCTACGCGTGGGCCGCCTGCCTCCTGATCACCCTCCCCTGGTTCCTGGACCGCCGGGTCCCGCGGCTGCCCGTGACGCATGTCTCGTACGACCGGGTGGCCGGCCGCATGGCGGTGCGCGTCGCCTCCTTCGCCTGCCTCCCGGGTGACCCGGCGGCGGCGCTGCCCGGCGCGGTCGTCGTCGCCGACGAGGAGGCGCTGCGGGCCGAGGTGCGGGCGGCCGTCGCCGAGCACCTGGAACCGATCCTCGGCGCCTTCGGGCCGCGGATGCGGCGGCGCGGGCGGGCGCTGTGGGGCATGGCGACCGACGAGATCGTCGAGGGACTCTGGTACGTCGCCGAACTCCTCGGCGACGAGGAGCGGGCCGTACCCGAACTCGAACGGCTGCTGCCGGGCGCCACCAAGCCGTACGTCGGCTCGGCCGCCTTCCGGGTCCTGGCCGGTCCGGCGGGCGAGCCGCTGCCGACCCGGGACCGGGTCAGCTGCTGCATGTACTACACGCTGCGCCCCGAGGACACCTGCGCCACCTGCCCGCGTACCTGCGACGACGAGCGGATCGCCAAACTCACGGCGGCAGCGGCGGCCTGAGGCACCCTCAGGGCTCTCCCGGCACGGAGCACCCCACGGGATCCACTAAGATCACCTAGGGCGGGATCACCCTTGCGTCGACAGGGAATTCACAACTTCCTCACTTGCCGCAGGAACTTTCCGAGGAACCACCCGTATGGGTACTCTTACTCGAACTCAACTCCCGCCCCTCACGCGGCAGTTCGAGCAGAATGCCGCCCTGGGGCAACCCCTTGCACTTCCTTGGCGGTCTCTTGCCCCGAAACCCCCTGAGGGCCGGCGGGATTGGGCCACTATGGCGGGCGATACGCCCTATCCCAATGCAAGGGACCCCTAGATGAGACTGACCGACATATCGCTGAACTGGCTGCTTCCCGGCGCCGTACTGCTCCTGGGCATGCTGGTCGCGGTGGCGGTGCTCGCGCGCTCCAAGCGGTCCGGCGGGGAGCACGCGAAGGACGACTCGTGGGAGCGTAGCGAGGAGCGCCGCAGGCGCAAGGAGGCCATATACGGCACCGTCTCCTACGCGCTCCTGTTCTGCTCCGCGGCGGTCGCCGCGGCGCTCTCGTTCCGCGGTCTGGTCGGCTTCGGCCAGCAGAACCTCGGCCTCTCCGACGGCTGGGAGTACCTGGTGCCGTTCGGCCTGGACGGCGCGGCGATGTTCTCCTCCGTCCTCGCGGTGCGCGAGGCGAGCCACGGTGACGCGGCCCTCGGCTCCCGGATACTCGTGTGGACGTTCGCGGGCGCCGCGGCCTGGTTCAACTGGGTACACGCGCCCAGGGGCGTCGACCACGCGGGCGCTCCCCAGTTCTTCGCCGGCATGTCGCTGTCCGCGGCCGTCCTCTTCGACCGCGCGCTGAAGCAGACCCGCAAGGCCGCCCTGCGGGAGCAGGGCCTGGTGCCGCGTCCGCTGCCGCAGATCCGGATCGTGCGCTGGCTGCGGGCTCCCCGTGAGACCTACAGGGCCTGGTCGCTGATGCTCCTGGAGGGCGTGCGCAGCCTGGACGAGGCGGTCGACGAGGTGCGCGAGGACAAGCGGCAGAAGGAGACCAACCGCATGCGCCGCCGCGAGCAGGACCGTCTGGAGCGGGCCCAGCTCAAGGCCATCAGCCGGGGCCACCGGGGCTTCGTCGGCCGCGGCCGGCAGGACGAGGTGCACCAGGTGGAGCGCGCCTCCCAGCCCACTGCGGAGCCTGCCATATCGGCGCCGGAGCAGCTGCCCGTACGCCAGCGGCCCTCCCTCCAGCCAGTCCGCAAAGGGTCTGACCCGATCACGGTCGACCTGACCGCGGAGGACGACACAATGGCGTTGCCGCGCCTCGACTCCCTGGAGCGCAAGCTCAAGGACCTCGAGCAGCAGTTCGGTTGATCGTCTGCTGCCGGACGGCACTTCGGGACGGGGGCGTGACCTTCAGGGTCACGCCCCCGTCCCGTTGTGGGAAGGCGGCCTCAGGCGGCCTCCGCGTCCAGTTCGAACCACACCGACTTGCCCACCTCGTGCGGCTGCACGCCCCAGGCGTCCGCGAGCGAGTCGACCAGCACCATGCCCCGGCCGTGGGTGCCGTCCCCGGTGTCCGGGGCGCACACGCGGGGTCGGCGGCCCACGAAGTCCCGGACCTCCACACGCAGTTGGCCGGGTCCCACGACGGCCGTCAGCACGGCCTCGTGGTCGGTGTGGACGAGAGCGTTGGTGACGAGTTCGCTGGTGAGCAGTTCCGCGATCTCCGAACGGCCCGGTTTCCCCCAGTGGCGTAGCAGTTCCCGCAGCTCCCGGCGCGCCTCGGGCACCGCCCGCAGATCCGACCGCCCCAGCCGACGCCTGAGCTGTGACGGGTGTCCCCGTTCCGTCGTGTCGGTCTCTTCCCCCGCCTGCGCCGAGGAGGCCCCGATGGCCACGGGACCGCTCCCTCGTGCCTGACTGTTCATGACCCCCGCCCGCACGCTGTTGCCGGTTCCCCTCCTGATCGAACACGTTCACGGGGATCCATGCCCGCTCGGGCACGGGCCAGTCATGTCACGCCGATGACGACCGGGTGTTCGGCCATGTCCTGAACCGGCCCCGGCCCGTACGTCGCCTCCCGGACCGCCCCGTACGCGCCAACGGTGCCGCAGACCCGGCGTGAAACAGCCCCTCGTACAACCCCCCGAGCTGTTTCACGCGGTCCACGGCACCGGCGAACCTGGCCGAAATCTACCCTTCCGCCTACTTACCCCCGAGGCCCTTGGTGCCGATGTGGATGATCTTGTGGGTCCCGCGGCTCATGTCGACGAACAGCTTCGTGGTCGTGTTGCGGCTCCAGGTCAGGGTGACGACGGCCTCGGTGTGGTTCTTCGCCGTGCCGTTGTCGGTGACCTTCCACTTGAGCGGGGTGTTCTGGGCCCGCAGCACGCCGTCGGCGTGCTCCCGGTCCTCCCAGGCCGCCAGCGTCTTCAGGTAGGTCGGGGCGATGTAGTAGGCGCGCAGCGCGGTGGGCAGGTCACCGCTGCCGTCCGGGTCGGTCTCGGCGTCGATGTAGGAGCCGTAGAAGTCGGCGATCCGGGTGAGGTTGTCGGACGGGGCGCCGGCGACGCTGCGCGGCGCGCCGGCCGAGGCCTGGGCGGTGAAGCCGAGCCCGAGGGCCACGGCGAGGACGCCGGCGGTGAGGACGGTGCGGGTCTTGGTGCTCATGTCTGATTCCCCGTTTTCTGTGCTTGGACTTCTGCGGTTGGTTCTCTGCGGTTGGTTCTCTGCGGTTGGTTCTCTGCGGTTGGTTTTCGGTGGCCGGTCGCTGGGTGGTGCCTGTCGGGGCCGTCCTCCCCTCCCCCGAGCGGGAGGACGGCCCCGTCCTTCAGTGGAGCTTCTTCACGGCCGTGGTGGTCGTCTTCTTGAACGCCTTCACCGGCGCGTCCTGGAAGCCGCCCAGCTGCCCCCAGTCCACGACCGTCACGGTGCTCCCCTCCCGGCCGAGCGACAGCAGCCGGATGTCACTGGCGCCCCAGGAGGTCTCGGTGTGCAGGGCGTAGACGTGCGCGCCGTCGCCGACGGGCAGGTCGCCGTGGTCCTGGAAGGCCGCCCGGGTCTCCGGGTCCGCCATCTCGATCCGGTCCGCGCAGGACACGATGTCCTCGTCCAGCTTCGCGACCCGGCCCTTCGCCGCGCGGACGTCGGCCAGTTCGACGCCGACCTGGCGGGCGCTGGTGTCGAGATCGGTCCGGAACTCCCGGTACCAGGTGTTCCGGCCGCCGCCGAGGGCGATGCCCAGGCAGGTGTCCTGCTTGACCGCCTCCGGCACACCAGCGGTGACCTTGCCGGCCGTCCAGGACGAGCTCGGGTGCGGCGGCAGGTCGGCCGCCGCGAGGAAGCCGGGCGGCTTCGGGGCGGCCGCCGCCGGGACGGCGAGCGTGGTGCCTGCGGCCAGTGCGGCGCCGGCGAGTACGGTGAGCGCGCCTGCTCGGGTGCGCTTGGGCATGGATGGTCCCCCGTTGGATCGGTGCATGGGTGTGGGATGCCGCGGACGGCGCCGGCTGGTCGGTCCGGCCCTGGTCGGTGCGACACCAGAAGCATCGGCTGTCAGCTGCGGCCACCGCAACGGCCACCGCCCGTTCCGCCGGCCTGGAACCATCCCAGCCCTGTTGACGTGCAGGTATATGAGTGCCTGGGATACGGACGACCGGGGGAAGGTGCCCGTGCGCGAGGACGTCGAGGAGTTCGCGGCGCTGCTGCGGCAGTTGAAGGACCGTACGGACCGGAGCTACGGCTCGCTGGCCCGCCGCCTGAACATGAACACCTCCACCCTGCATCGCTACTGCGCGGGCGAGGCGGTGCCGCTGGACTTCGCTCCGGTCGAGCGCCTGGCCGCGTTCTGCGGCGCGAGCCCGGCGGAACGGCTCGAACTCCACGAACGCTGGTTACGGGCGGTGGCGGCACGGCAGCGGCCACGGACGGCGGAGGACGCCGGGCCCCAGGACTCCGAACCGACGGCTCCGGAGACCTCGCGGCGGACCGAAGCGGAACCGGAAACCCGGGCAGCCCCGGAAACCCCGGCAGCCGCGGCCCGGAGCGGAGAGGACCCGGTGCCGCGGTCCGGGCCCACGCCCGCGCCCCGCCCCTGGTACCGCCGTCGCCGCACCCTGGTCGGCTCGGCCGTGGCCGTCGTGCTCCTGGTGACGCTGGGCAGTCTGATCGCCCCCTCGGACGACCGGCCACCCGCCGACACCTCGGCCCGGGCCCCCGGTTCCTCCCCCACGACCGCCGCCGGCGACGCCCGGCGCCACGACCCCACACCCACCGGCCCGGCAGTGGACGACTCCGGCTCGCCCGGCCGCCGCTCGCCGTCCTCCTCACCGGACGGCACCAAAACCCCCTCAGCCGCCACCCCGAGCACGCCCGCCACCCCCGCCCCGACCGCCGTCCCGCTCGCCTGGACCGCAAGCTCCCAGGTCTGGGAGCTGGGCTGCGACCACGACTACGTCATCGACAAGCAGCCGGCGCAGGTGCCGCCGCCGCCCGTCCCGCAGGACGCCGGCACCTGGGCGGCCACCCAGAACGCGGTGCACGGCCGTGACACGATCGTCCAGATCTCGGTGCAGGGCCGCTCGTCCACGGCCGTCGTCCTGGAGGACCTGCGGGTGCGGGTCGTCGGCCGCAGCGCGCCCGCACCCGGTATCGCCTACTCCATGGCCGACGGCTGCGGCGGCGGGCTCACCCCGCGCTACTTCGACGTCGACCTGGACAAGGACCGTCCCATCGCCCGCCCGGTGGCCGGCGAGGGCCCGGACGGGCAGACCGTCTCGACCATGCGGCTGCCCTACCGGGTCTCGTCCACCGACCCGGAGGTGCTCCGCGTCAACGCGCGCACCGAGGGCTGCGACTGCCGCTGGTACCTCGAACTGGACTGGTCCTCACAGGGCCGCTCCGGCACGGTCCGGATCGACGACCACGGCCGGCCGTTCCGCACCAGCTCCATCAAGGGCCTGCCGCACTACTGGTACGGCTTCGTGAACGGTGTCCGGCAGTGGGTGCCGGTCGAGGGCTGAGCTACGGCCTCGGCATGTTGCGCAGGTTGGAGCGGGCCATCTGGACCATCCGGCCCACGCCGCCGTCGAGGACCATCTTGGACGCGGAGAGCGCGAAACCGGTGACCATGTCGGCCTTGATCTTCGGCGGGATGGACAGCGCGTTGGGGTCGGTGACGACGTCGACCAGGGCCGGACCCTTGTGCTTGAAGGCGTCCTTCAGCGCGCCGGCGAGCTGCCGGGGCTTCTCCACCCGCACCCCGTAGGCACCGCAGGCCTGGGCGACGGCGGCGAAGTCGGGATTGACGTTGGTGGTGCCGTACGAGGGCAGGCCCGCGACCAGCATCTCCAACTCGACCATGCTGAGCGCCGAGTTGTTGAACAGCACGACCTTCACCGGCAGGTCGTACTGCACGAGGGTCAGGAAGTCGCCCATCAGCATGGCGAAGCCGCCGTCCCCGGACATCGACACGACCTGCCGTCGCCGGTCGGTGAACTGCGCGCCGATCGCCATCGGCAGCGCGTTGGCCATCGACCCGTGCGAGAAGGAACCGATCACCCGGCGGCGGCCGTTGGGCGTGATGTACCGGGCGGCCCAGACGTTGCACATGCCGGTGTCGACCGTGAACACCGCGTCCTCGTCGGCGAGTTCGTCCAGTACGGAGGCCACGTACTCGGGGTGGATCGGGACGTGCTTCTCCACCTTCCGGGTGTACGCCTTCACCACCCCCTCCAGCGCGTCCGCGTGCTTCTTGAGCATCCGGTCGAGGAACCGCCGGTTCTCCTTGGTCCGCACCCGCGGCACCAGGCAGCGCAGCGTCTCGCGCACATCGCCCCACACGGCGAGGTCGAGACGGGACCGGCGGCCCAGCACCTCGGGGCGTACGTCGACCTGGACGATCTGTACGTCGTCGGGGAGGAAGGCGTTGTACGGGAAGTCGGTGCCGAGCAGGATCAGCAGGTCGCACTCGTGGGTGGCCTCGTAGGCGGCGCCGTAGCCGAGCAGTCCGCTCATGCCGACGTCGTACGGGTTGGCGTACTGGATGTGTTCCTTGCCGCGCAGGGCGTGGCCCACCGGGGACTTGATCTTCCCGGCGAGTTCCATGACCTCCGGGTGGGCGCCGGCCGTACCGCTGCCGCAGAACAGCGTCACCTTGTCCGCCGCGTCGATCATCGCGACCAGCTTGTCGAGTTCCTCGTCCCCGGGGCGGACGGTGGGCCGGGAGGTGACGATGGCGCTCTCGACGGGATGGTCCGGGGCGGGTTCGTCGGCGATGTCGCCCGGCAGGCTCACCACGCTCACCCCGCTGCGGCCGACCGCGTGTTGGATGGCGGTCTGCAGCAGCCGGGGCATCTGCTTGGGGCTGGAGATCAGCTCGCTGTAGTGGCTGCACTCCTGGAAGAGCCGGTCGGGGTGGGTCTCCTGGAAGTAGCCCAGGCCGATCTCGCTGGAGGGGATCTGCGAGGCGAGGGCGAGCACCGGGGCCATCGAACGGTGGGCGTCGTACAGGCCGTTGATGAGGTGCAGGTTGCCCGGGCCGCAGGAGCCGGCGCAGGCCGCCAGCTTCCCGGTGACCTGGGCCTCCGCGCCGGCCGCGAAGGCGGCGGTCTCCTCGTGGCGTACGTGGATCCAGTCGATGGCGGAGTTGCGGCGGACGGCGTCGACCACCGGGTTGAGGCTGTCGCCGACGACGCCGTAGAGGCGGCGCACTCCGGCGCGGACGAGGATGTCGACGAACTGCTCGGCGACGTTCTGCTTGGCCATGGCGGACGGGTGCCCCTTCCCTGTGGGCGGATACCTCCCATCCACGCACAGGGACCGGCGTCACGCCTCCCAGACCACCGCCGCCGTACGGTCGTCGGCGTAGCCCTTCACCCGCACCTGGGTGTCCGCGAGGAACGCGGCGAGGCCCGGCGGGGTACGGCCGGACCAGCGTCGGGCCAGGTACGCGCAGAGGGCGGGCTCGCCGCGCAGCGGGTCGGCGAGCCCGCCGCTGCACATCACCAGGGCGTCACCCGGGCGGGCTACCGAGGCCCGGAAGAGGAAGGGGTCGCGGGGCGGTTCGGGGGCCGGTTCGTAGGGGCTCGGCGGGGTCGGGATGCCGAGGTCCATGGTGAGCCGGTCGCCCTCCGGGGTCTCGGCGGGCGGCGAACCGTAGCCGACCACGGCCTCGCCGACGGTGTCGGTGTCGACGTGCGGTTCGATGTCCTGCCACTCGCCGTCCCGGAGCCGGAACAGCCCGCCCTCCCCGACCCCGAAGAAGACCCGGGTACGGCACTGGGGGTGGGCGGGGACGAGCAGGCAGCGCAGGCTGGCCGCGTACTCCTCGGCGGCGACGCCCTGTTCGGCGGCGCTGGCACGGAGTTTGCCGAGGCTGCGGTCGGTGAGCCGGTGCAGCCCGGACTTGAGGTCGCCGCGTCGGGCGGCCTGGATGTCCTCGGTGAGCCGCTGGTGACTGCG
Organism: Streptomyces sp. NPDC007157; assembly: GCF_040634235.1. NCBI lineage: Bacteria > Bacillati > Actinomycetota > Actinomycetes > Kitasatosporales > Streptomycetaceae > Streptomyces > Streptomyces sp. NPDC007157. Next base: position 476,407 of record NZ_JBEYFE010000001.1, read on the forward strand.
GCCCACCGCCCGGGCGATCCACTCGCAGACCTCGGCGGCGGCCCGGTGGGCGCCGGGGGTGGCCCGGGCGCCGGTGGCCGTCGCGACCAGGAGCAGTGCCTGGTCGCCGGACCCGAACCGGGCGGTGAGCAGGGCGTCGCGGCGCGGCTCGCCCCGGTACCGGGCGGAGTCGCCACGCTGGGAGACGGCCCGCAGGGTGCAGGTGCCGTAGCGGGCGCCGTCCAGCACGGTGTCGGCGACCAGGTCGTCGAGCTCGTCGGGGTCGGCGGCGGGCAGGGCGGTGGGTTCGGCGTCGTAGGTGGGCGGGCCGGAGCCGACGTAGTCCACGGAGGAGACCGGGGCGGCGGCCGGGGCGGAGTGCGGCGGGAGCGTGGCCAGGTCCGGGCGGGTGGCGGGGCGGGAGTCCGCCCAGGCGTCGTCGTCCGCCTCCGGGAACTCCGGGTCCTCCTCGTCCCACGGCCAGGGCTTGCGGACGATGGCGCTGTTCCCGCCCGCCACCTCGGTGGGAACACCGGGCGCACGTTGCGCCGGGACGGACGGCGGCGCCGGCACGGACGGCGGGACCGGGACGGTCGGCGGGACCGGGACGGTCGGCGGGACCGGGACGGTCGGTGGGACCGGCAGGCTGGGCGACGGCACCCGAGCGGTCGGCGGGACCGGCACGGCCGGGGCCCCGGGCGGGACCGGCTGCACCGGCAGGGCCGGCGGGACGGGTGGCTCGGTGGCCGGTTCCTCCGCGACGCCCCGCAAGCCTCGTCCCCGTCCCCGTCCCGCCACCGTGTTCTTCGCCGAGGCGAAGCGGTCGTCCAGGGAATCGGGCGCGGCCGTGGGGCCGGTGTCCTCGGTGGAGTCGTCGTACAACTGCCCCCACCAGTCGTCCTCATGACGGGTGGGCCTACCCCCTCGCTGACTCATGCCCCTAATTGTCCACCGCACGGGCCGGATGAAAACGGGGCATCGGGAAAATCCCGCACCCGACCCGGTGTCGAACGGCGTGGCGAGGGACGCGCTGAACACCCGTGCGACGAAAGAGGGGCAACGGCACGCGTGAGGGGGACGGTGCCCGTGACACGTGTGAGTCGCCGGGTGGTCCCACCCCCCACGGGAGAACCACCCGGCGACAGCTGAGTGACCCGGCCCCAGATCCCCTACGCGTGCGCGCGTCATGGGCCCGGGTCACCGCTCGCACGGCCGGACGCGGTCGCGTCGGCCGGAGGCCAGATTGTGACGGGCGTTCCTTGCGGCCAGCTGTGAATCGCGGAACCGGATCCCCCGTGAAGGTGCCGCGCTGACGTGATCTTGGCAGAGTGACCGCCGGTACGGCGATGATGTGCTGCGGCGGGTTCGCGCCGTGGCCGGTTCCCGCCATGGCACCCGACTTCGAGGGAGGAACGCGGGTCGATGCTGGCAGCGCTCGGTCTGGACGAGAGGGACGAGTCGGCGTACCGGACGCTGGTCTCCGTGGGCGCCGCCGATGTGCCCGATCTGGCGCGGCGCCTGACGCTGGCCGAACCGGACACCGAGCGCGCGCTGCGCCGGCTGGAGCGGCACGGTCTCGCGGCCCAGTCCTCGGGCCGGCCGGGCCGCTGGGTGGCGGCGCCACCCGGGGTGGCGCTGGGCGCGCTGCTCACCCAGCAGCGGCACGAGCTGGAGAAGGCCGAGCTGGCGGCGGCGCTGCTGGCCGAGGAGTACCGGGCGGCGGCCGCCGAGCCGGCGGTGCACGACCTGGTCGAGGTGGTGACCGGCGCCCCGGCCGTCGCCCAGCGGTTCCTCCAGCTCCAGCTGGGCGCGGGCGACGAGGTGTGCGCGCTGGTCACCGGCAACCCGATGGTGGTCTCCGGGACGGAGAACGAGGCGGAGGAACAGGCGGCCGGCCGGGGAGTGCGCTACCGGGTGGTGGTGGAGCGCGCGGTGCTCGATCTGCCGCACGGGATCACGGAGTTGACGGCGGCACTGGGCCGGGACGAGCAGGTGCGGGTGGTGGATCGGGTCCCGACCAAGCTGGTCGTGGCGGACCGCTCCCTCGCGATGGTCCCGCTCACCTCGCACACCTCGGAGCCCGCCGCGGTGGTGGTGCACGCCAGCGGCCTGCTGGAGCTGCTGTCCGAACTGTTCGAGTCGGTGTGGCGGACCGCGCTGCCGCTCCGCCTCGGCGCCCGCGGGGTGACCGAGGAACGGCCGGACGCCCCCGACGCCACCGATCTGGAGGTGCTGTCGCTGCTGCTGGCCGGGCTGACCGACGTGAGCGTGGCCAAACAGCTCGACCTGGGCCTCAGGACCGTGCAGCGCCGGGTGAAACGGCTGATGGAGCTGGCCGGGGTGACGACCCGGCTGCAACTGGGCTGGCACGCCTACGAGCGGGGCTGGGTGGCCCGGGACTGACCCGCGCGGCACTCTGGGCAGATGGGAGCAGGAGAACTCCTGCTGGTCGGCCTGGTGCTGGTGCTGGGCCTGTGCGGGGTGCTGGTGCCCGGGGTGCCGGGTTCGTGGCTGGTGTGGGCCGCCGTGCTGTGGTGGGCGCTGTACGACCCGCGCCCGGTGGCCTGGGCGGTCCTGGTCGGCGCCTCGATCGTGCTGCTGCTGGCCCAGGTGGTCCGCTGGATCCTGCCGCCGCGCCGGCTGCGGGCCAGTGGTGCCACCGCCCGCATGGGCGTGTACGCCGGGACCGGCGCCGTCCTCGGTTTCGTGCTGCTCCCCGTGGTCGGCGCGATCCCCGGTTTCATGGCCGGGATCTACCTCCACGAACGCCGCCGTCTCGGCCGCCACGCCGAGGCGCTGGCCGCGCTGCGCACGACGATGGACGCGGGCGGCTCCAGTGTGCTGGCCGAGCTGTTCGCCTGCCTGCTGGTCACGGCGGGCTGGCTGGTGGCGGTGGTGGTGCGGGGCGGCTGAGGGCTCAGAGCAGGTCGACGAGCCGGACGGCGGCGGCCAGGGCGCGCATGCCGGCGTCGTTGAAGTGCAGGTGGTCGCCGGGGTCGTAGCCGGGCCGGATGCGTGTCGGCTGCTGCGGATCGCGGACGACGGCGTCGAAGTCGACGTACGCGTCGAAGACGTGCCGGGTGCGGATCAGCGCGTTGACCCGCTGCCGTACGGCCTCCCGGGCGTCGGTGTAGCCGCTGAACCCCGCGTAGGGCGTCAGTGTCGCGCCCACGACCCGGATTCCGCGTGCGTGGGCGCGGGCCACGATCGCCCGGTAGGCCCGCACGAAGTCGGCGGGGTCCGTGGCCTCCGGGGTGCCCTTGATGTCGTTGATGCCTTCGAGGAGGACCAGGGTCCGGACACCCGCCCGGGCCAGCCCGTCGGCGTCCAGCCGGTTCAGGGCGCCCGGTCCTCCGGTGCTGTCGAGCAGCAGCCGGTTGCCGGAGATCCCGGCGTTGAGCACGCCGATCCGGAAGGGGCGCAGCCGTTCCGCGAGGCGGTCGGGCCAGCGGTGGTTGGTGCCGAAGCTGGAGCCGTTGCCGTCGGTGAGGGAGTCGCCGAAGGCGACCACGGTGCCGAGGGTCACGCTGCGCACGTCGACACCCGTGACGTAGTACCAGTTCCCGGTGGTCCTGGTGTACGCGGTCCCGTGCTCGTCGGCGGCCCGGCCGGCGCCGTGCCTGGCGAGGTAGCTGGTCTGGAGCGCCACGCGGTGATAGGTGGCGGGACCGGAGTCACCCGGGGTCTCGACGGTGACCAGCAGATCGGCGGCGGCCGGGACGGCGAGCGGCACCGGATCACTGACCAGGTCCTGCCCGACCGGTACGACCGCGGTGCCGGCGCCGTCGAAGGTGGCGCCGCGCATGGACCCGGGTACGGCGTCCGCGCCGGTGCCCTGGCGCAGCGCGACGGTGACCGCGCCGAGCCGTAGCGGTGCGCCGCCGAGCCGGTTGCTGATCCGGACCCGTACCGCACTGCCTCCGACGCTGAGATGGACGACGTTGCGGTAGGCGGCGCCGGGCACCGCGCGGGCGGTCCCGGAAGGCGCGGTCTCCCAGCTCCCCGCCCAGAGCGAGGGGCCGGAATCGGCACCGGCCCGCCCCGTCGTACCCATCGCGATCAGCAGCGCCGCGCCGAGAACCCGCCCGACCTTGCCCATCCACACCCGCCCTTCCTGAGGCCCACTGGAGGGGAAGGTGACATACGGATGCCGAGTGGGGCAGCAACTTGACCGGGGGACCACCCGGGTGGCGGAGTGGGGGCGTGACCGTAGTGGTGCGGCTGCGGGTGGGTGGGGGCTGGTCGCGCCGTTCCCCGCGCCCCTTACGGGGCACTGTGGTCACGCCGACCGCACAGCTGCGGGCAGCCGTCCCTGGCCCGCCGCCACCGCCCCCTCCAGCGTCAGCAGCCGTACCTTCCGGTCAAGTCCGCCCGCGTAGCCGGTCATCGAGCCGTCCGCCCCGATCACGCGGTGGCAGGGCCGCACGATCAGCAGGGGGTTGGCCCCGATCGCCCCGCCGACCGCGCGCACCGCCATCCTGGACGCCCCGATCCGCGCGGCGATCTCCCCGTACGTCGTCGTCCCCCCGTACGGGACGCCGTCCAGCGCACCCCACACCCGCTCCCGGAACTCGGTTCCGTGTGCGCTCAACTCCAGCCGGAACTCCTTCAGTTCACCGGCGAAGTACGCACCGAGCTGCTCCTCGGCCGTCCGGAAGGGCCCCGCGTCCGCGAGCCACCCCGCCTCGACGCTCCGACCGCCCTTCTGCCCGGGGACGGACAGCGACGTCAATGCCCCGTCCGCATCCGCGGTCAGGAGCAACTCCCCGACCGGCGAAGCGATCCGCGTCCAGTACGTGACACCCATCAGTTCCTCAGCTCCCCTTCCACCAGCAGGTGCCGGACGGCGTACGACCGCCAGGGCCGCCAGTCGTCCGGTATGTCCAGGCCGGGCTCGGCCACGTCGGGGTCGCCGAGCGCGCGGACCCGGATCGCGGCGACGACCGCCGGCTCCAGCCCGGGCAGGGCCCGCAGGGCCGCCTCCGCGTCGTCCCGGTCGGCGCCCGGGTCCAGTCGTAGGGTGCCGTCCGCGAGCGCGGCGGCGAGCGCGCCGAGGGTGCCGTCCGGCTCGGCCTCGGCGAGCACGCCGGCCTCCGGGAAGAGGTGGGTGAGGCTGCCGGCGGGCGCGTCCAGCACCTTGCCGTACCGCTGCACCAGCCGCTCGGCGCCGGCCGTGCCGACCAGGGCGCGCACGGCGGCCTCGGCCGGATCCGCGGTGCCGGGTGAGCGCAGCCCCGGCCGCGCGGCGACCAGCGGAGCGAGCCGTGGGTCCTCGGCGAGCCGCTCGTCGACGGCGTACGGGTCGGCGTCGAGATCGAACAGCCGCCGCAGCCGCTGTACGGCGGTGGTCAGGTCGCGGGGGTCGGTGAGCCGCAGCCGGGCGTCGAGCCAGCCGCCGGGACGGGCCCCGCCGGCCGCGGCACCGCTCCGCTCCTCGACGGCGACGACGGCATGGCCGTACGGCAGTCGCAGGGTGCGGCGGTAGGTGCGGGCGCCGGGGACGCCGGTGACCTCCTCCACACCGGGTACGGCCTCGCGTGCCAGCAGGTCGAAGACGGGACCGGCCTGGTACGGGCCGCGGTGGGCGAGCCGCAGCGGGATCCCGGCGGCCGGCGAGCCACGCCGGGCGCCCCGGCCGCCGGGCGCCGCCTCGCGCAACCGGCTCGGGGTCGTGGCGTACACGGTGCGGACGGTGTCGTTGAACTGCCGCACGCTGGCGAATCCGCTCGCGAACGCGATCTCCGTGATCGGCAGCTCGGTGGTCTGGAGCAGCAGGCGGGCGGTGTGGGCGCGCTGGGCCCGGGCGAGGGCGACCGGGCCGGCGCCGAGTTCGGCGGTGAGCTGCCGCTGCACCTGCCGGGCGCTGTAGCCGAGCCGGCCGGCGAGGCCGCCGACGCCCTCCCGGTCCACGACGCCGTCGCCGATCAGCCGCATGGCCCGGCCGACGACGTCGGCGCGCGCGTTCCACTCGGCGGACCCCGGTACGGCGTCCGGGCGGCACCGCCGGCAGGCCCGGAAGCCGGAGCCCTGCGCGGCGGCGGCGGTACGGAAGAAGCGGACGTTGTGCCGCTTCGGGGTGACGGCGGGGCAGCTGGGACGGCAGTAGATGCCGGTGGTCCGCACGGCGAAGAAGAACGCGCCGTCGAACCGCCCGTCCCGGCTGCGCACCGCCTCGTACCTGGTCTCTTCGTCCATCACGTACTCAAGTGTGAGCGATGGCGGGAGCCGGGGCTGGCGGGAATCGGACGTGGTGCTGGTGGGACGGCTCGCACAGCGCCCCGGTAGAGGCGCGGGCCCGGATCGACCTGCGGCTCCACCGCGTGGGCGCGACCGGACCCCACCCACCCGCACTCACCCGACAACCGCCACCGCCCCTAGTGCCACCGCCCCCGCTTCGCCTCCATCGCCGCCTTCCCCTCCGCCCCCCTCTTCTTCCAGTCCTTCTTGATCTCGGACCGGAGCCGGGCGTCCGTCTTCGCGACGATCCACTGGTTCTCCCGCATCAGCTTGCGGTAGCTCTCCAGCCGGCGGACGGGCAGTTCGCCGGTCTCCACCGCCAAGCGCACCGCGCAGCCCGGCTCGCTCTCGTGCCCGCAGTCGGAGAACCGGCACCCCTGCGCCAGTTCCTCGATCTCGGAGAACACCTGCCCGACGCCGGTACCGGCGTCGAACAGGCCCACGCCACGCAGGCCTGGCGTGTCGATCAGCACTCCCCCGCCCGGCAGCGCCAGCAGGTTGCGGGTGGTCGTGGTGTGCCGGCCCTTGCCGTCGACGTCCCGGGCGGCCCGGACGTCCATCACGTCCTCGCCGACCAGCGCGTTGGCGAGGGTGGACTTGCCCGCGCCGGACTGGCCGAGCAGGACGGACGTACCGGAGCTGACGAGCGAGACGAGGACGTCGAGGCCGTCCCCCGCCAGCGCGCTGACGGTGAGGACGGGCACGCCGGGCGCGCTCGTCTCGACGTCCTGGACCAGATGCGCGAGGGTCACCGGGTCCGGGACCAGGTCCGCCTTGGTGAGGACCACGACCGGCTGGGCCCCGGACTCCCAGGCCAGTGCCAGGAACCGTTCGACGCGGCCGAGGTCGAGCTCGACGGCGAGGGACACCGCGACGATCGCGTGGTCGACGTTGGCGGCGAGGATCTGCCCCTCGGACCGCTTGGAGGAGGTGGAGCGCACGAAGGCGGTACGGCGCGGCAGCAACGTCCTCACATACCGCGGATCATCACCTTCGGGGTCGACGGCGACCCAGTCCCCCGTACACACGATCTTCATCGGGTCACGGGGCACGACGAACTCGGTATCGGCACGAATGACGCCTGCCGAAGTGACGACATCGCACTGACCACGGTCGACCCGCACAACACGGCCGGGCAGCAGACCCTGCTCGGCGTGCGGAGCGAACTCGGCGGTCCAGCCTTCATCCCACCCGTAGGAAGCGAGGGCATGCCGGCCATCAGAAGTGGCGGAGGTGTTGAGCGAGGTGTGGAACAAGGGAAACCCTTCGAAGGGTGGCCCCGGCGGCGCGCTCGGCGCGGAAGTTGTGTGGGTGTCAGCCGGAGACCACAGGGGTGGAAACGATGATGAACTCCTGAATGCGGGCAGCACCCGTCACCGTGACAGTCATCAATGTCCTCACCTCCTGCTTCCTCGACGAGCCAACACTGTTTCCCCGGGAACGGAACACGACCGTGCCCTGGAACGAGGAAACCGTAGCCTCGCCCCAGGGCACGGCGCCAGCGATTAACCGTCCGGGGCTCATCCGTACGACACCCGCAGTCGGCGGACCGACCTCAACCGCGCAGACAGAGTCCCGGCCGCGACCCGCCGTCTCGAATCCGCGGGGGCCGCAGCCGGGGTCCGGTCAGGCGGTGGCCAACGCGCACTGGCCTCGGTCGGCCTTCATCGGTCCGGCGGCGCTCGGACGGACCTCGAAGTCGAACATGGCGGTGGGTACGTACAACGAGCAGCAGGCGTTGGGGATGTCGACGATGCCGCTGATACGTCCCTCTATGGGGGAGGAGCCGAGCAGCAGGTAGGCCTGCTCTCCGCTGTAGCCGAACTTCTTGAAGTACTCGACGGCGTTGAGGCAGGCCCGGCGGTAGGCCAGTGTCGCGTCGAGGTAGTAGTTCGTGTCCGTGTCGTGGTCGACGGAGATCCCGATGAAGGTGAGGAACTCCGTGTACCTCGGCTCGACGTTGCCCGGAATGAACACGGGGTTGGTGGAGATGCCGTACGTCTCCATACCGCCCTTGATCAGGTCGACGTGGAAGTCGATGAACCCGCCCATCTCGATGGCGCCGCAGAAGGTGATCTCTCCGTCGCCCTGACTGAAGTGCAGGTCGCCTCCGGACAGCTTCGCGTCCTTGACGTGTACGGGGTAGAAGACTCTTGATCCCCGGGTGAAGTTCTTGATGTCGTGGTTGCCTCCGTTCTCGCGCGCCGGCACCGTGCGTGCGCCTTCCGCGGCGATGCGCGTGGCGAGGTCTCCGGTGGCCGTGCCCGCGAGTGCGTTGGTGCTGTCCGGCGGTACGGCGAGGGGCGGGACCCGGTTCGGGTCGGTGTCGATCAGCGCCTGCTCGCGGGCGTTCCAGCTGGCGAGCATCTCGGTGGACGGGGCGGTTCCGAACAGCCCGGGGTGGGTGATCCCGGTGAAGCGGATCCCGGGAAGGTGGCGGGAGACGGCCTGCTGTCCGTGGAAGTCCCACACCGCTTTGTAGGCGTCCGGGAAGTAGTCGGTCAGGAAGCCTCCGCCGTTGGCCTTGGCGAAGATGCCGGTGTAGCCCCAGCCCTGTCCTGCCGAGCCCCCGGTCTGCTGCGGCACGGGACCGAGGTCGAGGATGTCGACGACGAGCAGGTCGCCGGGTTCGGCGCCCTCCACGCCTATCGGGCCGCTGAGCATGTGCGGGATGGTCAGGTCTATGTCGCGTACGTCGTTGGAGGAGTCGTTGTTGCCGACCTGACAGTCGGTCCAGTCACGGCACTCCATGCGGAACTCCGCTCCTGGCTTCACCATGGCGGCGATGGGGACGTCCGGGTGCCACCTGTTGTGTCCGGGAACGTCCTGCTCTCGCATCGACTTGCTCTGGTCCACTCTGAATACGACTTCAGGCATGACAGCCTCTCACTCTTGATCCGGTCAGGACGTTGTGCCCGTACTTCCGGCCGATCCGGCCGGGGCCGGCTGCCGCGATTTCCTGGTGAGCGGCCACAGTGCCGCGAACACGACGACACCGAAGGCACCGAGGGCGATGGCGATCTCCGTGGTGTGCTTCCAGTAACCGGAGAGCAGCAGCGCCGCGGGAATGACACCCGTGACCCAGCCCTCGATCGCCGTCACCCAGCCCACATAGTCGGACAACTCCGTCTTCTTGAGACCGAGCAGCAGGAAGAACAGGAACCACAGGAAGGACCAGTAGAGCCAAATAACTCCGAACGGGTAGTCCTTGAGGAGGTGGAAGTTGGCGAATGAATACCCCAGGGCAACGATCGCCACGAAGAGGGAGTAGTAGCCGACGCAGATGTTGTCGATCCCCGCGAGCAGCACAATTCCCACGTACAGGTAGGTGAATCCGAACAGGTAAATTCCTGATGCCGCCAGAATCTTCGTGGAATCGTTGCCTGCCGTGAAGATGAGATAGGTCGGCGTCAACACCTGCAGTCCGCCCACGAAGAGGTTGAACACTGCTGCGGACTTGGCGTCCACCTTCCCCAGCAGCAACAGCCCGTTCACGTAGAGCACCGCACCGACGAAGAGCAGTCCCACGTTTCCCACGGGGACACACCTCCCAAGTCCGCATGGGGGGCGGAATCGCGTCGCGCCCGGGGGGGTCACCCACGAGCTGCCGAGGAGGCGGCTCGGTTCCCGGCCCGCGTCGCGTGATTCCGCGTTCCGCGCACCGCTACGGGAACGACGTCGTGTCCGATGCCGAAACCCGCATGAGACGTTCTGCCTTTTCGACCACCGCCCTCAGGGACGGGGCAGCCGCGAAAGCGCGGGGTGCGGATGGCGTGGCACCCTCCTGCGTGACGGCACTTCAGAGACTACTGCCGGGGCCTCACGCGCCTGTTCCTCCCGTACATGGAGGGCGGCGACCGCGTTCGGTGTCAGCGAAAGGCCGGGCGCCGAATACACGCGTCTCGCAGTGCCTGCGCACACAGGGCAGTCATAAACCTGGGGCGCCGTCCCGATTTCCAACTTCACATCGAAGGGCCCACAGCGGCTGCATAGATATTCATAGGTTGCCATCAGCAGCCTCCGAATGCCGGTGGACGCTGGCCAACCCGAGCGTGTGCGACGCACCCGGACAAGCGCACGCCACACCATGTTTCCTTACTTCAAGGAGACGTCTTGTAAAACGACGTGTCAAGCCCGGACGGACGAGTCCGCCCTTTCTCAGAACGACCCGATGGCGAGCCCTGCCGCTGCCGCCGACAGACCCACCGCAAGGCTCGAAGCGCCGTACAGCAGGGACTTTCCTGCCTGCCCCTTCTCGCGCAGGTGGACCAACTCGTAACTGAATGTGGAGAACGTCGTATAGGCGCCGCAGAAACCGACACCGGCAATGACCACGACCTGCTCCGGCAGTGCGTGCCGTGCGCCGAGGCCCACCAGCAGCCCCAGCACGAACGAGCCGGTCACGTTGATCAGCCAGGTGCCGCGCGGGAACGCGCCCGGCCTGCGGTACTGCACGTACTGGTCGAGTACGTAACGCGCAACCGCCCCGACGGCGGCCGCCGCACCAACGGCGAGCAGGGTGATCACCGTATCCACCAGCCGTACCGGCGGGCGCGCCCGCGCCGCGCGTCGAGCCGAATGCGCCGGGCCGATGTCAGCCTGCCGATGACCAGGCCCAGAACGGTGGCCGCCAGGCCGGCGAAGAGACTCCCGAAGATGTTCAACACCGCGGTCCCGTAGTGGTCGTGGCCCAGCAGGCGATCGGTGTCGACCATCCAGGTCGAGAAGGTGGTGAAGGCGCCCAGGAAGCCGACGGCGGCGAACGGCCGCACGTAGCGGGTCGGCGGCCAGATCTCCAGCACATACACGAGCAGCAGTGCCAGCACGAACGCCCCGGACACGTTGACGGCGAACGTCGCCCACGGGAACGCCGCCCCTCGGGCGGGGAAGGCCAGCACCAGCGCGTAACGGGCCGTCCCGCCCAGCACGCCGCCGAGCGCGACCGCCAACAGGACGCCCCCGCGCAGACGTGCGCGGAACGGCTCCCGAACTCCTGTCACAGGCCTCATCGAAATAGCCGCATCCCTATCCACCGGAACACCTCCCCATTATCGCTGGGATTGCAGTGCCGGCGCACACTCGACTAAAATTCAAGATCATCGGCGTTCGACCGGTTACCGGTGCCCTGCCCACTCACCGGAGCAGTGGCCCCACCGATGGAGGACGGCCATGGCAAAAATCCTTGCGGTGCTCTATCCGGACCCCGTGGGCGGTTATCCTCCCGACTACGCCCGCGACGAGATTCCCACCATCAGCGGCTATCCGGGCGGTCAGACCGCGCCGACCCCGCAGGCCATCGATTTCACCCCGGGGCATCTCCTCGGCTGCGTCTCAGGAGAACTGGGGCTGCGCCGGTTCCTGGAGGACCGGGGTCACACCCTCGTCGTCACGAGCGACAAGGAAGGGGCGGACTCCACCCTGGACCGCGAGCTTCCCGACACCGACGTGGTCATCTCGCAGCCGTTCTGGCCCGCCTATCTGACCCCCGAACGCATCGCCGCGGCTCCTCGGCTCAGACTCGCGATCACCGCGGGGATCGGGTCGGACCACGTCGACCTGCCGAGCGCCATCGCCCACGGCATGACCGTGGCCGAGGTGACGTTCAGCAACAGCATCAGCGTGTCGGAGCACGCGGTGATGCAGATTCTCACCCTCGTGCACAACTACATGCCGGCTCACGAGTGGGTGACCACCAAGAAGGGCTGGAACATCGCCGACAGCGTCTCGCACGCCTACGACCTCGAAGGCATGGACGTCGGCGTCCTCGGCTCCGGCCGAATCGGCCAGGCGGTACTGCGCCGCCTCAAGCCGTTCGACGTCACGCTGCACTACTGCGACGTGCACCGGCTGGACAAGGAGATCGAGGAGGAGCTGGAGCTGACCTGGCATCCCGACGCCCGTTCGCTGGCCTCCTCCGTCGATGTGCTCTCGATCCACACTCCGCTGCATCCACAGACACAGAACCTCTTCGACGACGAGCTGATCGGGGCCATGAAGCGCGGTTCGTACATCGTCAACACCGCACGGGCGCTCATCGTCGACCGGGACGCCGTGGTGCGGGCCCTCAACAGCGGCCAACTGGCCGGTTACGCCGGTGACGTCTGGTACCCGCAGCCGCCACCGCCCGACCATCCCTGGCGCACCATGCCCAACGAGGCGATGACGCCGCACGTGTCCGGGTCGACCCTCTCGGCGCAGGCACGCTACGCGGCCGGTGCGCGGGAGATCCTGGAGTGCTGGCTCGACGGTCGCCCCATCCGCCCGGAGTACCTGATCGTCGAGGGCGGTGGGCTCGCCGGGACGGGAGCGACTTCCTACACGGTCGCCGGATGACCGCCACGGGCCGGGGGACGTGCGACGGACAAGAAATCAACTGCAGATCGAATAGAAGATCCACCAATCCGGCTGTGATCCGATTCACCCACGATTTACTGGACGGGCACGGGCGGGACCTTTAGCGTCCATAAATAGATTGTTTTCCATATGCAGGGATACCGGCGCCGCGGGTAATCTCTCGTAAGAAAACCAGGCGAACGCCGGGAAGGTGGATCAGTGAGCATGGACGCAGTGTGGGTCCGGGGCGTGACCGGCATTCAGATGCACCACGTGACCGACCTCCAGGATGCCGGTAGGTTTCTGGGCAACGCAGCGATGGCACTGCGGGCCGCGCACGTAAGGACCGGCGCCGACCGGTACTCCGGCATCGCCGCCGAGCTCAAGGCTCTGGTGGAGCGAGTGCGTGAGCTGGAGGACGAGGCGCGGTCGAGCATGCACGAACTGCACTCCGCCGACCCCGAGCGGTTCATCCGCTGCCGGGACGGCCACGAGCCATGGCCCGGCGAGATCCCGGCAGGATTCATCCCGCGCCACACCTGCAAGGACGAGTGCCTCTACCACGACCGCGGGGTCCTCGACGCCATCATGCAGTGCACCTGTGGCCGACCGCCGTGCCAGGCCTGTGAGATCGGCGGGAAGCTCTGACGAACTCCGGGGCTCCCGCGGCTTCGTGGCCGGTACGGACGGGAGGCTCCGCTGTGCGGAACCCCGGCGCGCACCTCGATGATCCACGACGTGCCGCCGAGGCGTGTTAAGATGGCTATGTTGCAGTTGTGGTACCCATAAGCCTATGTGCGCCTGACGGGAATGTCTCTCCTGCAGGCGCATTATTTGTTTTCCGGCATCTCCGGATGGGGCCTCTGCCTAAAGAGCGGAGAAGGTCATGGCACAGGGAACCGTGAAGTGGTTCAACGCCGAAAAGGGTTTCGGCTTCATCGAGCAGGACGGCGGCGGCCCCGACGTCTTCGCCCACTACTCGAACATCGCGGCCCAGGGCTTCCGTGAGCTCCAGGAGGGCCAGCGGGTCTCCTTCGACGTCACACAGGGCCAGAAGGGCCCGCAGGCGGAGAACATCGTCCCCGCCTGATCGCCGGACGCGTATCCCCTCACCGGGGTCGGCACCGCCATGGTGCGGACCCCGGTTTGTGCTGTTTCCAGGAAGGCAGAAAGCTGCATGCCCCGCAGACCCCAGAAGCCGAACCGGCGCGCCTCGTCACCTCCACCGCCCGCGTCGGCGCCAAGCGAATTCCGGCTGCCGGAAAACACGACACCCGCCCTTCCCGCAGTCGAGGACTTCGCCGGGCTGGACATGCCCGCGGGACTGCTGAAGACCCTCACCGCTCAAGGTGTCACCACCCCTTTCCCCATCCAGGCCGCCACGCTGCCCAACTCGCTCGCAGGCCGTGACCTGCTGGGACGGGGGCGTACCGGCTCCGGCAAGACCCTCGCGTTCGGGCTCGCGCTCCTGGCCCGCACAGCCGGACTGCGCGCGGAGCCCAAGGCACCCCTCGCCCTCGTGCTGGTGCCCACCCGTGAACTCGCCCAGCAGGTGACGGACGCGCTGACCCCCTATGCGACCGCCGTGAACCTCCGGCTGGCCACCGTGGTCGGCGGAATGTCCATCACCAAGCAGGCCAGTGCGCTCCGGCGCGGCGCCGAAGTGCTCGTGGCGACTCCCGGCAGGCTCAACGACCTCGTGGAACGCGGGGACTGCGTGCTCGGCAGCGTACGCATCACGGTCCTGGACGAAGCCGACCAGATGACCGACATGGGCTTCCTGCCGCAGATCACCAAGCTGATCCAGCAAGCGCGGCCCGACGGACAGCGCATGCTCTTCTCGGCCACCCTGGACCGCAACATCGACCGCCTGGTACAGCGGTTCCTGACCGACCCCGTGGTGCACTCCGTGGACCCGTCCGCGGGGGCGGTGACCACCATGGAGCACCACGTGCTCCACGTCCAGGACGAGACCGACAAGAAGGCCGTCACCACGCGCATCGCCGCCCGTGACGGCCGGGTCATCCTCTTCCTCGACACCAAGAGGTCCGCCGACCGGCTCACCAAGCGGCTCCTGGCCGTCGGCGTCCGCGCGGCGGCACTGCACGGCGGCCGCTCCCAGCCGCAGCGGAACCGGACGCTGGAACAGTTCAAGAGCGGCCAGGTCACCGCGCTGGTGGCGACGAACGTCGCGGCCCGGGGCATACATGTCGAGGACCTCGACCTCGTCGTGAACGTCGATCCCCCCGCCGACCACAAGGACTACCTCCACCGGGGCGGCCGTACGGCCCGCGCCGGCGACTCCGGCAGCGTCGTCACCCTGGTCCTGCCCGAGCAGAAACGGGACGTCACCCGGCTCATGTCGGACGCGGGCATCCGCCCCCGGACGGCCCGCATCACGTCGAGCGACGCGGAGCTGGCCACCATCACCGGCGCCCGCGAGCCTTCCGGCGTGCCCGTCATCATCGAGATCCCCCAGCCGGCGGCACCGACGGCATCCCGCCCGGACCGGAAGGCAGGCACCGGGCGCGGCAGGCGGTCCGGCCGCCGCCGAAACGGCGGCGAGCCCGGAACGGCGACAGGTGCGGCCACCGGGACGGGCGGCAGGGGCGCGGACCGCCGGGCCGCGGCCGGGGCGGCACCGACCGGTGGCACTTCGGCAACCGGCGGGCGCGGTTCAGTCCGCCGGGCGGGAACCGCCGGGGCCACGGGTGGTGCCGTCGGCGCGGGCGGCCGCGGTTCCGACCGCCGGGCCGCGGCCGGTGCGGCGACCGGCGCTGCCTCCGGCGCGGAGGCCCGCGGTTCCCGCCGACGAGCGGCGGCCGGCGGAGCCACGGGCGGCGCTGCCGGCAACGGCGGCCGGGAATCGGGGCGCCGGGGCGGCCGCCGCACCTCGGCCACCTAGTACGGCATCAGGCACCGTTCGCCCTGTTGATCATCGCGCGTCCACTCACGCCTGGCTTCCGCTCAGCGGCGCCGACGGCGGACTGCTCCACGGCCGGGCCGCGAGTCCGGTACGCGAGGACGCCGACGGCTTTCCCGCCGGTCGATCGCCCCTCGGCCGTAGTGGCCTGGGGAGGGTGTCGTACCGGGCACGGAATGGTTGCGGCATGGGCTTCCCGGCACGACGGCGCCGGGGCTGCGGCAGCATGACGGCCCATGAGCAGAGACCGCTACGTCGACTTCCTGCGCGCGTGGGCCATCGTGCTGGTGGTGCTCGGCCACTGGCTGATCACCGCCCTGGTCCGGGAGCCCGGTGGACAGATCACCGCCCCGGAGCTGTTGGCGACCGTTCCCTGGACCCAGTGGCTGACGCTCGGGTTCCAGATCATGCCGCTGTTCTTCCTGGCCGGGGGCCACGCCGCGGGCGGTTCCTGGCCGCGCGCCCAGGCGGCCGGGGGGACGGCCGCCGGGTGGCTGGGGCGGCGGGCGCTGCGGCTGCTGCTGCCGACGGGCCTCTACAGCGGTCTGGTGCTGCTCGCCGTCGGTGTCTGTTCGGCGGCCGGTGTGGACCCGGGCACGCTGTCGCTGGTGGGATGGGCGATGGCGATGCAGTTCTGGTTCCTTCCGGTGTATCTGCTGATCAGCGCCCTGACACCGCTGATGTACGCGGCCCACCGGCGCTGGGAACTCCTGGTCCCGTCGGCGATGGGTGCGGTCGCCCTGGCGGCCGACGTGCTCGTGGTGACGGTGCACGCGCCGTATGCGGGTCTGCTGAACTACGTGCTCGTGTGGGGTGTCGCCTATCAGCTGGGCTTCTGCTGGCGGGACGGTCTGCTGACCGGGCGCCGGCTCGTGCCGGTCCTGATGGCGGCGGGCGGCGGCGTGGCGTTCGCCGCGCTCGTGGCCCTCGGACCGTTCCCGGTCAGTCTGATCCTGGTGACCGGGCAGCACCCCAGCAACACCGATCCGCCGTCGGCCGCGATGCTGGCGTGGGTGGTGGCCCAGATCGGGCTGTGCCTCCTCGTGGCACCGGCGGTACGGCGGCTGCTGGACCGCGAGCGGGTGTGGCGGGTGGTGCGCCCCGTGGGGGCGACCAGCATGACCCTGTATCTGTGGCACATGCTGCCGGTACTGGTCGTCGCCGCCGCGTTCTACCTGACCGGCCTCGCGCCCGAGCCGGCCCTCGGGTCCGCCGCGTGGTGGGGGCTGCGGATCCCGTGGCTGCTGGTGCTCGGCCTCGTCCTGGCCGGCGTCGTGTCCGCGCTCCGGCCCCTGGAACGCGGGCTGGCCGTGCTGTACGAACGGACCACTCCGGACGTCGGCCTGCGGCATGCCTGGCCGCTGTGGCTCGGCCTGGCCATGGACGTCGCCGCGCTGGCCCGCTTCGCCGTGCGGGGCTTCGCGCCCGACGGCCGGCTCCCCGTACTGCCCACCATGGGCCTGGCGTTGGGCACCGCGCTGGTGATGCTGACGCGGTGGACGACCCCACGCCGGCTCGACCGGCCGAGGGTGGCCCGGGTTCCGGGCCGGGTGTGAGAGTGGCGGCCGGACGAGCACCGTGGTCACCGCACGGCCTGCCTACGCGGCGAACGGACCCGGCAGCTCCCCCGACCCCCGCTCGATCAGCCGGGTCGGCATGACCACCGTGCGCGGTGGTGAGGCGTCGCCGTGGATGCGGGCGAACAGCAGGTGTGCCGCGCTGGTCGCGAGGGCCACCGGGTCCTGGGCGATCACCGTGACGGGCGGGGTCAGCCGGTCGGCGAGCGTGAAGTCGTCGAAGGCGATGAAGGCCAGGCCGGCGGGGAGGACGGTGAGGGCGCTGAAGGCGAGGATCTCGTTGCCGGCCAGCAGGGCGGTCGGCGGGTCGGGCAGCGCCAGCATCTCGGTGACGGCCCCGGCCGCCTCCGGGCCCGGCCGCAGACCGTCCCTGACCAGTGCCGGGTCGGCGGTGAGGCCGGCCGCCGCCAGCGCCGCCAGATAGCCCCGCCGGCGTTCGCCGAACGTCCAGATCCGTGGGGTGTCGCCGATGTACCCGATCCTGCGGTGGCCGTGTGCCGCCAGCCGCCCCACCGCCTCCCGCACCGCGCCGAAGTTGTCGACCACCACGGCGTCCACGTTCAGCCCGGGTGCCGCCCGGTCCACGCAGACGATCTTCGTGCCCTGCGCCTGGGCCGGGCGCAGGAAGCGGTGGCTGCCGGCGGCCGGGGTGAGGATCAGGCCGTCGACGCGGCGGGCGGTGAACGCGGCGATCACCTCGCGTTCCCGGCGCAGGTCGGCGCGGCTGGAGCCGATGAGCATGACGCTGCCGCGCTGCCGGGCGACGTCCTCGGCCGCGGAGGCCACGGCGGCCATGAAGGGATCGGCCACATCGTCGACCAACAGCCCTATGGTCTGGCTCAGTTCGTGGGTGCGCCGTAACTGGCGTGCCACGTCGTCGCGTTGGTAACCCAGTTTCCGGACCGCGGCCTCCACCCGCGCGGCGGTGCGCGGGGCGACCGCCGCGTCGCCGTTGACGACCCGGGACACCGTCATCGCGCTGACGCCCGCTTCCGCGGCAACGTCCTTCATGGTCGGCCGGGTGGCTGCCACGCCACGTCCTCCACCTGCGTCACGTTTGAGCGTCGACTCGTTAACGTTACCAACTCGACGGCATATCAACAGACGTGCAAATAGGAGGAGTTGAAAAGCCGGACGGCCCGGTCCGGGATCGGCTGCACCACCCTTGACACCCCGCCGTGAGCGCCCCAAGAATCAGCCAAGCTGTTAACGATACCAACCAGAAGGCACAACATGGCCTCTGCAAGGGAACCACTGCTCACCGCACATGGGGTGGTCAAGCGTTTCGGCCACGTCCAGGCGCTCCAGGGCGCCGATTTCACGGCATACTCCGGCGAGGTCGTCGCCCTCATCGGCGACAACGGTGCCGGCAAGTCCACTCTGGTGAACGTCCTGTCGGGCGTCCTCGCCCCCGACGCCGGCGAAGTCCGCCTGGACGGCGCACCGGTGCGGTTCTCCGGACCGATGGACGCACAGCGGCACGGCGTCGAGACGGTCTACCAGGACCTGTCGCTCGCGCCGGATCTCGACGCGGCGGCCAATCTCTATCTCGGCCGGGAGATCGTGCGCGGAGGCCTGCTCGGCCGGGTCGGCGTCCTCGACCGGCCCACGATGCGCCGGGAGGCGGTCAAGGCCTTCGCCGAACTCGGCGTGGAACTGAAGGATGTGACGGCTGCTGTGACAACGTTGTCCGGCGGACAGCGGCAGTCCGTCGCGGTGGCCCGCGCGGTCGCCTTCGCCAACAAGGTCATCTTCATGGACGAGCCGACCGCAGCCCTCGGGGTGGTCCAGCGCGCCCGGGTCCTGGAGACCGTCCGCAGGGTCGCCGACCGTGGCATCTGTGTGGTGCTGATCAGTCACAACATGCCCGAGGTGCTGTCGGTCGCGGACCGGGTGGAGGTGCTGCGGCTGGGCCGGCGCGTCGCGTCGTACACCGCGGCGGACACCACGATCGAGGAGCTCGTCGGGGCGATGACCGGATCCCTGGACGGGCCCGGCGGGGGCAAGGAAGCGGAGGGCGCACGATGACGGCCGAGAGCGAGAAGGCCCCCGTGGCCGTCGGCAGCCGTGCCGGGGTGCCGGACTGGCTCCGGCGCGCGGCGACGCTCAACGAACTGTGGACCTTCGTGATCCTCCTGGCGCTCGTGGTGTTCTTCACCATCGCGGCGCCGGGCAAGTTCTTCACCACGTACGACATCACCCAGATCGCCGTGAACGCGGCCATCTACCTGGTGCTCGGCGTCGGCATGACATTCGTGATCATCACGGCGGGCATCGACCTGTCGATCGGGTCGGTGCTGGTGCTGGCCGCGGTGGCGGCGGGTGAGTACAACCTCCATCACGGCGGCCCGGCGTCGGGCTGGGGCACCGTCGCGATCTGCGTCGTCATCGCGCTGGCCGTGGGCACGGCCTGGGGCGCGCTGCAGGGCGTGGTGGTGGCCAGCGGCAAGGTGCCGCCGCTGATCGTGACACTGGGCGGGCTCGGCGCGGCGCTGGGGATCGCCGAACTCGCCACCGGCGGCCAGGACCCGGCCGGTGCGGCCTCCACGCATCTGCAGAACAGCCTCGGTTTCGGCAAGCTGCTCGGGATCCCCTGGATGGTGATCCTGGCCGCCGTGGTGACCGCGGTCTTCGGCGCGGTGCTGGCCGCCACCCGGTTCGGCGACCACACCCTCGCCATCGGGTCGAACCCGACTGCCGTGCGGCGGGCGGGTATTCCGGTGGGCCGGCATCTGGTGAAGGTGTACGGCCTGATGGGGCTGCTGGCCGGACTGGGCGCGGTGATGTGGCTGGCCTCGTACGGCACGACGTCGATCGCCGGGCACTCCACCGACAACCTCAAGGTGATCACCGCGGTGGTGCTGGGCGGTACCAGCCTGTTCGGCGGGCGGGGTTCGGTGCTGGGCACGGTGATCGGCGTGTTCATTCCGGCGGTGCTGACCACCGGGCTGATCGTGATCGGCGTCCAGCAGTACTGGCAGGACGTGGCGGTGGGCGTGGTACTGGTCGTGGCCGTCTACATCGACCAGATGCGCAGGAAGACCCGGGAGCGCGCATGACGCCGTCACGCATGACCGCGTCGCGCGGCACGGAATCGCAGGACAACTCGATCGCGCAGGACAAGGAGAACTCTGTGATGGGGAGCATTCGCAGCAGGCGCGGGTTGCTGGTCGCGGTGGGCACGGTACTGGCCCTCGGCGCGGCCTCGGCCTGCGGTTCGTCGAACGACGGTGGCGGCTCGGGGAGTTCGGGCGGCGCCAAGGGCAAGAAGGTCCGGCTGATCACGGGGGTGAAGAGCGACCCCTTCTACATCACCATGACCTGTGCCGCGCAGCAGGAGGCCAAGGCCAAGGGGATGGACTTCACGGCCGACGGCTCCGCGCAGTGGGACGTGTCGGTGCAGCGCCCGCTCCTGGACTCGGTGGCGGCGGCCCGGCCCGACGGGCTGCTGATCTCGCCGGTGGACACCAGCGCGCTGACGCCGTCGCTCAAGCAGATCCAGTCGTCGGGCACCAAGGTGGCGCTGGTGGACACGACGGTGAGCGACGACTCCGTCGGGATCACCCGGATCTCGTCGGACAACGAGAAGGGCGGCCGGGTCGCCGCCGACGCGCTGGCCAAGCTGATGAACGAGAAGGGTTCGGTCATCGTCATCAGCGTCAAGCCCGGTGTGTCGACGACGGACGCCCGGATCAAGGGGTTCACCGAGGAGATGGGCAAGTACCCGAACATCAAGGTGCTGCCGACGCTCTACGACAACGACCTGCCGGCCACCGCGGCCTCCCAGATCCAGTCGACGCTCGCCGCCCACCCGGACCTGGGCGGGGCGTTCGCCGGCAACACCAACACCGGTACGGGCATCGCCACCGGGCTGAAGCAGGCCGGCAAGCAGGGCACGGTGAAGGTGGCCGCGTTCGACGCCGAGCCCGACGAGGTCGCCGCGCTGAAGGCGGGCACCCTCCAGGTGCTGGTCGCCCAGGACCCGGCCTCGATCGGCCGGCAGGCGGTGGACCAGCTCGCCGACGCCTTCGAGGGCAAGTCGGTGAGCAAGACGATCGGCACCAACATGGTGGCGATCACGAAGGACAACATGAACGACGCGTCGGTCAGCAAGTACTTCTACAAGTCGCAGTGCTGACGCGACCGTCCGGCGCGAACTCCTGACAGCTGGTCAGCGGCCGGGTGGACCCGTCCTCTTGGGGCCGCCCGGCCGCCGGTCGTATCGCCGGTCCGGCTCAACTCGACGTGCAGGAACCGCCGTTCAGCGTGAAGCCGTACGGTGAGGAGTTCCTGCCGCTCCAGGTGCCGAGGAAGCCGAAGGACAGGGTGCCGTTCGGGGAGACCGACTGGTTGTAGTCGGCCGAGTCCGCGGTGACCCGGCCGCCGCTCTGGCTGACGTTCGCGTCCCACATCTGGGTGACCTTCTGGCCGTCCCGGAAGGACCACTGGACCCGCCAGCCGGACAGGGCCTGGGTGGTGGTGACGGTGACGGTGGCCTGGAAGCCGTCGGTCCACTGGTTGACCAGGTCGTAGGAGACCCGGCAGGTGGCCGCCGCGGATTCCGTGGGCGAGGGAGCGGGGGCGGGGGCGGCGGAGCCGGTGGCCTTGCCGCCGGTGCCCGCCGTGGCGGTGGAGGTGCCCTGGGGTTCCGGGTCGGGGTTCTTGTCGACCGGCCTGCCGGCGGTGGCCGACGAGGACGGGGCGGCGGAGGCCGTGTGGGTGGCGGACGGCTCGCTGGACGGGGGCACGGAGGTGGGGTCGGCGACCGGCTGGCGGTCGTCGTGCGAGGCCGTTGCGGTGTCGTCGCCGGAGCCGCTGCCCATCGGCATCATCGACACGCCGAGCGCCACCAGTGAGATCATGACCGCCGCGCCGAGCAGCCCGTGGCGCAGCACCCGCCCCCGGCCGGTGCCCTCCTCGGGATCGCCGCCGTCGTTGTCGCCGGCGCCCGGGCGGCCCGCGCCGAGCCGTACCTCGGCCGCGCGGCGGCGGCGTTCCAGGTAGGCGAGGCCGCCCCAGCCGATGACCCCGCCGGCGAGCGCCGCGGGCAGTCCGCCGCCGTGCAGCCGCAGACAGGCGGCGGCCTCGGCGCACTGTACGCAGGTCGCGAGGTGCCGGGAGAGGTCGTCGGGCGTGTCGGCCGCGGCGGACCGGGTGACCGCGTCCAGGAGCCGGGCGTAGCTGCGGCATTCGGCGGCCATCGGTGTGTCGAGGTGTGCGCGATGGCAGCGGTCCCGGAACAGGCCGCGCACCTGCTCCAGTTCCTGGGCGGCGACGGCCGGGTCGAGGCCGAGCCGGCGTGCCACCGAGGACAGCGGCAGCGCCTCCACCTCGGCCAGCCACAGCAGTGCGGCGTCCGCCTCCTGCATGTCGCGCAGGCCGCGCAGTGCGACGGGCCGCTGCAAGGGCGGGCCCGTAAAGCGTGTGGCCTTCTCGGAGTTGAGCCACAGTCTGAGGTCCGGGTCGAGTTTGTGGCCCAGTCCCTCGGCCTCCCAACTGGCGGCCGTGGTGCGGACGGCCGTGAGCAACAGCGGGATCATCGGCAGCCGGGCGGCACGTCGTCCGATGCTGCGGACCGGGGGGAAGTCCGTGTCACGGGCCTCGCGCATACCGAGGGCGAAGGCCTCGGTGGCCAGTTGATTGGCCGTCAGAGAGCCGGACGTGCACAGGTCGGCGTAGGAGAGCACCGCGTCCCAGCATTCGGAGAACAGCGCTGCCTCGGTGGCGTCCTGGGGGATCGGCAGGTCGGGCATGGGTCTCCTGCATCGAAAGCGAGGTCAACTCACCACATCGGCAATGGAGTTGGGGGGAACCTCGCGGCAGGACCCGAGCTTTTCACGTCTCCTGCACAACTGACAAGCGGCATATTCAAAACCGGTTACCGGTGGTCGTGCCACGGATCCTCCCCGTCACCCGTACCACCGGTCCCCGGCGTCACGTCAACCGCTGTGCTCAGCCGCCCCGACCGCCCCTCGGCCACCACCCGCCGCCGCCCGCCGGCGCCCGCACCGGGTACGCCGACCGCGTCAGATCCTCGCGGTCACCGTACCGGGCGAAAGGTACGCCGACGGCCGATGCCGGTACATGGCCGTGGATCGCGGTCCAGCCGGAGAACGCGTTCGTGTCCGCCGTGGCCCACAACTCCGCCCTCCTATACGCACCGCAACCGCATTCCGACTCACCGTCCTCGTGGGTCTCTCCCAACCCGATGCCCGGGAGGCAAGCGCGGTCGCCGCGAAGGGAGGCAGGGGGAGCCCGGCCGACGCCCTCCGGAATGCCCAGGAGGGCGTCGGCCGACCGCCTGACGCCCTCCTGTGTCCGGTGACCCGGCGAGTCACACCTTCGTCGGTTCCTCCGCCGGGAGGCTGTCCATGAAGGAGCTCACGGAGAAGACGGCGTTGCCGGGGCCGGGCGGGCCGTAGCCGGGGGGCGAGGACAGGCCGAAGTCCTCCATCGTCTGGCGGTAGGCCTGGAGCAGGCGGATGTGGTACTCCAGCGGGGCGCCCTGCGGGTTGGCCTTGCCGAGCGGGGTCGTCGGCTCCGGGCACCAGGTGGTGAAGCGGGGCGTGATGCCGTGCGACATGAAGAAGCGCAGGCCCTCGGTGGTGGACTTGATCGCCTCGTCGACCGTGGTGAAGCCGAAGGGCTCGGCCATCTCCACACCGGCCACGAAGTTGGGGATCACATTGCGCGCGCCGAAGATCTCGGCCGAGTCCAGGATCCGCTTGTGCCACTCGTCGCGGCCGACGTACCGCTCCTTGCCCGGGCAGTACATCTTGAACAGGTACTCGTCCCACACCTCGTAGTTGGGGTGGTAGATCTGCACGCCGTAGTCCTTGAACCGCTGGACGTCGTCCTTGGGCAGCGCCTGGGCGACGACCTTGCCGATCCAGCGGTTCGGGAAGTGCTCCTCGATGGCCTTGGCGTACATGCCGTAGAAGTCGGCCTCGTCACGGCCCTGGAGCTTGGAGGTGATGGCACCGCCGGTGAGGGTGTAGGCGGTGGAGGTCTTCGCCGTGTCGTACCGGTCGATGATCTCCAGGGCCTCCAGGACCTCGTCGACGTCCTTGACTCCCGTGTACGGCCGGCCGGCGGCCTTGTGCTGGCGCCAGTTGTGGTTGATGTCGCAGTACTGGCACTCCTCCTTGGCACCGAAGTACTGGCAGACCCGGAAGACCGTGAGGTAGATCAGGTAGCCCCACTGGATGGTCGGGGCGACCTCCATCACGGACTTCCCGTTCGCGAGCTTGTGCCGGTAGTACTCCGGCATCGGCGGCACCCCGACGTCGGCGATCCGCTTGCCGTCCAGGTAGAGGCCGAGCAGCCCCTCCTCGTCGGCGGCCACGCGGTACGGCGAGGTGGGGTTCACGCGTACGGACACGACGGTCCGGCGCAGGTCGTACGGGCCGCCCGTGAGGATGATCTCCTCCGGCGGCCGGCGCAGCGCGGCCTCGCCCAGCTCGGGCAGGGTGCCGTGGTCGAAGGAGAAGATGAAGTACGACTTCGGCTTGACCTCGCCGTTCTCGTTGTCGCTCAGGGCGGAGGGATCGAAGGCGACACCGCCCCGGAGCAGGTCCTCCTTGAAGACGGCTTCCCTCGGTACGTGCGGGAACCTCTCCATCAGATCCTCGACCAGCGCGGTACGGCTGCCCATCCCGTGTCTCCTTCCGACTCAGGCGTTCGACTCCTCACGGTATGCCCCCGCTCGTTCGTCGGCCGTGCCGGGTCCCCTCACGCCGTGCGATTCGTCCTCCTTCGGGAGGTTTAACCCCTCTCCTCAGCTGCCGCCGGCCCGTCGTGTCGACTCGCGCAGCACCACATGCGTGCCCAGGACCAGGTGCCGGCCGTCCGGCAGGTCGTCGCGGTGCAGGGCGAGGCGGACGGCCGCGCGCCCCAGCTCCTCCTGGGGCACATGGACCGTGGTGAGCGTCGGGTAGACGTCCCGGGCGACCGGGATGTCGTCGTACCCGGCCACCGCGACGTCGTCGGGGATACGACGGCCGGATTCGCGCAGGGCCTGGATCACGCCCGCGGCGATCATGTCGGTGGCGGCGAAGACCGCCGTGAACTCCCTTCCGGAGAGCAGGAGTTCACGGGTCGCCTGATAGCCGTAGGAGCAGGAGAAGACGCCGTCGGCGATCAGGTCGGGGTCCGGGGTGAGGCCGAGGAGTTCATGGGCGCGGGTGAAGCCGGCGATGCGCTGGGCGCTGGTGGAGAGGCCGGGGACGCGACCGAGGTAGGCGATGCGCCGGTGGCCGCCGGCGAGCAGGTGGCTGGTGAGGGCGAAGGCGCCGCCCTCGTTGTCGTAGTCCACGACCGTGGCCGGGACGCCGGGGCCGAGCGGCGGCCGGCCGACCAGGACGAGCCGGGAGCCGGCCCGGTCCAGGGCGTGGGCGAAGTGGGTCATACGGTCGTGGTACGCCTTGTCCGCCAGGGCGCCGCCCACCACGATCACCGCGTCCGCCCGCTGCTCCCGCATGGTCTCCACCACGGCGAGGATGCGCCGCGGGTCGCCGTGCGTGGTGCAGAGCATGCACAGCCGGCCCTCCGCCGAGGCCTGTTCCTCGACCCCGCGGGCGATGTGCGCGTAGAAGGGACCGGTGACGTCGTCGACGACGACGGCGACCGTCTTGTTGGTGACGCCGCCGAGCGCGCGGGCGTGCGCGTTGACCACGTAGTCCAGCTCGCGCATCGCCTTCAGGACCTTGGCGCGGGTGGTGGCGGCCACCGGGTAGGTGCCGCCCAGCACCCGGGAGACGGTCGACGTGGAGACCCGGGCGCGCGCGGCCACGTCCCGTACGGTCGAGGCGTCCCCGTTCGGCGCCGGCTGGGTCCGCTTCGCCACCGCTCGGCTCCCCTTCGTCCTGTGTTCAGGTCACCCTACGAGACGCCCGTCACGCGGCCCGTTCGAGGACCGAGTGGTCGACCGCGTACCGCAGGCCGTCGCCGGCCAGCAGCCGTTCGGCCTCCGCCACGACGGTGAGCCCGAGCCGCGCCAGCTCGTTGCCCTGCGAGCCGGCCAGGTGCGGGGTGACGAAGGCGTTCGGGAGGTCGAACAGCGGGGAGTCGGCGGGCAGCGGCTCGGGGTCGGTGACGTCGAGGATCGCGGTCAGGCGGCCGGTGCGCAGTTCCTCGGCCAGGGCGTCGTGGTCGACCAGCGAGCCGCGCGCGGTGTTGATCAGTACCGATCCGTCCGGCATCAGGGCGAGTTCGCGGGCGCCGACGAGGTGACGGGTCTCGGGGGTCTGCGGGGCGTGCACGGTGACGGTGTCCGAGGTGCGCAGCAGCTCGTCCAGCGGCAGCAGCGGCACGCCGAGCCCCGCGGCCTCCGCCTCGTCGACGTACGGGTCGGCGAGGCTCACCACCAGGTCGTGGGGGCGCAGGAGTTCGATGAGGCGGCGGCCGATGCGGGAGGCGCCGACGACGCCGACGCGGCGGTGGAAGTTGCCGATGCCGGGGACGATGCCGCCGTAGGGGTGGGTGCGCCGGGTGCGCAGCAGGTCGCGGGAGGCGAAGACGTCCTTTCCGGCGAGGAGGATCATCGCGAGGGTGTACTCGGCGACGGGCAGCGCGTTGGCGGCGGCCGCCGAGGAGACGAGGATGCCGCGCTTCCAGACCTCGGGCGTGGTGAAGCCCTTGACCGAACCGGCCGCGTGCAGCACCGCGCGCAGTGCGGGCACCGCGTCCAGGGCGGCCGCGTCCAGGGTCGGGCAGCCCCAGCCGGTGACGAGCACCTCGGCGCGGGCGAGTGTCTCCCTGACCCGGGGATCGGTGAAGTCGTCCACCACCAGAGTGGGATCGATTTCTACGCACGCGCGCAGTCGTGCGAGCACCTCCGGCGGGAAGACGAGCGGCACGTTCTGGGCTGTCATGGCGAACACTGCCTGGGGACGCTCGGGCAAGGAAGTGACCTTCCGGCTCGGTGACGCGCGGATAGCAACCGTTCTCTACGGTAGGTCTCGGCGAATGAGAGGGTCAACGCACACGCGCTCTTTGGCAGACGAGAGCGCGGAGCAGGGCAGGCACGACAGGCACGGGCACGACAGGCACGGGCACGGGCACGGCACGACAGGGATGGGACGACACGATGACGGATCCGGCGCAGACGGTCACCAACTGGGCGCGCAACATCACGTACACGGCCAAGGAGTTCCACCGCCCGGACTCGCTCGACGCGCTCCGGTCGCTGGTGGCGGGCGGTACGCGGGTACGGGTGCTGGGCAGCGGGCACTCCTTCAACCGCATCGCCGACCCGGGTCCGCAGGGCCTGCTGGTCTCGGTCGCCGGGCTGCCGCCGGTGATCGAGGTGGACACGGCGGCCCGCACGGTCCGGGTCGCGGGCGGGGTGCGGTACGCCGAACTGGCCCGCGCGGTCCATGCGTACGGCCTGGCGCTGCCCAACATGGCTTCGCTGCCGCACATCTCGGTGGCCGGTTCGGTGGCCACCGGAACGCATGGCTCGGGCGTGACCAACGGGTCGCTGGCGGCGCCCGTCCGCGAGGTGGAGCTGGTCCTCGCCGACGGTTCGACGGAGACGATCGCCCGCGGCGACGCCCGATTCGAGGGTGCCGTGACCTCGCTGGGCGCGCTCGGCGTCGTCACCGCGCTCACCCTCGACCTGGAACCGGCCTACGAGGTCGCGCAGACGGTGTACGTCGAACTGCCGCTGGCGGAGCTGGACTTCGCGGCCGTGTCGGCGGCCGGGTACAGCGTGAGCCTGTTCACCGACTGGCGGGAGCCGGGCTTCCGGCAGGTGTGGGTGAAGCGGCGCACCGACCGCCCCGCCGTGGACTTCGGCTGGGCCGCGCCCGCGACCGAGGCGATGCACCCGGTGCCGGGCATGCCGGCGCGCAACTGCACCGAGCAGTTCGGGGTGCCGGGGCCCTGGCACGAGCGACTGCCGCACTTCCGGGCGGAGTTCACGCCGAGCAGCGGGGACGAGCTCCAGTCGGAGTACCTGCTGCCGAGGCAGACGGCCGTCGAGGCACTGCACGCGGTCGACGCCGTCCGGCAGGCGGTCTCGCCCGCTCTGCTGACCTGCGAGGTGCGGACCATCGCCGCCGATCCGCAGTGGCTCAGCCCCGCCCACGGCCGGGACTCCGTGGCCCTGCACTTCACCTGGGTCGACGACCTGGCGGCCGTACTGCCCGCGGTGGGCCGGCTGGAGGAGGTGCTGGCGCCGTTCGAGCCGCGTCCGCACTGGGGCAAGGTGCACAGCGTCCCCGGCGAGGTGCTGCGCGGCCGCTACCCGCGGCTGGCCGACTTCCGTGCGCTGGCCCGGACCCTGGACCCCGAGGGGAAGTTCGCCAATCCTTTCGTCCAGGACGCACTGGGCGGTTGACGAGCCGCGCGCATGCCGCGGCAGGCTTAATAAAGCCCTTTTCCTAATGCCTTGTCGAAAGGCGGCCGCAGCCCATAGCCTTGCGCCGTGTGAAGCACACATCACGTGACATCCGCACCGCGAACCGCTACGAGGTGCTGCGGCACATCATCGCCGAGTCTCCCACCTCACGGCAGGAACTGGCGTCCGTCACCGGGCTGAGTCTGGCCACGGTCGCCACGCTCGTCGGCGAACTGCTCGAACTGCGGATGATCACGGAGGTCGGCTTCGAGGACTCGGCGGGCGGCCGGCCCCGGGGGCTCGTGGCGGTCAACGCCTCGGGGGGCGCGCTGATCGGCGTGGACATCGCGGAGACGTACGTCCATGTCGAGTTGTTCGACCTGGCGCTGAACGTACTGGCCCGCGCCGAGGAGGACATGCGCCCCGGCGAGCACCGGCCCGGGCAGGTGGTGAGCCATGTCGCCGCCGCCGTCGGCTCGGTGGTGGCGCAGGCCGGGGTGGAGGGCGCGCGGGTGCTGGGCGTCGGGGTGAGCGCGCCCGGGCAGGTGGACCGGGACACGGGCGTCGCCGAGTACGCGCCCAACTGGGACTGGCACGACGTGCCGTTGCTCGACCTGCTGTCCGAACACGTCGCCTACCCCCTCCACCTGGACAACCCGCTGCGTGCCTGCGCGGTGGCCGAGCAGTGGTTCGGGGCGGCACGCGGACGCGGGGACGCGGTGGTGGTGAACCTCGGCACCGGGGTCGGCGCCGGGCTCGCCCTCGGCGGCGGACTGCACCGGGGCGTCAGCAACAGCGCCGGAGAGTGGGGGCACACCACACTCGTCCTGGACGGGCGGCCGTGCCACTGCGGCAACCACGGCTGTGTCGAGACCTACGTCGGCGCTCCCGGCATCATGCTCAACCTGCGCGAGTCGAGCCCGGACAGCCCGCTGCTGCACCCCGAGGACCAGACGGCCACGATCGAGGCGCTGGCCCGCGGGGTGGCGAACGGTGACCCGGTGGCGGTCCAGGTGGTGCGGGACACGGCCCGGTACATCGGCGCCGGGGTCGCCAACCTGGTCAACCTGCTCAACCCCGAACTGGTGGTGCTCAGCAGCTGGGTCGCCCGCAGGCTCGGTGAACCGCTGCTCCACGAGGTCCGCGAGGCCGTCCGTCGGCATGCGCTCGGGCGGCCGTTCGCCGCCACCGAGATCATGCTCTCCCCCATCCCCACCGACCCGGTCTGCCTCGGCGCGGCCACCTTCGCGCTGGAGGGGGCGCTGCGGGCCGTGGGGCAGCGCAACGGGGTGCGCCCGGGCCGTACCGCGTCCGCCTCCCGGTGATCGATTAGTCCAAATCGCGGGTCGTTTAATCCATTGCCGGGCCCCTCGGCGCTTTGCGACCGTTGTTGCGTATCCACGGCCGGTCGGCCTCCCAAACCGGCCGGCCGTACGTCGTGTACGGAACGAGGGAGTCCCCCAGCGTGGCCGGAAGCATCGAGGTCCGCGGTCTGTCCCGCACCTTCCACACCACCGTCCGGCGCCCGGGTTTCACCGGCGCCCTGCGATCCCTGGTCAACCCCGAGCGCGTCGAGAAGCACGCGGTCTCCGACATCACCTTCGACGTCGCCCCCGGCGAACTCCTCGCCCTGCTCGGCCCGAACGGCGCGGGCAAGTCGACCACCATCAAGATGCTCACCGGCATCCTCACCCCGAGCTCCGGCCACGCCCGGGTCGCCGGCGTGGTGCCGTACCAGGAGCGGCAGCGCAACGCCCGCAACATCGGGGCGGTGTTCGGGCAGCGCACCCAGCTGTGGTGGGACCTGCCGGTGCGGGAGTCGTTCGCCATCCTGCGGGACATCTACGAGGTGCCCGGCGCCGAACACGCGGCCCGGCTGCGGGAGTTCGACCGGCTCCTCGACCTGTCCGCCTTCTGGGACACCCGGGTCCGGCACCTCTCGCTCGGCCAGCGGGTCCGCTGCGACCTGGCGGCCGCCCTGCTGCACGATCCGCC
The DNA here is from genome assembly GCF_040634235.1 of Streptomyces sp. NPDC007157. Classification (NCBI taxonomy): domain Bacteria; kingdom Bacillati; phylum Actinomycetota; class Actinomycetes; order Kitasatosporales; family Streptomycetaceae; genus Streptomyces; species Streptomyces sp. NPDC007157. The sequence continues at coordinate 506,792 of NZ_JBEYFE010000001.1, forward strand.
GGTGGTGTTCCTGGACGAGCCGACGATCGGCATGGACGTGGTGGTGAAGGAGCAGGTCCGCGAGTTCCTGCGGTACCAGGTCGCGGAGCGCGGCCGTACCGTGCTGCTGACCACGCACGACATGACCGAGGTCGAGCGGCTCGCCGAGCGGGTGGTGCTGGTCAACCACGGGCGGCTGGTGCTCGACGGCTCCCTGGACGAGATCCGCCGTACCTTCGGCTCGACCTGGCAGGTGCGGGCCACCCTCGCCGACCCGCACACCCCGGTCGGCCCGCTGCCGGGGATCACGCTGGTGAGCCGGGACGGCCCGCAGGTGGTGTTCGGCCCGGACGGCCCGGCCGCGCCCACGGTCCACAGGGCGCTGAAGCTGGTCATCGAGCGGTACGAGGTGACGGGCGTGGCGGTGGACGAGGCGGACCTGGAGGACGTCATGCGGGCGGCCTACGTGCGGGCCGAGGCGGTCTGAGATGGCCCTGTCCCACGGCTGGCGGGCCGCCCGGGTCACCCCGCTCGGCGAGTTGTACACCCCGCCCCGGATCACCGGGGTCCTGCTGCGGCTGACCGTGCAGGTGGTGCTGGTGGCCTCGCTCTGGCGCGGCCTGTACGCCCAGTCCGGTACGACCGCGGGTCTGGACCGCGGCCAGGCGGTGACGTACGCCGTGATGGCCGTACTGGCCTCCCGGCTGCGGGAGCTGGACCAGTACGCGGGCCGGGACACGGTCATGCAGCACGTGCACTTCGGCACCATCGTCTACTGGTACCTGCGCCCGATGTCACCCCAGCGCTACCACGCCCTGCGCGCGATCGGCGAGCAACTGTACGGCCTGACCTGGGCGCTGGCCGGATACGCGGTCTGTCTGGCGGTCGGGGTCGTGCAGCCGCCGGGTTCGGCGGCGGTGGCGGGCGTGTTCGTCCTCAGCCTCGCGCTGGGCCAGTTGGTCCTCTACTACGTCATGCTCCTCATCGACCAGCTGTGTTTCTGGACGCTGCGGAACACGGCCGCGATGCTGATCCTGGTCTTCGCGCAGAACCTGCTGTCCGGGGTGTACGCGCCGCTGTGGTTCTTCCCGCACTGGTTCATCACGCTCAGCTCCTTCCTGCCCTTCCAGGCGACGCTGAGCGTGCCGCTGTCGCTGTACATCGGCCGGATCCCCCTCTCGGACGCCCCCTTCCAGCTCGGCGTCCAGGCCGCGTGGGTCGTGGCCCTCTACCTGTTCACCCGGTTCGTGTGGCGGCGGGCCGCCCGCCGCGTGATCTCGCAAGGAGGCTGAGACCGATGAACGCCGTACGGATCATGTGGCGCATCACGCGCCTCAACTTCCGCGCCCAGCTGGAATACCGCACCGAGTTCCTGATGATGATCGCGATCGGCGCGGTCTGGCAGGTGTCGGTGATCGTGTTCGCGACGGTGCTGCTCACCCGGTTCGCCGGGATGGGCGGCTGGGACAGCAGCGACGTCCTGCTGATCCCGGCGACCCGCATGCTGGCGCACGGCCTGTTCGTGCTCCTCCTGGGCCGGGTGCACGGTCTGGGCCGGAGCATCCAGGAGGGCAGGATCGACGCCTATCTCCTGCGCCCGCTGCCCGTCTACCGCCAGGTCCAGCTGGAGTTCTTCCCCACCAACGCGATCGGCGACCTGACGGTGGCGGCCGGTCTGATGGTGGGCGCGCTCAGCCGCAGCGACCTGGACTGGACGCCGGGCCGGATCACGTATCTGGTCGCCGCCGTCCTGGGCGGGATGCTGCTGGAGGCCGCCCTCTTCACGGTGGTGGCCTGCGCTTCGCTGCGCTACCCGGCCGCCGACTACTGGGGCCGCTGGCTGGAGGAACTCCTCGGCACCTTCGGCAGCTACCCCCTGAACGTCCTCCCCCGCGCGGTCGGCGGCCTCCTCACCTACGGCCTGCCCCTCGCCTTCGTCGCCTACTTCCCGGCCGCGGTCCTCACCGGCCACGGCCACTCCACGGGCGCCCCCTACTGGCTGGCGGCCGGATCCCCCCTCCTCGGCCTGCTCGCCTACCTGGCGTCACGCCGGCTGTGGCGGTGGGCGCTGGGCCACTACACGGGGGTGAACGGCTGACCGGGCGGCCGGGCCGTCAGCCGAGCAGGACCTCCCCGACCCGCTCGGCGAAGGCGGCCGGTTCGTGCACGGTGCCCAGGTGCCCGCCGGGGAACTCGGCGAAGGCTCCACCGGTGTACTCGGCGGTGAACTTGGCCGTCTCGTAGAGGAGTTGGTCGCGGGATTCGGTTCCGGCGGCCACCGTGAGGCGGGGCAGGCCGGCCGGCGGCCGGTAGGCGGTGAAGGAGCCCAGGACATGGTCGAGGAAGATCCCGAAGGGCGTCGGTTCGCCGGCGGCCGGGCGCCCGCGCTCCAACTGCCCGACCAGCTCGGCCCGCAGCCGCTCCCCGTCGGGCAACAGCGTGACGCACGGCGGCTCGTGGGCGATCACGCCACGCAGCCGTCCGGGATGGCGGGCCAGCAGGTCGAGGGCGGTGATGCCACCGGAGCTGGTCCCCAGGACGTACACCGCCCCGTCCTCGCCCGCCACTTCTTCCAGAACCCGCCGGGCGCCCTCGCTCCAGTCCGCCACCCGCTGGTCGGCGACCGGCTCGCGGAGGCGGCCGTGGGCGAGGCCGAGCGGGTCGTACGTCACGACGGTGAAGTGCGGTGCCAGGTGGCCGACCAGCGGGTCCAGGCCCATGGGGTGGCCGGCGCCGCCGGGGAGGAGGAGCAGGACGGGTCCGGTGCCGGTGACGTCGTAGTGGAGTTCAGGCATGGTGGTCGGTCTCCTTCGTGGGGCCAGTTCTCAAGGAATATCAACTATCAACGGGACGCGGTCGGCACAGGGTTGCCGGGGTGCGGAAGGGGGAGCCGTGACACGCGAGGCGCGACGGACGGAGCGGGAGGCGCGTGCCAAGGAGGCGGCGACCGGCCAACCGCTGTGGAGGCAGCGGGACTTCGGATTCTTCTGGCTGGCCCAGACACTGTCCGTGCTCGGTGACTCCTTCAGTCTCGTCGCGCTGCCCCTGCTGGTCCTCCAGGCGACCGGCTCGGTGGCCCGGATGGGACTGCTCACCGCCGTCGGCGGGGTCGCGATGGTCCTGGCGGCGGTCTTCGCCGGGGTGGTCGTGGACCGGGTCGACCGGCGGAAGCTGCTCATCGCCTGCGACCTGGTCCGCATGGTCCTCTACGGTCTGGTCCCGGTGGTCTGGCTGGCCGGGCCGCACCTCTGGCTGCTGTACGTGGTGCTGCCGCTGTGCGAGGCCGTCGGCATGCTCTTCGCCGTCGGATACGTCACCGTCGTACGCGGACTCGTCGACGTCACCCGACTCACCGAGGCCAACGGGCGGGTCAACGCCACCGCGGCGGCGGCCGGGGTCCTCGGCCCCCTGGGCGCCGGTCTGATGGCCGCCTGGACCGGGCCGGCCGACGCGGTGGCCGTGGACGCGGCGAGCTACGCCGTCTCGGCGGCCCTCCTCTTCCTGGTACGGGTCCGGGAGCGCGCCGGGGACGAGCAGCCGGCCGGGAAACGGGGCGTGTGGCGCGATCTGCGCACCGGGATCGGGTACCTGGTCCGGCACCCCGTCCTGCGCTCGGTCACCGGACTGCTCGCCGTCTTCAGCTTCCTCAGCCTCGGCATCAACGACCTGGTCATCTACCACCTCAAGGACGACCTCGGCCACGACGACGGCACGGTCGGCACCGTGCTGGCGATCGGCGCGGTCGGCACGATCACCGGGGCGCTGCTGGTCGCCCGGCTCCGGCGGCGGCTGGGTTTCGGGCCGACCTGGATCGCCTCGATGGCGGTGGGCGGGCTGGCCTTCGCCGCACTCGGCCGGGTGGGCTCGGTGCCCATGGTGGCCGTCCTGTGCGCGGTCTACCTGGCCTGCGTGGGGGTGGCCGGCACCTGTTCCATGTCCCTGCGCCAGGAGATCACCCCCGAACCCCTGCTGGGCCGGGTCACCTCCGCCCACTGGACCCTCCAGTACGCGCTGGCCCCGGCCGGCGCGGCCGTCCTCACCTGGGCGGCCGAGCGGTACGGCACCGCCCCCGTGGCCGCCGTGGCCGGTGTCTGCTGCACCCTGACCGGCCTCGCCGCCCTCGGCACCCCGATCAGAAGGGCGGTCCCGCTCCCGGCCACGCCCGCACTGGACCACGGCTACCTTCCCCGCTCCGGCGGCGACCAGGAGGCATGACTTCCGCACCACACGTCACCGCCTCCCCGACGTGGGCCTACGCGCCGGTCACCCCGGACTACGGCACTCCGCTCACCGGGGCGTCCCCGACCACGACGACGCTGCGGATCGCCCGTCTCACCCCGTGACGTATGCCGCCCTGTCGATCGTCGCGGCCATCCGGCGCATGACCTCGACGGGCAGCGCAGGATTGCGGGCGGCCGTCTCGCCGCCGCCGCCTCGCAGCAGTTGTGTCAGGAGCCCGGCCGGCAGGCGGGGATGGCGGGTGGCCGCCTGCCGTACGTGCTCGTGGGGGTCGGCCAGCAGGCGCGCGGCGGCGACGGCGGAGAGCCGGGGGTCGGTCGCGGCTCGGCCGCGCACCTCGTCGCTGGGGTCGCGGCTGAGCCGTTCCACCAGGTCGGGCGTGGACTCGGGGTCGTCCAGGGCCAGTCGGCGCATCCGTGGACTCGGGTCGTCCGCGTACCGCAGCAGGCCGTGGCGCGGGAAGTTCGGGTGACCGCGCGGCCGGTCGGGGCTGCTCAGGCTGCCGGTCCACCACTGCCACACCCGCAGCAGCATCTCGGCGGGCGCGTCGTCGCAGGACTCGGCGAGGAAGAGCTGTACGACCCGGTCCTCGTCGTCGGCGAGGCGGGCGACCGCGTCCGGCGGCAGGTGCCGGGCCCGGGCGACGCTTCTGCGGACGAGGGGGTGGGCGGAGGCGGCCAGGCGGCGCATGGCCTCGGGGTCGTCGTGGAGCTCCATGACCCACTCGAGCGGGGAGTAGTGCCCGCTCGGATCGAAGTCGACGGGGATGTCCGCGCGTTGCTCCTCGGTGAGGTCGGCCCGGACGGACACGGACCAACGGACGGAGGCGTCGGGATCCCCGGCGAGCAGGGCGACCAGGTCGGGGGCCAGCCGTGGGTTGCGAGCGAGGGAGCGACGCTCGTCCGGGTCGCCGTGGCGTGCCAGGTGGTCGGCGACTCCGCGCTCCAGCAGGCAGCTCTCCAGCGCTTCGCGCTTGAGGTCCCCGGACTCGAACACCGACCGGGGCATCGGGTGGTCCCGGTGGTGCAGCAGCAGGGCCCGTTCGCGCACCGTGCCGTGCGGGTCCGCCAGGAGCACCGCCCGTGCCGTGGCGTCGAGGTGCGTCCAGGCCACCGGGCAGGCCACCGCCCGCACCCCGCCGTCGGGGTCGGTGGTGGCCAGTGCGACCGCCACCGAGACCGGCAGGTCCTGGAGACGCGCGGCCTCGCCGCGCACCCGTGCGGAGGGGTCGGCGGCCAGCTCGCGGCAGGTGTCCTCGGGCAGTTCGGCCCGGCGGTCGGCGGCCAACAGGGCGAGGATCCACCGGTGCCGTTCCTCCCGCTCGGCCGCGATCACCCGCGCCCACTGCTCGGGCGTGATGTCGGGCTGGACCTCGGCCGCCTGTGCCCGGACCTTCCAGTCCGGGTGAGCCAGCAGCGCCTCCACGACATCCGTCGGCATCGCGCTGTACATGGCGTAGCGGGACCGCTCCATCAGCAGGGGCCGCAGGTCCTTCGGGAGGGCCGGGTTGAGCGAGAGACCTCGCGCCCAGGCATCCAGCAGCTTCTGCGTGGGCCCCGGCCCCCGGAACAACCCCTCCCAGGCGGCCGCCCGCTCCTCCTCGGTCTCCGCGGCAGCCGCCCGCGCGCTCTCCTCCTGCCGCTCCCTGATCCGGTCGACGGCGACGAGCCAGACCGTGTACTCCTCCGTCGTGGCCCCCACCAGAACGTCCCCGTCCAGCGAGAGCGTCACGAACTCCGGCTGACCGGGCCGTTCACCGAACACTCCGGCGAGGTCCCAGCCGTCGGTGAGCCGGACCCGTTTCCAGCGCCTGTCCGTGTTGCCGTGGAAGTCGACGAGGAACACCCCGTCCCCGCCGAACAGACCCGCCTCGGACGCCAACCGGTGCCACCGCCGGTTGAGTTCGGCGACGAGATCGGGATGGTCCAGGGCGACCTCCGCGGTCGGCTCCGCGTCCCCCTTGATGACATGGCGCCACGCCAGCGGCGGCGGCACCACCTCCTCGACACACGGGTCCGCCACCAGCTCCAGCCCGGCCCGCCCCAGCAGTTCGGTCAGTTCGTCTCTCCACCCCATGATCCGCATCTTGCCCGACGCGGCTCAGCCCCGCGCGATGTGCTCCACATCCACTCCGTCGCCCTGCCAGCGGACCCGAAGACCGGGACCGTCGCTCCACAGGACGGCCACCTCCCGGGTCCCCTCGGCGCGCACGGTCACCGTCTCCACCAGCGGGTCGGCCTCCGTCGCGCCGGTGAGCCGGCAGAGCGCGACGAACAGGGTCTCGCCCTCTCCCGCGACCCCGGTCAGCTCGGCGTCGAGGCCCACGGCGGGCAGCAGTTCGGCCCGGAGCCCCTCCGGTGCCGCCCAGCCGGTGACCCGCACCGGCGTCCCCGGCGCCGCCCCGGCCACCAGGAAGGCCCGCACCTCCACGGCCCCGCGCACCAGCACGGCACTCGTCACGCGAGCCCCCGAAGCGGCCGTGTGCCGGGAGGCCGCCCAGCCCTGCCCGACGCCCAGCGGTTCGATGTCCGTCCGGCTCGGATCGCCGCCGACGATCACACTGTTGTCGTACGACGCCGAAGGCCGTGTGACGGTCGAGTAGCCGAGCCGGGTGTAGTACGGGTCGTAGCGGACGTCCTCGCTGCCGTGGTTGTGGAGGCGGACGACCCCGTCCGAACGCGTCGACTGGAGGAGCCAGTTGGCGGGCGCGATCGGCGTGACCGCGTCGGCGCGCTCGGCCGGGCCCGGTTCCTCCGTCGCCGTCCACACGTCGTGCTCCGCGGGGAGCAGCAGGCCGAGGAAGCCCTTGCTCGCCCAGTACGGGGAGGCGGGGCCCGAATAGCCTTGCAGGACAGCCGGGTCGGGGCCGTGCCAGCCGAGGGTCAGGAGTCCTCGCTCGTCCAGGGCGCCCCGGTCCAGGAAGTACTTCAGCGCTCCGGAGGCCAGCCGCCGGGTCTCCCCGGGGGACAGGGGCGTGCGTCCGGTGAGCGCGCCCAGCCAGAGCGGGGCCGTGGTCGCAAAGCGGTACGTCAAGGACCGGCCCTGGTGCATCGGGGCGCCGTCGCCGCCGAACAGCCGTGCGTAGTCGGCGAGATGGCGTTCCAGACGGCCGCCGTACAGGTCGAGCAGCTTCTCGTCGCCGGCCAGCCAGGCGTGCAGCACCGGATAGAGGTGCATCGCCCAGCCGTTGTAGTAGTCGAACTTGCGCCCGTCGCCGTCGGTGTACCAGCCGTCGCCGAGGTACCACTCCTCGATGCGGGCCAGGCCGTGGTCGACGGCCCGGTGCGCGGCCTCCGGCTCATGGCCGACCTCGGCGAGGAAGCCGCCGACCGTCACCGGGAACAACTCCCAGTTGCACGGCCAGGGTTCGGCGGTGAGCGCGTCGGCGAGCCAGGCCGCGGCGCGCTGCCGCACCCCGTCGTCCAGGCGGTCCCACAGCAGGGGGCGGGTCAGGCGCAGGGCGAGGGCGACGGAGGCCGCCTCGACCAGCGGCTGGCTGCGGTCCTGGACGCGCGGCCAGACGCCCGACACACCGGCCGCGAGCCCGTCCGCGTACCGCTGGAGGACGGTCTCGTCCCGGCGGAAGGCCGCGAGGAGCAGGGTGCGGGCGTAGCCCTCCAGGCCGTCGGAGAGGTGCCCCGACCAGCTCTGGTGGTCGCCGGGGAGGTGGTAGAGGGCTCGGTCCGGGGTGGCGTACGGCTCCACGGCGGCGAGCAGGGCGTCGGCCGCGGCCTCCCAGTGGGCGCGGGTGTAGCCGGTGCGCGGGCTGGGGCCGCGGTCCTCGGCGGGCAGCTGCATCGGTGCTCTTTCTCGCTCGTGCGGAACCTCGTGGCGGACCTCGTGCCGGACTTCGTACCGAACCTCGTACCCGACGGCGTGCCGGCCCTCGTACCGGACCTCGTGCCGTTCGGACCTGGGGCGCCCCGGTTCCGGTCGGGACGCCCCAGGGGCTCATCCCACCCGCACGGTGCCCCGGGGCACCAGGTGCCGGGCGAGCAGTTCGTCACGCACCAGGCCCGCGTAGACGGTGGCTCCGTACGCGGAGGTGTGCGTGTTGTCCTTCTCCTCGTTGTACAGGTACAGCGCCTTGGAGCCCTCCACGCCGAGGGACTCCACCAGCGCCTTGGTCTTCGCCGTGAGGTCGATCAGCGGAACGTCCTCGGCGGCGGCGACCGAGCGGATCACCTCAGGATGATTGACGCCGAGCCCGTTGACCAGAAGCGCGATGTCGTTGTTCAGCGTGCCGTCGGAATTGAACCAGCGGCGCACGATCGGCGTCACCAGCACCGGGCGGCCGCCCTTCTCCCGGACGCCCGCCACCAGCGTCTCCAGATTCGCGCGGTAGGTCGCCTCGTCCGTCGTCTTGTCGTTGTGCGCCAGCTGGATCAGGACCAGGTCGCCCCGGCCGATCAACGGCTGGACGGTACCCCAGAGTCGGGGGTTCTGGAGATAGGTCACCGTGCTTTCGCCGGAGTCCGCGTAGTCGGCGACGGAGACGCCGCGGCGCAGGAACTGCGGGAGCTGCTGGCCCCAGCCCGAGTACGGGGCGGCGGGCTGGTCGCAGACGGTGGAGTCGCCGACCAGGAAGAGCCGGCGGGTGTGCCGGGCCGGGGTCACCCGGATGCCGGCGAGCGCGGGCGCCGAGCCGCCGATCGCCAGGTCGAGGCCGGGGGTTCCGTCGGGTCCGGTCGGCTCGCCCTCGGGCGTCCGGACGTTCACGGTGAAGCCGCGGGTGACGTGCTGCCCCGCCGCGGCGGCCGTCTCGGGGAGCAGCGAGCGCCGGGTCTCCCCGCTGATGCTCGTGCTGGACGTGGCCGCGCCGCCGAGCCGGACCGTCACGTCGTAGTCGCCCGGTGGGACGTCGAAGTGGCAGGCGTCGGCGGTGCAGTGCGCGAGGGAGACCGGCGGGTGCCGGTCGTGGGCCTGGGCGGGAGTGCCCGCCAGGCAGGTGGCTGCGCTCAGGACGACCGCCGCGGCCACGGCGGTACGGACACCGTTGAATCGTCTCACTCGGGACTCCTCCGTCACGGCGACAAGGCCTGGCGGGGACCGTAGCGCCATCCACAAGCGCTTTCTAGACCTTGGACCAATTTCGCAAGACTGCCAACCCCGGGACAGTGAAAGCCCTTTCGCGAAATCGATTCAACTGCCACTCTCACAGTCACCCGCAACCCCGCCCCTCCGAAGGAGGCACCCCCATGTCCGGAGTCAACGGGAGACCCCTCGGACGCCGTACCTTCGTCCTCGGCGGCGCGGCCGCCGCCGGCACCGCCGCCCTCACCGGCCCGCTCGCCACCACCGCCTCGGCCGCGAGCTTCGGCTGGTCCGACGACGGCTCCGACTACGTCGTCGACACCGGCGCCGGCCTGGTCTTCAAGGTCAGCAAGACCAACGGCGACCTGACCTCGCTGGTCTACAAGGGCACCGAGTACCAGGGCTACGGCGGCAAGAACTCGCACGTCGAGTCGGGCCTCGGCACCTCCACGGTGACCATCGCCCAGTCCGGCACCACGATCCTGATCTCGGTCACGTACGGCACACTGAAGCACTACTACGCGGCCCGCAGCGGCGAGAACAACGTCTACCTGTGGACCAACAAGGCGGACTCGTCCGTCACCGCGACCCGCTACATCGTGCGTGTCAAGGCCGGCCTGTTCCTCAACGACGAGCCGGACTCGTACACCTACGCACCCACCGTCATCGAGTCGGCGGACGTCTTCGAGAAGTCCGACGGCCAGACCCGCGCGAAGCACTACTCGAAGCTGCGGGTGATGGACTACAGCCACATCGGCTGGACCACCGGCGGCGTCGGTCTGTGGATCGTGCGCAGCAACCACGAGAAGGCCTCCGGCGGCCCGTTCTACCGCTCGCTGCTGCGCCACCAGAGCGCGGACGGCGGTGGACTGTACGAGATCCTGTACTACGGCGAGAACCAGACCGAGTCGGAGCGCTACGGCCTCCAGGGCCCGTACGTCATCGCCCTCACCGACGGCGGCGCGCCCTCCTCCGCCCTCTACCCGGGCACCCTCACCACCTCCTGGGCGGACTCGCTCGGCATCTCCGGATACGTCGCGGCGAGCGGCCGGGGCAAGGTCGCGGGCGTCGGGATCAGCGGCCGGAACACGGCGTACGCGTACACGGTGGGGCTCGCCAACTCCGCCGCCCAGTACTGGGGTTCGGCACGCGCGTCGGACGGCTACTTCGCCATCGGGAGCGTGCTTCCGGGGACGTACACGCTGACCGTCTTCAAGGGCGAACTGGCGGTGTATACCACGTCGGTGACGGTGACCGCGGGTGGCACGACCACCCTCAACACCCTCGCGATCCCGTCCTCGAACGATCCGGGCAACGCGAGCGCGATCTGGCGGATCAACGACTGGGACGGCACGCCGGGCGGGTTCAAGAACGCCGACCTGATGACGTACGCGCATCCGTCGGACGTGCGGGCCGCCTCCTGGACCGGGAACGTGGTCATCGGCAGCGGCACGGAGACCTCGTCCTTCCCCTGCTATCTGTGGAAGGACGTCAACAGCGGGATCATCGTGTACTTCAAGCTGACGGCCGCCCAGGCCGCCGCCGCGCACACCCTGCGGATCGGCGTGACGACGGCCTACGCGAACGGCCGGCCACAGGTCGTCGTCAACGACACCTGGACCTCCGCCGTCCCCTCGCCGCCCACCCAGCCGAGCACCCGGTCACTGACCGTGGGCTCCTACCGGGGCAACAACCACACGTTCACCTACAGCGTCCCGGCGTCCGCCTGGCTGACGGACACCAGCGCGTACAACACGCTGAAGATCTATGTGGCGAGCGGCTCGGGAACGACGTCCTTCCTCAGCGCCGGAACCTCGATCGACGCGATCGACCTGCTGACCTGACCTGATGGCACCTCAGGTACCGCGTGTCCACTGCTGGTTCGTGCCGCCGTTGCAGGTGTACGTGATGACGGCGGCCGAGTTGGCGGTGGACGCGCCGTTCACGTCCAGGCACTCACCGCTCGTCCGGGCCTTGACGCTGACGTAGGAGCCCGAGGTGACGACCGACCACTGCTGGGTGGTGGCGCCGGTGCAGTCCTCCTGGGTGACGTCGGTGGAGTTCTCCTGGAGGCAGAGCGAGCTGCCCCGGCCCATCAGCTCGTAGTAGCCGGTGCCCAGGTCCTTGAACCACCACTTCTGGTTGGCACCGCCGTTGCAGGTGTACTGGCTGATCGCGACGGACTCCCAGAGCGACTGGCTCGGGACGTCGGCGCACTTGCCGCTGTGCCGGGCGACGAGCGTGTTGTAGGTGGCGCTGGTGCCGGAGACCGTCCCGGCGGTCGTGTCGACGGACACCTCCGGGTACCAGGACATCGACATCGTGGTGGTGGTCGGGAAGGTCAGCGGCAGCCAGACGTAACGGGAGTCGTCGACGGTGCCGCCGAAGGAGTTGCCCCAGCGGTCGCCCAGGTAGAGGTACGAGGTGCCGGACGTGCCGGTGACCGGGAGGACGTACGCGGTCTGGGAGTTGTAGGCGGTGGAGTCGCCGACGTTGGTGAACGCCGTCCAGGGCCCGGAGAGCGAGGTGGCGGTGGCGTACTGCTGCTGGTTGGCGTTCCAGCCGGTGGCGCCCGACGTCAGCATGAAGTACACGCCGTTGCGCTTGAAGAGGGCGGGCGCCTCGCGGTGGCCGCCCGCCCAGGGGTTGGCGACCAGGCTCGCGATGGCGGTGTAGTCGGCGGTGAGCCGGTAGATCTGCAGGTCGTAGTTCTCGTTGGCGGCCGAGACCATGTAGGCGGTGCCGTCGGTGTCGACGAACGTCGTGATGTCCCGGGACATGTACTGGCCGAGCGGCTGGAAGCTGCCCTGGTAGGTGTAGGTCCCGTCGACGGTGTCGGAGACGGCGACGGCGGCGCGGGCCTCGCTGTAGTCGACGCCGTTCTCCTTGTGCATCCACATGACGAACTTGCCGGTGGCGGCGTTGTAGATGACCTTCGGGCGCTCGATGTAGGCTGTGCCGAGTTCGGAGGCGGAGGACTGGGTGAGCACGTGGTTGCGGAACTCCCAGGTCTTCAGGTCGGTGGAACGGTAGGCGTCCACGTACTTGAAGGTGTTGTCGGAGTTGCGGTCCTCGCCGAACCAGTAGTAGTACGAGCCGACCTTGATGACCCCGCCGCCGTGGGCGTGGACGATGTTCCCCGAGGTGTCGGTGAACTGTGTGCCGTTGGTGACGGTCTGGGCGGCGGCCGCGGCCGGGCCCGCGGTGGCCAGGGCGCCGATCACCGCCAGACAGAGGGACAGCAGGATCGCGTACGCACGTCTCATCTCACACACGCTCCTTCAGGTTCGAGATCACGAACGGCGGTTGCCATCACGAACGTTGTGATCGCCGAAAAGGTAAGGGTGTGTTACGGGCAGGTCAACGGGTCTGACGAGACAAGGGAGAAAGCGATTTCCAACCGATCGGCGCCCGGCCGCGTTTTTCTGTTATCCGGCGCCTTCCACCACGTCTCCGATGACGTGCGCAGCCACCTCCACACCACCGCAGCGGCCGCCGGCGCCCTCGCCGCGCTCCTGGCCTCCGCTCCCCCGGCGTCCGCCGCCGGCCCCCGGGACGTCACCGCCGACGTACTCGCCGACCGGGACGTGACCCTCACCGGCGACACGGTCGTCACCGTGCCGGCCGGGACGACGACGTACGACGGCGTCCTGCACGGCGAGGGCACGCTCACCGTGCGCGGCGGCGGCACGCTGGTCCTCACCAGGGACAGCGACTTCACGCTGCCGAAGTCCCGGCAACGGCAGATCGTGCGCACCCAGGGCGGCAACCACCCGTACACGACCGTCACCCACCCCGACCCGCCCGCGATCACGGTCGAGCGGGGTACCACCCTGCAGTACGGCACGGGCGGCGGCACCGGCCTGATCGGCCACTTCCCCTACAACACCCCCGGCTACCGGCTGAACCAGCTCAACGTCCGGGTCGACGGCACCCTGCGCCTGTCCCTCACCCGCACCTTCAACATCGGCACGATCAGCGGCTCGGGCCTGGTCACCCAGCCCCGCAACATGTGGGGCACCCTCGACCTGGCCGGCACCCACCCCTTCACCGGGGTCATCGACAACGGCACCGGCATGGCCGTCGGCCGCCCCGAATACCCGGTGGCGCTCCCGCACGCCCGCGCGATCCTCAACCAGGGCTCCTGGATCATCGACACCCCGCTGAACCAGACCATCACCCTGCGGCAGGACTTCTACCAGCGGGAGTACGGCAGCGACGTCAACGTCCACTCGCGGCCGGGCAGCAAGGTGGTGCTCACCGGCCAGTACGGCTACAGCGACCGGGGCGGCGACACCAACCCGGCGCTGAGCGACCCGTCCCTCAACTGGAAGCCCGTCGCACACCAGTTGAACAAACGGGGCACCAACATCGAGGGCGCCGACGTGCACTGGGGCGACGGCACGACCCACCGCGTCTTCATGCCGGGAACGAAGGACACCGTATACATCAATCTGCATGCGGCCGGCGGGCGTCGGTCGCGGCTCACCTTCGACTACGACGGCCCGGTGACGCTGGGCGCCCCGATCGGCGGCGGCCGCTACCACGACACGCTGGCCGCGCCCGGCGCCGGGGACATCGTGATCGCGGGGACGCGCGGCAACGACGTGACCTTCGCGGCCGCCCAGGACTACGACGGTTCCACCACGGTCGAGAAGGGCGCGGTGCTGCGCCTGGGTTCGGGCGCCCAGGGCGGCGACGGCTCCCTGCTGACCGGCACGGAGCGGCGCCGGATCGTGAACGACGGCACGCTGTACGTCCGCAACACCGCGACTCCCGTGACTCTGGGGCACGTGAGCGGCACGGGGTCACTGGTCCAGTCGGGCACGGCGACGACCACGTTGAGCGGGAGCGCGGTGACGTACACGGGAGCGACGACCGTGACCAGGGGCACGCTGGCGCTGCGCTCCGGAGCGGATCTCGGGCGCAGCAAGGCGATCCGGCTCACGTCGGCGACCGCCCGGCTGGACGTGGACGGGGCCGGTCTGCGGGTCACCACCGCCCTCTCCGGCAGGGGCACGGTGCGGGGCGCGGTGACCAACGACAGCCTGGTGGCGAGCGGGTTGACGGTGCGGGGCGACTACACCCAGCACCGGCATGGCGAACTGGTCCTGCGGGAAGCGCCGTTGAAGGTGACGGGCCGACTCGCCCTGGCCGGCGCCTTGGACATGTCGGCCGCGGGCACCTCCCCGGCCGGCCGCATCACGGTGATCGACCACACCGGTACCGCCCCCACCACCGGCTCCTTCGCCGGTCTGCGCGAGGGCGCCGAGGTCGAACTGGCCGACACCGTCTACCGGATCAGCTACCGGGGCGGCGACGGCAACGACGTGGTCCTGGTCCCGAGGCCGGCGAAGGCCCCGCCGAGGACCGACCGCGCCGGCTCCCCGGGCACCGCTCCCCCGACGGTGACCACCCGCACCGCCTCCGACTCCTCTCGGGCCTTCGGCTGGTGGCCGTACGCCCTGGCCCTCGGCCTCCTGGGCGGCCTGATGGTCCCGGCGGGCCTGCGCTCCCGGAAGGCGGGCCCCCGCACCCGGCAGAAGGACCGCCAAAGGGGCGGCCGGCACGCGGCCTGAGGATCGGCTCGCCGGCCACCCGTCGTCGCGGCACAGACGGAAGGGATGGCCGGCGGGATCGAACAGGACGCGCACGCCGTCCCGCGGCCGGTCCGGTGCCGGTGTCGCGCCCCGGGCGACGGCATCGGCCACCGCCACGTCCCGGGCGCGACCGTACCGAGCACCTCGCGCGCCTCGGCTTCGGGGCTCCGGAGAGGTGGGCCCGAGGAGTCAGCACGGCTGCGGCTATGTCACATATCAGGGCACTGTCCGGTCAATCACCCAAAGCGAACATAACGCCATATCGGCGTCTATATCCGCGTCTGGATTCGGGAAGGAAACGGGCCCCACCACCTCCCCCCGCTTACCTAAGGACATGAGCTCGATGCCCACCACTGACGAGGCGACCCTCAGCAAGCAGATGAACACGCAGCCGATATCCGACTCGGCGATCGGGATGCTCGACGAGCAGGGGACGGTGCTCGGCTGGACGAAGGCCGCCGAGCGGCTGGTCGGACACCCCGCCGGGGACGTGGTGGGACAGTCCGCCGCACTCGTGCTGCCCTCCTTCGAGGAAGCCCCGACGATATCGGCGTTCGTCGAGCGATGCCGCGTTCAGAAGGGCTGGTCGGGCACCACGGCAGTACGCCACCGGGACGGCCGGTTGCTCACCGTCAGCCTGCGGATCTCGATGCTGTGGGGGCAGGACGGAGCAGTCCGGTGGCTCGTGTCCGTGACCGACCTCCGCGAGCTCTCCCAGGAGGCGACGAGCGGATCGGTGCGGGAATCGCTGCTCACCCGCGCGCCGATCGGCATCGTCATTCGTGACCCGCGACTGCGGTGCACCTGGGTGAACGACACGATGGAGAGCCACGACGGCGTCTCCCGTGAGCAACGGCTCGGACGCCGGCCCATCGACACTCTGCCCCGCGGCGAGGCCGAAGCATGCGAGGCGGTGATGCGGCAGACCCTCCGCACCGGCACCAGCAGCGTCCACGAGTTCCGCAGGCGGCTGCCGGCGGATCCGCGCCGGGAGCACATCCTCGCGACGTCGTTCTTCTGCCTCCAGGACGCCGAAGGCCAGGCGCTGGGGGTGTGCGCGATCAGCGTCGACGTCACCGAGAGCCGGCGGGCGCAGGAGCGCCTCGCGATCCTCAGTGAGGCCGGTACGCGTCTTGGCAGCACCCTGGACGTAATGCGGACCAGCCAGGAACTGGCCGACCTCGCCGTGCCCCTGTTCGCCGACTACGCCGTCGTCGACCTGGAGCATTCGGTCCCGACCGGCGAAGGTCCCGCGGTCCACCTCGGCCCGGTGGGCGAGCGCCTCCCCGTCTTCCGGCGGGCCGGTCTGGCCTCGATCCGCCCGGGGATCCCGGAATCCCCGTGGGTCCGCGGTGAGCCGGTCCCCGCGCCGCCCGGCGCGCCCTTCACCGACGTCCTGCGCACCGGGAGGTCCCATCTGGAGCCGGTCCTGGACGCCGCGCCGGGCACCTGGGTCGACGAGGACCCGGTACGGGCGCGGATGATCCGCGAGCACGGCATGCACTCCCTGATGGTCGTCCCCATTCGCGTGAGGCACGTCCTGCTGGGGGTGGCCTTGTTCATCCGCACCGAGGACCCGGTGCCGTTCCAGGAGGACGACCTGCTCCTCGCCGAGGAACTCGTCAGCCGCGTCGCGCTGTCGCTGGACAACGCCCGCCTGTACGCCCGCGAACACGCCGCGGCCCTCGCGCTCCAGTGCAACCTGCTCCCGCAGCGTCTGCGGGGCGGCACGGCGGTCGAGGCGGCCTCCCGTTATCTGCCCGCCGACATGGACATCGGTGTCGGGGGCGACTGGTTCGACGTGATCCCGCTGTCCGGCGCCCGGGTCGCCCTCGTCGTCGGCGACGTGGTCGGCCACGGCATCAACGCCACCGCGGCCATGGGCCGGCTCCGCACCGCCGTACACATGCTCGCCGAGCTGGAGCTGCCGCCCGACGAACTGCTGGCCCGCCTCGACGACACGCTGGAGCGACTGAGTGAGGGAGCCCCCGACACCCGGGACCAGTTGGCCGCCGTGATGGGCGCCACCTGTCTGTACGCGGTCTACGACCCGGCCACCCGGAAGTGCGCCATGGCACGGGCCGGGCACCCCCCGCCCGCGATCGTCGACCCGCAGGGCCGGGTCACCTTCCCCGACCTGCCCACCGGAACCCCGCTCGGCGTCGGGCTGGGGAGCCCTTTCGAGGCCGTGGAGCTGGAACTGCCCGAGGGAAGTCTCCTCGCCCTGTACACCGACGGCCTGATCGAGACCCGGGACCACGACATCGACGCGGGAATGCACCGCCTGGGCGCGGCCCTGGCGGAGCCGAGGTGCTCCCTGGAAGACCTCTGCACCCGCGCGATGGAGACCGTCCCGGGCCAGGCACCGTCCGACGACGTCACCCTGCTCCTCGTCCGCACCCTCTCGCTCAGCCCGGCCCAGGTCGCCGCCTGGACGCTGCCGGGTGACGAGACCGCTGTCCGCAGCGCCCGCCAGCTGGCAGCCGGCCAGCTGGCCGAATGGGATCTGGACGGTCTCGAGGACTCGACGGAACTGATCGTCAGTGAACTGGTCACCAACGCCGTCCGCCACAGCACCGGCCCGATCGGTCTGCGACTGATCCGGCACCAAGTCCTGACCTGCGAGGTGTTCGACACCACCGACTGCCTGCCGCGTCTGCATCGCGCACACACCACCGACGAGAACGGCCGCGGCCTCTTCCTGGTCGCCCAGCTGTCGCGCAGATGGGACTCCCGCCCGGTGCCGGGCGGCAAGGTCGTCTGGTCCGAACAGGACCTTGCCCCGCCTCGGGCGCAGGAGTCCTCGACACCCCGACCGTACCCGACCAGCGACGCGCCGACGGCCGTCGGCCCGGACCAGCTCGACAGACTCCGCTTCGGCAGGATCGCCCGGGGACGGCAGTGGGTCGAAGCGATCATCGGCACCTTCATGAGGCCGGCCACGGCGCGGGGCAGCACGGGGGCCGGACACCGACCGGAGGAAGCGGTGTGTCAGACGTCCCCGGTGACTTCCCGCGGCGGCCGGCCACGCGGCCACACGTACACCGGGATGCCCGCGACCACGAACAGCACGCACTGGTAGAGCTGGGATGCCCACGAACACGAACAGCACGCCCTGTTAGACCGCGGCGTGGCCCGTCATGCGGACCCGGACATTCGATCGCAGGCTTTCCCGCTTCCCGAACGCCCCCGGAACCACCGTGACGGCCCCCACCTGCGCTTCAGCCCTCGTGCGCCGCCGAGGCGGAGGAACCCACCCGGGCCTCGTCCGGTCCCCGCCGTACCGTCGGGCCCGCCACCGCCCCGACCGCGTTCTGTTCATGCCATGGACACGGCCGGTCGGTCGAGACCTGGTCGACTAGCGTCGGGGGCATGACCAGCGACAACTCCCCCAGCCTCGCCGACGCCCTCGCCGCCGGGACGGTCGTGCTCGACGGCGGTATGTCCAACCAGCTGGCCTCCGCCGGACACGACCTCAGCGACGCGCTGTGGTCGGCACGGCTGCTGGCCGACCGGCCCGACGCGGTCAGCGACGCGCACCTCGCGTACTTCAGGGCGGGCGCGGACGTCGCGATCACCGCCAGCTACCAGGCCACGTTCGAGGGCTTCGCCGGGCGCGGAATCCCTCACGAGGAGGCCGCTGGGCTGCTCGCGCTGAGCGTGCGGCTGGGGCGCGACGCGGTACGGCGGGCCCGGACGGAGGGGATCGTACGGCCGTTGTGGGTGGCCGCGTCGGTCGGGCCGTACGGGGCGATGCTGGCGGACGGCTCGGAGTACCGGGGGCGGTACGGGCTGAGCGTCGGGGAACTGGAGCGGTTCCATCGGCCGCGCCTCGAGGTACTGGCCGGGGCGGGGCCGGACGTGCTCGCGCTGGAGACCGTGCCGGACACGGAGGAGGCGGCGGCGATGCTGCGGGCGGTACGGGGGCTGGGGGTGCCGGCCTGGCTGTCGTACAGCGTGGCGGGTGGGCGGACTCGGGCGGGGCAGCCGCTGGAGGAGGCGTTCGCCCTGGCCTCCGATGTGGACGAGGTGATCGCCGTGGGGGTGAACTGCTGTGCGCCCGAGGAGGTGCCCGGGGCGGTCGAGGTGGCGGCGCGGGTGACCGGGAAGCCGGTGGTCGTCTATCCCAACAGTGGGGAGGTGTGGGACGCGGAGGCTCGGGCGTGGACGGGGCGGTCGCTGTTCGACCCCGGGCAGGTGGAGGGATGGCGGGACGCGGGGGCTCGGCTGATCGGTGGGTGCTGTCGGGTGGGGCCGGAGGCGATCGGTGGGATCGCCCGGGCGATCTGACTCAGTGGCGGCGTACGGCGGCCATTGAGCGGCGCAGCCGGCGTACGGCCAGGGCCAGTTCGGCGGTGCGCTCGGGGTGCGGTACGTCGGTGGGTGTCCAAAGGGCGAACTCGCGGTCCCGGGGGCCGGACACCGTACGGGGCTCGCCGTCGCCGAGGACGCGGACCGGGTGGGTGTCGTCCCAGGACTGCCAGCCGGGGTCGCCGGTGGCGGCGAAGCGGACCCAGGCGCCGTGCATCTCGTCGGCCAGTTGCTGCGGCGCACCCTCGCCGGCCAGCCGGGCCGCGTCGGGCCCGTCCCCGGTATCGAAGACGAAGCCCAGCTCCAGGGCATGGCAGGCGCCGAGTCGGGGGCGGTTGGAGGGCCAGGCGAACTCGTACAGGTAGGACGAGCCCGGGCGGGCCTCGGCCAGCCGGTGCAGCGGGCGACGCAGCAGGTGGTCGGTGACCATCTGGCCGACGGTCTCGGCGGGGCCGGCCTCGGGGTGCAGGGCGCGGTAACCGCGCGGCACCTCGTGGCCGGCGTGGCAGCGGGCCATGGCGCCGGCGAAGGCGACCGGGCCGAGCCGGTCGACGTGGTCGAGCAGGCCGCCGGGGACCAGCCAGAGCCGGTACTCGTCGCGGGTCCAGCCCATGAGGAGGTCGACGCCGTCGGCCGCCCCGCCGTCGAGGAGTGCCTGCAGGGGGTCGCGCGGGACGAGGTCGCCGTCGACGACGATCCCGAAGGCGGGGCCGCCCAGGACCGGGCTGCTCAGCCTGCCGACCTCGGCCTGGGTGCGCAGCAGCAGTTCGCGGTCGACCTCGGCGAAGGCCTGGGCGGTGGCGGGGATCTTCAGGCGGTTGGCCATCCGGCGGACCATCCGCCGGACCTTGTCACGCTCCGCGGCTTCGGGCGGCCCGCTCTGCAGCACGGCCCGGCGGACCAGTCCCTGGGCCTGGGGCGCGGCGAGCAGGGCGCCGGCGCTGATGGCTCCCGCGGACTGGCCGCAGAGGGTGATGCGGTCCGGGTCGCCGCCGAACCCGGCGATCGTGTCGTGGACCCAGCGCAGGGCGGCGAGTTGGTCGCGCAGGCCGGGGTTGTGCGGGGTGTCGGGGAACAGCCCGTAGCCCTCGACCCCCAGCCGGTAGTTGACCGAGACGAAGACCACCCCGTCACGCGCGAACGCATGACCGTCGTACACGGGCACGGCAGACGAGCCCCTGGTCAGGGCGCCGCCGTGCAGCCAGAGCAGGACCGGGAGCCGGGAGCCGGGGCCCGGCGCCGGGGTCCACACATTGAGGTTGAGGAAGTCGTCGCCGGGGACCACCGGGTCGGACAGGTACTCCGCGAACGCCTCCGAGTACGGCGGTTTGGGCGCCGTCGGCCCGAAGGCACCCGCGTCCCGCACGCCGTCCCAGGGCTCGGGCGGCACGGGCGGACGGAACCGGTGCGCCCCGAACGGCGGGGCGGCGTAGGGGATGCCGCGGAACACCGCGACCGACCTCTCCCACCTGCCGCGCACCGCCCCGTACGCGGTACCGACCACGGGGTCCTTGACGTCCGTCCGTTCTGCCGTCATCCGCCACCAGCTCCTCCCGCCGCGCGTGCCTCAACGCCGGTACGACAAGAGCACCACACCCGTTCCCGGTATTCCGGCACCCACGGCGTTCGGGCGGCCGCGCGCGGCCACTTGGCGTACATAGGGGCGCCGAGGCCGAGTTGGTCGTACCCGCCGCTGTCGGACCCGCGATCCCCGCCGCCGCCCTCGGGGGCGGCCAGGCTGTAGTACCTGGCGGAGATGTGTTCGGCCCTCATGAACCGCCGGTCGTCGTAGGAGTAGAGACCGTCGCCCCGGTTCCGGACCGTCTCACGGACCGCGCCCATCCGTCGCCGGCATCTCCGGTGACCGATGTCAGCGTCGTCGACCAGGCATTGAGGGTGTTCGCGGCGCAGACGGAGTCGGTCTCGGCGCCGCCGGCCTTCCGGTGCGGGGCGTTCCGGTCGGCGGCGGCGATGTCGTCGTAGAGCGGGCCGTAGTTCTGCCCTTCGCCGCCACGGACGACCGCGGCCGTCGCCCGCGCTCGCCTGATCCGACCATCCCTGTTCGAAGTTCCGAAAGTCCCGCCGCGGATGATCCCGCGAATTCCCAGGTCTTCACGCCGAGTTGACGTGCACCTATCGTAGGAAGCGCTTACTGCACGGCTTGCACACAGACCGCGGAAGCAGCGTTGGTCGCAACTTTCGTTACTTTCGTTGGCCCAAGGGCGGGCCGGAGAGGCGGTTCCCCATGGTCCGTGCCGGGGGTTCGAGCGTGGCGGCCGCCGGGCCGACGCTGGCGGTGGTGGCCCGCGAAGCCGGCGTCTCGGTGCCGACCGCGTCGAAGGTGGTCAACGGCCGTGACGACGTGGCCCCCGAGACCCGCCGCCGGGTCACCGCGGCCCTCGAACGGCTCGGCTATGTCCGCAGACCGCGGTTCGACACGGCGAAGTCCCCCACCCTGATCGACCTGGTGGTGCACGCGCTAGACAGCTCGTGGGCGGGCGCGGTGCTGCACGGCGTGGAGGAGGCGGCCTACGAGGCGGGTCTTGAGGTCGTGGTGTCGGCGGGGCCGACCCGGACCCGGGCCGGCCACCCGGAACGCGGCTGGCTGGACAAGCTCACCGCACGCGGCTCCTGCGGAGTGCTGTTCGACCTGGCCGAGCTGACGCCGCCGCAGTACGCCTGGCTGGACCACCACCGCATCCCGTACGTGCTGCTCGACCCGGTCCACGAACCCCCGGCGGGAGCCGTGTCGGTCGGGGCCGCGAACTGGCAGGGCGGGGTGTCCGCGACCGAGCATCTGCTCGGCCTCGGCCATGAGCGCATCGCGGTGATCGCCGGCGGCCGGCGCAGCATGTGCAGCGGCGCCCGGGTGGCCGGTTACCGTTCGGCGCTCGCCGCGGCCGGGCTGCACCAGCGCGGCGGGTACGTGCGGCACGCGAGCTTCGACGAGGGCACGGCCCGGCATCGTATGCACGAACTGCTCGACCTGCCGGAACCGCCGACCGCCGTGTTCGTCTGCTCGGACCGGATGGCGCTCGGGGCGTACACGGCACTGGCCGAGCGCGGGCTGCGGGTGCCCGACGACATCAGTGTGGTCGGCTTCGGCGATCTGCCCGAGGCACGCTGGGGCAACCCGGCGCTGACCACGGTCCGCCAGCCGCTCGCGGAGATGGCGGCGACCGCGCTGCGGTTGCTGGTGCGGCTGATGCACGGGGACCGTCCGGAGGGCACCCGGACCGAGCTGTCGACACGGCTGGTGGAGCGGGCGAGTACGGCCGCCCCGTCTGCCCGTTCGGCCGCACGAGGGTGACCGCGGTCCCTTCAAGATCGTTTCCAGTGCATGAATCTCACCCTGCGCACCGCGGCGGCCTGCGCCCTGGCCGTGGCCGCCGTGACCACGGTCCTGGGCACCGCCCGGGCCACGACCCGTACCGTCGCCCCGGCCGAGCACCGCGCCACGGTGGCGACCCCGGCCGACGAGCACGACCCGAAGGAGGACGTGGAGCTGGACGAGAACGGCCGCCCGGACCCGAACGAGGACTGAGGCGGAGCGCCCCCGTCAAGGGCGCGGGGAACTGCGCGTCCAGCCGCAACGGACCCGCAGTTCCCCATCGGCCGGTCTTTCAGTCGTCGGCTCGAAGAGGCTCACCGAGCATCGCCTGGATCGCGTCCACGGCGCTGCCGTCGTGGTCGCTGCCGGCCGTGCCCCGCCCGGCCTGGACGTTCGCCGTGCGGTCCACCTCCAGGATGGAGTCCGCGTTGGAGTTGTCGATCACGGTGATCAGGCTCCCGGCCGCGTGCGTGGGGACCGCGGCCGCGCCGAGAAGCACGGCCGCGACCGCCACAGCCGTCGGCAACCGCGTCACACGCCCACACCCTCGGGCTCGGGCTCGTCGAGCCGTTCCCGTGCGATGTTGCGCTCCAGCAGGGTGGTGGACGCCTTGACCCCGACACCGCCGGCCGCGTCCACCTCGGGCAGCCGGCCGTCCGCCGCCTTGAGCTCGCCGAGCGCGCTCTCCATGGCCTCGTGCGCGGCGAACAGACACGGGGTGGAGTAGATGGCGACGTCGACGCCGAGCTCGTCCAGTTCGGTGAGCGAGAGCCGGGGTGACTTGCCGCCGCCGATCTGGTTGAAGAGCAGCGGTTTGTCGCCGACGACCTTGCGGATCCGGCGGATCCACTCCTCGCTGCGGACCCCGTCGACGAGGATCACGTCGGCGTCGGTGGCGGCCAGCCGCTCCGCGCGGTGCAGGATGTCGTGCTCGTCGGTGGCGTCCGTACGGGCCACGACGAGCAGATCCTGACGGGTCTCCAGGACCTTCTCCAACTTGTCCAGGTACTCCTCCAGGGGCAGTACCTGCTTGCCGTCGGCGTGCCCGCAGCGGCGGGGCCGCTTCTGGTCCTCCAGGATCACCCCGGAGGCGCCGATCCGCTCCAGCCCCTCGACGACATGGCAGGCGACCTCGGGGTCGACGTACCCGTCGTCGATGTCGACGAGGAGGTGGTGGTGCGGGAACGCGCCCCGCAATCGCTGGACGAAGGCCACCATGTCGGGCCAGGCGATGAATCCGATGTCCGGCAGGCCGTAGTACGACGCGGCGAAGCCGAAACCGGAGACGAACATCCCGTCGTAGTGCTTGGCCGCGATCGACGCCGAGTACATGTCGTACACGCCGATCAACGGGGTGGTCCCCGGCCCGGCGATCTGCTCGCGCAGCTTCTTCCCGTAAGTCAAGGTCCGGCTCCTCCTGTGGGTGGGTGGCGCGGCGGCTCGGTGGCCTCCGCGTCTCGACAGCCCTTTGCCAAGACAAGAGCATCTCTAGATACTCACGTGACTATCTGCGTGCGCGAGCTTTACTCACCCCAATGGCGGATCGGGTTCACCGGAGAAACGTCACTGGCCGAGCCGCGCGGCCCAGGCGAGACCCCCGTGCAGATGGGCCAGGAAGGCCGGATCCCGGTACGCCTCCCGGGCGTGCCCGAGTGCCGTGAAGAACACCCGTCCGGCCCCCTGCTCGCGGCACCAGGCCAGCGGATGGTCGTCGCCCATGGTGCCGCCCTCGTACGACGACTCGTCGGCGCGCAGCAGCACCCGGACCCGGCCGCGCGGGTTGTCCCGGAAGTCGTACCACTCGTCGGTGAAGTCCCAGACGGCCGGCAGCTCCCGGGTCGCCGGATGGTCGTGGTCCTCGACGAGCGCCCGGCCGGGCTGGTACTGCGGGTGGCGGTCGAAGCGGGCGCCGAGGAGTTCGCCGTAGTACGGCCAGTCGTACTCGGTGCAGGCCGCCGCGTGCACACCGGCGAAGCCGCCGCCCGCCTCGACGTGGGCGGCCAGCCGGGCGCGGCCCCGCGGGGTCAGGATCTCGCCGCTGGTGGAGAGGAAGACGACGGCCGCGTACCCGTCCAGCGGCTGTTCCAGGGCGGCCGGGTCCTCGGTGGCGTCGACGTCGAAATCGGTGAACTCCCGTACGGCGGCGACGGCGTCGGGGATCGAGTCGTGGCGGTAGCCGGTGGTGCGGGTGTGCACGAGCAGTCGAGGGGCCATGGCCGCATGGTCGCCCATGGCCGCCGACAGTTCAAAGGCCGGGCGTCGGCACGCTGTTGTCGGGTGCGCCGTCGCCGTTGGACGGCAGGTCGCCGCGCTGTACCGGCTGGTCGTCGGTGAAGGCGGGGTCGGGGGTGGGCAGCAGGGTGTCCAGCTCGCCCGCGGTGGGGCGGTGGATCGCGCCGAGCGCCTTGCCCAGTACGGCGGCGGAGACCCCGCCCTCACCTTCGAGCCACACCACGCAGTCCTTCTTCGTCACCTCGTACTTGTGGGTCCCGGCGTAGCGCGGGTGGTCGGTGTAGAGGTGGATGACGGCGCCGGTGCTGTCCGTGTAGGCGGCGGAGAATCCGTCGTCGCCCTGCACTCCGACGGACTGCTGGGCGAGGGTGAACCCCGGGGCGGCGGTGGCATAGACCAGCTCCGGATCGATTCCCAACGCCTTTGCCTTGGCGGCGAGTTCGGCCGGGTCGGCGGACGAGACGGAGGCTCCGGGGGCCACCTTCTCGCTACCGCATCCGGTGAGCAGGGCGGCGGCGAGAAGCAGCGGCGGCAGGGCGCGCACGGCACGGATCATGCGCCCATCGTGCCGCACGGACGTTCCACGGGCATCGGGATTTCCGTTCGCCCCGCCGCTTGTCCGTCGTCGCCGACGGCGCCTAGCCTCGGCGTCGATGAACGCCACCCCGCCCCTCCTCGACCACCTGGTGCTGGCCACCCCCGACCTCGCCGCGACGGTGGCCGACTTCGCCCGGCGGACCGGTGTGACGCCGGCCGCCGGCGGTGCCCACCCGGATCTCGGCACCCGCAACCATCTGGTGTCCCTGGGCGGCACCGGCTACCTGGAGATCATCGGCCCGGACCCGGAGCAGTCCGTACCGCCCGGCGCCCGCCCCTTCGGCGTCGACGGGCTCACCGCCGCCCGCACGGTGACCTGGGCGATCCGCCCGCGGGACCTGGACGCGACGGTCACGGCCGCGCGGGCCCGGGGCTACGACCCCGGTGACCCACGTCCGATGAGCCGCCGGCGCCCCGACGGAACGCTGCTGGAGTGGCGGCTGACCGACAGCACCACCGCGCACCCCTCCGGCCTGGTGCCGTTCCTGATCGACTGGGGTTCCTCACGCCACCCGACGGCCTCCGCGCTGCCGGTCACCCCGCTGCTCGCGGTGTCCGCGACCGTCCCCGACCCCGCGGCGGTCCGCCCCCTGCTGAGGGCCCTGGGCACGGACCTGACCCTGGCCGAGGGGCCGGTGGCGTTCTCCTTCACCGTCGACACCCCGCGGGGAGCCGTGACCTTCTCCTGAGTGTCCGATTCCTTCAAGACCGGCGCTCGGCCCGCCGCCTACGGTGACGTCATGACTCCACGATTCGCCGTGATCGGCCTGGTCGCCTCCGACCTGACCGCGTCCCTCGCCTTCTACCGTCGCCTGGGCCTGGACTTCCCGCCCGGCGCCGAGGAACAACCGCATGTCGAGGCCGAGTTGCCCGGCGGACTCACCCTCGCCCTGGACACCGAGGAGACGGTCCGCTCCTTCCACCCGGCCTGGCGCCCGCCGGCCGGCGGCGGCCGGGTGGGGCTCGCCTTCCGCTGCGGTTCGCCCGCCGAGGTGGACGCGGTCTACGAGGACCTGGTCGGCGCCGGGTACCACGGCGAGCTCAAGCCGTGGGACGCCTTCTGGGGCCAGCGGTACGCCACCGTGCACGATCCCGACGGCAACGGCGTCGACCTGTTCGCCCCGCTACCCGCCGAGTAGTCCGGTCAGCGGCAGACCCGCCAGCTCCCGTACGTCCCGGGCGAGATGAGGCTGGTCGGCGTACCCCGCCCGGACCGCCGTCTCCGCGAGCGGCACCCCGTCCCGGGCGAGCGCGAGCGCCCGCTGCATCCGGAGCACCCGCGCGAGCGTCTTGGGCCCGTAGCCGAACGCGTCGCGACTGCGCCGGTGC
Source organism: Streptomyces sp. NPDC007157 (assembly GCF_040634235.1). Classification (NCBI taxonomy): domain Bacteria; kingdom Bacillati; phylum Actinomycetota; class Actinomycetes; order Kitasatosporales; family Streptomycetaceae; genus Streptomyces; species Streptomyces sp. NPDC007157. The sequence continues at coordinate 533,444 of NZ_JBEYFE010000001.1, forward strand.
AACTGGCGGGCCCCCAGGCCGAGCTCATCGGCCACGGCGGCCACGGCGCGCCCCGCGTCCAGGGCTTCGACGAGCCGCTTCAGAAACGGGTCGGGCGGGACGGCCCGCTCCAGGGCGATCTGCTCCAGCGCGGCGACGGGATCAGTGGCGGCGCCGACCCGGGTACGCAGCCGGCGCACCACGGGGGGCGACCAGAGGTCACTCAGGTCCACCCGCCGGTCGAGCAGTTCGTGCGCCGGGACGCCGAGGACGCCGGGCGCGGTACCGGGGTAGAAACGCAGGCCCACCCACACACCCCGGGCGCCCTCGGTGACATACGCGCGCGTGTCGGGCCCGGCGACCAGCAGCCGCCCCTCGTGCCAGAGCAGATCCATACACCCGTCGGGCAGCACCCGCCCCGATCCGCCCTCGCCGGGGGTGTTCACCCAGACGACCGCACCGGAGAGAAGAGACGCCCGCTCCCTGTACACCTGCGCCAGCATAGACGCGCCCCTTCAGGGGCGCGGGGCTGTGTTCGATATGCGGCTGCCGCCGCCTGGGCGCGATCAGCCACAGCGAACCCGCACCCCGCCCGAGACGCGAACCCCCGAAACGAACCCGGCCCCGGCCCTCAGGCCTCCGGCTTCCGCGGCGGATGGCTGCTCTTCACATGCGTACGCAACCGCGCCGTGACGTCCTCGGGCGGCAGGAAGCGGGACCAGCGTTCCGGGAACTCGGACGGCATGTCCGGATCGTCGGGGTCGACCTCCCGCGCCGCGGCCGCGCGGGCGACGTACTCGGCGACCTGGGCCTCCCGCAGCCGTTCGTTGGCGGCGCGGGCCGCGGCCGTGGCGGCGGCCGGCCAGACCCGGTCGATGGCGGCGTTCATGGCGGCGCCGACCAGCACGGCGAAGGCCGCCACACCGATCCACAGCAGCACGGCGACGGACGCGGCCAGGGAGCCGTAGATCGTCGCGCCCTCGATGGTGCTGGTCAGGTAGATGCGCAGCAGGAAGCTGCCGAGGACCCACATGGCCAGGGCGACCAGGGCGCCCGGCACGTCCTCGATCCACGGGGAGCGCACCGGCACGGAGACGTGGTACAGCGTGGTCAGGAAGACGACGGACAGGACGATCACGACCGGCCAGTACAGGACCTGTACGAGCGTCTCCGACCAGGGCACGATCCCGACCACCGCGTCCGGCCCGGCCACCATCAGCGGCAGCGCCACGGAGCCGATCAGCAGCGCGGCGATGAAGAGCAGGAAGGACACGATCCGGGTCTTCACGATGCCCCGGACGCCGTCGAGGCCGTACATCACGGTGATCGTGTCGATGAAGACGTTCACCGCGCGGGAGCCGGACCACAGGGCGAACAGGAAGCCGATGGAGATCACGTCGGGGCGGCCGCCCCGCACCACGTCGTGCAGGATCGGCTCCGCGATCTCCTTCACGCCCTTGTCGGACAGGACCGTGCGGGAGGCGTCCAGGAGGTTGGTCTCCAGGCTGGCGATGGTGTGGGCGCCGGTCCAGTCGTCGACGTAGCCGAGCAGTCCGATGAGGCTGAGCAGCAGCGGCGGGACGGACAGCAGGGTGAAGAAGGCGGCCTCGGCGGCGAGGCCGAGGATGCGGTACTCCATGCAGGAATTGACGGTGTCCTTGATCAGCAGCCAGGCCGTCCTGCGCTTGGAGACGTTCCGGTAGAGGGCCCTGGCCCGGTGGAGCCGGCCGGAGGGCCGCTCGGGGGTATCGCTTGCTGGCTGCACGCCCTAACGGTATCCGCCGTCCGGGGCAGTACTCATCTTCCGGGGTCCCGAAGCGATCTTCCGGGCCCCGCAGGATCTTGCGGGGCGCCCTGGGGTACCCCTGTGTCACGCTGGAGACCACCGCCGTCGCCCCGGGTAGGTTCGCAGACATGGCAGGCACCACCACCCATACCGTGACCAACCAGCCGCCCCCGCTGGTCGGATACGACCTCTTCGCCGCCGACCGCGTCCTCGTCGAGGCGGTGACCCGGCACACCGCCCCGGAGCCGCTGGACGAGGTGCGCGCCGAGCTGTCCTCGATCGGCGTCTCGGCCGGTTCGGCGCAGGTGCAGGAGTGGGGGACGCAGGCCAACGAGCACCCGCCGCGGCTGCGCACCCACGACCGCTACGGCAACCGAGTCGACGAGGTCGAGTTCCATCCCGCCTGGCACCGGCTGCTCGGCAAGGGCGTGGGCGCCGGCCTGACCAGCGGCTGGGTACGGCCGTCCGGGCACGTCCGGCGGGCGGCCGCCTTCCTGGTCTGGACCCAGGCCGAGGCCGGGAACTGCTGCCCGCTGTCGATGACGAACGCGGCGGTGCCCGCGCTGCGCACCGACCCGGAGCTGGCCGCCGTGTGGGAGCCGCTGCTGACGTCCGTGATCTACGACCGTGAGCTGCGGCCCGCGGCACAGAAGGCCGGCGCCCTCTTCGGCATGGGCATGACGGAGAAGCAGGGCGGCAGCGACGTACGCGCGAACACGACCACCGCCGCCCCGCTCGCCGAGTCCGGGACGTACACGCTCACCGGACACAAGTGGTTCTGCTCGGCACCGATGTCCGACGGCTTCCTGGTGCTGGCCCAGGCACCGGGCGGACTGACCTGTTTCCTGGTGCCGCGTGTCCTGGCGGACGGCACCCGCAACGTCTTCCTCCTCCAGCGCCTCAAGGACAAGCTCGGCAACCGGTCGAACGCGTCGAGCGAGGTGGAGTTCGACGGCACCTGGGCGCGGCGCGTGGGCGAGGAGGGGCGCGGGGTGCGGACCATCATCGAGATGGTCGCCGCGACCCGGCTCGACTGCGTACTGGGCTCGGCGGGGCTGATGCGGCAGGCGGTGGCCCAGGCCGTGCACCACTGCACGCACCGCGAGGCGTTCGGCGGGAAACTCGCCGACAAGCCGCTGATGCGCAACGTCCTGGCCGACCTCGCGATCGAATCGGAGGCCGCGACGACGCTCGCGCTCCGGCTGGCCGCCGCCTACGACGACGGCAGCGAGGCCGAACGGGCCCTGTTGCGGCTGGCGTTGCCGGCCGCCAAGTACTGGGTGACCAAGCGCTGCGCGCCGGTCGCCGTGGAGGCCGCCGAGTGCCTGGGCGGCAACGGCTACGCGGAGGAGTCGGGGCTGCCCCGGCTGGTGCGCGAGTCACCGCTGAACTCGGTCTGGGAGGGCGCGGGGAACATCCAGGCGCTGGACGTCCTGCGGGCGTTGCGACGCGAGCCAGGGGCGCTGGACGCCTACCTCCAGGAGATCGGCCGCGCCCACGGCGCCGACCACCGCCTGGACCGCGCGGTCAAGGATCTCTTCTCCGAACTGGCCGACCTGGAGGGCATGGAGGCCCGGGCCAGACGCCTGGTGGAACGCCTGGCGACGGTACTCCAGGGCTCCCTGCTGGTCCGCTTCGCACCCCCGGAGGTGGCCGACGCCTTCTGCGCGTCAAGACTGGGCAACGACTGGGGTTCATCCTTCGGCACCCTGCCGAAGGGCCTGGACCTGGCCTCCGTGGTGGATCGAGCACGGGTGCGCATCCCTGCCTGAAGGGGCGCGGGGCAGTATCGATATGCGGCTCCGCCGCGTGGGCGCGACGAGCCGCACACCACCGTCAACCGCCTGCACACCGTCAGCCGCACCCCCGTCCGCGCACGGTCGACGCGCCCGTCCGCGCACGGTCGACGCGCCCGTCCGCGCACGGTCGACGCGCCGCAGGCTGACGCGGGGGTGGTGCTGCGCCGACACGGCACCACCCCCGCTTCGGCCCATGTCAGGCCACGACGCCGGAGCGTCGGCTCAATTTTCGGCCACACCCGGTCCGTTCACCAGGGTTGCAAGGGGTTGCAACATATCGGTGTCTGTGTGCGGACTGTGTGCCTCCGGCACTGGAAAACGGCAGTATGAGACGCACAGCCGGACCGGAAACCGCCGCCCGGACGGCTTGACAAGACACTTCCACACCTTTTCCGAGGACTGTCCGGGAGGACCTCAGTGGGGAACCCGCCGATGGACGTGGCGCGACTCGCCGCGGTGGACGCGGCGCAGGCGGCACGGTTACTGAGCGAACTGCGCGAGGCGAGACTCGCCGGACAGCGTGGGCGGATCGCGCCCCGGCCGGTGATCGAGAAGTCCTGGGGGCGGATGCTGCGCGGCGGCGTCGACCCCGAACACGACTTCCGTTCGGGGCTGCTGTCTGCCGACGAAGTCCGGCGCAGACGTCAGGAGTCACCGCTCCGGGACGTACTGCCGGTGCTGCGCGAGGGGTTGCTTTCGGTCGCGGACGTCGCCCAGCACATCATGGTGGTCGCCGATGCCGACGGCCGGGTGCTGTGGCGCGAGGGTTCCTCGCCGGTGCTGCGCAAGGCGGACGGCGTCGGCTTCACACCAGGCGCCGACTGGCGCGAAGACGTCGTCGGCACCAACGGCGTCGGCACCCCGGCGGTGGTGCGGCGCCCCGTCCAGGTCTTCGCCGCCGAGCACTTCGTCCGCTCGCTCAGTTCCTGGACGTGTTCCGGCGCCCCCATCACCGACCCCCGGGACGGCAGGCTGCTCGGTGTGGTGGACGTCAGCGGTCCGCTGGAGACCATGCATCCGGCCACCCTGGCCTGGGTGAACTCGGTGGCCAAACTCGCCGAGGCCCGGTTGCGGGAGTTGCACCTGGCCGCGCTGGAGCGGCTGCGTGCGGTCGCGGCGCCGGTACTGGCCCGGCTGGGCGGGCGGGCACTGGCGGTGGACGCCGACGGCTGGACGGCGGCGGTCACCGGCATGCCGTATCCACAGCGGCTCGCGCTGCCCAAGTCCCTGTCGCCGGGCCGACGCTGGCTGCCGGCGCTGGGGCTGTGCTCGGTGGAGCCGCTGGCGGGGGGCTGGCTGCTGCGGGCGGTGGACGAGCCGGCACCGGCGGGCGGCGGCCGGCTGGTGCTGGACCTGGCCCAGCCGCGCCGGCCCTCGGTGACGGTGGGCGGCGGCGCCTGCTCCTGGTCAAGGGAACTGAGTCCCCGGCACGCCGAGTTGCTGTATCTGCTGGCGGTACGGCGCACCGGGCGGAGCGCGGCCGGGCTGGCCGAGGACGTCTTCGGGGACGCCTCACGGACGGTGACCGTGCGCGCCGAGATGTCCAGGATCCGGCGCTATCTGGGGGCGCTGCTCGAACACCGGCCCTATCGCTTCCGGGAGGACGCGGAGATCGAGGTGGTGCTCCCCGCCGACCCGCGCGACCTGCTGCCCTGCTCGAACGCCCCGGCGGTGGCGGCGGGCAGAGGGCCGGGCCCCCGGTCCGCGTGAAGGCCGGTTCGAAGGCGGGGTGTGAGGGCCGGGTGAGGGCCGGTGTGAAGGCCCGCTCCCCGGGGCTCATTTAACGCATCAGGGGCATCCGGTGACGTATCTTCCGCATATTTGCGGGGTCTTCGCGGTACGGCCGCCGCTACTGCCGTAGCATCCCGATGCGGGCTTCCCCAGCTGCTCCTCGGTCAACGTACGGACCATGGGGCGCAGTTGGCCCGCCTCGGGAGGAAACATGAAGCATCGCGGGAGACACCGGCGGCGCAGGCGGGGCGCGGCACTGCGCGCCGCCCTGGCCGGGGCCGCGCTGGCGCTCACCGCGACCGCCACGATCGTCAGCGCCTCGCAGGCCACCGTCGCCGAGGACCCGGGCGCGCTGAAGCCGCTGACCTCCGCCGCCGACACCGCGCGCCTCCAGCTTCAGGAACACCTGGTGCCGCGCCGCTCGCTGGACCGGCTCGCCTCGGCGATGGGCGGCACGGTCGGGGTCGCCGACGTCCTGGCGGACGCCGACCACACCCTGCGCGGGGCGGCCGACTGCGACTCCGACGACCGGGACTCGCTGCCGGTCACCCCGGCGGCCACCGAGGCGTACTGCTGGGACCCCACCGACACCCTCACCGACGACTGGCGGCCGGCCTCGGTGACCACCTCGTCCGACGCGGACGACGACGGCCTGTGGGGCGCCAACCGGGTCGTCCTGGCCGGCTGGACGCACAGCACCTCCAGCGGCCCCGCCGCCTCCCGGGGCCTGGCCAGGGTCGCGGTCGTGAACGAGAACGACCCGGCACACCCCTCGTACTCCTGGGTCCTGCTGACCGTGCCCAGCGCCGACGGCCGTACCTACCGGGGCCTGACCTCGGAGATCTCGGGCATGGCCTGGTACGAGGACAAGCTGCTGGTCACCACCACCCCGGGCAGCGCCGACGCGCTCTACGTCTACGACCTCAACCGCATCCAGCGCACCTCGGTGCTGACCGACGCGGTCGGCCGGGTGCCCGGCGGCTGGTCGGCCGACGGCTTCCGGTACGTGATGCCCGCCGTGGGCTCGTACCGGTTCACCGCGGGCGCCTGCTCCGCGGCCGGTGCGCCCTGTCCGAGCGCGCTCTCCGTGGACCGCGGGACGGCCCCGGACAGTCTGGTCCTCGGCGAGTGGACACCCGCCGGCAGCGATCAGCGGGCCCGGCTGTGGCGGTATGCGTTCGACGAGAACCCGCGGCACGACGGATCGCTCGCCACCGACGCCGCCGGCCGGGCGGACGCGGTCGAGGCGTACCGGACCGGGGCCTCCGAGATCCGGGGCGTCCTGTCGTACCGCCCGCCGGGTGCGACCGCCTCCGAGTGGTACGTCGGTCACCTCCCCGGCGCCATGGACGGGCACGGCAGCCTGTGGCGGCAGGACACCGAGGGCGCGCGGGCGGCCCGCTGCGGCTCGGACACCTCGCACCGCTGCTGGGCCGAGAGCACCGGCTCGCTCTCCTACGCCCCCGACACGGGCCAGGTGTGGTCGGTCACGGACCGCATGCTGTTCTCGGTGCCGCTGCGCTCGATCGACGCGTCGCTCGGATAATCGACACGTCGCTCGGACAACGGACTCGGCGCGCCGCTCGGACACGGACTCGACACGTCGCTCCGGCAACGGACATCGACACGGCCGGGGCCGGGATGATTGCCTGGCTCCCATGAGCAGCATCGTCGTGACCACCTGGTCCCTGGAGCAGACCTCCCCGGCCGACCTCCTCCCGGCCGCCGCGCCGGAGGGCGACACGGTCGAGGTCGTCCGCTCGCGGATCCCCTCCCCCGAGTTCAGCCGCTTCCTGTACGCCTCGGTCGGCGGCGACATCCGCTGGACCGACCGGCTGGGCTGGACGTACGCCCGGTGGCGGGAGCACCTGGAGCGGCCGGGCGTGGAGACCTGGGTCGGCTACGACCGGGGCACCCCGGCGGGCTACGTCGAGCTGGAACCGCAGGACGACGGGGTCGTGGAGATCGTCTACTTCGGCCTGATACCGGCGTTCCGGGGCCGCCGGATCGGCGGTCACCTGCTGTCGTACGGCGCCGCACGCGCCTGGGACCTGGCGGAACGGTGGCCCGGGCGGCCGCCGACGAAGCGGGTGTGGGTGCACACCTGCAGCCTGGACGGCGAGCACGCGATGGCCAACTACCAGCGACGGGGCTTCAGGCTCTTCGACACGAAGATCGAGGAGGAACCGGACGTCTCGGCGCCCGGGCCCTGGCCGGGGGCCGGCCCGGAGTCACGTCCCGGGGCGTGACCCACACCACCCTGTCTCAGTATTCAGAATAGATCCGTCCGAATCACGGACGATGGTGGACTGGCCCGAGATCCGCGTGACACGCTTCCGTCATGTCTGGAACTGGAACCGCCTTGGTGAGTCGGCGGCACGTCGACCTCGGCCGCATGTCCAGCGCCATCTGTCCGGCGGGCTGAGAGCACAGCACCGCCGCCCCTTCCTGTCCAGACCTTCCCTTGCGCAGTGTCGCGCAGAAATGCCCCCGTGCGCCCGTACGCGCAGGTAAGAGCCGCTTTCCCGCCTGTCCCGAAGGACGTATTCACCATGGCCGCCACCCCGCAGAACCCTGCCGCCTCCGCGCCCCGCCGCAAGGTGAGTCGTCACCGCGGTGAGGGTCAGTGGGCTATGGGTCACTTCACCCCGCTCAACGGCAACGAACAGTTCAAGAAGGACGACGACGGTCTCAATGTGCGGACACGCATTGAGACGATCTACTCCAAGCGTGGCTTCGACTCGATCGACCCCAACGACCTGCGCGGACGTATGCGCTGGTGGGGCCTGTACACGCAGCGCAAGCCCGGCATCGACGGTGGCAAGACGGCCATCCTGGAGCCGGAGGAGCTGGACGACAAGTACTTCATGCTGCGGGTGCGGATCGACGGCGGCCGCCTCACCACCCAGCAGCTGCGGGTGATCGGCGAGATCTCGCAGGAGTTCGCGCGGGGCAGCGCGGACGTCACCGACCGGCAGAACATCCAGCTGCACTGGATCCGCATCGAAGACGTTCCCGAGATCTGGAACCGTCTCGAGGCCGTCGGCCTGTCGACCACCGAGGCGTGCGGCGACACCCCGCGGGTGGTCATCGGCTCGCCGGTCGCCGGTATCGCCGAGGACGAGATCATCGACGGCAGCTGGGCGATCGACGAGATCAACCGGCGGTTCATCGGCAGCAAGGAGTTCTCCAACCTGCCGCGCAAGTTCAAGTCCGCGATCTCCGGCTCGCCGCTGCTGGACGTGGTGCACGAGATCAACGACATCGCCTTCGTGGGTGTCGAGCACCCCGAGCACGGCCCCGGCTTCGACCTGTGGGTCGGCGGCGGGCTGTCCACCAACCCGAAGATCGGCGTCCGGCTCGGCGCCTGGGTGCCGCTGGACGAGGTCCCGGACGTCTGGGCCGGTGTCATCGGCATCTTCCGGGACTACGGCTACCGGCGGCTGCGCACCCGCGCCCGGCTGAAGTTCCTGGTCGCCGACTGGGGCGCGGAGAAGTTCCGCCAGATCCTCGAGGACGAGTACCTCGAGCGGAAGCTCGTCGACGGACCGGCGCCGGCCGAGCCCCTGCAGCGCTGGCGCGACCACGTCGGCGTGCACCGGCAGCAGGACGGCAACTTCTACGTCGGGTTCGCCCCGCGCGTCGGCCGCGTGGACGGCACCACCCTGGCGAAGATCGCCGACCTCGCCGAGGCACACGGCTCGAGCCGGGTGCGGACCACCGTCGAGCAGAAGATGATCGTCCTCGATGTCACGGAGGACCAGGTCGACTCGCTGGTCGAGGCCCTGGAGGCGCTGGACCTGACCGCCAGGCCGTCCTCGTTCCGGCGCGGCACCATGGCCTGCACCGGCATCGAGTACTGCAAGCTCGCCATCGTCGAGACGAAGGCGCGCGGCTCCGCGCTCATCGACGAACTGGAGCGCCGGCTGCCCGACTTCGACGAGCCGCTGACCATCAACCTCAACGGCTGCCCGAACGCCTGCGCCCGCATCCAGGTCGCGGACATCGGTCTCAAGGGCCAGCTGGTCCTCGACGACCAGGGCGAGCAGGTCGAGGGCTTCCAGGTACACCTGGGCGGCGCGCTGGGTCTGGAGGCCGGTTTCGGCCGCAAGGTCCGCGGTCTCAAGGTGACCTCGGAGGAGCTGCCGGACTACGTCGAGCGGGTGCTCAGGCGTTTCCAGGCGGAGCGCGAGGACGGCGAGCGGTTCGCCGCCTGGGCGTCCCGCGCCAGTGAGGAGGCCCTCTCATGAGCGAGCGGGCCGCCCCCTTCTACTGCCCCTACTGCGGCGACGAGGACCTGCGTCCCAGCGAGCAGGGCCACGGCGCCTGGGAATGCGCGGCCTGCAACCGCGCATTCCAGCTGAAGTTCCTCGGGCTGCTCGCCCGGGGGCTGAAGCACTCCGACGCCGGAGGGGAACAGATATGACCACAGCTCAGGAAGACCGCACCACCGACGAATTGAAGGCGCTGGCCGAGCAGGCCGGCCGCGATCTCGAAGACGCCACCGCCCTGGAGATCCTCCAGTGGGCGGTGGACACCTTCGGCAAGGGTTTCTGCGTGACCTCCTCGATGGAGGACGCGGTGGTGGCCCATCTGGCGTCACGCGCCCAGAAGGGCGTGGACGTCGTCTTCCTCGACACCGGCTACCACTTCCCGGAGACCATCGGCACCCGGGACGCGGTCGAGGCCGTGATGGACGTCAACGTCATCACCCTCACCCCGCGCCAGACCGTCGCCGAGCAGGACGCCGAGTACGGCCCCAGGCTGCACGACCGCGACCCCGACCTGTGCTGCAAACTCCGCAAGGTGCAGCCGCTGGAGCAGGGCCTGACGAAGTACGCCGCCTGGGCGACCGGGCTGCGCCGCGACGAGTCCCCGACCCGGGCGAACACCCCGGTCGTCGGCTGGGACGAGAAGCGGCAGAAGGTCAAGATCTCGCCGATCGCCCGCTGGACCCAGGACGACGTGGACGCGTACGTCGCCGAACACGGCGTACTGACCAACCCGTTGCTGATGGACGGCTACGCCTCCGTCGGCTGCGCCCCCTGCACCCGCCGGGTGCTGGAGGGCGAGGACGCGCGCGCCGGACGCTGGGCGGGGCGGGCCAAGACCGAGTGCGGGCTGCACGGATGACGGCCACCACGCCTTCGACGAACCAGGAGAACAACGTGACGACCGGAGCCACCGTCTGGCTCACGGGTCTGCCGAGCGCCGGCAAGACCACCATCGCGTACGAGCTGGCCGGCCTGCTGCGGGCAGAGGGCCGCCTCGTGGAGGTGCTCGACGGCGACGAGATCCGCGAGTTCATCTCGGCGGGCCTCGGCTTCAGCCGCGAGGACCGGCACACCAACGTGCAGCGCATCGGCTTCCTGGCCGAGTTGCTGGCCCGCAACGGCGTGACGGCCCTTGTCCCGGTGATCGCCCCCTACGCGGACAGCCGGGACGCGGTGCGCAAGCGCCACGAGGAGAACGGCACCGCGTATGTCGAGGTGCATGTGGCGACCCCGGTCGAGGTGTGCTCCGTACGCGATGTGAAGGGTCTGTACGCCAAGCAGGCCGCCGGTGAGCTGACCGGGCTGACCGGGGTCGACGACCCCTACGAGGAGCCCGAGGCGCCCGATCTGCGGATCGAGTCGCAGCACCAGACCGTGCGGGAGTCCGCGGCGTCCGTGCACGCCCTGCTCAGCGGAAAGGGACTGGCATGACGACGACCGTGGCGGCTCACGGGGAGGGCACGGGCACCCCGTACGCCCTGTCCCACCTGGACGCGCTGGAGTCCGAGGCGGTCCACATCTTCCGTGAGGTGGCGGGCGAGTTCGAGCGGCCGGTGATCCTGTTCTCCGGCGGCAAGGACTCCATCGTCATGCTGCACCTGGCCCTGAAGGCGTTCGCCCCGGCGGCCGTCCCCTTCTCCCTGCTGCACGTGGACACCGGACACAACTTCCCCGAGGTCCTTGAGTACCGGGACCGTGTGGTGGCCGCACATGGGCTGCGCCTCCATGTGGCCTCCGTACAGGACTACATCGACCGGGGTGTGCTCAAGGAACGCCCGGACGGCACCCGCAACCCGCTCCAGACGCTCCCGCTCACCGAGAAGATCCAGAACGAGAACTTCGACGCGGTCTTCGGCGGCGGCCGCCGCGACGAGGAGAAGGCCCGCGCCAAGGAGCGGGTGTTCTCCCTGCGCGACGAGTTCTCCCAGTGGGACCCGCGCCGCCAGCGCCCCGAGCTGTGGAACCTCTACAACGGCCGGCACGCACCTGGCGAGCACGTCCGCGTCTTTCCCCTGAGCAACTGGACCGAGCTGGACGTCTGGCAGTACATCGCCCGCGAGCAGATCGAGCTGCCGGACATCTACTTCGCGCACGAGCGTGAGGTCTTCCAGCGCGGCGGGATGTGGCTGACCGCCGGCGAGTGGGGCGGCCCGAAGGGCGGCGAGACCGTCGAGAAGCGGCAGGTGCGGTACCGGACCGTCGGTGACATGTCCTGCACGGGCGCCGTCGACTCCGACGCCGGCACGCTGGACGCCGTGATCGCGGAGATCGCCGCCTCCCGGCTCACCGAGCGCGGTGCCACCCGGGCCGACGACAAGCTCTCCGAGGCCGCGATGGAAGACCGCAAGCGCGAGGGGTACTTCTAGAGATGAGCACGACCACCACGGAACTCGGCCTGACCGAGACCACCCTGCTGCGCTTCGCGACCGCCGGTTCGGTCGACGACGGCAAGTCCACCCTCGTCGGACGGCTGCTGCACGACTCCAAGTCGGTCCTCACCGACCAGTTGGAGGCCGTGGAGCGCGCCTCGGCCTCACGCGGGCAGGACGCACCCGACCTCGCCCTGCTCACCGACGGACTGCGGGCCGAGCGCGAACAGGGCATCACCATCGACGTGGCGTACCGTTACTTCGCCACGCCGCGGCGGCGGTTCATCCTCGCCGACACGCCCGGCCATGTGCAGTACACCCGCAACATGGTGACGGGTGCCTCCACCGCCGAGCTGACCGTGGTCCTGGTCGACGCCCGCAACGGGGTCGTGGAGCAGACCCGCCGGCACGCCGCGATCGCCGCCCTGCTGCGCGTCCCGCACGTGGTCCTCGCCGTCAACAAGATGGACCTGGTCTCCTACCAGGAGGCGATCTTCGCCGGGATCGCCGAGGAGTTCACGGCGTACGCGACCGAGCTGGGCGTCCCGGAGGTCACCGCGATCCCGATCTCGGCGCTGGTGGGCGACAACGTCGTGGAGCCGTCCGCGAACATGGACTGGTACGGCGGCCCGACCGTCCTGGAGCACCTGGAGACCGTCCCGGTCAGCCACGACCTGGCGCACTGCCACGCCCGGCTGCCCGTGCAGTACGTGATCCGCCCGCAGACCGCCGAGCACCCGGACTACCGGGGCTACGCCGGCCAGATCGCCGCCGGTACCTTCCACGTCGGCGAGCCGGTCACGGTCCTGCCGTCCGGCCGTACGACCACGATCTCGGGCATCGACCTCCTGGGCAGGCCGGTCGACTCGGCCTGGACGACCCAGTCGGTGACCCTGCTGCTCACCGACGACATCGACGTCTCGCGCGGCGACCTCATCGTGCCGACGAAGGACGCCCCGGCCACCACCCAGGAGGTCGAGGCGACCGTCTGCCACGTGGCGGACCAGCCGCTGACCGTCGGACACCGGGTGCTGCTCAAGCACGGCACCCGCACGGTCAAGGCGATCGTCAAGGACATCCCGTCCCGCCTCACCCTCGACGACCTGTCCCTGCACCCGCACCCGGGACAGCTCGTCGCCAACGACATCGGCCGGGTGAAGATCCGTACCGCCGAGCCGCTGCCGGTCGACTCCTACGCGGACTCGCGCCGCACCGGCTCGTTCATCCTGATCGACCCCGCCGACGGCACCACGCTCACCGCGGGCATGGTCGGCGAGTCGTTCGCCTCCCCCGAGCCTGTCAAGGACGAGGCGGAGAACGACGGGTGGGACTTCTGACATGACGATGACCGACGTCTACTCGACGTTCGCGAAGGAGGGCGGCCGCGTCGGCAGCGGCGACCTCGGGAGCGGGCAGGGCGGGGTGGCGCGATGTGCGTGCTGACGTACGCGCACTGCCTGCGCGCCCCGGCCCCCCACCCGACGTCCCGGATGCGACGAAGACCTGCCGACCTCCCGGCCACGACCTGAGAGACCGTGACCGCCGGGCCAACGAGAGGAAAGCCTCCCGTGCCTGCCAACCGCTCAACGCTCCTCCGCCGCGGCATAGCCGCGGTCGCCGCACTCCCCCTGCTCACGCTCGCCGCCTGCGGGTACGGGTCGGACTCCGACAAGAGCGACACCACCAAGGTCGCCGCCGGCGCCAAGAAGATCGACGGCCTCGACACCGTCAAGATCGGCTACTTCGGCAACCTGACCCACGGGACCGCGCTGGTGGGCAACCAGAAGGGCTTCTTCCAGAAGGAGCTCGGCGCCACCAAGGCCAAGTACGCGATCTTCAACGCGGGCCCCTCGGAGATCGAGGCGCTCAACTCGGGCTCCATCGACATCGGCTGGATCGGCCCCTCGCCGGCGATCAACGGCTACACCAAGTCCAACGGCACCGACCTGAAGATCATCGGCGGTTCGGCGTCGGGCGGCGTGAAGCTGGTCGTCGACCCGAAGAAGATCAAGTCCCTGAAGGACGTCAAGGGCAAGAAGATCGCGACGCCTCAGCTGGGCAACACGCAGGACGTGGCATTCCTCAACTGGGTCGCCGACCAGGGCTGGAAGGTCGACGCGCAGAGCGGCAAGGGCGACGTCACGGTCGTCCGCACCGACAACAAGATCACCCCGGACGCCTTCAAGGCCGGTTCCATCGACGGCGCCTGGGTGCCGGAGCCGACCGCGTCCAAGCTGGTCGCCGAGGGCGGCAAGGTGCTGCTCGACGAGTCCACGCTGTGGCCCGACAAGAAGTTCGTGATCACGAACATCATCGTGTCGCAGAAGTTCCTCAAGGCACACCCGAAGGTCGTCGAGGCCGTGCTGAAGGGCTCGGTCGACACCAACAAGTGGATCAACGCCAACCCGGACGCGGCCAAGGCCTCGGCCAACAAGCAGCTGGCGATCGACTCCGGCAAGGCGCTGCCGGACGACGTACTGAACTCCGCCTGGTCCTCGATCCAGTTCACCGACGACCCGCTGGCCTCCACGCTCAACACCGAGGCCGAGCACGCCGTCAAGGCCGGTCTGCTCACCGACCCGCTGCTGAAGAACATCTACGACCTGACGATCCTCAACAAGGTCCTCAAGGCCGAGGGCGCGAGCACGGTCGACGCCGCCGGTCTCGGCAGCAGCTGACACCGGTCCCGACGCGTTCCCAGGAGGTGACGACCATGGCCACGACCACGACACTCGCCAAGGCCGACGAGTCGGTGGAGTACGCGGCACGCCTTGAGCACGTCTCGAAGTCCTTCGCGACTCCCGGCGGACAGCAGCTCGTCCTGGACGACATCACGCTCGATGTCGCGCCGGGTGAGTTCGTCACCCTCCTGGGGGCCTCGGGGTGCGGCAAGTCCACGCTGCTGAACCTGGTGGCGGGGCTTGACCGGCCCACCGCGGGCTCCATCGCGACGGACGGGCGGCCCGCCCTGATGTTCCAGGAGCACGCCCTCTTCCCGTGGCTGACCGCGGGCAAGAACATCGAACTCGCCCTGAAGCTCAGGGGGGTTCCCAAGAACGACCGCCGTGCCAAGGCCGAGCAGCTGCTCGAACTGGTCCGGCTGAAGGGCGCGTACGGCAAGCGCGTCCACGAACTGTCGGGCGGTATGCGCCAGCGTGCGGCGCTGGCCCGGGCCCTCGCCCAGGAGAGCAACCTGCTGCTGATGGACGAGCCGTTCTCGGCCCTGGACGCCATCACCCGGGACGTGCTGCACGACGAGCTGACGCGTATCTGGGAGGAGACCGGGGTCTCCGTCCTGTTCGTCACGCACAACGTGCGCGAGGCGGTGCGGCTCGCCCAGCGGGTGATCCTGCTGTCGTCCCGCCCGGGCCGGATAGCGCGCGAGTGGACGGTCGGCATCCCGCAGCCGCGCCGCATCGAGGACGCGCCCGTGGCCGAACTGTCCCTTGAGATCACCGATGTACTGCGTGGGGAGATCCGCCGTCATGGCCAGCACTGAGACGACGCCGGTCAAGGACGGCGGAAGTGTCGAGGCGGGCCTCGACGCACTGGAGACGTCGACGACCGGCCGCCCGACCTTCCGGCAGACCTTCACCGCCAAGATCCTGCCGCCGATCATCGCGCTCGCCGTGGTCCTCGTGGTCTGGACGCTCCTCGTCCCGGTCGTCGACGACCCGTCCAAGCTGCCCTCGCCGGCCGCGGTGGGCGACACGTTCAAGGACGCCTGGCTCAAGGGCGACCTGCTCGGCTATATCTGGACCAGTGTCAGCCGCGGCCTGCTCGGCTTCCTCTTCGCGCTGGTCATCGGCACCCCGCTGGGTCTGCTGGTGGCCCGGGTGAAGTTCGTGCGCGCGGCCATCGGCCCGATCCTGTCCGGCCTCCAGTCGCTGCCGTCGGTGGCGTGGGTGCCGCCGGCCGTGATCTGGCTGGGCCTGAACAACTCGATGATGTACGCGGTGATCCTGCTCGGCGCGGTCCCCTCCATCGCCAACGGTCTGGTCTCCGGTGTCGACCAGGTGCCCCCGCTGTTCCTGCGCGCCGGACGCACCATGGGCGCGACCGGCGTGAAGGGCATCTGGCACGTGGTGCTGCCGGCGGCGCTGCCCGGCTATGTGGCGGGCCTGAAGCAGGGCTGGGCGTTCTCCTGGCGCTCGCTGATGGCGGCGGAGATCATCGCGAGCTTCCCGGACCTCGGCGTGGGCCTCGGCCAGCTGCTGGAGAACGCGCGCACCGCCAGCGACATGGCCATGGTGTTCGAGGCCATCATCCTGATCCTGTTCGTCGGCATCGCGATCGACCTGCTGATCTTCAGCCCGCTGGAGCGGTGGGTGCTGCGCAGCCGCGGTCTGCTGGTGAAGAGCTGAGGTAGCCCATGAGCAAGCCGGTCCTTGTCGTCATCGCCCACGGCAGCCGCGATCCGCGGCACGCGGCGACCGTGCACGCCCTGGTACGGCGGGTACGGTCGCTGCGGCCCGGGCTGCGCGTGGAGACCGGCTTCCTGGACTTCAACATCCCGTCGGTGCACGGGGTGCTGGAGTCCCTGGCGGCGGAAGGTGTCCGCGATGTCGTGGCCCTCCCCCTGCTGCTCACCCGCGCGTTCCATGCGAAGGCGGACATCCCGGCCGTCCTGCGGGACGCGCCGGCTCGGCTGCGGATCCGGCAGGCGGAGGTGCTCGGGCCGTCCCCGCTGCTCCTGGCGGCTCTCGAACGGCGGCTGCGCGAGGCGGGGCTGTCCCCCGCCGACAAACCCTCGACCGGGGTCGTCCTGGCCTCGGCGGGGTCCAGCGACCCGGAGGCGATCGCGGTGATCGCGGAAATCGCGCGGGAGTGGCGGCACACCGGTTGGTGCGCCGTGCGGCCCGCGTTCGCCTCCGCTTCCCTCCCCCGCACCGAGGACGCGGTACGGGAGCTGCGGGAGCTCGGCTGTGCCCGGGTGGCGGTCGCCCCCTACGTCCTCGCTCCCGGCTTCCTGCCCGACCGGATCGCGCGGGGCGCCGCGGAGGCGGACGTGCTGGCCGAGGTGCTCGGCCCGGCGCCCGAGGTGGCGCGGGTGCTGCTGGAGCGGTACGACGCGGCCCGCACCCCCGCCCTGGCGGCCGTAGGGGCCTGAGCGGTCCGGGGTCCCGTCCGAGGGGTGCCCTCGGGGTTCGCGGTCCGGCGCTCCCCTGTGACGTCGGACCGCGAACGGCCGGCCCACGGCGGTGCTCTCGCGAGCGTCACCGTCATGGCCGGCTCTTAGTTCAGCGTCGCGGCCCGCGAACGTGTCACACCAGGGCTTTATCGGTTCAGTCGTCAACAACTTGCGCCCATTGGGTAGTTGACCGGCCGATCGTGGTGCCCTCGGCGGCGACGATCCGGTGGCGCGGCCCCGTCCACCGTCCCAGGCCGTTGCGCTCGACGTCCCGGAGGGTCTCGCCGCTGGTGTATACGAACTCAGCGTCAGCGGGATGGTCCCGACGGGCTGCACCGCCCGACCGCGGCGCCGCGGGTCGCCGTACCGCGCGAAATCGTGTCGCCGGCGCCCTTCCTCGGCCTGCGGGCGGTCACGCTTCCGGGGCGGTGAGCTCCACCAGCTTGACGACCGTGTTCCAGTTGCGGGTGGTGGCGATCAGCCCCTTGTTGACCCGCGGCCGGGACAGCGCCTCCGCCAGCTTTGAGCGGCCGAGGCCGTCCGGGGCGTACAGGTACAGCGCGCGGTCGCCCAGCCGGAACTCCTCGGGGAGGTGGGCGGCGGGGTCCAGGTCCGCGAACCGCTCCGGCGCGACCGGCGCGGAGAAGTAGGTGACGTGGAGCTGTCTGCCCTCCAGTTCGGCGGCCGGGAACGGGCAGGCCTCGGCGATCGCCTTCAGGTAGGTGTGGTCGCGGACGAGCACGTCGACGCGGAAGCCGAACCGCTCCTCGATCGCCCCGGCCAGCTCCGCGGCCAGCGATTCGGCGTCCCCGTGGGCGGCGGCGAAGGCGGCCTGCCCGCTCTGCAGGTAGGTCTGCACGGACTCGTACCCCAAGCCGGTCATGAGCGCCCGCAGTTCGGCCATCGGGAGCTTCTTCCGGCCGCCCACGTTGATCCCGCGCAGCAGTGCCGCATACATCGTCATTCGAACACCTTAGAACGGCCGTCGTGCCCCGTGGGGGTGGGCACGACGGCCGTGCCGGGCATGCCGGACTGTCCGAAACTCTGGCCGATCGGACCGCTCCGGATCAACTCCTACACGCACCTGTGACTTGTTCAACAAGGTTCTGTAATCACAAAGCGGATCCCCGTCGTCGGAAGGGACAGCCCTGATCATCACCCCCGAGATGGGTCGATAGATGTAAGGGCCCGACATCCTCCCAGGCGATGAGAGCCGGCCGCCGCACTTCACCGGACAGCACGAGGAGTCGGTCTTGTCCGGCCCATACCTTCGAATCGAACGAAGGAAGTCGTGAAGAAATCGTGACGGCCGGGGCCGTCACCGCACACGAGGGGGCAATCCCGTCATGGGGAACGGAGACACGCGGGTGCGGGGCCTGGCCGCCCGGGCCGGCGGCTGGAGCGCCCGGCACCGCTGGGCCGCCGTCGGCATATGGGTACTGTTCGTCGTCCTGGCGATGGGACTCGGCTCGGCGGCCGGCCGGGTCGATGTCGACGAGAGCGACCAGCTCAAGGGCGAGACCCACACCGCAGCGAAGATCATCGACGACGCGGGGATCAAGGAACCGGCCGGCGAGACGGTCCTGATCCAGTCCGAGGACCCGTCGGTCAAGGCCACGGACGCCGGGTTCAGGTCCGCCGTCGCGGCCGTCGTCAAGGCGGTCGACGGCACCGGCAAGGCCACGGACATCACCTCTCCGTACACCACCGGAACCATCTCGAAGGACGGCCGCAGCGCGCTGGTCCAGTTCGACATGCGCGGCGACGCGGAGACCGCCGCGGACCGGGTCGAGCCGGTGCTGGACGCGGTGGCCGGGGTGCAGAAGGCGCACGGCACACTGCGGATCGCGGAGATCGGCGGCGCCAGCATGGACAAGCAGTACGGCGACGCCTTCGGCAAGGACTTCAAGCGGGCCGAGTACTCCGCCGTGCCGGTGGCCTTCGGCATCCTGCTGATCGCCTTCGGCGCGCTGGTGGCCGCACTGCTGCCGGTCGGCCTGGCGATCACCGCGATCATGGCGACGATGGGCCTGATGGGTCTGGTCAGCCATCTGCAGCCGATGAGTGACACCGCCAACTCCGTGATGCTGCTGGTCGGCATGGCCGTCGGCGTCGACTACTGCCTGTTCTACCTGCGCCGGGAACGCGAGGAGCGGGAGGCCGGCCGGGACGCGGGCGCGGCGCTGCGGATCGCCGCCGCCACCAGCGGCCGGGCCATCATCGTCTCCGGCGTCACGGTCTGCGTGGCGATGGCGGGCATGCTGTTCACCGGCCTCGCCGAGTTCGAGGCGATGGGCCTGGCCTCCCTGATGGTCGTCGCGGTCGCCATGGTCGGCTCGGTCACCGTCCTGCCCGCGCTGCTCTCCCTGCTGGGCGAGCGGGTCGAGAAGGGCCGGATCCCGTTCCTGCGCCGCCGGGGGCGCGCCCACGGCCCCTCCGAAAGCCGGTTCTGGAGCGCCGTGCTGCGGGGCGTGCTCGCCAGGCCGCTGGTCTCCGTGCTCGTCGCGGTCGGCGCGCTGCTCGCGGTCGCCGCACCCGCCCTCGGGATGAAGACCTCGCAGCTCACCCTGGACCAGGAGTTCGGCGGCTCGCTGCCGATCGTGCAGACCTACGACCGGGTCAACCAGGCCTTCCCCGGCGGCTCCGAGCCGGCCGAGGTGGTCGTCAGGGCGAAGGACATCAACGCCCCCGAGGTCAAGCAGGCGCTGACCGACTTCCGGGAGCAGGCGATCAGTTCGGGCGCCTCGCGCGGCCCGGTCGACATCAGGCTGCACGACGCCCAGAACGTCGCCCTGATCTCCGTACCGCTGGTCGGCGGCTCCGACATGGACAGGGCCGGCAAGAGCCTGGAGAAGCTGCGCGACCAGGTACGGCCCGCCACGCTCGGCAAGGTCGCCGGGGTGCAGGCGCCGGTGACCGGGAACGTCGCGGGCAACGAGGACTTCAACGACCAGCTGATGGGCTCGGTCGTCCCGGTCTTCGCCTTCGTGGTCGTCTTCGCCTTCCTCCTGATGCTGCTGTCGTTCCGCTCGCTGACGGTCGCCATCACCTCGATCCTGCTCAACCTGCTCTCGGTCGGCGCCGCCTACGGCATCCTGGTCGCCGTCTTCCAGCACGGCTGGGGTGCCTCCCTGGTGGGGGCCGAGGGCGTCGGCGCGATCGTCAGCTGGCTGCCGCTGTTCCTCTTCGTGATCCTGTTCGGCCTGTCGATGGACTACCACGTGTTCGTGGTCTCCCGGATCCGCGAGGCCCGGCTGCGCGGCCGGTCCACCAGGGACGCCATCCAGCACGGGGTGGTCACCACGGCCGGGGTCGTCACCAGCGCCGCCGTCATCATGGTCGCCGTGTTCGCGATCTTCGGCACGCTGTCCATGCAGTCCATGAAGCAGATGGGCGTGGGCCTGGCGGCCGCGGTCCTCATCGACGCGACGGTCATCCGGGGCGTGCTGCTCCCGGCGGTGATGGCCCTGCTCGGCGAGCGCAACTGGTACCTGCCGCGCTGGCTGCACTGGCTGCCGGACCTGACCCACGACGAGTCGCCGGAGCCGGTGGCGCCGTCGGCGACCCGGGGCGAGCAGGACCGGCTGCCGGTCTGAGTTCCGGGTAACACCCTCTGGCACAGGGTCCGTTGGTCTCCGGGGGAGCCGACGGGCCCTGTTCGGTGCGTACGGGTGCTCAGCGCTGGTAGCGGGCCAGGACCAGGTTGCCGTCCCGCTCCAGGCGGTGGCGGAGTTCGTCGAGGCCGATGGCGCCGCTGTAGTACGACTGGAGGGCGGGGGTGGCCACCTTGTCCTTCCACTCCGGGTAGCCGCGGACCGTCTGGGCGGGGGCCGGGCTGAGGTGCCCGGCCAGGGCGGTGCCGGTGGCCCAGCCGTACCTGGCGGTGTGCAGGGCCGGGTCCCGCAGGGCCTGGGTGCCGGTGGGCAGCATCCAGTCGCCGAGGGCGAGCCGGACCATGTTCTTCGGCCGGAGCAGGAAGTCGATGAACTCGGCGGCCGCCCTCTTGTGGTGACTGTCCTCGGCTATGGACAGCGTCTGCGGGCTGACGCCCTGGGCGAGTCCGTCGGCGCCGGCCGGGGCGGGCAGCACCTCCCAGTGGAAGCCCTTCGGCGCCTGCTGGACGATCTGCTGACGGTAGGAGAAGCCGAGCGGGACCATCGCGTACCTGCCGCCGAAGAAGCCCGGCAGGGTGTCCGAGCCGCCGCTGCCCAGTGTGGAGCCGGGTGCGCTGTGGTCGATGCCGACCTGGTCGTGAATGGTGCGCGGCACGACCTGGTCGGCTCCGTCGAAGCGCACGGTCACCTTGCCGTCGGCGCCCCGGTGGAAGAGCTGTCCGCCCGCCGACAGGGAGAGGTTGAGGGTGGCGGAGACGGGCTCCTTGAGCGGCCAGGCGACGCCGTACCTGCCGTCACCGCTGAGCTCCTTGGTGACCTGCCTGAACTCCTGCCAGCTCCAAGGTCGTTCGGGCGTCGGTATCCGCACCCCCGCCTTCGCGAGCCAGGTGCTGTTGGCGATCAGCACCCGCGGCTCCTGCAGGAACGGCACGCCGTAAACACCGTCACCGAAGGTCGCCGTCTGCCAACTGCGCTGCGGTATGCCGGACTTGAGCCGGGCGGGCAGCAAGTCGGTCAGGTCGGCGAGGTAGCCGCCGTAGGCGAAGTCGGCGAGGTCGTCGGAGGCGTCGTGGATGATGTCCGGGGCCTCACCGCCCTCGAAGGAGGTGAGCAGCTGGTCGTGGACGCTGTCCCAACTGCCCTGTACGTACTCGACCCTGACGCCAGGGTGAGTGGCGTTCCACTCCTTCACCAGCTCCTTGTTGGCCGCGACCGACTCCTCCTGCCAGGCCAGGGACTGGAAACGGAGGGTGATCGGAGCGCCGTCCGCCTTCCCGCCGGCCGAGCAGCCGGTGAGCAGGAGAAGCAGGACGACGAGTGCCGTGGTGGCCCTGGTCCGCATCAGCTCTTCACCGCCCCGGTGAGCATTCCGCCGGTGATCCGCCGCTGGACGAGCGCGAAGACGAGCAGCGAGGGCAGCGTGGCCAGGAACGCCGCCGCGGCGAGGGGGCCCAGGTCGGCCACGCCCTCCGCGCCGATGAAGTGGGTGAGGACGACCGGCAGGGTCTGCTTCTCCGGTGTCTTCAGCAGCACCAACGCGAAGAAGAACTCGTTCCACGCGGTGACGAAGGCGAACAGCCCGGTCGCCACGACCCCGGGGGCCAGCAGCGGTGCCGTCACCGACACCAGTGTCCGCAGCCGCCCGGCCCCGTCCACGGCCGCGGCCTCCTCCAGTTCGACGGGGACCGCCCGCACGTAGCCGACGAGCATCCACAGCGCGAACGGCAGTGCCCACACCACGTACACCATCACCAGCCCGGACAGGGAGTCGATCAGCCGCAGGTGCTTCAGCACCAGGAACAGCGGGATGATCACCAGCACGAAGGGGAAGGCCTGGCTGACCACCACCCATCCGGTGGCCGCCCGGGACAGCGCCCCGCGCCGCCGGGCCATGACGTACGCCATCGGGGTCGCGAGCAGTACGGCGATCAGCGCGGCGCCGAGCGCGACCAGCAGGGAGTTGAGGCCGGCGCGCAGCAGCGGCTGTTCGTCGAAGGCCTGCCGGAAGTTGGCCAGGGTCGGGTGCCGGGGGATCCAGGTGGGGTGCAGACTGCCCAGTTCCGTCGGTGACTTGAAGGCCGTGGAGAGCAGCCAGAGCAGCGGGAAGGCCAGGAAGACGAGGTAGCCGAGCAGGGCCGCGTACTGGGCGACGCGGGCGCCGGTGCGGGTCCTCACGCGTCCTCGCCTCCCCGCAGCCGGCCCGCCAGGAAGACGGCCAGCAGCACGGCGATCACCGCGACCATCACACAGCCCATCGCCGCCGCATACCCGAACTGGCCGTAGCGGAAGGCCTCTTCGTAGGCGAACAGCATCGGCAGCCGGGTCTTGCCGCCGGGGCCGCCGTTGGTCAGGACGTAGACCAGGGCGAAGGAGTTGAAGTTCCAGATGAGGTTGAGCGCGGTGACGGCCAGGGCGACGGGTCTGAGGGCGGGCCAGGTGACCGTGCGGAAGCGGCGCCAGGCGCCGGCGCCGTCCACGGCCGCGGCCTCGTGCAGTTCGCGCGGGGTGTTCTGCAGGCCGGCGAGCAGGGCGACCGTGGTCTGCGGCAGCCCCGCCCAGACACCGACCACGATCACGGCGGGCAGGGCGCTGCCGAGGCCGCTCAGCCAGTCCCGGCCGTCGCCGAGGCCGAGGTCGCGCAGGGTCTCGTTGAGGATCCCCGCGTCCGGGTTGTAGACCAGCCGCCACATGATGCCGACGACGACCTCGGGCATCGCCCACGGCACGATCGCCAGGGCGCGGGCCAGCCAGCGCAGCCGCAACTCCTGGTCGAGGAGGAGGGCCAGGCCGAGGGCGAGCAGGAACTGGGGCACGGTCACCCCGACGGCCCAGACCAGGCCGATCCGGAACGACTCCCAGAAGAGCGTGTCGTGCAGGAGGTCCTGGAAGTTGAGGCCGCCGATCCACCGGGTGGCGGCGGTCCGGCCGGACTGGGCGTCGGTGAAGGCCAGCAGGATCCCGTAGAGCAGCGGGCCGACGCTCAGGACGAGGATCGGGATCAGGGCCGGCAGAACAAGGAACCAGGCGCCGTGGCCGGTCAGGCGTGCGGCGGCCGGTCGCCGCACGGTGGCCACGTTCGTCGCCAATGCCACGTCATCCCCCTTTGCGCGGCCCGGTCGGACCCGGTCATGGTCGTGAAGGCAGGTTGTCCCGTCAAGGCACCGCGCACATGCCGCGACCTCCGCGGATGCGAGACTGGCCGGCGGATGGCTGGAAGACGGCGCCGTGTGCACCCGCACAGCCGCGGGTGCGGGCACCGGGAGCGGACACGGAGGCGGACGATGGACGAGGCAAGGGCGCGGGACGTACTGGCCGCGACGGGTGTGCTGCCCGGTGCGGTGGCTGACGCCTCGCTCCTCGCCCTGGGCGAGAACGCGGTGTTCGCCGCCGGCGACCTGGTGGTGAAGGTCGGCCGCGACGCCGAACTCCTCGACCGGGCCCGGCGTGAGCTGGAGATCGCCGGGTGGCTGGCGGAGGCGGGCGTCCCGGCCGTGCGGGCCGCCGAGCCGAAGGCGCGGCTCGTGGACGGCCACCCGGTGACGGTGTGGCACCGGCTGGCGGATCCGGTGCGGCCTGCCGAGCCGCGCGATCTGGCCGAACTCCTGCGGATCGTGCACGCACTGCCCGCTCCTCCCTTCGCGCTGCCGCCCCGCGAGCTGCTGGGCGGTGTGGAGCGCTGGCTGCGGCTCGCCGGCGACGCGATCGACCCCGTGGACGCGGCCTATCTGCGGGAGCGCCGGGACGGCTTCGCGGCGGCCGCGGCCGCGCTGACACCGCGGCTGGCTCCGGGGCCGATCCATGGGGACGCGCTGCCCCGCAATGTGCACGTCGGTCCGGACGGTCCGGTACTGGTCGACCTGGAGACCTTCTCGTCCGACCTGCGCGAGCACGACCTGGTGGTGATGGCGCTCTCCCGGGACCGGTACGGGTTGCCGGCCGAGGCCTACGACTCGTTCGTCGGGGCCTACGGGTGGGATGTGCGGGAGTGGCAGGGGTGCGGAGTGCTGCGCGGGGCCCGGGAAACGGCGAGCTGCGCGTGGGTCGCCCAACACGCGCCGAGCAACCCGAAGGCGCTGGCAGAGTTCGAGCGGCGGGTGACGTCGCTACGGGAGGGCGACGAGTCGGTGCGCTGGTATCCCTTCTGAGCACCAGCGGCCCGCAGGGGCGCGGGGAACTGCGCGCCCAGCCCCCACCGGCCCTCGGCAAACGAACTACGTAGCCGGCCCGGCACTCAGACGGCGTCGGCCAGCTCCCGCAGCGGCCACGCCCCGTCCACCACCGCGTCGGCCTCTCCCTTGCGGCGCAGAAAGTTCTGGAAGTCCGCAGCCCACTCCGCGTACCACTCCACCTGGCGCCGGTGCAGCTCCGCCGGCCCCAGCGCCGCGATCTTCGGGTGGCGCTCGGCTATGGCCCCGGCCAGGCGCGCCGCGGCCAGGGCGTCGGCCGACGCGTTGTGGGCGGCGGCGAGGGTGATGCCGTACTCGGCGCAGACCGCTTCGAGGTTGCGCTTGCCACGGCGGTAGCGGTCGACCCAGCGGTCGATGGTGTACGGGTCGATGACCGGCGCGGGGTCGAGGCCGCCGAGGCGGTCGGAGAGGGACGGCAGGCCGTGCCGGCGCAGCTCCGCGGAGAGCAGGGTGAGATCGAAGGTGGCGTTGTACGCGACGACCGGGACGCCTGTCTTCCAGTACCCGGTGAGCACGTCCGCGAGGGCGTCGGCGACCTGGTCGGCCGGGCGGCCCTCGGCCGCCGCCCGCTCGTTGCTGATGCCGTGCACGGCCACCGCGTCGGCCGGGATCTCCACGCCCGGATCCGCCAGCCATTCGCGGCGGCCCAGCTCCTGCCCGGCCCTGACCTCGATCACGGCGCCCGTGACGATGCGCGCCTCGCGCGGATCCGTACCCGTCGTCTCCAGATCGAAGCCGATCAGGAGCTCTTGGTGCCAGCCCATGGGCGGTCCCCCTTCTTGGTGGTGCTTTCCCCCAGTGGTCTCCACCCTCGCATGCGCCACTGACAATCAGAGGACCGCGTTCCGCTTACCGCCGCACCCACCTCAGGACACAGGGCGCGAATCCGCCCACGCCATTTCGAACTCCTCACGGTATGTCGGGAAGAGTCCCGCTTCCAGGACGTCGTCCGACTTGACCACCTTGTCGCCGTTGCGCAGGACCAGCACCGGCGACTCCATGCCCCGCGCCCCGCGCAGGTAGGACTGGACGATGGCGACACCGTCGGCGCCGTCGCCGTCGACCAGGTAGGCGGAGAAGCGGGGGGTGTCGTCGTAGACCTGGATCTCGAAGGCGCCCGGGTCGCGCAGCCGGGAGCGGACCCGGCGCATATGGAGGATGTTCATCTCGACCGAGCGGGAGAGTTCGCCCCGTTTCATCCCCAGTTCGCGCTCGCGGCGCTTGATCGCGCTGGAGGCGGGGTTGAGGAAGAGCAGCCGGACCCGGCAGCCGGTCTCGGCGAGCCGGACCAGGCGGCGGCCGGAGAAGTTCTGCACGAGCAGGTTGAGGCCGATGCCGATGGCGTCCAGCCGGCGGGCGCCGCCGAAGAGGTCCTCGGCCGGGAACTGGCGCATCAGCCGGACCCGGTCGGGGTGGACGGCGACGACGTCCGCGTAGCGGTCGCCGACCAGGTCCTCCACCGCGTCCACCGGCAGCCGGCGCGCGGAGGGCACGTCACCGCCCGCGCCAAGCATCTCCAGGAGCCGGGCGGAGGCCCGTTCGGCCTGGTTGAGGACGGCCTCGGAGAGCGCCCGGTTGCGGGAGACGACGTTGCGGGTCACCTCCAGCTCGTCGAGGGCGAGTTCGACGTCCCGGCGTTCGTCGAAGTACGGCTCGAAGCACGGCCAGTGCTGCACCATCAGCTCGCGCAGCTGCGGCAGCGTCAGGAAGCTGATCACGTTGTCGTCGGCAGGGTCCAGCAAGTAGCCCTTGCGGCGGCTGACTTCGCGGACCGCGACCGCCCGCTGGACCCACTCCTGACCGGCGGGCCCGGCCGCGGCGACCACCCACTCGTCGCCGTGGACGGGTTCGTAGATGGGCCGCAGCACGGCGGCCACGACCGTACGCAGCCGCTGCTCGACCAGGTTCAGCCAGATGTAGGCACGGCCGGCCCGCTGGGCGCGCGTACGCACCTCCAGCCAGGCGTCGGCGTCCCAGTCCAGCTCCGGTCCGATGGAGCCCGAGGCGTCCATCGGCCGGGCCAGGGACACCGCGCCGGGCGGGACGTCTGTGGAGTTCCCCTCGTGACCCTCGTCACCAGGGGGCAGCTCCAGGCCTCCCGAGCCCACCCGTGCACCGCCTTCCGCTCCCCCGAACCTTCCCCGTGCCAACGATCAAGGAAGGGTACTCCGGGAGCGGTCGGCGGTGCAGCAGGATGGACAGGTCGTTTCTCAACTACCGTTTCCGGGCTGTCCGTTCTGATCAGCGAGGGCGGCCGGAGTGAGCGGATTCATAGCGGTGACGTCCCGCGGGGCGATGGAGAAGCCCTGCCAGTGGACCGGCATGGGCTGCTGGTCCTCGTCGCGCGCGATGTGGTGGAAACCGACGTTCACCCAGACCACGGGGTTGGTGAGGGTCTGCCCGTTCACCCACTGGTCGACGGTCTTGGGGTGGCCGTTGGCGCAGCCCGGGTTGTTGCTGGCGAACAGCTCGCACTTGTCGTACTGGGTGAAGTAGACGTCGTGCTTGGTGAAACCGTGACCCAGGTACTTGTTGCTGGCGCCCGGCACGATCTCGTACGAACGGGCGTGCCCGTCCTTGTTCTTGCCGGCCGTGCTGACCACCCGCCACCACCGCATGTTCTTGTAGTCACCGGCGAGTTCCTTGGTGACGTCGGTGCGGGTGGTCTTGTTGCTGGGTGCCTCCTGGCCGTGCGCGGGCGCGCTGACCACCGAGTCGTACTGCTCGATGCGGCTCTTGGAGGAGCCGTCGAGGTCGAAGTCCAGCTTCC
Source organism: Streptomyces sp. NPDC007157 (assembly GCF_040634235.1). Lineage (NCBI taxonomy): Bacteria > Bacillati > Actinomycetota > Actinomycetes > Kitasatosporales > Streptomycetaceae > Streptomyces > Streptomyces sp. NPDC007157. The sequence goes on from NZ_JBEYFE010000001.1 coordinate 561,084, forward strand.
AGAAGACGTTGTGGCTGTGGCTGGTGGCGTAGGCGTGGGCGCCCTTGCCGATCGGCCAGCCGCGGCCGTCCCCGGCGTCGTAGTCGCCCGGCGAGAGGCTGCCGGTGGCACCGATGTTCATGTTGATCGTGCCGTCGTCCTGGAACCGCCACTCGGTCATGTACTCGTACCAGCCGACCTTGTTGACGGTGTAGACCAGCAGGTCCTTGCCCTGCGCCTGGTACACCTTGTTGCCGGTGTCGGCCTGCATCCGGTACGCGTGGCCGCGCGAACGGGTAGTGGTGCACAGGCCGTTGACGTTCGGGTGGGCCGGGTCCCAGGCGTCGGGGACCTTGACGGTCTTGATGGTGCCGCCGGGGCACTCGGCCGAGTCGAGCGGCACCAGGCCCTGGGCGAAGCCGAAGCCGGTCAGGTCGTCGTACTCGACGCTGCCGTCGTCGTAGGGGACGTCGATCTGGCCGAGGCGGGCGCTGGAGAGGACCTTGATGGGGGCCGACTCGCCCTTGGGCTGGTAGGAGATGTGCTCCAGGACCAGTCCGGCCTTGCTGTCGTAGCGCCAGCACATCCGCCAGGTGGTGCCGGTGGAGAGCTTCTGCTCGATCCGGTAGGCGGCGGAGCAGTCGGCGGCGGGCGCGGCGGCCTGCTTGGGCTGGGCGGCGGCGGGTCCGGCCGCGGTGGTCGCGCCGGCGGCCAGCGCGGCCACGGACAGGCCCACGGCGGCCGTCCGGCGGGCGCGGCGGATTCTGTTCGGGTGCATGACGAAGTGACTCCTCGTACGGGAGATGCAGTCGAAAAGGGGAAGGAGTTCGGGAAAGGCGAACGGGGCCGGCGGCTCAGCGGCCGAGCTTGACGACCTTGCGCGCGCTCAGGTCGACGATCAGGGAACGAGCGTCGATCCAGGGCCCGTTCTTGACCTTCGGGAAGAGCCGCACGCAACGGTGTTCGCCGCACTTGTCGAGCGCGGCCGGCTGGGCGCCCTCAGTGGCGCGGTAGACCGCGCTGTTGAGCAGCAGCTGCTGCTCCGGGGAGGTGAGTTCCTCACCCGTGGCGTCCTTGAAGTCCGCCTTCAGGCCTGCGCCGAGCGGGTCGGCGACGAGCAGCTGGAGCGCCTCGACGTTCTCGTCGTGGCTGAGCGGCGGCTGGACGCCCTGCCGGGTGGTGGTCTGCTCGACCTTGCCGGTGTCGAGATTGACCGTCCGGGTCACGAGGCTGTCGTCCCGGTAGTCGTAGAACGTCACGTCCGCGCGCCGTGGCGCGTTCGCGGCGTCCAGTTCGTTCGCGTTCGGCTCGGCCAGGTCGACGCTGATCCGCTGCGGGCCGCGCCGGCCCTCGACGTTCTCCCCGGCGTTGAACATCTGCTTGGTCAGAGCGAGTTGTTCGACGCGCTTGGTCTCGTCGTCGGTCAGCGGGTCGCTGCCCGTGCCCTTCTTCCCCTCGGCGGGCGCCTGTTCCACCACGCCCGGCTTGACGGCGTCCGTGCCCTGCCCCGCCTGCCGCGCGGCGACCGCGCCGGTCCCGTCGCTCCCTCCCGAGTCGTCCGCCCCCGCCGTGCCCGGCAGGGTGATCCCGACCATCACGGCGGTCCCCGCAACCGCCAAGCCCGCACCGGCCACCACTTTGCCCAGATGGCGATGCACTATCTTGCGCACATCTTCCCCCTACTCCCCCTTGGTCACAGGGAGTACGTGTTTGCCTCACTGGTTCGGCACACTTCGCCACATGGGCCGCTGTGTGCACTGGTCGCCGGGTAAGAGGGGCGTAAGTCACCAGGGGTTCCATTACTTTCGGGCAGACTCATGACCAAGGCGCCCCCGCGCGCAATGCACACCTGGAAGAGTCGACTTCATGCAGGTCTGGCCTGGAGAGGCATATCCGCTCGGTGCCACGTACGACGGCGCCGGGACCAACTTCGCGGTGTTCACGGAGACCGCGGACCGAGTGGAGCTGTGTCTGCTGCACGACGACGGCTCCGAGACGGCGGTGGAGCTGCGCGAGAGCGACGCCTTCGTCCGGCACGCGTACCTGCCGGGGGTGATGCCCGGGCAGCGCTACGGCTTCCGGGTGCACGGCCCGTACGACCCCGGACGCGGGCTGCGCTGCAACTCGGCGAAGCTGCTGCTCGACCCCTACGCGAAGGCGGTCAGCGGGTCGGTGCGCTGGGGCGAGGAGGTGTACGGCTACCACTTCGGCGACCCCGACCGGCGCAACGACCTCGACTCGGCCCCGCACACCATGACCTCGGTGGTGATCAACCCGTACTTCGACTGGGGCGACGACCGGCGGCCGCGCACCGAGTACCACCACACGGTGATCTACGAGGCCCACGTGAAGGGCCTGACCATGCGCCATCCGGGTCTGCCCGAGGAGCTGCGCGGCACCTACGCGGGTCTCGCGCACCCGGCCGTCATCGAACACCTGACGGAACTGGGCGTCACGGCGCTGGAGCTGATGCCGGTCCACCAGTTCGTGAACGACCACCGGCTGGTCGACATGGGCCTGAACAACTACTGGGGCTACAACACGATCGGTTTCTTCGCCCCGCACAACGCGTACGCCTCCTGGGGCGACCGCGGCCAGCAGGTCCTGGAGTTCAAGTCGGCGGTCCGGGCGCTGCACGAGGCCGGGATCGAGGTGATCCTGGACGTGGTCTACAACCACACCGCCGAGGGCAACCACCTGGGCCCGACGCTGTCCTTCCGCGGCCTGGACAACCCGTCGTACTACCGGCTGACCGACGACCCCCGCTACTACATGGACACCACCGGCACCGGGAACTCCCTGCTGATGCGGTCCCCGCACGTCCTCCAGATGATCATGGACTCACTGCGGTACTGGGTCACCGAGATGCACGTCGACGGCTTCCGCTTCGACCTCGCGGCGACGCTGGCCCGGCAGTTCCACGAGGTGGACCGGCTGTCTTCGTTCTTCGACCTGGTGCAGCAGGACCCGGTGGTCTCCCAGGTGAAGCTGATCGCCGAGCCCTGGGACGTGGGCGAGGGCGGCTACCAGGTGGGCAACTTCCCGCCGCTGTGGACCGAGTGGAACGGCAAGTACCGCGACACCGTGCGCGACCTGTGGCGCGGCGAGCCGCGCGCGCTCGCGGAGTTCGCGTCCCGGCTGACCGGCTCCTCCGACCTCTACCAGGACGACGGCCGCCGCCCGCTGGCCTCCATCAACTTCGTGACCTGCCACGACGGGTTCACCCTGCACGACCTCGTGTCCTACAACGACAAGCACAACGCGGCCAACGGCGAGGACAACCGGGACGGCGAGAGCCACAACCGCTCCTGGAACTGCGGGGTCGAGGGACACACCGACGACCCCGGGATCCTCGAACTGCGCGAGCGGCAGATGCGCAACTTCGTCGCCACCCTGATGCTCTCCCAGGGCGTCCCGATGATCGGCCACGGCGACGAGTTCGCGCGCACGCAGCAGGGCAACAACAACGTGTACTGCCAGGACAACGAGGTGTCCTGGGTGGACTGGCCGGCCCCCGAGGACGACAGCGGCCTGCTGGCCTTCACGCGCGCGATGGCGCGGCTGCGCAAGGAGCACCCGGTCTTCCGGCGCCGCCGCTTCTTCCACGGCCGTCCGGTGGAGGGCACCCACGACGAGCTCTCGGACATCGCCTGGTTCACTCCGGAGGGCCATGAGATGGCCCAGCAGGACTGGGGGTCGGCACAGGCGTCGGCGCTGACGGTGTTCCTCAACGGCAACGCGATCTCGGAACCGGGCACCCGCGGGGAGCGGATCGCCGACGACTCCTTCCTGCTGATGTTCAACGCCTCACCGGAACCCCTGGAGTTTCTGGTGCCGGTGAACCACGGCCGGCAGTGGGAGGTGGTGGTGGACACGGCCCGGGCCGAGGAGGTGCCGCCCGGTCCGAAGGTGGACGGGGGTGCACGACTGACGTTGGTGGGGCGGAGCCTGACCGTCCTGAAGAGGCCGGCGTAGGAATGGGCGCCCCGACGGGCTGTCGTACGGGTGGGGGCCGGTCGCGCCCACGCGGCGGAGCCGCGCATGGATACAGCCCCGCGCCCCTCGGGGCGCGGTTCCGCACCGGTTGACAGAGAAACCGACGGCGCGGGTACGTACGTCTCCATGACAGCTGAGCGAATCCCTGCCACCGTGCCGACAGCAACCTACCGCCTCCAGCTCCAGCCCGGCTTCCCCTTCTCGGCCGCCGAGGCCGCCGTGCCGTACCTCTCCTCGCTCGGCGTCTCCCACCTGCACCTCTCCCCCGTCCTGGAGGCCGTCCCGGGCTCCACGCACGGCTACGACGTCGTCGACCACGCGCGCGTGCGGGAGGAACTCGGCGGCGAGGAAGGGCTGCGCGCGCTCGCGCGTACCGCGCGGGAGCACGGTCTCGGGCTGGTCGTGGACATCGTGCCCAACCACATGGCCATGTCCCCCCGGCACAACCACGCCCTGTGGGAGGTCCTGCGGGAGGGCCCCGAGTCGCCGTACGCGCGCTGGTTCGACATCGACTGGGAGGCGCGGGGCGGGCAGCTGCTGGTGCCGGTGCTCGGCGGCCCGCTCGGCGAGGTCCTCGGGCAGCTCGTGGTCGACGGCGACGTGCTGCGCTACCACGAGCACGCCTTCCCGCTCCGGGAGGGCACCGCGGACCTGCCGCTGCCACAGCTGCTGGACGCCCAGTGGTACCGCCCGGTGTGGTGGCGGCTGGCCCGGACCGAGCTGAACTACCGGCGGTTCTTCAGCATCTCGGAGCTGATCGGGGTGCGGGTGGAGGACCCGGAGGTGTTCGAGGCCACCCACGCCAAGATCCTCCAGCTGCTGCGCGAGGGGGTGGTGGACGGGCTGCGTGTCGACCACCCCGACGGAGTCGCCGACCCCGACGGCTATCTCGCGCGGCTGCACGAGGCGACCGGCGGGCGCTGGACGGTCGTGGAGAAGATCCTGGCCGACGGCGAGCGGCTGCCAGCCGGCTGGCCGGTCGCGGGAACCACCGGGTACGACGCGCTGCGGCAGGTGGACGGCCTGTTCACGGATCCCGCGGGCGCCGATGAACTGCTCGGCCAGTACCGGCGGTTCGCGGCCCCGCAGACGGACCGGGGCGGCGACTGGGCGGCGACCGTACGGCGGGCGGCGTACAAGGTGCTCACGCACGAGCTGGCGGCCGAGACGGACCGGCTGACCCGGGCGGCCACGCGCGTGTGCGCGACCTCCGCGGACCCCGCGCTGCGCGACCGGGCGCCCTGGGCGCTGCGCATCGCGCTGGAGGAGCTGCTGGTGCGGATGCGGGTGTACCGGCCGTACGCTTCCGGTGACGCGGGCGCCGTGGTCACCGAGCGGGCCGCGCTGGAGGCGAGGTCGGCCTTCGTGGTGCCCGAGGAGGGCGGGGCGGTGGACGTGGTGCGCGGGCTGCTGCTGGCGGAGGACGACGGGCCCGGGCCCGCGGAGTTCCGGACGCGCTTCGCGCAGACCTCCTCGGCGCTGCGCGCCAAGTCCGTGGAGGACACGGCGTTCTACCGCTACGTGCCACTGCTGTCCGCGACCGAGGTGGGCGGTGATCCCGGCAGCCCGGGTGTCTCGCCCGACGACTTCCACGCGTACTGCGCGCGCGTGCAGCGCGACTGGCCGCTCTCCGGGACGGTGGTGACGACGCACGACACCAAGCGCAGCGCCGACGTCCGGGCGGCGCTGGCCGTGCTGACGGAGTGCCCGCAGCGGTGGGCGGACGTGCTGACCGAGGTGACCCGGGACGGGGCGGGCGTACCCGACGCGCAGCTGGCGTGGGCGGCCTGGCAGACGGTGTTCGGGCTCGGCCCGGCGGCCCCCGAGCGGGTGCAGGAGGCGCTGCTCAAGCATGTGCGGGAGGCCGGCCTGTACACGAGCTGGACGGAGCAGGAGCCGCCGTACGAGGAGGCGGTGGCCTCGTTCGTCGCGGCGGGGCCCTGCGGGGCGCCAGGAGAGCGCGTGGCGGCCTTCCGGGCCTCGCTGGGGCCGCAGGTCCGGGCGAACGTCCTCGGCACGGCTCTGGTCCATCTGACGATGCCGGGTGTGCCGGACGTCTACCAGGGCACGGAGGGCGAGTTCCGGGCGCTGGTGGACCCGGACAACCGGCGGCCGGTCTCCTTCCCGCCCGAGCACCCGGGCGAGAAGGACGCGGTGACGACGGCGGCGCTGCGGCTGCGGGCGCGGCGCCCGGGCGTCTTCGGCGATACGGCGACGTACGCGCCGCTGACGGCCGAGGGCCCGGCCGCCGCGCACTGTCTGGCGTTCGCACGCTCCGGGGCGGCGGTCACCGCGGTGACCCGGCTGTCGCTGCGGCTGGCCGCGGCGGGCGGCTGGCGGGACACGGTCCTGCCGCTGCCGCCCGGGCGGTGGGCGGACGTGCTGGCGCCGGAGCGGGAGTTCACGGGGCACGCGCGCGTGGCCGAGCTTTTCGAGCGGCTGCCGGTGGCGCTGCTGGAGCGGGTCGACGGCGGGGGCGACGAAGACGACGGGCACTGAGGGGGCTGAGGGGGCGTAAGGCACTACTGAGGACGCTGAGGGCACTCAAGGCACTGAAGGTCATATTCACTCGTACGGGTGAATATGAGGCCGGGGTGGGGGGTTGCCGAAACTCGTCGGGCGTCCGCCGCGTCCGTTAAGGCGCGCGGAGCCGTTCCGCGCCCCGTAATGGCTTCGCACCCCCGCCGGTGCCAACGGCCCTGCCGGCCGACGGCGCACGCACCTGGGCGCCCCCTGGAGCCTCCCCCGGGAGGTTCTTGACAGTTCACCTATGCCGTGCGGGACTGGGGAATGCGAAGCCGGGCGGACAAGTCGGGGGTGAGTCTCCTGCCGGAGCTGCGTTACCCCAGTGTTCCCGAACTGGTCGCGACCGCCCGGGCGTTGGCCGCTCACCGGCCCGGCCTGTGCACGTTGCGGCAGATCGGCGTCTCCCGCGCGGGCAGACCGCTGCACCTGCTGTCCGTGGGGCACGACCGGCGGGCGGTGCTGGTGGTCGCGGGCGCCCACGCCAACGAGCCGACCGGGGGCGGCACCCTCCAGGCGCTCGCCGAACGGGTGCTCATGGATCGGGACCTACGGGCGGAGACCTCCTGGCACTTCCTGCTGTGCGCGGACCCGGACGGGGCGAGCCTGCACGTCACCCCGGCACCGCGCAGCCTGCTCGACTACCACCACGGCTTCTACCGCCCGGCAGGTCCCGAACAGCCCGAGTGGTCGCCGTCGGTGCTGCCCCCGGACCGGCTGCCGCCCGAGACCCTGGCCCTGCTCGGGGTGATCGACGAGCTGCGCCCCTACCTCCAGGTGACCCTGCACGGCACGGATCTGGGCGGCAGCTGGGTGCAGTTGACGAAGGACGTGCCCGGGCTCGCCGAGCCGTTCGCCAAGTCCGCGGCGGAGCTGCACATCCCGGTGGAGACGGGCGCCTCGGACGCCGCGGGCTGGCCGGCCTCCGGTCCCGGGGTCCGGGTGATGCCGGGTCCGGGGTCAGGGGTGGCCTATCCGAGCCTGCCGGACGACGCACGGCACAGCACCTGGTACCACGCGCACCGCTACGGCGGCCTGACGGCGGTGGTCGAGGTGCCGATGTGGGCGAGCGACCTGGTCGACGACCCGGCGCCGCACCCGGCGCCGGCCGCGGCGATGCGGCGGCTGGCGGGGCGGCTGCTGCGGGACTCGCGGGAGGTGGAGCGGGTACTGACCGAGGCACTGCCCCGGCTGGACGGCCTCCTGGACGGGCCGCTGCTGCGGGCGGCCCGCTGGGCGCTGGGGCTGATCCCCGGGCTGGCCGAGGACTGGATCCGCCGGCCGCCGATCGACACCACGATGGCGTACGTCGGCAGCGTGGACGCCTTCGGGCGGCGGCTGCCGCTGCGGGCGGCGTCGATGCTGCTGCGGGTGCTGCGGGAGGCGGACGACCGTGCGGTGCCGCGGCTGGAAGAGCTGGTGGCCTCCTGGTGCGACGCCTACGGGGAGCGCTTCCAAGCCCGCTGGGTGCCGTTGGAGCGCCAGGTGGAGCATCAGTCCAGGACGGTGCTGGCGGCCGCGCAGCACGCCCGTGAGCGGGCGGCGTGAGGTTCAGGGACCGGGCCGGTGGATCACGCCCCGGGAGCCCGCACGCCGCCGCCGGGTTCAGCTGTCGAGGGCGAAGACCGGTCCGGTGCGGGCCGCCATCCCGCAGGAGTTCGAGAACGTCTCGCGGTACTCGATCGGCCGCCCGTTCCACTGCCCGCGCGCCTGTGCGGTCACCGGGGCGTAGACCATCGGGCACATGGCGTCCCTGACCGGGGTGAGGCGCGCGATGTCGCCGCCCACCGTGTCGAGTTCGGCGCACGCCTCGGCAGCGCGCGCATGCCCCTGTGGCGGGTCGCACAGCAGCAGCGTGTCGCTGGACCGGCTGTCGCCCTTGGTGACGGTCAGGTACAGGTAGTCGTCGCCGACGGCGGCGCGGGGCGCGGCCTGGGCCGGGCCGGCGGCGAGGAGGGCGGCGGCCGCCAGCAGGGCGCCGCCGGCCGCTGTGGCTCTGATCAGATGGGTCATTCCCGGTGCATCGGCACAACGGCCTCGGCGCCCCAGCCCGACTCACCCGAACGAGCACGCACGGGCGCGTGGCGCAGTGCCAGTTCGAAGGCGCTCAGGACCACCCGCGTCTGGTACTCGGCCTGGCGTGCGACCGGGATCCAGCGCGCGCCGAAGGCCTGGTGGTAGTCCGCGCACCAGTCGTCGATCAGCCGGTCCAGGTCGGGCAGGGCACCGGCGCGGTCGTGGCCGGTGCCGCGCAGCAGCCGGTGCAGCAGTCCGGCGGTGCGCAGGACCAGCCGGCGCCCGGCGATCCCCAGGGCGGCCAGATGGGCGGTGCTCAGCGGGGGGAGCGGACGGGTGCTGCCGGCGTCGGTACCGGGGTCCCAGGCGTCGGCGAGGCCCGGGCCGACGAGCAGGTAGTCGTCCACCGGCGCGAGCAGCCGGGCCGCGTCCGGCGCGGCGGACAGCTGGGGCCGGATCCGGGCCAGGACGCCCTCCAGGAGGCCGGTGTCGTGCCGCAGGGTCCGGCTGACGGCGCTCAGCACGGCGTCCCGGTCGGCGGGCGGTGCGCCGTCCTGGACGGCGGCCACACCCCACATGGGCGCCTCGACGATGGCGGTGACGGTGCCGTGCCGGTGCGGATGGAACCAGGTGGACTCGACGGCCGCCTCGGTGATGGCGGCGACCAGATCGCCCCGGCGGGGCGGCGGCACCCGGTAGACGGCCGGGCCCAGGGTGGGCCAGTACAGGGTGTCGTAGGCGCCGAGTTCGCGGGGGATGCCGAGCCGGCTCGCGGTGTGCGCGAGGCGCGGGGCGAGGCCCGGCAGGTCGTCGGTCAGCTCGACGAAGCCGCCGCCGACGTCGACGCCGTGCAGCGAGAACTGGAGGAAGGGCCGCAGCTCGTCCTGGAGGTCCAGCAGTGCCCGAGTCTCGGGCAGCGCGACGGCGTCGGCCCCGTCCGGCAGCCATTCGGGCTGCTCCAGGAAGCCGGGCCGGAAGAAGTTCCGGAAGTAGTGGCCCAGCGTGTACGGCCCGGCCAGCCAGCCCTCGTTGCGGCGCGAGCCGTCCGGGTCCAGGCACAGCAGCAGGTTCCAGGTGACGTCGGCGTCCTCGGTGAGCCGGGGGTCGGCGAGGACCCGGTCGGCGAGGCGGAGCGCGGTGGCGCCGCCGACGGGTTCGTTGGCGTGCGGGCCGGCCACGACGAGGGTGTGCCGGCTGCCGTGACCGATCGAGAGCAGCCACAGCGGGGTGCCCGCGCGGGAGGTGCCGATCCGGCGCAGCCGGGCCTCCCGGGGGTGCTCGGAGACCAGCCCGGCCGCCCGCGTTTCCAGCTCGTCCACGGACGGATAGCGGAGGAGTGACGGCAGGGCACACCTCCACGACGCGCCGTCGGTTCACCTGATGTGCATGGTGCACGCACAGTCAGTCACGACTCGAGGGGTACGTCAACACCGCGGCGGCCAAACGTTTTCAGCCACTTGAAATAAGGTGCGGACTCAGTGCGTCGAGAGCCGGAAGCACACCCGGCCGAAGCCGATCAGGTCGCCTTCGCGGACGACGGCGGCGCCGATCACCCGGCGGCCGTTCACGGTCGTGCCGTTGGTGGAACCGAGGTCCCTGAGGACCCACAGGCCGCCCTGCCGGTGGAGTTCGGCGTGCACCCGGGAGACCGTCTCGTGGTTGAGCCGCAGCCCGTTGGCCGGATCGCGGCCGATGCGCAGCGGATGCCCGGCGCCGGGGTGCGGCAGCAGCAGCTTGGGCAGCCGCTCGGCCTGCCAGGCCCGGCGCAGCCGTACCGTGAACCCGGAGACGGCCTCGACGGTGCCGAAGAGCACGCGCGCGAAGCGGCTCTCCTGGGGCAGGTCGGCGGTGAGCACGGCAAGTTCGTCCACGCGGCGGGCGGCGAGCGCCAGCTCCATACGGCGCACGAACGTGTCGTGCGACAGCCGTCCCATGGCGACGCCGTCACGCAGCACACTCAGCGCCTTCTCGCGCTCCGCGTCGGACAGCCGCGCGGGATAGGTGTTGAACTCGAAGGACGACGTCACGCTGCCGATTCTGGGTCAGTGAACCCCGGGTGTCCAGAAAACGGGGAAACGGCCGTCACGCGCGCGTACGTACGGCGACACCCGTCGGCAAAGCCGGGATTCAAAGCGGATTGATCGCTTTTCACGGCACGATGGACGGACTACCTCACGATGAGCCAGACGAAGGGGAACCGTCCGTGCAGTTCGAGGTGTGGGCACCGCAGGCAGACCGTGTGACGCTCCATTGCGACGGCGCAGCACGCGCGTTGGAGCGTGATCCGCGGCGACCGGGCTGGTGGGCCGGGGAGGCGGACGCCGAGGACGGCACGCGCTACGGGTTCGCGCCGGACGACGGTCCGGTGCTGCCCGACCCGCGCTCGCGCCGCCAGCCGGACGGACCGGACGGGCTCAGCGCGGTCGTCGACCACGGACGGTACGGGTGGCGTGCCGCGTGGCCGGGTCGCGCGCTGCCGGGCGCGGTGTTCTACGAGCTGCACGTGGGCACGTACACCCCCGAGGGCACCCTGGACGCGGCCGCCGGGCGCCTGGAGCATCTCAGGGAACTGGGCGTCACCCACGTGGAGTTGATGCCGCTCTGTCCGTTCCCGGGCCGGCACGGCTGGGGGTACGAGGGGGTCTCGCTGTGGGCGGTGCACGAGCCGTACGGCGGACCCGAGGCGCTGAAGCGCTTTGTCGACCGGGCGCACGGACTCGGGCTCGGTGTCGTCCTGGACGTGGTCCACAACCACCTCGGCCCGTCGGGCAATTACCTGCCCGCGTTCGGACCGTACTTCACGGAGACGCACCACACTCCCTGGGGCGCGGCGGTCAACCTGGACGCGCCCGGTTCCGACGAGGTGCGCGCGTACCTGGTGGGCAGTGCGCTGGCCTGGCTGCGCGACTACCGGATCGACGGGCTGCGCCTGGACGCGGTGCACGCGCTGTGCGACACGCGCGCGTGCCACTTCCTGGAGGAGCTGTCGTCGGCCGTCGCCGGCCTGGCGGCCGAGTCGGGCCGGCCGTTGTTCCTGGTGGGCGAGTCCGACCTGAACGACCCGCGGGTCATCACCGCACGCGCGGAGCACGGGCTCGGCCTGGACGCGCAGTGGAACGACGACTTCCACCACGCCCTGCACACCGCGCTGACCGGGGAGTCCCAGGGCTACTACGCCGACTTCGCGCGCGCCCCCCTCGCCGCCGTCGCCAAGACCCTCACCGGCGGTTACTTCCACGACGGCACGTACTCCAGCTTCCGGGGCCGCCACCACGGCCGGCCACTGGACCGGGCCCGGGTGGCCGGGCACCGGCTGCTCGGCTACACCCAGACCCACGACCAGATCGGCAACCGCGCCCAGGGCGACCGGCTTTCGGCCACCCTGTCGCCCGGCCTGCTGGCCTGCGCGGCCACGCTGACGCTCACGGCGCCCTTCACACCGATGCTGTTCATGGGCGAGGAGTGGGCGGCGGGCACCCCCTGGCAGTTCTTCACCGACCACACGGACCCGGATCTGGCGGAGGCCGTACGACGCGGCAGGCGGCGGGAGTTCGCGGCGCACGGGTGGGCCGAGGAGGACGTACCCGATCCGCAGGACCCGGCGACCCGGGACCGGTCCTGCCTGGACTGGTCGGAGCCGGAACGCGAGCCGCACGCGCGCGTGCTGGCCTGGTACCGCCGGCTGATCGCCCTGCGCCACGAACAGCCGGACCTCATCGACCCCGACCTCGCCGACACCAAGGTGGCCTACGACGAGGAGGCCCGCTGGCTGGCGTTCCGGCGCGGTGACGTGCGGGTCGCCGTGAACCTGGGCAAGGAGCCGGCCGCGATCCCGCTGGGCACCGCCCGGGTCGAGGTCCTGGCCGCGTGGGAGACCGTGACGGCACCGGACACGAACGGGCTGCTGCGGGTGCCGGGCGAGTCCTGCGTGGTGCTGACCCAAGCGTGAGCACGCGCGTACCGGCGTACGGGGTGCCCGCACGCCGGGGCACGCCTATGGCGCGCCCACGGGCCGGATGGGGCACGCCTGTGGCGGGCACGCGCGCGTGCCCTACGGCTCCGCGTCCGTGTCGTCCTCCCGGAGGTCCGACACGCGCTCCAGGAGGATCGCCTCCCAGGCGCGCCGGAGCTGGGTGCGCAGCAGGGGCAGGGGGCTGTCGTCGCGGCCTTCGAGGCGGTCGGTGAGGCGGATGACGGTGTCGCAGCGGGCGAGCCACAGGCCGCGCAGGCAGGGGCGGACGCCGTAGCCGGCGAGGGTGGCCGCGCGGACGGCCGCGCCGGAGCCGACCGCGAGGGCGAGCCCGGCGATGTCCTCGGCGGGGTCGCCCACCGCCGCGTCGGACCAGTCGAGGACGCCGCGCACCCTGCCGTCGGCGCTGACCACCAGGTGCTCGCCCTTGAGGTCGTGGTGGGCCAGCACGGCCGTACCGGGCTGGGCGGCAAGCTGCGCGGCGCCCGGCGGGGTGAAGTGCAGCAGGGGTGCGGGGTCGAACTCGTCGGCGATGGCGAGGCGTTCGGCGGCGGGCACGGCCATCCGGCGCAGCGCCTCCAGGGATCGGGGTGGGGTACGCGGCACGCCGAGCGTCTCGGCCTGCCGTACCGGCACCTCGCGCAGCCCGGTGAGCAGCCCGGCCAGATCGGCCTCGCCGACCGCGGAGACGTCGTGCTCCTCGGCCGTACCGCCGGGGATCGCGGTGTCCAGCGTGTAGGTCAGCCCCGGCGCCCACTCGCCGTGCGCCACGCCGGCCGGGACGGCGACGGGCAGGTGCGGACGCACCAGGTCACGCAGGCGCAGTTCGCGGCGCTGGCGTGCGGCGGCCTCACGGTCGGGCGCGAGGCGCAGCACGTACCGGGTGCCGACCCACCAGGTGGAGTGCTCACCGCCCGCCGCCACGGGCCGGATGTCGGGGCCCGGGGTTCCGGTCGCGCTCTCCTTGAGCAGCGAACGGACCAGTCGGCGGACGGTGTCCGCGGTGGGTGTCGGTGCCTGGGTCATGGATCGCGCCGTTGCCGTTCGGGGTGGGGTAGGGGCGAGAAGGTGCGCCGGGGCCGGGTCGGTCGGTCAGCCCACTATGACCATCTCGCGGGTGGTGTTGTTGAAACGACGCCCGCCCTCCTCGGTCACCGTGACGATGTCCTCGATCCGCACCCCGAAGCGGCCGGGCAGGTAGATGCCGGGCTCCACGGAGAAGCACATCCCGGGCACCAGCGGCTGCTCCTCGCCCTCGATCATGTACGGCGGCTCGTGCGTGGTGACGCCGATGCCGTGGCCGGTGCGGTGGATGAAGAACTCGCCGTACCCGGCGTCGGTGATGACCGCGCGGGCGGCCCGGTCGACCTCCTGACAGGCGGCACCGGGGTGTACGGCCCGGAAGCCGGCCTCCTGGGCCGCGCGCACGATGTCGTGCACCTCGCGTTCCTCGGCGGACGGCGGGCCCACGTGCACCGTTCGGGTGGTGTCGGAGCCGTAGCCGTCCTTGAGGCCGCCGAAGTCGAGGACGACCATGTCGCCGTCCTGGATGACGCGGTCGCCGACCTCGTGGTGCGGGTTGGCGCCGTTGGGGCCGGAGCCGACGATGGTGAAGTCGACCTGCTCGTGACCGAAGCGGCGCAGCAGGTCGGCGAGGTCGTGGCCGACGTCGGACTCGCGGCGGCCGGCGAAGGGAACCTTGCGGATCTCCTCGAACGTCGCGTCGGCAGCCGCTCCGGCGGCGGCGAGGAGTTCGAGTTCGGCCGCGTCCTTCACGGCGCGGAGCATGGGCAGCGCGTCGGTGAGGGAGGCGTAGGAGGTGTCGGGGAGTGTCTTCTGCAGGCCCAGCAGGTGCATGGCCCAGGCGTTGTCGCTGATACCGAAGCGGCCGTCCTTGGCGAGCAGGCCGGCGGTGACGGTGTAGGGGTCGGTGCCGTCGGTCCAGTCCCGCAGGGTCAGGACGGCCGCGCCGTCGGCCTTCTCGGCGTCGGGGGCCTCCAGGGTGGGGACGACCAGCACGGGGTCCTCGCCGGGGGTCAGGACGAGGAGGGTGAGCCGTTCGGTGACCGCGGTGGGGGTGTAGCCGGTGAGCCACACCATGTCGGGGCCGGGGGCGATCAGGAGGCCGGCGAGTCCGGCGTCGGCCGCGGTGTGCGCCGCGCGCGTCATGCGGGACTTGTAGTCGCCGGCGGTGAAGGGCGCGGCGGGGGTGGTGCCGGTCATCCAGGGCCTCCTTGCGCGGGTGAGGGGCCTGTGTGGGCCCCGGCATGCATCCTGCCCGGAGAGGAGGGGCCGCGCGAGCCGGTTTGCACGGAAGCTCCGTTGTGTGTCTCGGGTCCGCGGCCGGGTACGGCTCCGTGTGGCTGGTCGCGCCCACGCGGCGGAGCCGCACATGTCTACGGCCTCGCGCCCATGGCCGATCAGGTCACGACTCCGGTAACGACCGTCAGCTGCTGATACCCCCCGCTCTCATGCCGCACCGTGAGCCTGGCCTCCTTCCCCGGGTGGGCCTCGGCCACCGCGCGTGCCAGGTCCGCGGCGCTGTCGATCCTCCTGTCGCCGAGCTGGAGGAGCACGTCACCGCGCACCAGGCCCGCCGTGTAGCCCGGGCCGGGGATGTGGACGCCCACGACCAGCGCGCCCACCTTCTCGGCGTCCACGGCCTCCACTCCCAGCGTCGCGGCCGCCGTCGGCGAGGGGGTGGCGGTCGCCGACGGTGCGGGGCTCGGTGTGGTCGGCGGGGCCTGCTGCCGGAGCTCCGCCAGTCTGCTCATGCCGATCACCGTGGCGCCGGCGGTGCCGAGACCGACCCCGGTGAGCACCAGGACCGTGCCGACGGCCAGGCCGAACAGCAGGGACCTGACCCGTCGGCGGCGCCGGCGTGCGGCGTGCGGGTGCCGGGCCGGCCCGGGTTCGGAGCCGTCCCGGCGCTCCTGACCGGGGATGGGCTTGGGACGCAAAGCGGTCTGTTCCATGGTTCGCCTCCAGCCGCAGCTCTACCCGGCGCACGCGGGCGCGACGAGACACGAACGAGTGAGACTGCCCCGGGGTCAGGCGCGGGAAGCCTCAAGCCCCACCTGCTCCTCGGACCTCGGACCTCGTCGAGAAGGCTCGCCGCCCGGTCCGCCGCCGCCCCTACGGGTGTTCCGCCGTACACCAGTTCCATCCGGTGGACGAGCCGGGGTGAGGTGCCGGGGACGGCGACCGTGCCGGACAAGTGCCCGGCCGGCGCTGACCTCCCGAAGGAGGCCCGGGCCGGCGCAGGTGTCGCCGCGCGTCGTCAGCCGGCGGGGAGTGCCGGGGCGAGCGGGGGACGGTCGGGCAGGAAGCCGTGGGCCCGGCGGGCGAGGTGGTGCGCCTTGTAGCGGTCGACCCGTTGGTGCCAGTTCAGGATTCCCGCCATCCAGTTCTGCAGGTCGCGGACATAGCCGTCCATGGCCTCACGGGCCTCGGCCGACAGCTCGAAGTCGTCGTACACGACCGGGAGTTCATTGCCGACGACGTGCTCGAACTGCTGCATCCGCTGGGTCATCAGGTCGTGCACGACGCGGAGCGCGGTCGGGTAGTCGACGCCGAAGAAGTTCTGGACGACCAGGATCGCGTTGTGGAACTCGCCCTCGTACTGGATCTCCTTCTGGTACGAGAAGACGTCGTTGATGAGCATGCCGTAGTCGATGGCGGCGTTCTCCAGGGAGCGGACCGGGCCGCTGCGGTAGACCTCCGCGGGGATCGCGGGGCCCCGGCCGCGGCGGGCCAGACTCAGCGTGAGGTCGGAGCCGAAGGTCGCCCGGCGCATCTCCAGGAAGTCGACGGGGTCGGGAATGCGGTGCTGGAGCTGGTTGGACATCTCCCAGAGCCAGCTCTCGGTCATGCTGTCGACGGACTGCCTGAGAGCGAGCCGGTCCTCGGGGCTCGTCCCGGCGGTCGTGCGGGCCCACAGGTCGATCAGGCCGCGCTCCATGCCGGTGGCCGGCACCGGGACGGGCTCGTCGGCGAGGGGCATGCAGGCGGAGAGGCGGGCCGTCGCGAGCCGGGCGCCGGCCAGGTCCCGCCGGGTGCCGAAGACCAGCGGGTAGTAGTCGTCGGCGTAGGTGCCCCAGGCCAGCCAGCAGGCGCTGAGGTCGAGCTCCTCGGGGGTGGCGTCCGGGTCGAGGCCGGCGGAGCAGAGCACCAGGTCGGAGGCGGCCAGCTTGTCCTCGTCCCAGACACCCTCGGCGAGCATGCCGGTGCCGTGCATCCAGGCGGTGAGCCGGGGGCGGGCGGCGTCGAGGTGCGGGCTGAGTTCGACCTCGTAGGGCATGTGGAAGTCGGGCAGGAGGGAGGGGCCGACCTGCTGGAACGGCACATGGGAGTAGGCCCGCAAACGTTCCGCGGCGGCCGAGGCGAGCAGGGCGCCGACGTCGGCGGCGGAGGTGCCGGGCCCGGTGAGGTGCTGCCAGGGGGAGGACCGGGTGGCGCCCTGGTTCATGTAGCGGCTGGAGCGCATGTGCCACTCGTGGCCGCCGGACTGCCAGTCCTGCAGACCCTTGGTGTAGGCGGCGATCGCGGCGGCCTGGTCCGGGGTGAGGCCCCTCTCGACGGCGAGGGCGGGCACTTCGGTGAGGGCGGTGTGCTCGAACTGGTGGAGCCGGGAGGTGAGGATGTCGTTGACCGTGTCGGCGGCCTCCTGGGTGGTGCAGTCGAAGAAGGTCTCCAGGACCAGCACGCCGTTGCTGTTCTCGCCCTCGTCCTCCACCTCGCGCTGGTAGGAGAACAGGTCGTTGCGCAGGTGGACGGCGTCGGCGAAGGTCTCCATCAGCACCCGCAGCGGCCGCGTCCCGGCGGCGGCCGCGGGCACCTCGGCCGTCGCGTACTCGACGAGCCCCGCCGACCAGGGGGCGCCGCCGACCTTGCGGCGCATCTCGATGTACTCGACGGGGTTGGCGATCCGCCCCTCGTTGATGTTGGCCAGCTCCCACATCGACTCGTTCAGCAGATGCTCGGTGGCGACCGAGAAGCGGCGGCGCCAGTCGACCGACATCGACGGCACCGTGCGCGCCCACAGGTCGGCGAGGCCCGCCTCGACCGGGTTCTGCGGCTCCGGCACGGGCGTCGCGGGGTCGAGCGGCATGAAGAGCGGAAGCCGGTCGAGATGGGCCTTGCCGGCGGCGCGGTCCTGGGTGCGCTTGTACATGTCGAGGAAGTGGTCGTCGAAGAAGAACACCCACACGTACCAGTCGGTGATCAGCGACAGGGCGGGGCCGTCGCAGTCGGGGTGGGTGTAGCTGCACAGCAGGCCGTAGTCGTGTGCCTCCAGGTCGGCCTGGGTCCAGATCCCGGAACCCTCCAGCATGCCCATCCCGCGGGCCCACTCGGTGGAATGGGCGCGGGCCTCCTCCAGGTGCGGATTGAGCCGCGCGGGATACGGCATGTAGAAGTGCGGGAGTTCGAACGGCTGCGTCATGGCCGGGGCCCTACCCGTGGGCACCAACGGCCATCCACCGGGGGACACATGATCACACCATCGCGTGAACCGGGGCGTAATCCGGGAACTTCGGACGGCCTTTGTGGCGTCGGCGGCCAGCCCCGGCCCCGCCCGGGCACCCTGTCGGGGTACTCAACCGGCGGCGGCGCCGAACCACCTGGGCAGCGCGTCGATCAGTTCCCGCGGGTCCTCGCCGGCCCACGCCACATGGCCGTCCGGCCGCAGCAGCACGGCGGGTACGTCCAGTTCCTCGCCGGCGTCGACGACGTGGTCGACCCGGTCCGCCCAGCCCGCGACCGAGAGCCTGCCGGTCCGGTCGAGCAGCAGCCCCCGGCCGCCGTGCATCAGCGAGTAGAGGCGCCCCCGCTTCAGCCGGATGTCCCGGAGGCGCCGGCCGAGGAGTTCGTGCCCCTCGCCGAAGTCGTAGCGGACCGAGATCGCGGCGATCTTCTCGATCAGGTACCGGTTCACCTCTTCGAAGCCCATCAGTTCCATCACCAGCCGGCGCACGGCCCGCGCACCCGGTTCGGCGGACAGCAGTTCGGTCTGCGCACGGGTGTTGTCGAGCACGGCGGCGGCCACCGGGTGCCGTTCGCCGTGGTAGGTGTCCAGCAGCCCCTCCGGCGCCCAGCCGCGCACCTCGGCGGCCAGCTTCCAGCCGAGGTTGAACGCGTCCTGGACACCGAGGTTGAGCCCCTGGCCGCCGGTCGGCGGGTGGATGTGCGCCGCGTCACCGGCCAGCAGCACCCGGCCGTCCCGGTAGCGCTCGGCCAGCCGGGTGGCGTCGCCGAAGCGGGAGATCCAGCGCGGGGAGTGCACCCCGAGGTCGGTGCCGGCGAACTCCCGCAGCCGCTGCCCGAACTCCTCAAGGGTCGGCGGGACCCTGCGGTCCTCGGCGACCTTCGCCGCGGGCACGATGACGCGGTGCACGCCGTTCTCCCGGGGCATGACGCCGAACCGCGCGCTGGTCCTGCGGACTTCGGCGACCACGGCGGCCAGTTCCTCCGGTGGCAGGGCCACCTCCAGTTCGGCCAGCCAGGTCTCGCTCCGGGCCGGTTCGCCGGGGAAGCCGACGCCGAGCAGCCTGCGCACCGTGCTGCGGCCGCCGTCGCAGCCGACGAGATAGCGCGAGCGCAGCCGCGTGCCTTCCCCGCCCGCGGGGGTGCCCGTATCGGCGAGTTCGACGGTCACCCCGTCCTCGTCCTGGCTCAGCCCGACCAGTTCACAGCCGCGCCGGATCTCGGCGCCGAGTTCACCGGCGTGCTCGGCCAGCAGGCGCTCGGTGGTGGTCTGCGGAATGCCGAGGACATAGGAATGCGCGGTGTCCAGCCGGTCGGGCCACGGCGCGGGAATGCCGGCGAAGAAACCGGGGGCCGCGAACTTCTGGCCGAGCGCGAGAAACCGCTCCAGCAGTCCGCGCTGGTCCATTGTCTCGACACTGCGGGCGTGCAGGCCGAGCGCGCGGGACTGGCCGGTGGGCACCGCCTCCTTCTCCAGTACGAGCACCCGCACACCGTGCAGCCGCAGTTCGCCCGCCAGCATCAGTCCCGTCGGCCCGCCGCCGGCAATGATCACATCGAACATCGAAATCCCCCATGGGAAGAGAAAGGCATACACACGGCGCGGATCACCGATTTCCGCCGCTTCCGGCTTCGGCCCGGGATTCTGCAACACCGACCGGGCCTTGCCGCAAGGCCCCCGGTGCGCTATACGTTGAGAGTGGCAAGGAGCGGAAGAACTCCTTGCCCTTTGTTTTTCCGCCGGTCGTTTCGCCGCCCGCTCCGGACGGATGTCCTCCCCCGAAGGTTTCACAGGGCATCCTTTAGGCTGCCGCTGTTGGTCCATTCACCGGATCAACGGATCAGGGGGCGGGGGCCGATGAACAACACGACCGGGGTGTTCCAACCACTGCGGGCGGACGATCCGCCGACGGTCGCCGGTTACCGACTCGCCGCACGGCTCGGCGCGGGCGGCATGGGCCGGGTCTATCTGTCGCACACCCGCGGCGGCCGGCCGGTGGCGATCAAGGTGGTGCGGCCGGAACTGGCCGACGACCCGGACTTCCGGCGCCGGTTCCGCAGGGAGATCACGTCGGCCCGCCGGGTCCGGGGCGCCTACACCGCCGAACTCATCGACGCCGACGCGGACGGCGTACCCCCCTGGCTGGCCACGCTGTACGTGCCCGGGCCCGCCCTCTCGGACGTCGTCGCGCGGCGCGGGCCGCTGCCGCTGCCGGCGGTGCTGTGGCTGATGGCGGGGGTGGCCGAGGCGCTCCAGGCCATCCATGGCGCGGGCATCGTGCACCGGGACCTGAAGCCGTCGAACGTGCTGCTGGCCTCGGACGGACCGCGCGTGATCGACTTCGGTATCTCGCTGGCCGCCGACGCCACCTTCCACACCGCCACCGGCACCGCCATCGGCACGCCCTCGTTCATGGCTCCCGAGCAGGCGTCCGGGGGCGAGGTCACCCAGGCGACCGATGTCTTCGCACTCGGTCAGACGGCGGCGTTCGCAGCGCTGGGCGAGCCGCTGTACGGGGACGGCGCGGCGGTCAACGTGCTGTACCGGATCGTGCACTCCGAGCCCGATCTCACCCTGCTGCCGGAGGAGTTGCGCCCGCTGATCGCCCGCTGTCTGGACGCCGATCCGGAGCGGCGGGCCACCCTGGCGGAGATCGTCGAGTGGTGCCGGGGGCGGCTGGGCCCGGACGCCGACGCCGGCGCGGGGCCGGCCGTGTGGCAGGAGCTGATCGGCCCGGAGGTCACGGTTCCGGAGCCGGCCGCCGACCCCACGTGGGCACTACCCGTCCCGCCCGGCACGCGGCCGCTGCCGACGCCGCCGGCGGGGCAGCCGATGAGCCTCCGTCGCCGGGCACTGATAGCGGTCGCCGCCGTGACGTCGGTCGTGCTGACGATGACGGCCCTGGTGTTGATCGTCAGGGACACGGACACCTGGCTCCGCCAGCAGATGGAGGCCCGGTCCTCGTCCGGCACATCCGGTTCGACGGTGTCGGGCAAGGACGACCCCGCCTCCTCTGGCAGTAGGGCACGGGCGTCGTCGTCCCCGAGCGCGTCACCGTCGCCGCACCCCGTCGCCCACCCGTATCCCGGCGAGTTCCTCGACGAGAAGAACTCCGTCAGCATCGATGTGCCGGCCGAGCGCAAGGACCGCAAGGGCGACATCCGCTTCGTCTGCGCCAAGGACGCCTGCTCACTGGAGAGCCGGACCGGCGTGCTCACGAACGTGGTCGGAGAGCCGAGGGGCTCCCTGGAGGTGTGCCGGCAACTGCTCGGCGACGCCACCAGTCACCGTCTCCCGCTGGCAGCGGTGGCGGCCGGCAGCGAGATCTGCGCCAGGAACCGCGACGGCGACATCGGCCTGCTCGTGGTCCAGGTGAAGTCGGACGCCCTGCCGGACAGCGGAAGCAGCTTCCTGATGGCGGACCTGACGGTCTGGCAGGCGGTCTAGCACGCGGTCGCCCGGCACCGGCCCGCCGGACGGCTGGCCCCCACCCTCGCCAACGGGCTCAAGTCGCCGCCGACGTCCTTGGGTTGACCTGGATGAGGGCGTGCGTGCCGGCCGTGCGCCAGCGTTGTCCCTCGGCCGCGTCCAGGGCCGCCTCGGTGTCCGCGGCCAGGCCGGTGATCACATCGGACTTGAGGGTGCGCAACGCCGCCACCGGACCCGGGAACCAGGCGGTGACCTCGGCGAACGGGGTGGTCGGCGGCCAGAGCCGATCACCCACCAGGCGGCGGTAGTTGAGGTCGCCCTTGAAGATCGTGAGGTCGGCGGAGGCGAACTCGGCGCGCAGGTCACCGGGCATCTCGGCGTACGGCAGCGGGGCGCAGGAGAAGGGGTGGGCGCGTACGGCGAGCCGGCCGTCCGACATCGCCGACCAGAGGGTGCGTCCGTACTCGGCCGCCGCACCGGGTGCGGCGGTGAGCCTGCGCAGGGCGTCGAGCACGTCGGCGGTCGTGGCGTCGGAGACGTAGTAGGGGTAGGGCTTGATGTGCAGGACCGCGTCCGTGATGCGGCCGGTGTCCAGGAGGTGGGCGATCAGCAGCAGGTCGGGGACGAGTTCACGGCCCGCGTTGTCGGCGACGAGGCACAGGGTGCCGCCCCGGAGCAGCCGCCACAGGTCTGCGCTGTCGTCGGCGACCAGGGCGGAGACGGCCTCGCCCGACTCGGCGGAGAGGCGAAAGCCCAGGTCGGCACGGTTGCCCCAGAGGGAGCCGGACAGCAGCGCGCGGTCCGGGTCGTCACCGAGGGCGTCGAGCGCCGCCAGCTCCTCGTCGGTCTCCTTGGCGTCCAGTTCGGCGAGCTTGGAGGGGCGGAAGGGGTCGATGCCCTGCCAGGGGCCGGGTCCGAAGTAGCCGACGGCGTCCAGGAGTCGACGGTAGAAGTAGCTCTCGGACCACAGCCACGGCACGTCGAACCAGGAGTGCCCGAGGTAGCCGTCCAGGCCCCAGCCGCGCCACCGGTCGCCGTCCGGCAGGGGTTCGATGACGCCTTCGGTGCAGTTGCTCAGCAGTGCGTCGAGGGCGCGGTGCTGTGCGGGGCCGTACGGGAAGGCGTCCCGCACCTGACGGATGATCGCGGGGTGCCGTTCGGACAGCACGCCGTGCGGGAACGGGCCGGTGGTGCCGAGGATCACGGGTGCGGCGGCGGAGTCGGACATGGGCGCCACGCTATCGCGCGCGATGCCCGGCTCCGCCGAACCGACGCCGCCGGTCACGCCGTTCTGATCTCGCGCTCCAGCTGGGTGGCGAGGGTCATGTAACGGGCGCGCCGGTGCACCGGGACCAGGCCGCGGATCATCAGGTACCACATCTCCGCGACCCTGCGCGGCAGTCGTCCCACCGGCTCCAGGTTGCGGCCGGCCACCCGGGTACCGACGAAGAAGCAGACCAGGGAGTGGGCCACCGCGCCGATGTCGATGTCCGGGTGGACGTCGGACTCCTTGACCGCGCCGTGGAGTTTGCGCGTGGCGAACTCCAGGCCCTCCGTGAACGGATGTCTCAGCGGCGGCCGCACGCTGACGTCCGCGGTGGCGAGCCGCAGTCCGGCGCGCGGGATCGGGCCGTCGACGGAGAGCCGGGCGATCGCGAACGTGGTGCGCATCAGGGCCTCCAGCGAGGAGTAGCCACGGCTGTCCAACTCCTTCACCAACTGGCTGGAGGTGCGGGACTGGAGCTCCATGATGGCGTGCGCCAGGTCCTCCTTGGCGGCGAAGTGGAAGTACAGCGCCCCCTTGGTGACCTTGGCGTGTTCGACGATCTCACTCAGACTGGTGGATTCGTAGCCACGCCGGTCGAAGAGGTCGGCGGCGGCCGTGATGATCGTGGCGCGGGTCTGCTCCGCGCGTAACTGCCTCGCCATCGACTCAACACTCCTCACGGCTCCAAACCGACGGGGCATGCGGTTTGTTTTTTACCCCGTGCACACGATAGCTCACCGTGCGGCAACGGGAGGCGACTGTGCGGACCTGGTGACTGACGCGCGCAAGTGGTGGGCGCGGCCCCGCGATCGGCGGCCAGGCTGCACAAACGCACGAGATCAGAACGCGCCGCTCCCTCGTGTCCGTGCCGGTTTCCGGAGGCGATACGGGTGGCCGGGCACACATCGGTGATCACAACGATACGAGCCGCGCGGTCGGTTCTCAATGACGCCTGCGCAGTCCGCAAAACGGACGACCCGGTCGGCGGCCCGCACACCGCCCCGCCCTGTGATCAACCGCGCTGAACAGTGCGCGCCCGAATCCCGTACTCATCTCAGCAGACTTCGTACCCGCGCCTGCCGAGGAGACGTCCCGATGACCCGGACGACCGCCCGTCTGACGGGAGCCGCCGTCGCGGCTCCGCTGCTGCTCCTGTCGTGGGCGGCGGGTTCCGCCCAGGCGCACGGCGCGCCCACCGACCCCGTCAGCCGGGTCTACGCCTGCTCCCCCAGCGGCGGCAGCGCGTCGACGGCGGCCTGCAGGGCGGCGATCGCGGCGAGCGGGCAGAACTTCGTGGCGTGGGACAACCTGCGGGTGGCGGGGGTCAACGGCCGTGACCGGCAGGTGATTCCGGACGGCAGGTTGTGCAGCGGCAACCTGCCGGCGTACAAGGGGCTCGACCTGGCGCGCACGGACTGGCCCGCGACCCGGTTGACCCCGGGCGCCCGGATGACGATGACGTACGCCTCGACGATCGCGCACGCCGGCACGTTCAAGCTGTATCTGACGAAGCAGGGGTACGACCCCGCGAAGCCGCTGACGTGGTCCGAGCTGCCCGCGCAGCCCTTCGCCGAGTTCAAGGACCCGGCGCTGACGAACGGGGCGTACCACTTCACGGCGACCCTGCCGGCCGACCGGACCGGCCGTCAGATGCTGTATACGATCTGGCAGAACAGCAGCACGACGGACACCTATTACTCGTGTTCCGACGTGGTGTTCACGGCGAAGAAGAACGCCGGGGCGACGGCGAGCGCGCGCCCGCGGCCGAGTGCCACGCCGACCCCGAGCGCCTCCAAGAGCCCGACTCCCAGTGCCTCGAAGAGCGTTGCCGCCCCGACACGGCGGACGGCGGCGGCCCCGGTCTCCCCAAAGACCGGAACCGCCGCCGCCGACAGCACTCCCGTGGCCTCCGACACGACCTCGGGCTCGGGCCCGTCGGCGCCACTACTGGCGGGCGGCGCCGCCGCGGTGCTGGTGCTCACCGGGGGCGCCGCCCTGGCGTTGCGTCTGCGTCGACGCTGACCGCCCGGGTACGAGGGTCAGTTGACGAAGACGGTGGCACCGTTGTCGGTGACCGGGGCGTACTTGGCGGTGAAGTAACCGGCCGCGAAGCAGAGCGAGGAGCCGGAGGTCTTCGTGAACGCCTGGTTGGTGAAGTTGATGCTGTTGTCGGTGTTGCTGGACGTACCGGTCAGGCTCGGCGCCTGGTAGACGCAGGTGATGCTGCCCAGCAGGGTCTTCAGCTTGACGGTGGTCTGGATCGTGGAGCCGCTCGCCGGGGTGACCGTCAGGGTGCCGTCCGAGGCGACCGTGGTGGTGTAGGGCAGGTTGTCGACGGTGATGCTGGTGACGCCGGTGACACCGAGGACGTTGCTGGTGCAGCTGCTGGAGTCGAAGGTGTGCCCGCTGACCGACTCGGTTGCGGTGCCGGGGGCGGCCGGGTTGTCCGTGACCGTGGCGGTGAAGACCGAGGACGTGCACTTCACGCCACTGGTGCCGGTGGCGCTGGAGTAGAGGGTGGCACTGGTGCCGGTGGCCAGCGGCGCGCTGAGCACGTCACCGACGGCGACGGCGGTGCCGCCGGCGCTGCCGGTGGTGAGCACCGCGCCGTCGGCGGAGGCGGGAACGGTGGCGGCGACCGAGAGGGCGGCGACGGTACCGGCGAGGGCGAGGAGGGATCGCGTACGCATGCGGGTGCCTCTTTCCTTGGGGAGACTTGCGTGAGGTGAGGAGAGGTGGGGGTTCAGGGCAGGCGCGTGTGCGCCGCCGGCCGTTGCCGGTCCGTGACGCCTTCTCCGTACGTGACGGACCGACAACGGCAGCCGAGCCGGACACCGGCCGAAAGCCTGGGGGGGTTGGGCCTTCGGCCGGGCCGGTTGCGGGCGTTCGGGCACGGCCCCTGGGGGAAGCGACTGTGCCTACGCCGAGAGCGGAGCGGTGATCGAGAAGGCCGGGAAACGGCCGATGCCGCTCGGCGGATCCGGCGCCACGGATCCGAAGGAAACCAGAGAGAGTTGTAGACCTGATCAACCGTCAACGTCAAGGCCGATCAAGGGAGTTGAGAAATCGATCAAGGGAATGCGAGGTCGAAACACAATTGACGCATATTCAACACCCTTTTTTCACAACTGCCTTGACCCATTAAAGTAACCGCCGGTAACTTGCGGCATGGCTACT
Source organism: Streptomyces sp. NPDC007157 (assembly GCF_040634235.1). Taxonomy (NCBI): domain Bacteria; kingdom Bacillati; phylum Actinomycetota; class Actinomycetes; order Kitasatosporales; family Streptomycetaceae; genus Streptomyces; species Streptomyces sp. NPDC007157. The sequence continues at coordinate 586,926 of NZ_JBEYFE010000001.1, forward strand.
GCTGCGTAACGAGAAAGCCCTTGCGCCCGCCGGGAGTTGTGAGGAGGCGTGCGCGGCAGCCGCTGTCCGCGCCAGGACAACGTGCCACTGAAGCCCAACCCGCGTCTTCATGCATGGGAGCAGACATGGCCTCGTCCCCGGACGTTCCGTCCGCCGACAACACACCCGAGAACCCGGGAAGCGGTTCTCCTTCCGACACACCAGACACCGCCGGGGCCACCGGAGGGGAACAGAGACGGGGACGGGTCCGCGCGCGCCGTGCCGCGGTGATGGCGGTGCCGGCCACCCTGGCCGCCGCCGGTCTCGCGGTCTTCACCGCACAGGGTGTGCTGGGCGTGCAGTTCGCCATCTCCGGCATGCCGTTCGTGGTCACCGCCGACCGGCTCGACGGCACCGGCTTCGAGCAGTTCGGCGGCCTCGACAACATGATTCCGGACAGCCCCAACGCCGGTGACACCGGCGGCCAGGAGCTGGTCGTCACGTCGGTGGTGAAGAACGGCACGATCACCAACATGTGCCAGAGCGTCGACCTCGGCGGCATCCAGCTCCTCCTCAAGGCCGGCGGCGGCTCCAAGCCGGTGTCCGTGTCGAACCTGGCGATCGACTCCGACGACATCAAGGGCGACGCCACGTTCAACAACATCGAGATCGGCCGCGACGCCAGCACCTTCGACAAGGCCGGTGTGCAGGGCCCGAAGGGCGTCTACGGCCAGCAGGCCGACGGCGTCGTCATCGAGCACCTCTACCAGCACAACTACGCGGCCACCGCGGCCGTCTTCAAGCTGCCCAACCTGCACATGTCCTTCAGCGGCGACGGTTGCGACTGATGACCGACCCGGGGACCCGGACAGAGAGATTCCGGCGGTGGCGGGGGCAGCGGCCGTTCGCGGGCGGTGTGCTGCTCGTGCTGGCCGGTGCCGAGATCCTGGTGACCATGAAGGCGCCCCTGCCGGTCATCCTGCACATCGGCATGCAGGGGCTGGCGGGCTATCTGCTGCCGACCCTGATGGTCGTCTGCGGCCTGCTCATCGTCTTCAACCCGGCCCAGCGCCTCTTCTACTCCATCCTCGGCATCCTGCTCTCCCTGGGGACCTGGCTCACCTCGAACCTCGGCGGTTTCATGGTCGGCCTGCTACTCGGGGCCGTGGGCAGCTGCATCGCCTTCGGCTGGCTGCCGGACCAGGAACCTCGTGTCAGCCGGCGCAAGCGGCGTAAGGCCGCGCGGGCTGCCGCGCAGGGGTTCGGAGACGGGGCGGAAGCGGTCTGAAGCGGTGAGGGAGGCGGACCGACGGGTTTCGGTCCGCCTCTTCTGCGCCGTGCCCCTGCCCGGCGCGTTGTTCGCCTGAACAGGTGACTTGGGGCGCCTCCCCCGCCGGTCTGGAGGTCGTCCTGGAGGCGGACAAGCGCGGCGGGCCGTTCTCCTCCGGGCACGACGCGCTGACCCGTTTCACGGTGCGCCACCAGGACGCTCACGTGCTGGACTGGAACAGCGAGGTCGACGGCTGGATCCGCCAGCTGATCGCGCACCGGGAGGCCTACGGCACCCACGCGGCGTACGGCCACGGCGGGCAGCACGACGGCCACCACCGCTCCGGACCGGGCCTCGGTACGGCGGTCGCCGCCGGTGCGGCGGGTCTCGCGCTGGGCGTGGTCGGCGGAATGGTGGCGGCCGAGGTGGTGGACGAGATCGGGGACTTCTTCGAGGGGGACGAGGACTAGGGCCTGCCCGGCGGAGGTGAGGGGCCGGGGGCGTTCGTCAGCTCGCGGTGACGGTCTCCTCGGCGGGCTTCCCGGGCTCCGGCTGCGCGGGGGCCGCGGCCGGCTCCGCCGCCATCCGCACCGACGTCGGCTCCACCGGCTCCGCCGTGTCGTCCGTCTTCATCGCCTTCGCCTCGCTCTTGAGGATGCGCATCGACTTGCCCAGGGCCCGGGCGGTGTCGGGCAGCTTCCGGGAGCCGAAGAGCACGATGAAGACGATCGCGACGACCAGCAGGTGCCAGGGTTCGAGTCCATTACGAAGCATGACCGCCCCCTCCCTTTCTCACGTTGTTCCGTGCCGACGAAGGGCGCTTCCCGCGCCCCGGCCGAGCAGCGACGATTGCCACATTGCGCAACTGTACAACCCTGATGCGAAGACGGTCCCCCGGCCCGGCCGCGCAAATCGCTACGGCCGGCGCCGGTCGTGGCGTGCCCGTACCGCCCTCAGCGCCGGCGCGTACAGCCCGAGGACGGCGGCGAGCAGCAGCGGGTAGGCGGGCGGCAGCCCGGTCATGCCCAGGGCCGCGCCCAGGGGACTGGGCGGGAGCAGCAGGCCGACGGCGGCGAGCGCGGCGGCGGCCCGGCCGATGGGTCCGGGCCGGGTGCCGCCGCGCAGCAGGTACATCGCCAGAGCCTGGGTGAGCAGGTTCTCGGTGAACCAGGCGGAGTGGAAGACCGCCTGGTCGTCGAGGGCGTCGGGACCGCGCAGGGCGAGCGCCAGGACGCCGAAGGTGGCGAGGTCGGCGATCGCGTTGAGCACGCCGAAGCCGGTGATGAACCGCAGGAAGGCACGCGGCCGCAGCACGGTCGGGCGGCGCAGGGCCGCCGGACCGGGGCGGTCGTGGGCAAAGGCGAGCTGAGCGGCGTCGAAGCACAGGTTCTGGGCGAGCACCTGGGCCGGGAGCATCGGCAGGAAGGGCAGCAGCAGGCCGGCGCAGAGCATCGCGACGACGTTGCCGAGGTTGGAGGAGAGGGTGACCCGCAGATAGGAGGCGATGTTGGCACTGCTGTGCCGGCCGGCGGTGACGGCGTGCCCGATCGCGCCGAGGTCCTTCTCGGCGAGCACCACGTCCGCGGTCTCGCGGGCGAGGTCCACGGCGGTGCGGGGCGCGATCCCGACGTCGGCCGCGCGCAGGGCGGGGATGTCGTTGACGCCGTCGCCGAGGAAGCCGACGGTGTGCCCGGCGGCGCGCAGCCCGCTGACGATACGGGCCTTGTCCTCGGGGGTGCAGCGGGCGACGACGTCGGCGTCGAGGTCGAGAGGATCACCGGCTACGGCCACCCGCCCCGCGGCCAGGCCGAGGTCCCGGCAGGCACGGGCGGCCGTGGCGGGGTGGTCGCCGGTGAGGACGCGGACGGTGACACCGAGGCCGGTGAGGCGGCGCAGCGCCTCGGCGGCGCCGGGAGCGAGGGCGTCCCGGAAGGTGACCAGGCCCCGGAAGGTGAGGCCGTGTTCGTCGGCGGCCGTGCGGGGGCGGGTGCGGGCGGGTCCTTCTGCGGTGGCGACGGCGAGGACGCGCAGCCCGGCGCCGGCCTCGCGGGCGGCGAGGGCGAGCAGGCGTTCGTGTTCGGCGGGGTCGAGGCCGCAGCGGGCCAGTACGTCCTCGGCGGCGCCCTTGGTGACCAGGACATGGGTGCCCAGGCCGCCCGCGACGACGACGTCGGCGGTGCGCCGGCCGGGGTCGAAGGGGACGGCGCCGATGCCGTCGTACTCCTCCCCCACCGATCCGGCCGCCGTGAGCAGGGCCTCGTCCAGGGCGTCGGCGGCGGGCAGTTCGGCGAGCTGGAGGGTCCACCAGGCGCCGACGGCCGCCCAGCGCAGCACGTCCGGGTCGTCGTGCCCGTCGGGGCCGAGGGCGCGTTCGACGACGGGCCGGTCCTCGGTGAGGGTGCCGGTCTTGTCGAGGCAGAGGACGTCGACCGCGCCGAGGTCGTGCAGCGCGGGCAGCCGTCGTACGACGACCTGGTGGGTGCGGGCGAGCAGGGCGGCGGCCCGGGCCAGGCAGGTGGTGACGATCACCGGGAGCATCTCGGGGGTGAGCCCGACGGCGACCGCGACCGCGAAGGGCAGCGTCTCCAGGCCCCGGCCGCGCAGTGCGGCGTTGGCCATGAGGACCAGCGGCGGGGTGAGCAGCATGAACCGGATCAGCACCCAGGAGATGCCGTGCACGGACCGGTCGAAGGCGCTCGCCGCCCGCCGCCCGCCCGCCGCGCCCTGCGCCGCGGCGAACCGGGTCCGCTCCCCCGTCGCCACGACCACCGCCGTGGCACTGCCCGAGACGACCCCGCTGCCCTGGAAACAGAGGTACGGCTCCTGGAAGGGCCCCGCGTCGGCCGGGTGGTCCGCGTCGGGGATCTCGACGGCGGCCTTGGCGACGGGCGCCGACTCGCCGGTGAGCACGGCCTGGTGCACGGTCAGGCCACGGGCGCGCAGCAGTCGTACGTCGGCCGGGACCAGGTCGCCGGGGCCGAGCCGTACGACGTCGCCCGGTACCAGATCGGCGACCGGGACCTCCCGGGTCCGCGGTGCCCCCTCCTCCCCGGTACGGCGCAGCACGGTGGCGGTGCCGGCGACGAGTTCGCGCAGTGCGGCCAGAGAGCGGTCGGCGCGGTGTTCGCCGGCGGCGCGCAGCCCGCAGCTGACCGCGACCAGGGCGAGGATCACCACGGCCGTGCCCCAGGAGGCGACGAGAGCGGAGACCAGGCCGAGGGTGAGCAGGACGGCGGTGAAGGGGTCGCGCAGGGCGCGGACGCAGCGCAGCGGCCAGGAAGCCGTGTGGGGAAGGGGCGGGGTGTTCTCGCCGGCGTGGGCGAGCCGGGCCGCGGCCTCGGCCTCGGTCAGCCCGCGCGGTCCCGTGTCCAGCCGGCGCAGCACCTGCAGCGCGGTGGCGGCCTCGCCCTCAGAGACCACGGAGGCGGCGGGGGGCCGGGAGTTCGGCGCCGGTGGTGCGGGCGGTGAGGCGGCCGACGAGGAGACGTACGACGTCGACCACGTCCGGGTCGTCCACCAGGTACACCTGGCGGCGGCCCTCCCGGCGGGAGCGGACCAAACCGGCGAGCTTCAGCTTGGTGAGGTGCTGGCTGACGGCCGGCAGTGCGCCGCCCACCCGCTCGGCGAGGCCCGTGACGTCGCTCTCGCCCTGCGCCAGCGCCCAGACGATGTGCAGCCGGGCGGGCGAGGCGAGCAGCCCGAAGGCCGCGGCGGCGTCCGCGAGCACGTCCGCGGTGGGGTCCTCGACACCTGTTCCGGGCCCTGTCGCCACCGTCGTCGTCCTCCTGCCCGCCAAGTCGAAGGGACCAGTCTAGGACGCGGGAACTTCTCGGCCTCCGCGTCAGTTTCTACGTTGTTGTAGAAGTAAATTCTTGGACAAGCAAGACTCTTGGCAAGCACATACCGACCGAGGAGTGAGTGCGCATGGCTCTGTGGGACCGCATCAAGGACTCCGCGACGCAGATGCAGACCCAGCTCGTGGCGAAGAAGAACGACTTGAAGAGCGGTGCGTTCCGCGACGCGAGCATGGCGATGTGCGCGCTCGTGGCGGCTGCCGACGGCACCATCGACCCGGCGGAGCGCCAGCGGGTCGCCCAGCTCATCGCCACCAACGAGGTGCTGCAGAACTTCCCGGCGGACGACCTGCGCCGGCGTTTCGAGGAGAACCTGAACAAGCTGACCGCCGACTTCGCCTTCGGCAAGGTGAGCGTGCTCCAGGAGGTCGCCAAGGCGAAGAAGAAGCCGGCCGAGGCGCGTGCCGTCATCCAGATCGGCATCGTGATCGGCGGCGCGGACGGCGACTTCGACAAGACCGAGCAGGCCGTGGTCCGCGAGGCGTGCTTCACGCTCGACCTGCCGCCGCACGAGTTCGACCTCTGACCGGCGAGTTCCGCACTCCTCGGCGCCGGACACGGCGGCCGGTTCGCTCGACGCCGGGATGATCCGGGCCCCCAGATCCGAGACCTGCCGGTGGCTGGGGTGCCGGACGTCACCACGTGTGGGGTGAGCCGCTCCTGGGTGCGGTGGGAACCGGCCCTGCCCGCCTGAGCGGCTCGGACGCATGTCGACACAGCCCCGCGCCCTTCAGGTGGCGGGGCTCACCTATCTCACAGGTCGGCCAGTAGGGGCAGTGTCTCCATGGCCGCCGTCACGTCCCCCGTCAGCGCACGGTCCGCCAGGTCCGCCGGCAACGCCGCCGCCGCCACCCGGTAGGCAGGCACCGTCGGCTCCACCGGGCCGAGCCGCAACGCCCTTACCGCGACGACGAGTTCGCAGGCCAGGACCACCCCGTACGCCTCCGCCGCCCGCTCCGTCTGTTTCGCCGCCTGGCCCGCGAAGGTCGCCGCCTCCTCCAGGCCGTGGGAGAGCACGGCATGTCCCGCCGATGCCGGGGCCGCGGACGAACGGATCTCCGCCAGGGCCGAGTTGGCCGTGTACTCCAGGATCATCGTGCCGGAGCTGCTCGCCGGGCCCGCGGCCAGGAACGCGGGGAGGCCGGTGAGGTCGGCCCGGCTCAGGGCCTGGAGGCGGGCCGCGGAGAGCTGGGCGGTCTGGAGGAGGGCGAGGTCGAGGCCGTCCAGGGCCAGGGCGAGGGGCGTCACGAAGAAGCCGCCGTGGTGGTAGACGTGGCCGTCGGGGGCCAGCACGGGGTTCTCCGTGGGGCAGTTGATCTCCGTCTCGATGATGTGGCGGAGGGCGTCGGCGGCTTCCAGGGCCGCGCCGTGGGCCTGGGGGAAGGCGCGGAAGGCGTAGGGGTCCTGGATACGGCGGCCGGCGGTGAGGGGGCGGTCGGGTATCGCGAGGAGGCGTCGTACCTCCGCCGCCGCCCGGGCCGGGCCGGGGTAGGGGCGCAGGGCGTGCACCTCGGGCGCGTAGGCCTCCGGGGATCCGGAGACGGCGGCCAGGGAAAGCGCGGCCACCGCGTGTGTGGCCCTCAGCAGCACGTCCAGGTCGTGGCAGGCCAGGGCGGCCCGGCCGAGCGCGAGGGCGTTGCTGCTCAGGAGGGCGAGCGAGTCGCCGGGGTGGAGGGTGACCGGGGCGGGCAGCTCGGCGTCGGGGGACGTGGTGAGCCAGGGGCGTTCGCCGATCAGGGTCAGACCGGTCTGGGCGAGCGCCGTCAGGTCGCCGGTGCCCACCGCGCCGTACTCGTTGATCGCGGGGTGGACGCCGAGACGCAGGGCCTCGGTCAGGGCCGTGACGAAGGACGGGTGGATGCCGGAGCCGCCGGCCAGGAGCTGGTTCGCCCGGACCGCCAGCAGCGCGCGGGCCCGGCGGGGCGGGAGCAGGGGGCCGGCGCCGCCGGCGTGGCTGCGCAGCAGACGCAGGGTGTGACCGGTCGCGTCCGCCGGGTCGACCGCGACCGAGCGGTGGGCGCCGACGCCGGTGCCCCGGCCGTACCAACGGCCCTGTCCGGCCAGGCGGTCGGCGGTCTCGTGGGCGTGGCGCACCCGGTCCAGCGCCTCGGGCGGTACGACCGGGTCGGCGACGGCGTCGGCGAGCCGGACGAGTCCGGGCAGGCCGAGGCCGTTGCCGTCGAGCACGACACAGGGCCGTGAAGGCACCTGTCTCGCTACGTCGGTGATGCTGTCCAAGGCAGGTCGGGCGCGGGTCGGGTCAGCTGCTGAGGCCGACCTTCTTCAGCCAGGCCTGGGCCACGTCCAGCGGGTCCTTGTTGTCCGACTGCACCTGGGTGTCCAGATCCAGCAGGGTCGCGGTGTCGAGCTTGGCGGAGACCGCGTTGAGGGCGTCGGTGGCCGTCTGGTTCAGGGCGCTCTTGTAGACCAGGGGCTGGACGTTCTCGAAGCCGAAGAGGTTCTTCGGGTCCTGGAGGACGACGAACTTCTCCTTGGAGATGGTCGGGTCCGTGCTGAAGATGTCGCCGGCCTGCACCGCGTTCTTCGTCAGGGCCGCCTCGGTGAGCGCGCCGCCCGCGTCCAGCGCCTTGAAGGACTTGAACTCCAGGCCGTACACGGACTTCAGCCCGACCAGGCCCTGCTGGCGGGTCTGGAACTCCGGCGAGGCGCCGATGACCAGGTCCTTGGCAATGTCCTTGAGGTCGGCGATGGAGGACTTCTCGGTCAGCTTGTACTTGGCGGCGGTCGCCGCGTTGACCGTCACCGTGTCCTTGTCCTGGGCGTCCGCCGGGTCCAGCAGCGTCAGCTTGGAGTCGAGCTTGGCCTCGACGGCCTTGGTGGTCTCCTCGACGGTCTTCGGGGTGGCCTTGGGGTCGAGGTAGGCGAGCAGGGCACCGTTGTACTCGGGCAGGACCGAGATGGAGCCGTTCTTGAGCAGACCGTAGGTGGTCTCACGACTGCCGATGTTCGGCTTGTAAGTGACCTTGATGCCCTTGGCCTTGAGTGCTTCGCCGTAGATGTCGGCGATCAGGGTGCTCTCGGCGAAGTTGTTGGAGCCGACGACGACGGTGTCCCCGCTCGCCTTGCTGTCCGACAGCGGGTCGGACTTGCCGTCGTCGGAAGAGGAACAGCCCGCCAGCAGGGCCGTCGTCGCGGCGAGCGCGACGGTCGCCACGCCTCGGTATGTCCGGATTGACCTGCTGGGAAGGGTGTTGGAAGTCACGGTTGCCGTTCCGGGAGCTGTGGGCAGAAGGGTGGGGGTGTCGCGATCCACGTGAGGCTGTTGCGAACCACTCCACACGATCCAATCCAGCCGGTTCTCGGTCAGTCAAGTGTCTCCGGGTCACCGATTGGCTTCAATCCGTGGCCAGTTGTGGACGGAGAGCGGTCTCTTTGTAACGGATTCTTGATAAAGAGCAAGCGGAATCGCGCTTCAAGAACGCTGTAGTCTCACGGCAGTTGATATCGGTCACAGCGGTGCACGGGGCCCGCTACTCGGTGTCGTTCCGCAAGCTCGGGGTGAAGACGCCCCCCACAGTCGAGACACCTTCATGAAGGAGGCCCGGTGTCCACGAACCAGGTGGACGCGTCCGTCCGGCCCGCCCCGACGCGGGGCGGGATACGGGGTTTCGCCGACCGTTGGCCCTTCCGGCGCAAGCTGAACCTGCTGGTCGGTGTGCCGCTCGCCGTCATCGCCGTACTGCTCGCCTATGTCTTCACCGATCTGGTGCAGCAGTCCACCAGCGCGGAGGACGCGGCGCAGCTGGTCCGGGACAGCACCCAGGTGGCACGCCTGGTGGACAAGGTCGAGGCGGAGCACCAGCAGGCGATCCTGCTCTCCGCCCGGTACGAGTCCGGGTACAGCACCCCCTCGCAAGGCGCCTACCACGCGGCCCAGGAAGCGGTGACCGCCCAGCTCCGGACGGTCCGTGACACCTTCGGCGACCGGCTGCCGGACACCGAGGCGGACGCCCTGCGGCAGGTCGAGGGCCTGTCCAGCCTGCGGGAGTCCGTCGAGCAGTCGTACCTGCCGGCGGACAACATCGACCCGGCGTACAGCAACGCGGCCAAGGACCTGATCGACGGCCTCGGTCTGGACCGCAACGCCGACCTCGCCGCCACCTTCACCGGCAACCTGCTGGACTCGCTGCTGCGCGCGGACGCCGCCCACGGCGCCTTCGAGACCAACGTGCTCGCGGCCACCACCGGGGACACCAACGCGCTGATCGAGTTCACCAACGCGGTCGGCGCCTACGACCTGTACCAGCACCAGGCCGACCGCTTCACGCGGTTCGCCACCGAGGGGCAGGCGGCCCAGCTCGCCTCCGTCGAGCACACCAAGGCCCAGGGCGAGATCGCGCAGTCCTACGCCGAGCTGCAGATCGACCCGAGCAGACTGCAGGCCGGCAGCCAGGACGACATCCGCAAGGCGGTCACGGACGCGCTGACCGACTACCCGGACTACCTCGACCAGGCCACCGCCCGGCTGAACATCACCGCCTCGCTCATCGGCCAGATCGCCGACCGGGCCGACGCCACCGCCGACTCGGCCAAGTGGCGCGCCATCTACCTGCTGAACGGCACCCTGCTCGGCTTCGTCCTGTGGATCACCCTCGCCGCCCTGGTGCGCCGCTCGGTGATCCGCCCGGTGCAGGCCCTGACCGGGGTCGCGCAGGAGGTCGCCGAGGTGGCGGGCCGCGAACTCGCCCGGGTCGCCGACGACGACGCCGAGGACGCCGGCCCGCCCCGGCTGCGGGACATGCCGGTCACCGCCCGCGACGAGATCGGCGACCTGGCCGATGCCTTCAACCAGGTGCAGACCACGGCCGCGGCCCTGCTCGAACGTCAGGTGCTCAGCCGCCGCAACACCGCCGAGATGTTCGGCAACGTCGGCCGCCGGGTCAGCAACCTGACCACCCGCCAGCTGGCCTTCATCGACGCGGTGGAGCGCGCCGAGACCGACCCGGCCCTGCTGGAACGCCTCTACTCCATCGACCACATCGCCGTCCGCCTGCGCCGCAACGCCGACAGCCTGATGCTGCTGGCCGGCATCCGCGAGACCGTGCTGGCCTCCGGGCCCACCCCGATATCCAACGTGGTCCGGGCCGCGCTCGGCCAGATCGAGGGCTACCAGCGGGTACGGCTGTACGCCGGCACGGACGTCATGATCGAGCCGGACATCATCGGCGACCTCACGCTGATGGTGGCCGAACTCCTGGAGAACGCGGTGTCGTTCTCGCCGGAGGGCAGCCCGGTCGAGGTGACCGTCCGCACCGGCGACGACGGCGCGCACATCGTTGTCACCGACCACGGCCTGGGCATGAGCGCCGAGCGGCTGTCCGAGGAGAACGCCCGGCTGATCCGCCGTGAGCGCCTCGACCTGGTGCCGACCAAGGTGCTCGGCCTGTTCGTGGTGGGTGCGCTGGCCCGGCGCTGGGAGATCGGCGTCGAGCTGACCCGGACCCCGGGCGGCGGTGTCACCGCCGAAGTGACGCTGCCCTCCCGGCTGTTGCTGACGATGAGCGCGTTGGCCGGCACCCCCGCCACCCCGCTCGCCGTGGAACCGACGACACCGACGACACCGACGACACCGGCGGCGCCGACCGCACCGGCGGCTCCGGCGGCACCGACCGAGCCGACCGGCCCGACCCCGGCCGCCTCGATCCCGGCCGCCGCCGAGCCCGAGAGCCCGCTCCCCCGCCGGGTACCGCGCCGCGAGGCGGAGGCCGCGCCGGCCCCGCTGATCCCGGCCGCCCGCGCCGGCGAGCCCCCGGCCGACTCCGCCGACGGATCGCGCCCGTTGCGCCGCCGGGTACGCGGCGCGACCCTCCGTACCACCGTCGGCGCCGCCCAGGCCCTCGCCCGGACACCGCGCAACCGCGACGCCGACGCCGAGCGGGACGCGCTGGAGGAGTTCGAGGCGGCGGTGGAGCGCGCCCGGCGCGAGAGCGACACCGGAAGCCACGAGCGGCCCGCGCCGCACCCCGAGACCAACCCGCCGCACCACCAGATCCACCTTCCGGAAGGAGCCGAGCAGTGAGCACGTCGACAGGTGACACCCCGACGGGCGGCGCCGCCACGCCGACCGACCTGCAGGCGGCCGCAGCCGACTTCACCTGGCTGCTGAACCGCTTCGCGACCGAGACAGCCGGCGTGGTGGACGCGATCGCCGTGTCCTCCGACGGCCTGCTGATCGCGGTGTCGGAACTGCGTGAGCGCGCGCACTCCGAACGCCTCGCCGCGATCGTCTCCGGCATCACCAGCCTGGCCGCCGGCGCCTCCGGCAACTACGGCCTGGGCGGCCTCAACAAGGTCATCATCGACCTGGAGGGCGGCCATGTCATCGTCTCCGCGATCGGCAGCGGCGCCGTGCTCGGCGTCGTCGCCGACAACGAGGCCAAGCTGGGCAACATCGCCTACGAGATGACCCTGTTCGCCAACCGGGCCGGTGCCGCGCTCAGCCCGCAGCTGGTTCTGGAGCTGAAGAACAGCGTCGGCGTCCCACAGACGCGCTGACCGGCGGAGCCGGTCGAGAGAGGAAGACACAGCCATGGCGGACGGCTTCCCGCCCCCGGGCCCGGACCCGGTCGGCCCCGCCCCCGCCGTACGGCCGTTCCTGGTCACCGCCGGCCGGGTGGCGGACAGCGCCTCCGGACCGGCGATGCCCGTCGAGACCCAGGTGGTGGCCACCACCGCTGGGCTCGACGCGCTCGTCCGGCTCTCCTTCGAGCAGCACGACATCATCGCCGCGTGCCGGATTCCGCAGTCGCTCGCGGAACTGGCGGCACGGCTGCGACTGCACCTGAACGTGGTCCGGGTGCTCGCCGAAGACCTGCGTGAGGCCGGGCAGCTGACCGTGCACGTGCCCGACTTCGAAGCCACCCACGACTCGTCCGTCCTGCGCAGGGTTATCGACGGCCTGCGGGCCATCCCAGACTCCCGAGGGGTACTCCGTGACACCGACTGACTCGCTGACCCGGGGGACCGGGCGTACGGCCGTACGGCCGCCGCTGCCGGTGAAGATGGTCATCGCGGGCGGTTTCGGCGTGGGCAAGACCACCGCCGTCGGCTCGATCTCGGAGATCGAGCCACTGACCACCGAGGCGTCGATCACCGAGGTCGCGGCGGGCGTGGACGACCTGACGCTCACCCCGCGCAAGACGACCACGACCGTGGCGATGGACTTCGGCTGCATCACCATCGACCCGACGCTGAAGCTGTATCTGTTCGGCACGCCCGGGCAGGAACGGTTCGGCTTCATGTGGGACGACATCGTCGAGGGCGCGCTCGGCGGGCTGGTGATCGTTGACACGCGTCGCCTGGACGACTGCTACGCCGCGGTCGACTACTTCGAGCACCGCGGGATTCCGTTCGCCATCGCCATCAACGCGTTCGACGGGCATGTCGAGCACACGCTGGACGAGGTGCGGTGGGCGCTGGACGTCGCCGAGGGGACTCCGGTGGTCGTCTTCGACGCGCGTGAACGGGGTTCGGTGCGGGACGCGCTGCTGGTCGTGCTGGAACTGGCGCTGGCGCGGCGTGAGGGGTAGTGCGGCGTGAGGGGTCGCGCCGCGGATGGGGAACTGCGGGGCCGCCGCGTGGGGCCGGTCGCGCCCACGCGGCGGCAGCCGCATATTCGGTACAGTCCCGCGCCCCTTTCGGGGCGCTAACTCCTCCGTACTCCGGGAGAGACCGTCAGTCGCTGTATCGCCCAGAAGATGCCCAGCGTCGCCAGGGCCATGGCCGCCACCAGGGTGGCGCCGCCCACGACCTTCTCGTAGTTCTTCTGGTAGAGGCCGTCGATGATGTAGCGGCCCAGGCCGCCCAGGCTGACGTACGCCGCGATCGTCGCCGTCGAGACGATCTGGATGGCCGCCGAGCGCAGACCGCTGAGGATCAGCGGGAGGGCGACCGGGAGTTCGACCTGGAAGAGGACCCGTGCCTCCGGCATGCCCATGCCGCGTGCCGCGTCCACCGGGGACGGGTCGACCGAGCGCATCGCCTCGTACGTCGTGACCAGGATCGGCGGTACGGCGAGGATCACCAGCGGGATCATCACCGGCAGCAGGCCGAAGCCCAGCCAGATGAACATCAGGACCAGCAGGCCGAAGCTGGGCAGGGCCCGGCCGGCCGTGGCGATCAGGGCGAGGGTGTTGCCGCCGCGGCCGTAGTGGCCGGTGATCAGGCCGACGGGCAGGCCGATGACGGCCGCGTAGGCGAGCGCCTTCAGCGAGTACTGGACGTGCTCCCACAGGCGGGTGGGGATGCCGTCGTACCCGTGCCAGTGCGCGCTGTCGCTGAAGAAGGCGTGGACGAAGTTGAGGACGTTCACCGGGTGCTCTCCTTCGGCATCCAGGGCGTCAGCGCACGGCGCAGGAGGACGAGGAGGGCGTCCGCCAGGATCGCCAGCACGGCCGTCGTCACCACGGAGTTCACCGCCAGCTCGGGGCGGTGGTAGGTGTTGGCGTCGTTGAGCAGGTTGCCGAGGGCTCCCTGGTTGCCGATCAGCATGCCGACGCTGACCAGCGAGATGCTGGAGACGGTGGCCACCCGCAGGCCGGCGATGATCGCGGGGACGGCGATCGGCAACTGCACCTGGAAGTAACGGCGTACGGGGCCGAGGCCCATGGCGGTGGCGGCGGCGAGGGTCTCGGCCGGGACCGAGCGGACGCCGTCCACGATCGCCGGCACCAGGACCACCAGGCTGTACACCGCGAGCGGGATCATCACCGTCGTCTCGGTCTGGCCGGTGTAGTCGATGAGGACCACGAAGAAGGCCAGCGAGGGAATGGCGTACAGGATCGTGGTCACGCCCAGGACGGGCGGGTACAGCCAGCGGAAGCGCACACAGAGCTGGGCGATCGGGAGGGACACCAGCAGGCCGGCCAGCACCGGGACGAGGGCCTCGCGCAGATGCAGGCCGATCAGCCCGAAGTAGGTGTTCTGGAGGTCGCTGGGGATGTCGAAGAAGCCGCTCATCCCCCGACCTTCGTGTCGTCGCGGCCCTCGGCGTGGGCGGTGCGGATCGCGGCACCGATGACCTGCTGGGAGACGACGCCGACCGCGCGTCCCTCGCCGTCCACGGCCACCGCCCAGCCGGTCGGCGAGAGCACGGAGCCGTCGAGGGCGGCACGCAGCGAGTCCCGGCCGGGCACGAACGGCCGCCCGTACGGCAGCAGCCGCTCCGTGTCGATCGAGCCGGCCGTCAGCTCACGCGGCTCGCCCCAGCCGAGCGGCCTGCCGTCCAGGTCCGTCACGAGGAGATAGGGGGCGTCCGTCGAGGTGCGGGCGCCGAGCTTGGTGGCGTCGGCGTCGACGGGGACGATCGGGGCGGTCTGCAACGCGAGGTCCGCCGAGGGGAAGAAGGACAGCCGGCGGATACCCCGGTCGGCGCCGAGGAAGTCCTCGACGAAGGCGTCGGCCGGGTCGGTGAGCAGTTCGGCGGGCGGCGCGTACTGGGCGAGGTGCCCGCCCGTGCGCATCACGGCGACCATCGTGCCGAGCTTGATCGCCTCGTCGATGTCGTGGGTGACGAAGACGATGGTCTTGCCCAACTCACCCTGGATTCGCAGGAGTTCGTCCTGGAGGCCCTTGCGGACCACGGGGTCCACGGCGGAGAACGGCTCGTCCATCAGCAGCACGGGCGGGTCGGCGGCGAGCGCCCGGGCCACGCCGACGCGCTGCTGCTGACCGCCGGAGAGCTGGTACGGGTAGCGCTTGGCGAGGGCCGAGTCCAGGCCCACCCGCTCCATCAGCTCGCCCGCCCGGGCACGCGCCTTCTGCTTGCTCCAGCCGAGCAGCCGGGGCACGGTGGCGATGTTGTCGATGATCGTGCGGTGCTGGAAGAGACCGGCGTTCTGGATGACGTAACCCATCGACCGGCGCAGGGTGTTGACCGGCTGCGCGTGGATGTCGGCGCCGTCCAGGAGAATACGGCCCTCACTGGGCTCGACCATTCGGTTGATCATCCGCAGGGTCGTCGTCTTGCCGCAGCCCGAGGGGCCGACGAAGACGGTGATCGAGCGATCCGGTATCTCCAGGGAGAGTCGGTCGACGGCGACCGTACCGTCCGGGTACCGCTTGCTGACTGAATCTATCCGTATCAAAACGCCGAATGCCCTTCGGGTTTGGCTGAGACTGCCCAGTTTTCGACCACGGTCGCCGTGGTGCAGGCCGTTGCGGGGAGAGTCTAGACCGCAAGTGTTTCAGCACTTTGGCGGCTGACTGGTCGTCTTCAGTCTGTGACCTGCCACCCCGCTCCCGGCCGCTTCCTGGGCGCCCGACCGGCATCCGCTGTGCGGAACCTGTGAGTTCCCTGATTCTCATTGCTCGCTCAGTGAAGCCTCACGGCCGCCCCAGACAGCACCCCGATCGTCATGGTCATGAACGAAACGAACGCGGGAGGCGTCCGGCGCCGGTCGGTAGGGATCGTGGTGCCGGTCCACAACGAGGCCCGTCTGTCGACCGGGCTCGAAGGCTTCCTGCCGCTGGTCGCCCCGCTGCTGTCCGGGCACAGCGACCTCGCCGTCGGCAGCCGGCTGCACCGGGAGTCGGCGGTGGTGCGCGTCCCCGCCGTGCCCCGTCGTACCACCGTCCCGCAGCACGTCGCGGTCCTGCCCACCGGGGCGGACGCCGTCACCGAGCCCCTGGAGTACGCGTCATGACGACCCTCGCCCCGTCGCCCGCCCCGGTCCAGGACGGCCGGCACCGGTCCGCCGCCCCGCCGGTCTCCCGCGCCAGAAGGCTGTTCGCGGGCGCGCCCGAGGACCCCCGCTGGGCCCGCCCGGCCCTGTGGGCGATCCTGCTCCTGGCCACCGCCCTGTACGCCTGGAACCTCTCCTCCGTCACCGGCAACACCTTCTACAACGCGGCCGTCTACTCCGGCACCAGGAGCTGGAAGGCGTTCTTCTTCGGCGCCCTGGACGCCGGCAGCTTCATCACCGTCGACAAACCCCCCTTCGCCCTGTGGGTGATGGGCCTGTCCGCCCGTGTTCTCGGCTACGGAACCTGGCAGTTGGCGCTGCCGATGGTCGCCGTCGGAGTCGGCTCGGTCGCCCTACTGTACCGGCTGGTCAAGCGGGACTTCGGGGTCGTGGCGGCCACGATCGCCGCGCTGGTGCTGACCCTGACGCCCATCACCGTCGCCATCGACCGCGACACCAACCCCGACCCGATCCTGGTCTTCCTGATGCTGCTCGGCGCGGCCGCGCTGCTGAAGGCCGTGCGCACCGGCAGGTTGCTGCCCCTGGTGTGGTCGGCGGTCGCGATCGGCTTCGCGTTCAACACCAAGATGATGCAGGCGTACGTGGTGCTGCCGGCGTTCTTCCTGGTCTATCTGTGGGCCGCGAACGTCTCGTTGGGCCGGCGCGTCCGCAACCTCGCGGTCGGCACGGTCGCGTTGATCGTGAGCAGCGCCTGGTGGATGGTGATCGTCGACCTGATCCCGGCCGCCGACCGGCCCTACATCGGCGGCTCCACCGACAACACGGTCTGGGACCTGGTCATCGGCTACAACGGCTTCGGCCGGATCTTCGGGGCGGGTTCGTCGGTGGGCTCGCAGGGCAACGGGGCGAGTTTCGGGGGCAGTTCGGGTCTGTACCGGATGTTCAACGACATCATGGGCGGCCAGATCTCCTGGCTGGTCCCGTTCGCCGCGATCGCCCTGGCCGGCGCGCTGGTGCTGCGCGGCCGGGCGCCGCGCACCGACGCCGGGCGGGCCGCGCTGATGCTGTGGGGCGGCTGGTTCGTCCTGCACTTCTTGACCTTCTCCCTCGCCGAGGGCACCTTCCACCCGTACTACGTCACCGCGATGGCCCCCGGGATCGCGGCCGTGACCGGCGCGGGCGGGGTCATGCTGTACCGGGCCTTCCGCGACGGCTCGGCGGCCAAGTGGGGTTGGGTGCTCCCGGTGGCCGTCGGCGTCAGCACGGTATGGGCGGTCGTCCTGCTCCAGCGGGTGTCCGGCTCCGGCACGCTGTACACGGTCGCCGAGGTGGTGGCCGCGCTGGGCGGTGCGCTGGCGGTGACCGGGCTGCTGGTCGGTCGGTTCACGCGACGGCGGAGGCTGATGGGCTTCGCGGCGGTGGCGGCGATCGTCGCCCTGCTGGCCGGTCCGGCCGCCTACTCCGTCTCCGCGGCCACGACCGCGAGCACCAACGGCACCAACCCGACGGCCGGCCCCAACACCGGTGGCGGTATGGGCGGTATGGGCGGCGGCCAGCGGCCGAGCGGCAGCGCGCCGAGCGGGACCAGGAGTGGCACCGCCCCGAGCGGTTCCGGCAGTTCCGGCGGGCAGTCCATGGGGCAGCCGCCGACCGGGACGGGAAGCACCGGGACCGGAAGCACGAGCACCGGCTCCGGCAGTCAGTCACAGTCCGGTCGGACCGGCGGAGGCACGGGCGGTGACACCCAGGTCGGCTCGGCGATGATCACGTACCTCAAGAAGCACCAGGACGGGGCCACTTGGCTGGTCGCGGTGGCCACCGACCAGACGGCCTCCTCGATCATCCTGGAGTCCGGTCAGCCCGTCATCTCCATGGGCGGCTGGTCCGGCAGCGACGACGCGATGACCCTCGCCAAGCTCAAGAGCCTGGTGAAGTCGGGCAAGCTGCACTACCTCGTGGTCAGCAGCGGCGGCGGCCAGGGCACCGACTCCGAGATCGCGACCTGGGTGGAGAAGCACGGCAGCGCGGTGAGCGCCTACAGCGGTCTGTACCGCCTGGACGCGTCCGACGTGAACTGATCGCACACCCGGCCGAGAGGCGGGCCGCTCCCGGCGGCCCGCCTCTCTCACGTCCCTGGGTTCACGCGGCGACCGGCAGCCCCGCCGTCCGGAGCACGGCGTGCTCCGCGTCCACCACGAACACCTCGCAGCCCGGCCGTCGCGCCGCCCACTCGGCGCCCTGCACGCCCATCGCGAAGGCGGCGGTGGCCACGGCGTCGGCCTCCGTCAGGGTCGGGGCGACGACGGTGACGCTGAGCAGCCCGGTGGCCGGGCGGCCGGTACGTCCGTCGAGGATGTGGTCACCGCGCTCGTACCGCCCGGAGGTCGCGACCGCCCCGTCCGTGATCTCAAGGACGTTGCACAGTTGATCGGGGTGCTCGGGGTGCCGTATCCCGACCCGCCAGGGCCCGCCGGACGCCACCACGTCACCGCCGGCGTTCAGCACGAACCGCCGTGCTCCGGCCGCCGACAGCAGGTCCGCCGCCCGCTGCACCGACCAGCCCTTGACCACCGCGCACGGGTCGAGGCCCCGCCCCGGCAGCCGTACGTCGAACGCGCCCCCGGTGGCCAGCCGGTACTCCTCGCACAGCGCGAGCACCTCGGCGAGGTCCGGGCTCACCTCGGTCTCGGAGAGTTCGCCCCGGTCGAGCCGGGAGACCTCGCTGTCCGGCCTGAACGGGCTGAACCGCTCGTCGACCTCGCGCAGCCAGGCGAAGGCGGCGTCCGCGGCCTGGCCGAAGTCCCCCTCGTCGTCGGTCCGCAGCGACACGGGGAACCCCATGACGTGTTCGACCCGGTGCATGATCAGCCCTTCGCGTCGATCGCGGCCTGCAGGGACTCCCGGTAGCCGTCGCTGGTGACCGTCGCGCCGGAGACCGTGTCGATGTCCGCGCTCTGCGCCTTCAGCGTCTCCGAGATCAGCACCGGCACGGCCGCCGACGTCTGCGGGTGGTCGGGCTGCTGGAGCATCTTCACCGCGGTGATCCTGTCGCCGTCGAAGGTCACCTGGACCTGGACGGGACCCTTCTCGGTGTTGACGGTCGTGCCCTGGACGACCGTGCCCGAAGCGGCGGTCCCCGAGGTGGACGGGGTCGTGACGGGCTCGGTGGCGGAGGTCGTCGTACCGCCGACGGACGGCTCGTAGCGCCAGAGGGGGATCAGGCCCGCGATGCTCAGGGCGACGACAGGTATGGCTCGCTTCACGGTGTCTCTCTCATCCCGCCAGGCTGAAACGCTCGAAGTGGATCTGCGGCTTGGGCACGCCCAGGTCTCCCAGGCTGCGCAGCACCGCGTTCATCATCGGCGGCGGCCCGCACAGGAAGACGTCCCGGTCGGCGATGTCCGGCACCAGTTGGACCAGCTCGCGCGGCGCCAGCCTGTCGGGGACCGGCGGGCCGGTGACCAGGTGCAGTTCGGCGCCCTTGGCGACGGCGAGGTCGCGCAGTTCGTCGTAGAGGACGGCGTCCCGGTCGCCGGCGACGCGGTAGATGACGACCGCGTGGCCTTCGAGGTCCTCCAGGAGAGCGCGGATGGGGGTGACACCGACGCCGCCCGCGATCAGCAGGGACTCGGTCTTCCGGCGGTGCAGGGTGGTGAAGGCGCCGTAGGGTCCCTCGGCGAAGACCCGGGTGCCGACCTTCAGGTGGCGCAGGGCGGCGCTGCCGTCGCCGACGGCCTTGGCGGTCAGGCGCAGGGTGCGGCCGTCGGGCGCGGCGGAGAGGGAGAAGGGGTTCGCCTGCCACCAGCGGTCCTTCGTGAGGAACCGCCACAGGAAGAACTGGCCTGCTCGCGCGCCGAGTTGGTCGAGGTCGCGACCGGTGACGTGGACGGAGACCACGTTGTCCGACTCGGGGACGACGGCGGAGACACGGAACTGGTGGCGGTGGTTGCGCCACAGCGGCAGGACCAGCCGGCTCAGGGCCACCGAGCCGAGCGCGACGCCCCACAGGGCGTACCAGTACGCCGTGGCGGCGGACGACGCCGTGAACGTCGTACCGACCGCGACCTGGTGGCTGAAGGCGAGCACCACGGCCACGTAGGTGTACAGGTGGATGAAGTGCCAGGTCTCGTAGGCGAGCCGACGGCGGGCGTAGCGGGCCGAGACGGCGCCGACCACGAGGACGATGCCGAGCGCGACGACGGCGCGGAGCACACCCTCGGTCGTCTCGGCTAGGTCGACGATCTCGCCGACCGGGCCGACGCCGGCGCCGTCGGCGTAGCCGAAGCTGATGAAGACGGCGTGCCCGAGCAGCGTCCACAGCAGGGCGAAGCCGGTCCAGCGATGCCAGGAGGTGAGCCGGTCCATGCCGATCCGGCGGTCCAGCCAGGGCAGCCGGGCGACCAGCACCAGCTGGAAGGCCATGACGAGGGCGCCGTACAGGCCGAGGAAACGGCCGATGACGATCAGGGCGTTGGAGGCGAAGCCCGCCTGGGCGAAGAAGTAGGCGACCACGGCCGCGTTCACGGCGAGTACGGCGAACAGGCCCGTGCGGGCCACCACCCCGGGGCGTATCGCCGTGGGGGGCGCAGGGGGTGATTGGACGGTCGTCACGGGTCGGCAGCTCCTTGATCGGGTCCTGGGAGTCGAGCTTCACCCGTGACTGCTGTCGTTTTCCTGTCGGACGACTTTCAACTGGTTATCGATGTGTTCTCGGTGTGGGCGCGGGTCTGGCGTCCGCCACCGGGTAGCGCAGTATGAGCGGGTGGAAAAAGTACGACTCCTCGTCGTGGACGACGACCCGCCGATCGCCGACCTGGTCGCGACGGTCGCACGGTACGAGGGCTGGGAGGCGGTCACCGCGTACTCCGGTGAGGACGCGCTGGCCCGGGCCGCCGAGTTCCGGCCGGACATCGTCGTGCTCGACCTGATGCTGCCGGACGTGGACGGCTTCGGTGTCCTGGACCGGCTGCGGCACTCCGGGACGATGGTGCCGGTGGTGTTCCTCACGGCCCGCGACGGGGTCGCCGACCGGGTCGCGGGGCTGACCCGGGGCGGGGACGACTACCTGGTCAAGCCGTTCGCGGTGGAGGAGCTGATGGCCCGGCTGCGCACGGTGCTGCGGCGCAGCGCGGGACCCGGCTTCCAGCGCTCGGTCCTCCAGGTCGCCGACCTGACGATGGACGAGGACACCCGTGAGGTCCGGCGCGGCGAGCGGCTGTTCTCGCTGACCCCGACCGAGTTCGAGGTGCTGCGCTATCTGATGCGCAAGTCGCCGACCGTGCTCACCAAGGCGCAGATCCTGGACCATGTCTG
Organism: Streptomyces sp. NPDC007157; assembly: GCF_040634235.1. Lineage (NCBI taxonomy): Bacteria > Bacillati > Actinomycetota > Actinomycetes > Kitasatosporales > Streptomycetaceae > Streptomyces > Streptomyces sp. NPDC007157. Next base: position 608,006 of record NZ_JBEYFE010000001.1, read on the forward strand.
GGAGTACGGCTTCGGCGGCCGCTCGAACGTGGTGGAGCTGGTGGTCAGCCGGCTGCGCCGCAAGCTGGACGAGGCCGGCGGGGAACCGCTGATCCACACCGTGCGCGGTTTCGGGTACGTCATACGGCAGCAGGCGGCGGAGTGACCGGCCGGTTGCGCCGCTGGTACCGGGGCAGGCGCCGGTACCGGAACATGCGTCTGGGCACCCGGCTGGCGCTGGGGCTGGGGGCGCTGGCCCTGGTGGTGTTCGCGGTCGTCGGCACGGCCCTGACCACGTACATGCGGGACTACCTGTCGGCGCAGCTGGACGACCAGCTGGGGCTCGCCCAGACCGCCCAGTCCAAGAGCATCGAGCAGAACGGCACCCTGCAGGGCAAGAAGTACTACCGCTGGTACTACGCCGTGTACGACATCTCGCACGGCTCGCCGGTGCTGCGCAAGCCGGAGGAGCGGGGCGATCTGCCCGCGGACATCGGCGACCTCACGTCGGTGGCGAAGGCGCAGATCGCCGCGGGCACCGAGGTGCTGAGCACCCGGGACCTGACCGGGGAGGGCGAGTACCGGCTGCGCGGCTGCGAGGTGGAGCCGGGGGTGGTGCTGGTCAGCGGCGCGCCGATGGACAGCATCGACGACACGGTACGACAGCTGGTCACGGTCCAGGTGGTGGCGTTCGGGCTGGCGCTGCTGGCCCTTGTGGTGTTCGGCCGCCGGCTGCTGCGGCACGGTCTCGAGCCGCTGAGCGACATGGCGCACACCGCCCATGGCATCGCCTCGCACAATCTGACGGAGTCGGCGGCCCGGCTGCCGCTGCGCGCGGCCAAGCGGGGCGGTGGCCCCGAGGTCGAGGAGCTGCGCACCGCGTTCAACACCATGCTCGAACACATCGACCGCTCGCTCGCCGTCCGCGCGGAGGCCGAGCAGCGGCTGCGCCGGTTCGTCGCGGACGCCTCGCACGAGCTGCGCACCCCGCTGATGTCGGTGCGCGGCTACGCCGACCTCTTCCAGTACGCGGCCGCCAACGCCCCCAAGGAACGCGACAAGCACCTGGCCCGGCTGCGCGCCGAGGCGGCCCGGATGGGCATCCTCCTCGACGACCTGCTGCTCCTGGCCCGGCTGGACGCGGCCGAGGTGGAGGCCCCGCTGCGGCTGGAGGACGCCGACCTGGCGGAGCTGGTGCGGGAGGCCGCGGACGCGTTCCGGGCGGCACACGACGACCATCCGCTGACGGTTTCCGTCGGTAGGGACCCGGTCCCGCTGCGCCTGGACCCGGTCCGCATCCGCCAGGTGCTGGACAACCTCCTCACCAACGCGGCCGTCCACACGCCCACCGGCACGCCGGTCGCGGTGACGGTCACCACGGCGCCCGGCTCGGCGACGGTGAGCGTCGCCGACCGTGGCCCCGGTGTCCCGTCCGCCGACCGGGCCCGGGTCTTCGACCGCTTCTACCGCGTCGACAAGGCCCGCAGCCGCGACCGCGGCGGCAGCGGCCTCGGCCTGTCGGTGGCCCGGGCCCTGGTGGAGGCACACGGCGGCACCATCGGGCTGGGCGACGGCCCGGACGGCTCGACCGTGTTCACACTGACGCTGACCGGGTAGCCCACGGTGGCCCGGTGCGGGGGGGGGGGGCGGGGGGCCCCCCCCCCCCCCCCCCCCCCCCCGGGGGCGCCCCCCCGGCGGCCAGCCGTTCTACACGCTCCCGGGGGGGGGGGCCGCGGGGGGGGGGGGGGGGGGGGGGGGGGGGGGGGGCCCCCCCCCCCCCCCCCCCGCACCGGCTCGGCGTCCCCGTCCGGCGTCGACAACCGGATCCCGGATCCCGGGCGGCACCTGCCGCGGAGCGGTCCTGCGTCGTCTCCGGGCCCACCGTCACAGGCCCGGTGCCCTCTCCTCCTCGGGGTCGAAGGTGAACCCGCCCTGCCGGGGATGCGGGCGGGCCGCCATGACCGCGACGTCGTCCTCGGCGTTGCGGGCGTCGAGGCGGGTGAGGATGGACTCCAGGAGGGCGTCCACGCCGACGGCAGGGCTGAAGTGCAGGTCCACGAGGCGGTTCAGGGAGCGGTCGATGTCCTCGCCGCGGTGTTCCACCAGGCCGTCGGTGAAGAGGACGAGGGCGTGGTCGGGGTCGAACCGGTGGGTGGCCGATTCGTAGCCTCCGAAGCCCGTGCCGAGCGGCGGGCCCACCGGGACCGGCAGCAGGGAGGTACGGCCATCGCCGGTGATGAGGGCGGGCGGGAGGTGGCCGGCGCTGGCCAGGGTGACCTGATGGCGGCTCGGGTCGACGCGCACCAGCAGACAGGTGGCGGGCCTTCGGTCCGCTTCGTGGTCGGCGATGGCGTCCATCTGGCGCAGCACCCGGTGCGGGGGCAGCTCGGAGGAGGCGATGTAGCGGAGCGAGGACCGGTAGGCGCTCATGTCGACGGCGGCCTCCAGGCCGTGGCCCATCACGTCGCCGACGACGAGCAGGGTGCGGCCGAAGTGCAGCCGTACCGTCTCGCACCAGTCTCCGCCGACCAGCACCCGGCCGCCCGCCGGGAGGTAGCGGATCGACACGTCCAGGTTGGGGTGCGGTCGGCCCGGCTCGGACAGCAGGGCGCGCTGCAGGTCACCGGCGGTGCGGTTGACGTGCTCGTACTCGCGGGCGTGCCGGATGTGGGAGGCCGCGCGTTCGGCCAGGAAGGCGAGCAGTTCGGCCTCCTCCCGGACGAAGTCGATCCCCTCGCGGGCGCAGACCAGGACGCCGTACTGGTCGGAGCCACTGGTCAGGGGCACGCACACGGCCGGACGGGTGCGGCTGCCGGCCGGGCGGGACAGCCAGGGGTCCGTCCAGTGGTCGGCTGCCGGGGAGCCCGCGTCCCGGGCGACCGCGGTGGCCCAGCGGACGTCCGGCAGCATGTCGGCGTCGCCGGTGATCGACTCGTAGCCGGAGACGGTCTCGCCCACCCGCCGTATCACGGCAGCGCCGCCGCCGGTCAGCCGTACCGCCGCCCGGGACAGTTCCGTGCAGGTCGTGGACTCGTCGAGGGTGGTGCCGATGCCGGCCGCGACCGTCCGCAGCGCCCTGAAGGGCGCGGAAGGGTCGGCGCCCGCGACGAGCCCGTCCGCTGTCCTCGGGCCGTCGGCGGACGCGGGTCCCCTGTGGGACTGGAACCATCGCGCGACACCCGACACCCTCACAGAATCTCAAACAGCGCCCCAGGGGGCACCAGCCACCACGCGCTGCACGGCCTCCTGTCAGCCCTCGGCCGGCGTCCAGGCCGCGACCAGGTCCAGCAGGCCGGGGAAGCGCGCGTTCAGGTCGTCGACGCGGACGTGACTGCGGCGCTCCAGGCCGTACTGGCGCTGCCGGGTGACCCCGGCCTCGCGCAGGGCCTTGAAGTGGTGGGTCAGCGAGGACTTGGGGCGGTCGAAGCCGAACCACCCGCAGGTGTGGTCGTACCGCTCCGAATCCAGCAGCAGCTTCTGCACGATCCGCAGCCGCAGCGGGTCGCTCAGCGCCCCGAGCACCGTCTCCAGGCGCAGCTCCGCCACCGCGGGCTCGGGCAGCGGCTCGGGCAGGTCCGCGGGCTGTGGCAGCACCTTGAACTCCGGCACCCGTACGGACGCCGGACGCGCCGTGGAAGGCATGGGCGACTCCTCGTGACCCGAATCCTTTGTACGACTCCAATCGTACTGCATGCTATGTTCGAGAAAACTCGTACTGCAGCAAGGGGTGCCTGTCATGTCGGAGAGTCGAACCGCACCCGCGAAGGCGGGAGGTGAGCGGAAGGCCGCTACCGGGGAGCCTTCGGGGCCGGCCGCCTCCCCCGCTCCCACCTGGTGGATATGGCTGGCCGCCTGGCCGGTGACGGCGGTCTTCGTCCTGTCCAACGCGGCGACGCCGCTGTACGTGGTGTGGCAGCGTGAGATCGGGTTCTCCAAGGGGACCCTGACCGTGATCTTCGCCTGCTACATCGTCGGCCTGCTCGGGTCGCTGCTCGTCTCCGGCGTGGTCTCCGACCGGCTCGGCCGCAAGACGGTCCTGCTGCCCGCCCTCGGGCTGGCGCTGGCCGCCTGTGTCGTCTTCGCGACCGCGTCCGGCGTGGCCGCGCTGATCGTGGCCCGGCTGTTCACCGGGATCGCCGTCGGCGCGGTGGTCTCCGCGGGCATGGCGGCCGTGACGGACGTGGCCGGCCGGGAACGCAGGCGGCTCGCGGCCCTGCTCGCCTCCTGTGCGATGGTCTTCGGGGCCGGCCTCGGACCGCTCCTCGCGGGCGTCCTGTCCGAGACCCTGCCCGGTCCCACCGTCACCGTCTTCGTGGTGGAGACGGCGCTGCTCGCCACCGCGATCCTCGCCGTGCTGCGCATGCCGGTGCGCCGCCCGGCCGCTCCCCCCAAGGGCGCGTGGTTGCGGGTACCCGGCGTCCCGCGCGGCAACGGTCTGCAACTCGCCCTCGGCATCGCGGTGTTCGCGCCCGGCATCACCGCGACGTCCTTCGTGCTCTCACTCGGCCCCTCGCTGCTGTCCGGCCTGCTCGGCACCACCAGCCGGATCGTCGCCGGGGCCATGGCGTTCGCGATGTTCCTGGCCGCCACCGGGGTGCAGTTCGCGGTGCAGAGGCTGTCCCGGCGGACCGTCCTCACCGCCGGAGCCGTCAGCACCACGCTCAGCATGGTCGCGCTCGCCACCGCCGTGCACACCTCGGCGGTCGCCGTGCTGATCGCCGCCGCGCTGCTGGCCGGCGCCGGCCAGGGCATGGGACAGCTCGGCGGGCTCTCCCTGCTCAACCACAGCGTCCCGGCCCAGCGGCTCGCCGAGGCCAACGCGGCGCTCAACGTGGGCGGTTACGTCCCGGCGGGCCTGCTGCCGGTCTCGGCCGGCTACCTCAGCGACGCCGTCGGGCTGACCGACGGCACCACCGTGTTCGCCGTCGTCCTGACGGCCCTCGCCGTCATCGGCGGCCTGGTGGTCCTCGCCTCCCGACGCCGGACGGCCGAGCCGCTGTGACCGGCCGACGCCGGACGGCCGAGCCCGTGCGACCGAAGGTGCCGGTCTCTCAGCCGCCGACGAGGGCGACGAGCTTGATGAAGACCAGGTCGGGAACGGCGCTGAGATCCACGACTTCGTCGAGGTCCTCGACCTGGCGATCGCCGGCCAGCACGAAGAACCCGTTGGCGAGGAAGGCGCGCTCGGCGATCTCGGCCTGGCGCTCCCAGTCGATGCGGCGGGGTTCGCGGAGCCGGTAGCCGTTCAGCTCCGTCTCGGCGTCGTCGGGGCGGACGAGGCCGTTGAAGCAGTTGCTCGGGCGGGCGTTGTGCCGGGCGACCTCCCCGCGGACCCGGAGCCTGATCAGCTCGCGTACGGTCATCCGTTCGGGCAGCCCGGCGGCCTCCCACTCGGTGAGCGGTCGGCCCGTCGCGGTCTCGTCCCGGAACGTCACGGTGGCCATCAGGCACCTCGCTCGATCTGTATGAGGATGGACGCGTCGGTGATCTTGCTGTCGGCGGCGAGCAGCAACGCCTTGCTGAGGATCAGCGACAGCCGGTCGTCCTCGAACGGCAGGAAGACCTTGCCGTCGCCCTTGCCTCGCGACGGGACGATGCACAGGTAGCTGTCGTCCGGTTCCATCAGGATGTTGCCCGAGCCCAGGTGGATCCTGTACGTGCGCAGCTCGCCGCGGACGATCAGGAAGCGGCCGTCGAGCGAGCACCGGCCGGCGATCTTCAGGCGCGGCAGGATCCGCTCCAGGGCGTCGCGGCGGACCTCGGCGCTCGCCGTCAGCGCTCCGAACGTGGCCGTCCGCCAGTACCCGGCATAGCGGTCCCCGCCCCGGTCGGTCCAGTCGGGATCGGCGGCGATCGAGGTCACGCCCACGAACAGATCGACGTCCCGCATCGCCTCGCTGAACACCAGCGGGGGCACCTCCGCCAGCGGAACCTCCCGCCAGCGCCGGCCGTCCCGCCGCTCGAAGCGGACCTGGTCCGTCGCGGCGTGCTCGGGCGCGTAGTCGCTGCCGTCGTCGTCCGCGGCGGGCTCGTGGTGGAAGCAGGCCCGCCACTGGCCGTCGCCGAACTCGGCCCGCGCCTTCCCGTCGTAGCCGCCGTCGTGCCGGCCGAGGAAGTTGGCCTGCCAGCCGCGCTCCTTGAACAGCGCGTAAAGCTGCCGGTAGTGGACGATGTGGGCGGCGAACCGGTTGGAGTAGACACCGGTCTCCTCCTCCGCCGGGGTGAGCAGGTAGATCTCCCGGAAGGCCTGTTTGAACGGCTGCCGCAGCCGTTCGGCGACGAGCCGCTCCCGCCACGCCCTGATGTCGTCCGTCGGCACCCGGATCGGATGCCACAACCGGACGCGCTCGGGCCGGCCGGGTGGCTCGGCCATCGGTGCCACCGCACGCCACGTGCCGTCCGCGCCCTGGAACTCCCAGATCAGGCCACGGACGAGAGCCCCGGTGACCGGATGGTCACGGTAGTGGCGGCACCACTCGGCGTACGGCCACTCGCGCCCGGCCGACATCAACGCCTCGACGCGGACCCGCTCCCCCGACAGCGTCCCCCGCACCTCCTTGGCCAGTGCCTTCAACTCCCGCAGCTCGTCCGGGAAGCCGTCCTTCACCGCCGCCGGAGCCGTGCGGGACGTCCCCCCGTCGGGGCGCGTGAAGGTGAGCCGCACGGTCGCCGCTTCCTCGATCGCCACCCGTACCCGGTGTCCGCCCAACTCCCGTTCCAGCGAACCGTCCGGCGCCAGGCCGTGGTCCGGCACGCCGCGCTCGACGAGCTGCTCCGGCGTGATGCCCTGCCTCCCGGCTGCCGTCACCAGCGCGGTGTCGAGCTGCTTGCGCAGCGCCCGGTGCCTGATCCGGGACCGCAGCCGCCACAGGGCCTCCACAGAGGCCGGATCGCCGGTCTCGGCCAGCGCGTTGATCGCCGCCCCCGCGAGCTTGAGGTCCTCGAACACAAGGGCTTCGAGGCCGCCGGCCCGCAGAGCGAGCGCGCCGAGGTGCCGCACCGCGGCCGGTCCGCCGGTCAGCGCGGCCGCCCAGACGACGCCGCGCGCCAGGTCACCGTCGTTCTGGTGGACGACGTAGTGGTAGTGGTGATCGCCGGGGATCCAGGCGGTGTGCCCGCCGCTTCCCCTGCTGCACAGCGGATCGCCCTCGGCCAGCGCCCGCAGGACGTCGGACACGAGGTCCCGCGCCGACGCCGCGTCCGCGAGTTCGAGGCACGTCCGCCGCCACCTCTGCGTGGGACGCGGCCCCGACAGGCTCGCCAAGTGCCGTACGAACCCCGCCAGTTCCCGCATTGGAGAGGTCTTCGCACGGTCGCTCAGCGAGGCGGCCCAGGGAGCGTCGGCGGGGATCAGTCCGTCGGGGATGTGCGCCTCGTCCACGCTCGCGAGCAGCGCGCGCAGGCGTTGGGCGAGCGACGCGCGCAGGCGCGCCTCGACAGTGATGTCCATGAGCACCGTGTGTGCGTGCCGCAACCAGGGCAGGACCGCACGGCGGCCGTCGGCGTCGAGCTGGTCGGCGGCGTTCAGCGCCGGCTCCAGCGAATCGGCGAACAGAAAGCCCATGTCGTGCTCGGTGGCGCGGAGCAACAGCACCGCGACCTCGTCGGGCTGCCAACCGCGCACCCGCGAGACCAGGGGCCCGATCTCGGCGTCGTACTGCCACAGGCTCACGTCGTCGAAGCAGGCGGCCAGCATGAGGCAGAGGACCGCGGCCCTGCCCTCCTCGTCCGCGCAGGCCGCGAGCCGCCCGTCGATCTCGGCCTGGGTCGCCGCGCCCACCGCCCTGGATCGCCGGTGCTCGTGCCCCATGGATCGCCGGAACTCGGCCCGCTGACGTTCCAGGAGGTCGACGAGCCAGCGGACCCGGTCGAGCGCGGCGGCCCGCACGTCGTCGAGCGAGTCGTTCCTACGGGATTCGGCCACCAAGGCGTCGTACAACATGGCGGGATGATGGCAGAGGGGACTGACAACACGACCGGCCCAGGGATCCTCCCGACGTCAGGACATCCCGCACGGGGCCGGCACCGGAAACAGCGACGGGGTCGGCCCTGGCCAGAGCCGACCCCACTCGACCTGCGCTCAAGTCCTCAGGTCTCGTCCGGAGCCAACCGCAGCGAGATCGAGTTGATGCAGTACCGCTGGTCGGTCGGGGTCGCATACCCCTCGCCCTCGAAGACGTGCCCGAGGTGCGAGCCGCACCGCGCACAGCGCACCTCGGTGCGCACCATCCCGTGCGTACGGTCCTCGATCAGCTCGACCGCGTCGGTGTCCTTCGGGTCGTAGAAGGACGGCCACCCGCAGTGGGACTCGAACTTCGTGGTGGAGGTGAACAGCTCCGCACCGCAGGCGCGACAGGAGTACACGCCCTTGGTCTTGGTGTCGGTGTACTCACCGGTGAAGGCCGGTTCGGTCGCCGCCTGACGCAGCACGGCGTACTCGGCCGGCGTCAGCTCCGACCGCCACTGCTCGTCCGGCTTGTCGACGTCGTACGACATGACTCTCAGCCCCTTACTTCGCCAGGCGTTCCAGGATCTTCGGGCCCAGGTCGGTCACATCTCCCGCGCCCATGGTGAGAACCAGATCACCGGGCTTCGTCATTCCCGCGACCACGGCGGGGACCTCATCCTTGTCGTGGACGGCGGTGACGTCGGCGCCCGCGACCCGTGCCGCCTCGATGATCAGCTCGCTGGTGACACCGGGGATCGGGTCCTCGCGGGCCGGGTAGATGTCCAGGACCACCGAAGCGTCCGCGAGGGCCAGCGCGTCGCCCATCTCCTTGCCCAGCTCCTGGGTACGGGAGAACAGGTGCGGCTGGAAGACGACCAGGATCCGGGCGTCCCCGGCGGCGGCGCGCATGGCCTCCAGGTCGGCGGTCATCTCGGTGGGGTGGTGGGCGTAGGAGTCGATCACCTGGACGCCGGCCGCCTCGCCCTTGAGCTGGAGGCGGCGCTTGACGCCCGTGTACGCGGCGAGCGCGGGCGCCAGCTCGGCGGCCGGGACCCCGAGGGCCACGCCCGCGGCGAGCGCGGCGACGGCGTTGTGCGCGTAGTGGCGGCCGGGCACGGAGACCGTGAAGGTCAGTTCGGTGCCGTCCAGCGCGACGGTGACCTCGCTCTTCAGCCCCTGGGGGACGACGGACAGCACCCGCACATCGGCATCGGCGGCGTCGCCGTAGGTCACCGTCCGGACCTTGCCGGCCAGCCGTCGGGTCAGCTCGCGCGCGCCCTCGTGATCGGCGTTGACCACCAGCGTGCCACCGGACACGATCCGGCCCGCGAAGGTCTCGAAGGACTCGTAGATCTCTTCCATCGAGGCGTAGTTGGCGTGGTGGTCGAGCTCCACGTTGAGGACGATGGCGACCTCGGGCGCGTACTTGTGGAAGCTGCGGTCCGACTCGTCCGCCTCGGCGACGAAGATCTCACCCTCACCGTGCAGGGCGTTGGAGCCGGGGGCGTCCAGGTCGCCGCCGATGGCGTACGACGGCTCACGGCCCAGCTCGGTCAGCGAGACGGCCAGCATCGAGGTGGTCGTGGTCTTGCCGTGGGTGCCCGCGACGGCGATCGGCCGCGCGCCGTCCATCAGGGCGGCGAGGGCGTCCGAGCGGTGCACCACGGGGATGCCCAGTTCGGCCGCGCGCGCCAGCTCGGGGTTGTCCTGGCGGATCGCCGACGACACGACGACACAGCTGGCGTCGTCGGCCAGGTGCCCGGCCGCGTGCCCGATGTGCACGGTGACGCCCAGCGCCCGCAGCGCCTCGACGGTGGCCGACTCCTTGGCGTCGCTTCCGGCCACCTCGGCCCCACGCTGGGCGAGGATCTTGGCGATCCCCGACATCCCGGCGCCGCCGATCCCGATGAAGTGCGGTCGCTCCATGGCGGAAGGAAGGCCGGGTGCCATGTGTTTCTCCCCAGAGACGGTACGTGCGAAAGCAGCCTTAGCCTATGCGCTCGGGCACCGGGTGCCGCGCAACGGGCATGGGCGTCAGCGCCCCTTCAGGGGCGCGGGGCCGTCTCGATGTGCGGCCACCGCCGCGTGGGCGCGACCAGCCGCAACGCACCGGCACCCGCCGACGCACCGCACCCGCGCGGCGCCTAGGCCTTGCTGTGCGAGAACAGCTTCAGCACCGGCACCCCCACCTTGTGCCGCGCCCGGGACGCCCAGTCCCGGTGGAAGAACTCCTCCACGTAGTGCGGATCGGTCAGCACGATCACCTCGTCCGCACCGACCTCTTCCACCACCTTCTTGAGCGCGTCCAGCGGGTGGTCCTCGACCATCCGCCCGTCCGCCGTGCTCCCCGCCGCCCGCAGGGCCACCAGGGACACGTCCAGTGCCTGTTCGGCCGGTCCCTTCGCCGCGTCCCCCTCCGGCGTCTCCCGCTCGCGCGCGGCTTCGTCCAGTTCGCCGAGCGCGATGTCGTCGATGGCGCGCAGCAGGCGGTCGGCCTGGTCGCCGCGCGGCTGGAGCAGCACATGGAAGGAGACCTGCTCGTCCCCGTGCAAGGTGGTGACGAACTCCACGTCGGCGGACGTCAGGGCCTTCTCGATCATCAGAACGCTTGTGAACACCAGGCGCCTCTTCTCCTGAGAGGGCCGCTCGGACCCTCTGTCCTCCCTGGGGCCTAGCCAGCCCTGCGGAAACCATCCTGCCCCGTGATCGCACGGGTACTGCCGGATTCAGTGTGCCCGCCGGAAGCTAAGCGGAACGGTAGATTCCGCCGAATTCAGGACCGCTGATAGCGGCTGAACAGGAATCCGGCCTCCTCCAGCAAGGACACTAGTTCGAAACGTCTGGGCACGGTGACACCGGGGCCCCCGGAAATGCGCTGCGCCGCCCCCGCCGTGAGCATCGGGGACGTCGTCAGGCACAGCTCGTCGAGGACACCGGCGGCGATGAACTGCCCGAGCAGCCGGGGTCCGCCCTCGGTGAGCAGCCGGGTGTGGCCGAGTCCGGCGAGGGCGCCGACCGCGCGGACGGGGTCGACCCCGACGCCGTCACCGGCGACCACCACCCGGGCGCCGGCCTGCTCGGCGGCGGCGACACGGTCGGGGGCGGCCGCCGCGCCGGTGAGGACCAGGGTGGGGACGAGGGGCGAGGTGAACAGCGGGAGCGAGAAGTCGAGGTCCAGACTCGCGGTGACGACGGCCACCGCGGGGGCCGCGCCCTGTCCCGCCGCCGCCCGGGCCCCGGCGAACTCCGCCCGTGCGCGGGCCGGCCGGTACCCCTCCTGCCGTACCGTTTCCGCTCCGACGACCACGACGTCCGCGAGCGCCCGCAGGGTGCCGAAGATCCGCATGTCGGCGGCGCTGGAGATGGACTGCGACCGTCCGTCGTGCTGGGCGGCGCCGTCGAGCGTGGACACCATGTTGGCCCGCAGCCAGACCTCTCGCCCCGCGGGATAGCCGTAGGCGAGCGCAAGCTCGGCGAGACTCCACTCCCCCTCGGTCGGACCGCCGGAGGCCGGGGCCGCTGTCTCTTCGGTCACAGGGAACAGGCGTCGCATGTCGTGCAGTGTGGCACGGCAACTACCATGGACAACCGTGTCGTCTTCTCCCGCCGCTTCCGAGGTCAGCCCCATAGCCGACGCGGCCCCGCTGTCGCTGTGCGCCCGCTCGCCGCACGTCCCCGCGGACCGGCTGGTCGCCGAGATGGTGCCGCCGCCCCGCTTCGACTCGGTCCGCTTCGCCACCTACATACCGGACCCGAACCAGCCGAGCCAGACCGAGGCCGTACGCGTCCTCGAGGGCTTCGCGGCCGGTCTCGGCGGAGCGCACGCGGCGACCGGCGGCAAGCGAGGCTTCTTCGGCTTCGGAAAGGCCAGGGCGCCGAAGGTTCCGGCCGGACCCCGCGGGGTCTACCTCGACGGCGGCTACGGCGTCGGCAAGACCCACCTGCTCGCCTCGCTCTGGCACGCCACCCCGGCCGAGCCCGCGCTGAAGGCGTTCGGCACCTTCGTGGAGCTGACCAACCTGGTCGGCGCGCTCGGCTTCCAGCAGACCGTGCAGACCCTGTCCGGTCACCGTCTGCTCTGCATCGACGAGTTCGAACTGGACGACCCCGGCGACACGGTCCTGGTGTCGACGCTGCTGGGCCGCCTGGTCGACGCGGGTGTCGCGCTCGCCGCCACCTCCAACACCCTGCCGGGCAAGCTCGGCGAGGGCCGGTTCGCGGCCGCCGACTTCCTGCGGGAGATCCAGGGCCTGTCGGCCCACTTCCGCGCCCTGCGCATCGACGGCGAGGACTACCGCCACCGCGGCCTGCCCGAGGCGCCGGCGCCGTTCTCCGAGGAACTGGTGACCAAGGCGGCGTACGCCACCCAGGGCGCCTCGCTCGACGACTTCCCGCAGCTCCTGGACCACCTGGCCAAGGTGCACCCCAGCCGGTACGGCGCGCTGACCGACGGCGTGACGGCGGTCTGCCTCACCGATGTGCGGCCGGTGCCGGACCAGTCGACCGCGCTGCGGCTGGTGGTCCTCGCGGACCGGCTCTACGACCGTGAGATCCCGGTTCTGGCCTCCGGCCTGCCGTTCGACGGGCTGTTCAGCGAGGAGATGCTGAACGGCGGCTACCGGAAGAAGTACTTCCGCGCGATTTCCCGGCTCACCGCCCTGGCCCGGGACGCCAAGGGGCTCATCGCCGCCGGATAGGCCCTCCTGTTCGGCCCTCCTGTTCGACCAAAATCGCCGGGTCAAGAGCTCGATCGAGCCACCCCACCGGCATTTTTCACGCTCTCTTCGGTTCGCAACACCGAGTTAACCCTGCAAACGACTTTGCAGGGTTAACGTGTTTCTTGACCAACCATTGACTTGTGCTTGGTGCACACAAGGGACGCGAACTGCCGCGAGGGGGGCTCATGTTCCGTGGTACGAAGGCCCGGGCCGTGTTCTCGCTCCTGGCCGCCGCCCTGCTCGCCGTCCAGTTCTTCGCGCCCACGGCGACATTCGCAGCCGCGCACACAGCCAGTCATGTAGAGGCCAAGGCCCAGCCCGGTCTGCAGCCCTCGACGAAGTTCGTGCGCGACGCCTCGCACACCCTCCGCGACCACGGCCTCTGCGGGGAGCCCCCCAGCCCGCCGCAGAGCGCCGACCGCCATCGCACCGCCACCGCCGGCTGGGCCGACGACCGTCCGCCCACCGCCCGGCACACCGAGGCGATACCCGCCTCGGCGGCCCCCGCGGCCCGCCATCAACGCACGTCAAGAGCGTCCAGAGCCCACTCGCCGGCCGCGCTTCAGGTCTTCCGCTGCTGAGCGACGGGTTCGGCCCCGGCTCGTCACCCCCCACCACCGTCGTGCAAGCCCGACGCGCCACTCCGGCGCGCCAGGAGGAGTCCACACATCATGCAGCCCCTCATCGACAACGCCCGTACGTTCGGACAGCGCCCTGAGGAGTTCGCCAAACTCGCCGAAGGCCAGTCCCCGCAGGTGCTGTTCATCACCTGCTCCGACTCCAGGGTCGTCCCGGCCCTGATCACCGGCGCCCGCCCGGGCGAGCTCTTCGAGCTGCGCACCGCGGGCAACATCGTCCCCCCGTACGCCTCGGAGCACCCCACCAGCGAGGCGGCCACCATCGAATACGCCGTGGAGGTGCTCGGCGTCCGCGACATCGTCGTCTGCGGGCACTCGCACTGCGGCGCCGTCGGCGCGCTGGTGCGCGGCGACGACCTGAACGCCGTACCCGCCGTACGGGACTGGCTGGCCCGTGCCGAGCCGCGCCCGACCGGGGCGGTCGAGGATCCGGCCGTCGCCGAGGGCGTGCAGAGCCATGTGCTCGCCCAGCTGCTGCGGCTGCGCTCCTACCCGTTCATCGACAGGAAACTGGCGCAGGGCGAACTGACCCTGCGCGGCTGGTACTACGAGGTCCATACCGGTGCCGTGCGCGAACACCGCGCCGCCACCGACGCGTTCGAGACCCTGTGAGCGTCGCGATGACCAAGTTCCCCCACATAAAGCAGGACTTCACCGCCTCTCTCGTCGTCTTCCTGGTCGCGCTCCCGCTGTGCGTGGGCGTGGCCGTCGCCTCCGGTGTGCCGGCCGAACTCGGCCTGGTCACCGGCATCGTGGGCGGTCTCGTCACCGGGATTCTGCGGGGCAGCAGCCTTCAGGTGTCGGGGCCGGCCGCCGGCCTGACCGTGCTCGTCTTCGAGGCGGTGCGGGAGTTCGGGCTGCCGGTGCTCGGCGTGATCGTGCTCGTCACCGGCGTGCTCCAGATCGCCATGGGTGCGCTGAGGCTGGGCCGCTACTTCCGGGCCATCTCGGTCTCGGTGGTCGAGGGCATGCTGGCCGGAATCGGTCTGGTCCTGATCGCCGGTCAGCTGTATCCGGCGCTCGCCGCCAAGGCCCCCGAGTCGGGGCCCGGCAAGATAGCCGGACTGCCCGGGGCGTTCTCGGACGCCCTCGGCGACGGGGAGGCGCTGGCCTCGCTCGCCCTCGGCGCGGGCACCGTCGCGGTCCTGGTGCTGTGGAAGTACCTCCCGGCGAAGGCGCGGACGGTTCCGGGCCCCCTGGCCGCCGTCGGCCTGGCCACCCTGGCCGCGTTCCTGCTGAGCCTCCCGGTCGCCACCGTCGAGGTGCACGGACTGCTGGGCTCCGTCCAGCCGCCGCCGCTGAGCGCCTTCGGCGAACTGGCGGGCTTCGGCGTGATCGGCACGATCGTGGCGTTCACGCTGATCGCGTCCGCCGAGTCGCTGTTCAGCGCGGCGGCCGTGGACCGGCTGCACAACGGTCCGCGCACCAAGTACAACCAGGAGCTGATCGCCCAGGGTGTGGGCAACGCGCTCTGCGGGGTGCTCGGCGCGCTGCCGATGACCGCGGTGATCGTGCGCAGCGCGGCCAATGTGCAGGCGGGCGCCCGGACGAAGGCGTCCCGGGTGCTGCACGGCGTCTGGCTGCTGCTGTTCGCCGCGCTGCTGCCGGGAGTCCTCGGCCACATACCGATCCCGGCGCTCGCCGGAATCCTGGTCTACTCGGGCGCCAAGCTCATCCCCGTACGGGCGCTGGCCGTCCTGTGGCGCGAGCACCGGGGCGAGGCACTGATCCTGGTCGTCACCGCGGTGTCGATCGTCGCGGTCAGCATGTTCGAGGGCGTGCTCATCGGACTGGCCCTGTCGATCGTCAAGACCGCGTGGGAGGCCTCGCACATCAAGCTGGAGGTCATCGACAAGGGCGCGGGCCCGATCGACGCGCACCTGTCGGGCAACGCGACCTTCCTGCGGCTGCCCAGGATCCTCGACAGTCTGGAGGCGCTGCCCCAGGACCGCCCGATCCGGGTGGACCTGTCCGGGCTGCACCATCTCGACCACGCCTGCCGGACCGCGCTGGAGGGCTGGGCCGAGCGGCACAGCGACGCCGGCACCGAACCGGTGAAGGTCACGGCCGTCTCGGCCGGGACCACCCGGGTCACGGCCGTCTGAACCGACGGCCGCTCCCGGGCCGGGATGCCGACGCCCCTCGGCATCCCGGCCCGGACCCGCTCCCGGCGACGACCGTGGCCCCGAACGGCCCGCCGGGCATATCGTTGCAGCATCAGACATACCGGACCTCTCTGGCTGGGGGTCGTGATGGTTCAGGAGCTGCTGGTCGCGGTGGTGGCGGCGCTCTGCGTCGGTGCGCTGTATCTCGCCGCGGGAGCGCGGGTCGTCAAGCAGTACGAACAGGGTGTGCTGTTCCGGCTCGGCCGGGTCACCGGTGGCGTACGACAGCCCGGATTCAATCTGGTGATCCCGTTCGCGGACCGGCTGCACAAGGTCAACATGCAGATCGTCACGCTGCCGGTCCCCGCCCAGGAGGGCATCACCCGCGACAACGTCACCGTGCGCGTGGACGCGGTCGTCTACTTCCGGGTGGTCGACGCGGTGAGCGCGCTGGTCAAGGTCGAGGACTACAAGTTCGCCGTCTCGCAGATGGCCCAGACCTCGCTGCGGTCCATCATCGGCAAGAGCGACCTGGACGACCTGCTCTCCAACCGGGAGCAGCTCAACCAGGGCCTGGAGCTGATGATCGACAGTCCGGCCGTGGGCTGGGGCGTTCAGGTGGACCGGGTCGAGATCAAGGACGTGTCACTGCCGGACACGATGAAGCGCTCGATGGCCCGTCAGGCCGAGGCCGACCGGGAGCGCCGGGCCCGGATCATCAACGCCGACGCCGAGTTCCAGGCCTCGAAGAAGCTGGCCGAGGCGGCCCAGCAGATGGAGAAAACCCCGACAGCCCTGCAACTGCGGCTGCTCCAGACGATCGTGGCGGTGGCGGCCGAGAAGAACTCCACCCTGGTGCTGCCCTTCCCGGTGGAGCTGCTGCGCTTCCTGGAGCGGGCCCAGCAGCCCATCCCGAACGGCAGCGCACCGTACGTTCCCCCCGATCTCGCCGGGCTCGCCGAACTCTCGGACCCCGCCGAACCGGGACATCCGGACCCCAGCGAAAGGCGTGCCCGTGCCGAGGAAGCACCCGAAGCGTACGGACGACAGCGACCCCGCTCTGCGTGACCTGCTCCGGCTCCCGGTGGGCGAGCGCCCCGGCCTGGACGCCCGGTCGGCCGACGCCCGCCCCGCGGGACCCGACGGCAAGGCGGCCGCGCGCACCGCGACGGCCGAGCTGAGCGAGCGCCTGGCCGACCTCCAGGAACGGCTGTGGGCGGCGGGCACCGCCGGCGACCGGCGCCGGGTCCTGCTGGTGCTCCAGGGCATGGACACCAGCGGCAAGGGCGGCACGGTCAGACACGTCATCGGCCACCTCGACCCGGCCGGCTGCCGGGTCCACGCCTTCAAGGCCCCGACCGAGGAGGAACGCCGCCACGACTTCCTGTGGCGGGTGCGCCGGGTGCTCCCCCGGCAGGGCGAGGTCGGCATCTTCGACCGCTCGCACTACGAGGACGTCCTGGTCGCCCGCGTCCACGGCCTCGCCCCGTCCACGGAGATCGAATCCCGCTACGGCCGGATCAACGCGTTCGAGCAGGAACTGACCGACGCCGGCACGACCGTCGTCAAGTGCTTCCTGCACCTCTCCTACGGCGAGCAGAAGCGCCGCCTCCTGGCCCGCCTCGACAACCCCGACAAGCACTGGAAGTTCAGCCCCGACGACATCGAGGACCGGGCCCTGTGGCCCGCCTTCCAGCAGGCGTACGAGATCGCCCTGGAGCGGTGTTCGACCCCCGCCGCGCCCTGGTACCGGGTCCCGGCCGACCACAAGTGGTACCGCAACTGGGCGATCGGCCGTCTCCTCCTGGAGCACCTGGAGGAGCTCGACCCGCGGTACCCGAAGGCCGACTTCGACGTGGCGGAGGCCCGGGAGCGGCTGCTGAGAGCACCGTGACGGGACAGCCGCCGCCCGGGTGACCCCGGCGGGCCCGGCGCCGCGCCACCCAGAAAAAACGGACAATACGACCTACGTTCATAGGGTGACCCGATCAGTTCGCCGTCTCGCCGGTATGACCGCCGCCTGCGTCGCCCTGGGCGCCGCGCTCGCCGCCTGCGGCACCGCCCAGGCCCCCCACGCCGGACACCCGGCCCCCGCCAGGCCCGCCCCCGCCGCCAAGCCGCCCACGCTCCCCGCGGGCCCGGGCGGCCTGACCCCCGTCTTCTCCAACGGTCCGCGCACCCTGGGCAAGACCGTCGCCCTGACCTTCGACGCCGACATGACCGCCGACCAGGGGCCCCGCGCGGCCGCCGGCGAGCACTTCGACAACCCCGCGCTGATCGCGACCCTGCGCCGGCTGAAGGTGCCGGCCACGGTCTTCATGACCGGCCGCTGGGCCGACGAGTACCCGGACCAGGCCCGCTCCCTGGGCCACGACCCGCAGTTCGAGGTCGCCAACCACTCCTACAGCCACTACGCGTTCACCAGCGACTGCTACGGCCTGCCGACCGTCTCCGCCGCGAACATGAAGCCGGACGTGGAGCGCGCCTACGCCGCGCTGCTCAGGGCGGGCGTGCCGCATCCGATGCCGTACTTCCGCTTCCCCGGCGGCTGTTACGACCAGCAGGCGCTGCGCGCGGTCGGCTCGCTCGGGGTCACCGCGGTGCAGTGGGACGTGGTCAGCGGCGACGCGTTCGCGACCGACGCCGACGCCGTGACCAAGCAGGTGCTGGACGGGGTGAAGCCCGGCTCCGTGGTCGTCATGCACTGCACGCGCAGCGCGGCCCCGACCACCGAGCGGGTGGTCCGCAGCGTGGTACCGGAGCTGCGCAAGCGGGGCTTCCGGTTCGTGAAGGTGTCCGAGCTGATCGGCGAGACACCCGGTCATCGCTGACCGTCCTACGCTGGAGACATGAGCGACGAGGGCTACTGCACGATCTCCGAGACCACGAAGCCGCCGACGGCGGACGGTCCGCCGTACGCCGAGTGTGTGCTGTGCCGGGAGCCGACCGAGTACCCGGAGTCGTACAAGGGCATCACGATGTGCCCCCGGTGCGAGTGGCAGGAGGCGCAGCGGACCGCCTGCTCAGGATGAGCGGCGGCCGTTGAGGACGCAGGCCACGGTGAAGGCCGCGGCGGTGAGCAGGGCCGCCGCGGCCAGGGGCAGGGGTGACACCGGGACCCGGCCGGACTCCGAGCCCGAGACCAGACCGCTGACCGCGGCGTGCGCCGGGGAGCCCGCGACCACCACCGAGAGCAGCGCGGCGAGCAGCATCGTGGGCACCGCCCGGCCCGGCGAGCGCAGCAGCGGCCGGTTGGTGAGTGCGCCGACGGCACTGCCGAGCAGCGCGCAGGCGAGGGTCGCGAGCAGACCGGCGGCCCCGGCCTGTAGGGGTGGTACGGCGAGCCGGTGGTCGTCGGTGGCGTGCCGGCTGATCACCGTCACGATCAGGGTCGCCGCCGTGCCGAGCAGCGCGGCGGCGGCGAGGGCGGTGAGCAGGGCGGCCAGATGGGTCCTGGCCGGGCCCCGCGCCGCCGTGACACAGGCGCGGGCGGCCGGCGGTTCGCCCGTGACACAGATCCGTACCAGCCAGGCGGCCACCGGCAGCAGCGCGGCGGCCGTGTAGCCGAGAGAGTCCAGCACCGGCTGACCGCTCTGCACACCCACGCCCAGGAACACGGCGTACAGGATCACCGGTGGCAGCCAGCGCTGGGAGCGCAGGAGGAGTGCGGTCTGGTAGCGCAGGAGTGCGGTCATGGTCGGGCTTTCTCGTCCGGCGGGACGTCCGGGGGGCTGACGGCGACCACGTGCCACGGCGGGTGGGCCGTGAGAAGGACACGCAGCAGCACGTCCGAGTGGGACGCGGGAACCGTAAGACGGTAGGTGCCGGGGGCCGGTTCCTCGGCGGAAGCAGCCGTGCGGGTCGCTGCGGCGGGGAGACGGCCGCCGGCGGGGCCCCGGACGGTGACGACGGTGTGCGGGCCGACCGGTGAGGTCACCGGTGCGGCCGAGGGCCTGAGGGTGCCGTCGACGACCTGGTAGGTCGCGTCGGGCACGCCCGCGAGGCGCCGTGGATCGTGATCGACGAACACGACGGCACCCCTGGCCGCCGTCCGCTCGGCGACGGCCCGCTCCAGCTCCGCGCGGGCCTCGGCGTCCAGGCCGGTCCAGGCCTCGTCGAGGACGAGCAGCTGGGGGTCGGCGAGCAGCGCCTGGGCGACGGCGACCTTCTGGCTGGTGCCCTTGGAGAGCTGGGCCATGGGCGTGGCCGCGTAGGCCGCGGCGCCGAACCGCTCCAGCCAGTCCGCTGCGCGGGCGGCGGCCGACCTGCGGGAGAGGCCGTGGACGGTGCCGAGATGGGTGAGGTAGCCGGAGGGGGTGAAGGGGAGGGCCGAGGGGAAGCGCTCGGGCACGTACGCGGTGCGGGGGCGGCCGGTGACACGGCCCTCGGTGGGGGTGTCTATGCCGGCGACGATGCGCAGCAGGGTGGACTTGCCGGTGCCGTTCGCTCCTTCCACGCGGGTGAGGGTGCCGGGGGTGATGGTGAGGTCGACGCCTCGTAACACCCAGGAGCCGCGTATGCCGTAGCGGCGGCCTACGCGGGCCAGTTCAAGATCACGGTGCATGGGGGTATTTTCATCCGGGATCGGGGTGGTGGGTCACGGTGGTGTGCGGGGTGCCGGCGCGTGGGGGCCGTTCGCGCCCGCGCGACGGAGCCGCAGATCGAGTGTGCCCCGCACCCCTTAAGGTTGGTGCGGTGAGCGCTCCTTTCCAGGTCTCGGCCAACAGCCGGGACGAAGCACCCCAGTTCGTACTGCCTCTTGTCGTGCGGATCGAGAAGGCGGCTCCGCCCGCCCGCACCGACGCTCTCGAGACCGCCGCGCGGGCCGTGCTGAGCATGCTCAGTGATCCGCGGGCGCTCGGGGACGGGGAGTGGGCGCAGGCCGTCCGGGACTGGGAGGACGCTCGGATTCGCAAGGTCGTGCGGCGGGCCCGGGGGGCCGAGTGGCGGCGGGCCGGGGAGCTGCCCGGGACCACTCTCACGGGGAAGTCCGCCGAGGTACGGGTGTTTCCGCCGGTTCCCCTGGACGGGTGGCCCATGGAGCTGGCGAAGTTGCAGGTGTCCGGGACGGAGTTGGACGATCCCGAGCCGCCCGCCGACGCCGACCGGGCGCAGGCCGTGCTGTGGCTGAACCCGGAGCTGGAGATGTCGGCGGGGAAAGCCATGGCGCAGGCCGGGCACGGGGCCCAACTGGCCTGGTGGGCGCTGTCGGAGGAGGAGCGGGAGGCCTGGCGCGAGGCCGGGTTCCCGCTCGCCGTGCGGACCGCCGACCCGGTCGAGTGGCGTGAACTGACCGACAGCGGGCTGCCGTTGGTGCGGGACGCCGGGTTCACCGAGATCGCGCCGGGCAGTTGCACCGTGGTCGCGGACCATCCCGCCCTTCGCTGACCTGGGATTTTTTGAATACCCTGACGAACTTTGCCGTTTGTTTGAACACCGCTGCCGTCCCACCCGTACGTCCGGTCACTGAACCAGCGACACGGGGAGGCATCCCTTGCGGCGTTTCAACGGCACGGCCATGATCCTGGCGGCCCTCGCCACCACGCTCGGCGTGCTCGCCTATCCCGTGTGGTCGTACGCCGACCGCTCGGGCACCGGGCAGGCGAACCTGGCGGCGGGGACCGTGGCCACCCAGTGGGGCCCGCTGTCCGCCTCGGACCGCGATCTGATCGTGCGGGTCCGGCTGGCCGGGCTCTGGGAGCTGCCGGCCGGGCAGCAGGCCGTCGAGCGGGCGCCGAGCGCGGAGATCAAGGAGGCCGGGGACCATCTGATCGTCGGCCACACCGACCTGGACCGGCGGGTCCGGATCGTCGCGGGGCAGCTGGGCGTCGAGCTGCCCAACGTACCGAACGAGCAGCAGCAGGGCTGGCTCAAGGAGATGTCGGCGGCGACCGGCGCGGAGTACGAGTACAAGTTCGTGAACCTGCTGCGCGCCGCGCACGGCAAGATCTTCCCGGCGATCGGGACGGTACGGAACACCACCCGCAACAGCCTGGTTCGGCAGCTGGCCTCGGACGCCAACCAGACCGTGCTGGACCACATCACGATCCTGGAGAAGACCGGGAAGGTCGACTTCGAGGCGATCGCCAACGAGATCGCCAACTCCACCACGGCGAGCCCGACCGGTCCGGCGGTGCCGGCGCCCGGGGTGGTGGTGCCCTCCGCTCCGGCCGCGCGGGCCGGCGGTGACGTGCGGGTCACGTCCCGGCCCTCGCCCGGCGCGCCGGGCACGGTGAACACCGCGCGCCCGGAGCCGGTGGACTCACTGGGCGTGCTCGGCGGATAGCCGGTTCAGCTCCCCGGAGCGCGGACCCGAACCTCAAATGTTGCTCTGAAGCGGCAGGCAACGAGGTTCGCGGACGCGCTCCGGGGCCATACCCCCGTCATTCGGATGAGGAGGGGGCGGCCATGACCGTGGAGCGGCTGGGAACGGGCATCGGCTGGCGGCCGGAGATCGCGGACGCCGTGGAGCGCATGCCCGGCATCGACTGGGTCGAGGTCGTGGCCGAGAACACCTGCCCGGGTCACCTCCCCGAGTCGCTGCGGCGGCTGCGCGAGCGCGGGGTGACGGTCGTACCGCACGGTGTCTCCCTGGGCCTCGGCGGCGCGGACCGCCCGGAGGAGCACCGTCTCACCGCGCTCGCCGAGCGGGCGGAGGCGCTGGGCTCCCCTCTGGTCACCGAGCACATCGCGTTCGTCCGCGCGGGCGGCCCGCTGACGGCCTCGCCGCTTCTGGAGGCGGGCCACCTGCTTCCCGTGCCGCGCACCCGGGACGCGCTCGACGTCCTCTGCGAGAACATCCGTATCGCGCAGGACGCGCTGCCGGTGCCGCTCGCCGTCGAGAACATCGCCGCGCTCATCTGCTGGCCGGGCGAGGAGATGACCGAGGGCCAGTTCCTGTACGACCTCGTCGACCGCACCGGGGTACGGCTGCTGATCGATGTGGCGAACCTGCACACCAACCGCGTCAACCGGGGTGAGGACCCGGCCAAGGCGCTCGCCGAACTCCCCGTCGAGGCCATCGCCTACGTCCATGTCGCGGGCGGCTTCGAGCGGGACGGCGTCTGGCACGACAGCCACGCCCACCCGGTACCCCCCGAGGTCCTGGACGTCCTGACCGACCTCGCGTCCCGGGTCACGCCGCCGGGAGTGCTGCTGGAACGGGACGAGAACTTCCCCGAACCGGCCGAACTGGAGCGCGAGCTCGCGGCGATTCGCGGGGCGGTGGCGGCGGGGGGCGCGGACCCCGGCCGCCGGTTCGACGCCTCGGCGCGGCCGACCGCGCCCGGGGTGACCGACGCCACCCGGCAGCGCGTCGGGCTCGCACAGACCGCGGTGCTGTCGTCCCTGGTCGCGGGGACGCCCGTACCGGAGGGGTTCGACCGGGTGCGGATGGGGGTGCAGGCGCGGGCACTGGCGTCGAAGCGGGCGGACGTGGTGGCGAAGGTGGCCCCGGAACTGCCGGAGATCCTGGGCGAGACGTATCGGCCGGCGTTTCTGGCGTATGCGCAGGAGCGGCCGATGACCGGGGGTTACCGGCGGGACGCCCTGGACTTCGCGGGCGGACTGCTGAAGGAGGGCCGAGTGGGAGACAGGACCTCGCAGCGCCGATTGGAGAAGTGGTGGCTGGACCGAGCGGGCGCCACACCCCGGCGAAGGGCGTTGCTGCGGCGGGGCTAGGGCGAGGCGCGGCCGGGGAGCGCTAACCGGCGTCGCCACGGTGCCGGACCCGGCGAACAGCGCCTCGTCAGGGGCGCGGGGAACTCCGCCCCGTCAGGGGCGCGGGGAACTGCGCGACCAGCCGCACACGACCCGCAGCCGACATCCGACCGAACCTCCACGGCGCCCCACCCACCCGCACGCACACCTCGGCCCGGCCCCCCACCCCGCGCCCTCGGTAATATGCCAAGCCCGCACAGCGAAGCCCCAGCCGTGCGGTGCAGGAGGCATCATGCGCGCGCGTTCCCGACCCCCCGTCCAAGGCCGAGGCATATTCACCGGCACTGGGCTGATCATCACCTGTCTCGCGGCGACCCTCGCCGCCCTGGTCTTCCCGATCTGGTCGTACGCCGACCGTTCGGACCCGACCGGCACGGTGAACGTGCTGAGCGCCCGGACCGTGTCGACCCGCTACGGCCCGCTGTCCGCCCTGGACCGGGACTTCATCGTCAAGGTGCGGCTCGCCGGGCTCTGGGAGCTGCCGGCCGGGGAGATGGCGGAGCAGAAGGGCACCACCCAGGCCGTACGGGCCGCGGGCCGGCACCTCGTCGACGGCCACGCCGCCCTCGACGCACACGACCGCAGCGTCGCCGCCCAGCTCGGCGTGCCGATTCCCAACCAGCCCAACGACCAGCAGCAACAGTGGCTCGCCACGCTGACCGAGGCCCAGGGGCAGGATTTCGACCGGCAGTTCGCGAACATCGCGCGGCTGGCCCACGGCCGGGTCTTCTCGGTCGTCGCCCAGGTCCGGGCCGGCACCCAGAACACCCTGGTCCGCGATCTCGCCGACGACGCCAACACCACCGTCCTGGACCACATCAAGGTCCTGGAGGCCACGGGGTACGTCGACTTCGCCGCCCTGGCACAGCAGTTGGCGGTCACCCCCTCCGCCGCCGTCTCGCCGCCGGTCTTCGCGCCGAGCGACGCGATCCCGGTCGTACCGTCACCCGTACCGGCACCGTCGTCGGCCTCGGCATACCCGCTGCCGCCCGCCGCCTCCAGCCCCCCGCCGCCCAGCGGCCCCTGACCTGCACGGCAAACGGAACGTCACGTACCGACAACACTCGGTCCGGAATGTGAACAGGGCATGGCGTTTCCCAAGCCCCTGGCATAGAAACGCGTCATGTTCTGGGTCCTTCTCCTGCTCCTGGCCTGGGCCGTCGCCGGCACCGCCTGCACGCGGCTGTGCCTGGCCGCCGTACGCACGGCGGCGACCGACACGGACACGGGCCGAGGACACGATCTGACGCTGTACGAGGCCGCGTTCCTGTCCGGCGGGCCCGCGCGGGTCGCCGATCTGACCCTGGTGTCCATGGCCCGCCAGCAGCGACTGCTGCTCGCCCACACCGGCTGGGCGACCGTCGTGGACCCGCGTGCGCGGGACGAGATGGAGCGGTCGGTGATAGGCGCCATCGGACCCGAAGGGCAGTCGCGGATAGCGCCGGTGCGGTCGGCGGCGGCCGACGCGGACGCCGTGCGCAGTCTCGGCGAGGGGCTGGTGCGGGCGGGGCTCGCGGTGCCGGACGCGGCGGCCCGTACGACGGTCGCGTCGGGCGTGCGCCAGGTCCGGACCGCCGCACTCGCCGTCTTCGCTCTGGCGGTGGCCGCCCTGGCGCTGCCCGCCCCCACCGAGATGCCCCGCGACCTGGTCGCCGTGTGGTTCGCGCTGCCCCTCACGCTGACGCTGAGCTGCCTGGCCATCGCCCGCGTCGAGGTGCACCCGTACGCGCGCTGGGCCTCCCCGGCGGGGCAGCGACTGCTGGGCGGACTGCACCGGCGGGCGAACCGGGCGGCCGACGACCACTCGCTGCTCGCCTCGGTCGCCGTCCGCGGTGTCCGCGCGATCGGCGAACCG
Source organism: Streptomyces sp. NPDC007157 (assembly GCF_040634235.1). NCBI lineage: Bacteria > Bacillati > Actinomycetota > Actinomycetes > Kitasatosporales > Streptomycetaceae > Streptomyces > Streptomyces sp. NPDC007157. The sequence goes on from NZ_JBEYFE010000001.1 coordinate 632,968, forward strand.
GAGCTGCGTGCGGCCTTCGCACACCGGGACCAGCTCCCGCGGGAGTGAACGGGGGCGTATAGGGGCATTGGCGCCGACACCGGCCGATGGTGCTTGCCTTCGCCGACAACCGGTCGAAATATCCCTTTTATTGCTGCCGTGCAGTCGCTGCGGTGCCGTTGCTGCCGCGCCACGCAGCGACCGCACCGAAAGGGATACGCCATGAGAGCCCCCGCCCTGTATTCGGCAGCCGGGTCCCTGATCCTGACCACCCTGGCCGCCGCCCCGGCCGGGAGCGTCCCCCGCGTCCCGGACGCGGCGACGACCGAACTGCGCGGTACCGCCGTGGCCGCCGCGCGGGCGCGCGCGGAGGGCATCGACTTCGGCAGGTGTGCCGCCGGACTGGACTACCCGAGTTCCTTCCAGTGCGGCACGCTGAGCGTCCCGCTGGACTACGCGCACCCGGACGGCAAGCAGATCAGACTGACCGTCAGCCGGGTGCGGGCCACCCACAAGGACCCGCACAACAGCAAGCGCAAGGTGCCCCGGCAGGGCGCCCTGGTCTACAACCCGGGCGGCCCCGGCGCCTCCGGCATGGCCTTCCCGATGGTCGGCGTCCTGCCCGAGTGGAAGCGCCTCGCCGCCGCCTACGACCTGGTGGGCTACGCCCCGCGCGGGGTGGACCGTTCGGCGCCGCTGTCCTGCGTGGACCCCAAGCGTTTCTTCAAGGCACCGTCCCCGTCGCCGACGCACCCGTCGGCGGCGTACAAGAAGGCGCGGGTCGCCGAGGCGAAGGCGTACGCGCGCGGCTGCCTCAAGCGGTCCGGGAACAGGCTGAGGTACTTCACCTCGCTCAACAACGCCCGTGACCTGGACGTGCTGCGCGCCGCGCTCGGCGAGAACCGGCTGACCTTCATGGGCGCCTCCTACGGCACCTACTTCGGCGCGCTGTACGCCACCCTGTTCCCCTCGCACGTACGGCGGATGGTGCTGGACTCGGTGGTGAACCCGGACCCGGCGCAGATCTGGTACCGCTCCAACCTGGAGCAGTCGGCCGCGTTCGAGAGCCGCTGGGCGGACTACCGCGCGTGGATCGCCGAGCACGACGACGTGTACAAACTGGGCGACACAGCCGCGAAGGTGCAGGCGAGTTACGACCGCGCGAGCAAGCGGCTGGCCAAGAAGGCGGCCGGCGGGAAGGTCGGGCCGGCGCAGTTGCAGGGCGCCTTCCTGTCGGCCGGGTACTACGACGACTACTGGCCGAGCCGCGCGGAGGCGCTGTCGAAGTTCCTGAAGGGGGACGCGAAGCCGTTGGTCCGGCTGGCGTCGCCGACGCCGGCGACGGCCGCCGCGGCGGAGAACGGCAACGCGGTCTACACGGCCGTCGAGTGCAACGACGCGGCCTGGCCGAGGGACTTCAGGACCTGGGACCGGGACAACACCCGGCTGGCGCGGGTGGCGCCGTTCGAGACCTGGGACAACGCCTTCATGAACCTGCCCTGCGCCTACTGGCCGGTGCCCCGGCAGAAGGCCCTGGACGTGCGGACCGGTCCCGGTGAGCTGGCGCCGACGCTGATCCTGCAGGCGGAGCGGGACGCGGCCACACCGTACGCGGGTGCGCTGGAGATGAACCGGCGGCTGGCCGACTCGGTGCTGGTGACCGAGCGGGACGCGGGCACCCACGGCATCGGCGGCGGCCCCAACAAGTGCGTCAACGGCTATCTGGAGGCCTACCTGCTGGAGGGCCGGCTCCCGGAGCGGCGGGCGTCCTGCGCGGGGCACCCGGAGCCGAAGCCGGCCGGCCGTGCCCAGCAGCAGAAGAAGCTGCGGGACTCCCTGAAGGGCAAGGCCGACCAGCGCTGAGCGTCGTCAGGCGAGGCCCGCGACCAGCTCCGCGACGTCCTTGCGGCGGCCCGTGTAGAAGGGGACCTCCTCGCGGACGTGCATCCGGGCCTCGGAGGCACGCAGATGACGCATGAGGTCGACGATGCGGTGCAGCTCGTCGGCCTCGAAGGCCAGGATCCACTCGTAGTCGCCGAGCGAGAACGAGGCGACCGTGTTGGCCCGCACGTCCGGGTAGCCGCGGGCCATCTTGCCGTGGTCGGCGAGCATCCGGCGGCGGTCCTCGTCGGGCAGCAGGTACCAGTCGTACGAGCGCACGAACGGGTACACGCTGACGTAGTTGCGCGGCGTCTCGTCGGCGAGGAAGGCCGGGATGTGCGAGCGGTTGAACTCGGCGGGGCGGTGCAGCGCCATGTTCGACCAGACCGGCGCGAGGGCACGGCCCAGCTTCGTGCGGCGGAAGAGGCTGTACGCCTCCTGGAGCCGGTCGCTGTCCTCGGCGTGCCACCAGATCATCAGGTCGGCGTCGGCGCGCAGACCGGAGAGGTCGTAGGTGCCGCGCACGGTCACGTCCTTGGCGGCGAGCTGGTCGAACAGCTCCTGGACCTCGTCGGCGTAGCCCGTGCGGTCCTCGGGGAGCACGTCCTTCAGCTTGAAGACCGACCACAGGGTGTAGCGGATGACCTCGTTGAGGTCCTTGGCCAGCTTGCCCTTGTTCGGGATCCGCTCGGGGGCGGTGGTAGGGGCGTCGTCACTCATGGTCCTTATTCTCCCGCTCCGCCGTGCAGGCTCTGCACCGGGTTGGCGGTGAGCTCCCGCACGGCCGTCAGGTCACCGCCCAGCTGGTCGACGGCCGCGTACGCGCTCGCGATGCAGGCGGGGATGCCGACCCCGTCGTACTGGGCGCCGCAGACCGCCAGGCCCGGGAGCTGGGCGACGTGCTCGCGGACGCGGGCCACGCGTGCGTGGTGGCCGACCGGGTACTGGGGCAGGCCGTCGGTCCAGCGGGTGACCCGGGTGGCGACGGGGTCCGCGGCCAGGCCGGTGGCCACGCGCAGGTCGTGCCGGGAGACGTCGAGGAGGTCGGCGTCCGCGCGCCCCAGCACCTCCGTCTCGCCGTACCGCCCGACCGAGGTGCGCAGCACGACGACATCCGGGTCCTCGTCGGCGATCCAGCCCCACTTCTGGGAGGCGAAGGTGGCGGCCTTGATGGTGCGGCCGTCGACGGGCGGCACCAGGAAGCCGCTGCCCGCGGGGAGGGCGAGGTCGGCGCGCCGGTAGGCGAGGGTGATCAGGGCCATCGAGGCGTACTCGACGGCGGTCAGTTCGGCCGCGGCGGCGGGCGCCTCGGCGCGCAGCAGGGCGGCGGCGACGGGGGCCGGGACGGCGACGATCACGGCGTCCGCGTACAGCACCCGGTCACCGGCGACGACCCGCCACCCGGTGCGCGAGCCGCCGGGGGCGCCCCGGCCGTCCTCGCGGTCCCCGGCCGCCCCGGTGGTCGCCCGGGCGAGGCCGGATCCGCCGGCCGGCGAGCCGTCACGGCCGAAGTCGCCTGCCGCGCCCGGTGCCACCCGGCGCAGTTCGGTCACGGGTGCGCCGGTGACGATCTCGCCCCCGCGTGCCCGGACCGCGGCGGCCACGGCGAGCGGCAGGGTGCCGACGCCGCCCTCGATGCCCATGAACACCGGGCCGGTCTGCTGGTTGGCGGCCGCCTTGGCCTGGATCTCGCGGACCGCCTCGGTCAGCGAGTCGTGCGTCCTGGCGGCCTGGTAGAGCTGGGGTACCGCCGAGCGCATCGAGATGCGGTAGGCGTCGCCCGCGTAGACCCCGCCGAGCAGGGGCTCGACCAGCCGGTCGACGACCTCCCGGCCCAACCGCCCGGCCACGTACTCCCCCACCGCGACGTCGTCGCCGACCTCGGTGCGGGGCAGGTCGGCGTCGCGCTCGATGCGCGCGAGGCCCTCCTCGGACAGTACGCCGGACAGCGCGGCGGCGGTGCCGGGGACACCCATGACATGGCCCTTGGGCATGGGGCGCAGGGCGCCCCGGGTCCAGATCGAGGCCGTGGCGGTGGCCGGCGGCCGCAGTCGGTCGTCCAGCCCCACCTCGCGCGCGAGGGCGACCGCCTCGGGCCGGCGGGCCAGCATCGACTCGGCGCCCAGGTCGACCCGCACGCCCGCGATCTCGCCAGGCAGCAGCTTGCCGCCGACTCTCTCCGAGGCCTCCAGCACGGTCACGCGCACGCCGCGCTCCAGCAGCCGGTGGGCCGCGGCCAGCCCCGCGATCCCGGCTCCGACGACGACGACCTGGCCCGTGCCCGTTGCGCTCATGACCCCACTCTCTCAAACCCCACCGACACTCCCGTCCCGGCCCGGTGACCGGCGCGCGTCCGGACCGTGACCGCATCGGAACCCTCCCGCTCAAACGTCCCGCACCGCCCCGGCGTCGAAGGAGCGTCAGTAGTCACGACCCTCGGGGGGAACCATGCGACATCCCGTACGACCCGTCCTCGCCGGCCTGCTGCTCGCCTGCGCGCTCGTCCTCACCGGCTGCGGCGCCGGTGCCGACTCCGGCGGGTCCAGCAGCGACTCCAAGGCCGACCTGGGCAGCTCGGCCCAGGAGGCGGCGGGCTCGGCAGGCGCCAAGGAAAGCAGCGGCAGGGGCACCGACAAGGCCCCCACCCTCACGGTGAACCACATCATCCGCACCGCCTCCCTGACCGTGCAGGTCAAGGACGTGCCCCGGGCCCTCGACGAGGCCCGCACCACGACCGAGAACGCCGGCGGCTATGTCGGCAACGAGACCACCACCCGGGGCTCCCACGGCCGCGAACGCACCCGCGTGGTCCTCCGGGTCCCCGCCGAGAGGTACGACGAGGTGCTCACCGACCTCCAGGGCGCGGGCAAGCTCCTCGACCGCACCGCGAAGGCCCAGGACGTCACCGACCAGGTGGTGGACGTGGACAGCCGCATCAAGTCGCAGCGGGCCAGCGTGGCCCGGGTCCGCGAGCTGATGGACCGGGCCGGCAAGCTCAGTGACGTGGTCACCCTGGAAGGGGAGTTGAGCAGCCGGGAGGCCGACCTGGAGGCGCTGCTCGCCCAGCAGGCGTCCCTGAAGGACCGCACCAGCCTGGCCACCATCACCCTGTCGCTCACCCAGACGCCGGGGGCGAAGGCGGCGAAGGACGACACGCCGGGGTTCGTGGACGCGCTGGCGGGCGGCTGGCACGTCTTCGTCACCATGCTGCGCTGGATCGCCCTGGCGCTGGGCGCGGCCCTGCCCTTCGCCGCCCTGGCGGCCCTGGTCGCGTTCCTGTGGTGGCGGATCGTCCGCCGGCGCCGCACGCCCGGCGGGGAGACCTGAGCAAGCCCGAAATTCCGCCGCCCCGTAGCGTGTTCGCATGGACATGAGCGGTGGACGGGAACGGCTGGTGGTGATCGGCGGGGACGCCGCGGGCATGTCCGCGGCGTCCCAGGCACGCCGGCTGCGGGGACCGGACGAGCTGGAGATCGTCGCCTTCGAGCGCGGTCACTTCAGCTCCTACTCGGCGTGCGGCATCCCCTACTGGGTCGGCGGTGACGTGGCGGAGCGGGACCGTCTGATCGCCCGCACGCCCGAGGAGCACCGGTCGCGGGACATCGATCTGCGGACGCGCACCGAGGTCACCGAGATCGACGTGGCCGGCAAGCGGGTACGCGCGCGTGACGTCGATTCCGGCGCCGAGTCCTGGACGTCGTACGACAAACTCGTCATCGGGACCGGCGCCCGCCCGATCCGCCCCGACATGCCGGGCGCGGACGCGCCGGGGGTGCACGGCGTGCAGACCCTGGACGACGGCCAGGCCCTGCTCGACACGCTGGCACGCACGCGTGGCCGTCGTGCGGTGGTCGTCGGCGCCGGCTACATCGGCGTCGAGATGGCCGAGGCGATGATCAACCGGGGCTACGAGGTGACGGTCGTCAACCGCGGCAGCGAGCCCATGTCCACGCTCGACCCGGACATGGGCCGCCTGGTGCACGAGGCGATGGAGGGCCTCGGCATCACCATGGTCAACGACGCGGCGGTCACCAAGGTGCTCACCGGCCAGGACGGCAGGGTCCGGGCGGTGGCCACGGAGGACGGCGAGTACCCGGCGGACGTGGTGATCCTGGGCATCGGTGTGCGCCCGGAGACGAGCCTCGCCCAGGCCGCGGGCCTGCCCGTCGGCGAGCACGGCGGCCTGCTGACCGACCTGGCGATGCGGGTCCGCGGTCACCGGGACATCTGGGCGGGCGGCGACTGCGTGGAGGTCCTGAACCTGGTCTCGGGCCAGGAGCAGTACATCCCGCTGGGCACCCACGCCAACAAGCACGGCCAGGTCATCGGCAGCAACGTGGGCGGCGATTACGCCACGTTCCCGGGGGTCGTCGGCACGGCGGTGAGCAAGGTCTGCGACCTGGAGATCGCCCGCACCGGCCTGCGTGAGAAGGACGCGCTGCGGGTGGGCCTGCGGTTCGAGGCGGTCACCATCGAGTCCACGAGCCGCGCCGGGTACTACCCCGGCGCGAGCCCGATGACGGTCAAGATGCTCGCGGAACGCCGCACGGGCCGCCTCCTCGGCGTCCAGATCGTGGGGCGTGAGGGCGCGGGCAAGCGGGTCGACATCGCGGCGGTGGCCCTGACGGCGAAGATGACGGTGGACCAGATGACGGCCCTGGACCTGGGCTACGCACCCCCGTTCTCACCGGTGTGGGACCCGGTGCTCGTGGCCGCGCGCAAGGCAGCGGCCAAGGTACGCAGCGGGGCTTCCTGAGAAGCGCCAAGGCCACCTACCAAGGGGCGTGGGGAACTGCGCGACCAGCCAGAGCCCACCCGCACCCCGTAACGGCGATCAAGCCGTCCCACTGATCCTCGGCAACGAAGTCACCCCGGCCCCACCCGGCGCAGCCGCGGCAGCAGGCTGCTCGGCGCCCGGCCGCGCGTGCGCCGCCGCCGGCCGGGTCGACCGCAGCCGATTGCTCACCGCCTCGTCCAGCGTCACCGGCCGCTGCATCTGCGCCGCCAGCCGCCCCGCCTCCTGACCGAGCCGCGCCACGTCCTCCCAGGGAAGCCGCACGACAAGAGAGATCTCCGCCTCACCGTCGGGCATGGCCTGCATGGGAGGGAACCCCTGAGAAGCAACCCGCTCGTTCATCGCCTGGTCCTCACGTCGCCTGAAACATCACCTGAAGCTCATCGGTCGCAAGGACATACGCACCCGCGCGTGCCGACGTTCACCGAGCCGCTCCGCGCTTCGGGCGCCTGCGCCCTGGGCACTAGTGAGCTGTGGTCATACCCGTCCATGACGTCAACCCGGTGCGGCGCACGCCGTACGTGACGTACGCGCTCATCGCCGCGAACGTCCTCGTCTTCCTGTTCACACCCGGCATAGCCGGCTCCGTGGCCGGCAGCAGCGATCTGGCACAGCTGTGCCATCTGCAGGCCTTCACGGACCACTACGCGGCGGTTCCCAGAGAGCTGATCCACCATCAGTTGCCGGGGCTGGTCCCGACCGGCGCCGTGGGCATCGGCCAGAACGGCCCCGGCTGCGTCGTCGGGCCGCCCTCCTACGACAAGTCGCCGGTGCTGTCGGTCTTCACGGCGATGTTCCTGCACGGCAGCTGGCTGCATCTGCTGGGCAACATGCTGTTCCTGCTGATCTTCGGCAACAACGTCGAGGACCGGATGGGCCACGTCCGGTACTTCCTCTTCTACGTCGTCTGCGGCTACGCGGCCGGCTACGGCTTCGCGCTCCTCAACGCCACCTCGGCGGACCCGCTGATCGGCGCGTCCGGCGCGATCGCCGGCGTCCTGGGCGCCTATCTCGTCCTCTACCCGAGGGCCAGGGTCTGGGTGCTGGTGCCGTTCCTGGTCTTCCTGCCACTGCGGCTGCCGGCCTGGCTGGTGCTGGGCTTCTGGTTCGTGCTCCAGGCCGTGTACTCGTCCGGCGAGGGCGTCTCCGACGCCGGCACGGTGGCGTACGCGGCGCACATCGTCGGCTTCCTCGTGGGCATGCTGCTCGCCTGGCCGCTCAAGCCGGGCACGCCCCCGCCGCCGGAACCGCGCGGCCTGCTGTTCGGCAGGCGGGCCCGGCCCCGGCACGGCTGGTGAGACCGGCCCGGCCCGCCTGCCGACGGGCGCGCCTCAGGCGTCGGTCGAGTCGAGGTCGTCGGGGCCGGCCGTGGTCCGCAGGGTGCTGATCATCGAGAGGACGGTTTCGTCGGAGGGCGCCGACAGGGCGTCGGCCCCGCCGGCGGCCAGCAGCCCCTCAAGGGCCCGGTCGTCGCGGAAGGGGGCCAGTTCGTCGGGCAGCTCGCTCCGGTACCGGTCGCGTTCGCGGAAGTCGGTGGCGTCCGCCATTCGCCGGAAGTAGGTCGCCAGCCTGTCCCAGGACGCGGGATCGGCCGCCAGGACGTGGAAGAACCCACGGTGCCGGCTGCGGATCACCAGGAGTGCCGCCAGTTGCAGGTGGAACACCCGGCTCGGCACGGTACCGCCGGACTGGGCGATGCTCACTTCCATCGCCATGTTGAAGACGTTCACGAACCGTTTCAGCCGCCGCGGGTTCGCGCCCAGACCGCGCTGGAGCAGCCTCCAGAAGAGGGAGTCGTCGACCTGCGGGTGGACCCACGGGGCGAAGGCCGTGCGCAGGGTGTCGAAGCCGACGTCCGGGAGGAAGAACGGCAGCTGGACGATCTTGTCCAGGTAGGCCAGTCCGGACACCACTTCAGCGGGCGCGTTCTTGAAGGCGTCGCCGAACTTGTTGGTGGCGACCGCGGCCAGCACGTCCAGGTCCAGGGCGAGGACGAACACGCACTGGGACTCGCCGAGGAACAGCTTGAGCGACTCCAGCACGGTCATCGCCGAGTCCGGGGTGCAGCGGTCCAGATCGTCGACGAAGATCACCAGCCTCCCCTCGGGTCCCACGAACTCCTTCACGGCGTCACGGAAGTCGTTCTCGAACCGGTTGATCTGGCGGTACTGCTCGGCGTCGCCCTTGGAGAGTTCGGTGAGCAAGGAGTCGACGTCGCCGCTCTTGATCACCCCGCCGGTGGCCATCGAGGCGGCCGTGCCGAGTCCGGCGCGCACCGAGAGCCAGGTGGCGGCCTTGGCGAGCCGCAGGGCCTTCTCCTTCAGGCCCTCCTCGTCCTCCATCTCGGCCAGGATGGTATGCAGCAGCGCCGCCCACACCTCGACCTTGCGGTCGTACTTCCAAGGGTTGAACCAGATGGTGCGTACCTCCCGGTCCTCCAGCCGCCGCTGCCACAGCCGCAGGAAGCTGGACTTCCCGGTGCCCCAGGAGCCGAACACTCCGACGGTGAGCGGTAGTGGTGTCGCCTGTGCGACGGCGCCGTGCAGCACGTCCACGTAGGGCTCGAAGTGGAAGGCGTCGTCGGCGAAGTCGAAGACGGGGTTGTCGGTCAGCGGTCGCAAGGCGGCTCCTTCGGTCGTACGCGGTGGTTCAGGGATCGCGAGGCGGCGTGTCGGCGTGTGCGCGCAGGAAGGTGATGCTCTGCTCGTCGACGCCGAAGTGGTGGCCCCAGGCCTCGAGCGCGACACGGGCCATCGCACCGGCGGCCCTCGTGTCACCGACGGCCTCGTGGTGCTTGATCACGGCAATGACCAGGCCGCAAGTGGCCTCGGGCTGCGCCCGCAGGGCCGCGGGCAGGTAGAGGCGACGGGCGATCTCGGCCATCAGGACGCGGCCGGAGGGAGTGGCGGGATCGGTGGGCAGCGCCGCCGAGAGCAGATCGAGCGTGGCCTCCTCGGCCGCCCGGTGATCATTGCGCGTCATCACCACATTGCGCATCACCATCTGCAGGGCGGGGTGCACCTCGACCGGTCCGCCATGTTCTTCGACGGTGGCCAGGTCCTCGTCGGACAGCCGCAGCAGGGCCAGGTGGAGGGCGTATTTGTCGCGAAGCACACCACCGTCGCCGGTGGCGGGCCTCGGCTCGGTCGCGGCGGAAAGCAGTCCGTACGAGACGGGGCCGGTACCAAGGCGGCAGAGCACCTTCAGCAGTTCGGCGGCGGTACCGTCCGCGTCGGCCAGCTTCGCCACCGCCTGCTTCCACACGGCCGCGAGCTTCACGTCGTAGTCGGGGAGACTGTAGTTCAGCAACAGACTGGCGCAGAGCCGGTCGAAGCCGTCGAGGTGCTCATGCACGTCAAGGGGGCCCCTGGACAGGGAGCGGCCCAGTTGGATGAGGAGGGGCGGCAGACCGCCGGCGCCCTCGGCGACCGCGGACGCCTGGTCGTCGGTGAGCCCGGGTGCTCGGGCACGCAGCAGAACAAGGCTCTCCTCACGCCTCAGCCCCTCCACGCGCAGCGGGTTCGCCGTCTCCTCGGTCCAGCTGACATGGCGGCTGGTGATCAGAATGTGACCGGCGCCGAGCGGAAGCAGGGGGATGAGCTTGGTCGGCGGGTCGGCGTTGTTCAGGACGAGCAGCCAGCCACGGTCGACACGCCCGGAGCGCAGCCGGTCCAGGACGTCGTCCACCGACGCGAGGCCGTCGGATCCAGGCGTGACGGACAGTTCGTCGCCCAGCCGGGCCAGGGAAAGGGTGAGACTCCGGGCGTCGCGGGCCTCGCTCCACCACACGAAGTCGTATTCGCCGCGGTGACGGTGGGCGTATTCCAGCGCGGTCTGGGTCTTGCCGATGCCGGGGATGCCGTGCAGCACGCACAGCCCGTCGCCGCCGGAGCGGTGCAGGGCCGCGTCGATGTCGTCCAGCAGTTCCTTGCGGCCGACGAAGCGGAGGTTGCGGGCGGGCAGCACCGAGCGGACCCGCAGCTCGGGTCCGTCGCGTCGGCCGAGATCCGCAGGCCGAACGAGCTCCACGTGCCGAGCGGAGGACAGGTCCCGGCGCGTGTTCTGGGCCCAGAGCGCCGACGGCAGCAACCCCATGGCCAGGTCCCGGGAGCGACGCTCTTCGGACCGGGTCAGCCAGTCGGCGAGCAGCTCCGCCGCCCCGTCGACCAGAACATAGGCGCACTTTCCGCCGACGTCCCGGTCGCGATCGGGCGCACGGACCAGCAGACCGCTGTGGAAGACCTCCGGGACGGCCTCGTCCGCCTCCGGCAGCAGGCGACGCTGAGTGGCGTAGAGCAGGTCGAGGGTCACGAGCGGGGCGACCGTCAGCAGAGCGGCGAGCAGGACCGCCGCGGGACCGGCGGCCTCCTGAAGCATCTGGACGAGCCCGGCCGGTTCGGTCTGCGGGACGGGGGCGGCGAAGCCGTCCCAGGTACCGGGACCCGGGACGGCGGGTATCCCGTCGCCCTTGTACCAGTCGGTCGTGGGAGCGGCCACGAGGCGTGCCCAGGCCTCGATGGACCGGCTGTCCTCCAGGCCCAGTACGGGAACGGCGCCCGGCGCCCGGAGTCCGGCCGCCGTCTCCAGGCTGCCCGGCTGAAGTTCGCACGTCAGCGAGGCGGTGGGGGTGGTCGGGCGAGGCGCCTTCCACCGGAAGGGGGCGAGCGGGACGCCGACGCGGTACCGCAGCGACGGAGGCAACGGCTGGAGTACGGCGGTCGCGCTGGTCCGGCACCACTGCTCGAGCAGCCCGGCCGCACGGCCGTCCTGCCAGGCGCTCTCCGCACAGTTGCTGACCAGCAGCACGACCTGAGCACCGGGGTTCCCGGCCGACAGCTCGCCCGACGCGGAGGTGTCCACCGTCTGGACTCCGAGATCTTGGAACGGTGCTTGGCCCAGCGCTTCCCGCAGGTCCTCGACGGTCCGGGTCCACAGTTGCATCGAGGGCGCCCGGTCCAGCACCAGGTTCAGGGTGAGGCGCGGAGTGCCGTCGAAAGGGTGCAGCGCGCGCAGGAGCCTGCTCGGGTCCACCGGTCATCACCCACTGTCGGGGGAGACGAGCGGATCATCCTTCGGCAGCGGCCGCTCCGGGTCGGCGAAGAGCAGACTCACTCGATCGCCGGTGCCGGTCTTGTTCTGGCGGACCCGCCAGGCCCGCACCGCGTCCGGGATCTCTTCCAGTGGCACCCTGCGGGCCAGTGCCGTCAGCGCCTCCTCCGCCGCGGGCGACGCGTCGCGTGACCAGATCAGTACCGGCACCCCTTGCAGGAGACAGGCGGCGACCGCGTCTCCCGTGGGCTGGAACGTCAGTCCGGCGGCGTCCAGGAGCAGGACCCGGCCGTCGACACCTTCCACCCAGTGCGGTTCGCGCCGCGCCGGAGGGGTCTCCTTCAGCCGCCGCCACCGCGCGTGCCAACGGCCGTGCAGGTTGACGCGGTTCTCCAGTTCGGCCGCTCGCAGGACAACGGGGCGGTGCGTGCCCAGCGGGCGTGGTACGGCACCGTCATCGGTGTCCAGGTCGTCGACCGGGAGGCCCAGCAGCCGGTACGGCAGGACGAACTCGACCTGCCCGGACGGGTCGGCGGGGTTGGCTCCCTCGCTTCCCTCGAACGTTCGCAGCGCTCTCACGATCGCCGTCATCAGCTGACCGTGCGGGACCTGGTCGCCGGTCCACAGCATCGTGATGCTGTCAGCCGCACGGACCCACGCCGTCACCTCGTAGGTGCCCGCGTCCCACAGGAGGGGGTCCACCCTGATGACGAGGACCGGCGGCGCGGTCGTCCGTCCCGGCTGCCGTGCCATTCCCAGCCGGGCCGCCACCGACCGCTGCCAGGTGTCCAGACCCGCGCCGGCCGCCCCCGGCACCGAGTCGGCCAGCCGCGAGACGAACTCCAGCAGGGCGGGCGAACCGCCGGGCGGGGCGCCACGGTTCTCCAGGTCCCGCGCCCGCTCCAGCAGACCGACGCCGCCGGGCAGTTCAGGCCGCGCGAGCAACCTCTGCAAGGTCCGGCGCTCGTGGGCGAGCAGCAGCGACGGCGCCGCGACCTTGTCCACCAGGGTCCCGAACGCCTCCACTTCCGAGCTGCCCGGGTCGAACACCTGCAGAACCTCGACCAGCAGGCGCAGGTCCTCCGGGCGACGTGTGAACTGTCCCACCAGTTCCAGGGCTCTGAGCCGGGTCGTGGCAGCCGACACCAGGGGGACCCCGGGGACCTCGTGACGCAGTTCCCGGGCGAGCAGATCGAACGCCGCCGGGTCGTGCATCACGGGTACGGCCAGCAGGGCCTCCACCAGCTCGCCGCGCTCGCGCAGGGTGAGTCCCGCGTCCAGCGGACGTTCCGTACCCGAGGTGCGCGGGCTCGGGACGAGAATCCGCTCCACGGCCGCCGACAGGGGCAGGAAGTGGCCGACAGTGCGCCCGGTCGGGGCGGTCTGGGCGGCGGTGAGGATACCGACCACAGCGCCCTTGCCGTCGACCACGGGACTGCCGCTGCTTCCCGGTCGCGGTGCCGTCTCCCCCTCAAAGGCCAGCAGCCCCCAGCCGTCCGGCTCGTCCGGCCCGGGGAGTGCCTCGACGACGGCGGGCAGCACCGCGTCCGGGGTGATCAACCGGACCCGGTCGGCGATCCGGGCCCTGCCGGACCCGGGAGAGGAGACGAGCTGGGCTTCGAGACTCAGCATCGCGAAATCCCCGGAGAAGCCCCGAAGCGGCACCCAGCCACCGGGCATCACCTGGGCGGGCACGGGCTCCTCGGTACCGTGGCGCACCACCCACAACGGGCCCCGCGGGCCGTTCTCGCTGTATTTGCTGACACCCAGTGCGTCGGTCACCACATGGGCGCAGGTCACCACGAGGCCACGGGTGAACAGGAAGCCGGACCCGGCCGGCCGGCCGTCGTCGCCCTGGACGCGGACCAGCCAGGGCTCGTGGTCCCCTGACTCCCCCGTCGGCTCCCCCGCCACGGTTCCCCCTCCCCCGTTCGCGAAGATTATGCGACCGGGGACGGGGCCACGTCATCGGAACGGCGGCAACAGGGCAGCGAAAAGGGGGCCCTACCGGGCCGTCTCGGTGTGGACGAAGTCGACCAGCCGGGTCAGCGCGTCCGGGTCGGTGGAGGGCATCACGCCGTGTCCGAGGTTGAAGACGTGACCTTCGAGACCGGCGGCCGCGTCGAGCACCTCGCGCGCCTTGGTCTCCACCGCGTCCTTGCCGGCGAACAGCACGGTCGGGTCGAGGTTGCCCTGGAGCGCCTTGCCGGGGCCGACCCGGCGGGCGGCCTCGTCGAGCGGGACCCGGTAGTCGACGCCGACGACGTCCGCGCCGGCCTCGCCCATGAGATTCAGAAGTTCGCCGGTGCCGACCCCGAAGTGGATGCGCGGGACGCCGTATCCGGCGACGGCGTCGAAGACCTTCGCGGAGGCGGGCAGCACCGAGCGCCGGTAGTCGGCGGGGGCCAGCGCCCCGGCCCAGGAGTCGAAGAGCTGGACGGCGGAGGCGCCGGCTTCGATCTGCACCTTGAGGAACGCGCCCGTGATGTCGGCGAGGCGGTCGAGCAGGTCGGCCCAGAGCTCCGGGTCGCCGTACATCATCGCCTTGGCGTTCTCGTACGTGCGCGAGGGGCCGCCCTCGACGAGGTAGCTCGCCAGGGTGAACGGGGCGCCGGCGAAGCCGATCAGCGGGGTCGGGCCGAGCTCGGCGGTGAGCAGGCCGATCGCCTCGGTGACGTAGGAGACGTCCTCGGGGGTGAGGTCACGGAGCTGGGCGAGGTCGGCGCGGGTGCGGATCGGCTGCGCGACGACCGGGCCGACGCCGGGCTTGATGTCGAGGTCGACGCCGATGGCCTTGAGCGGGACGACGATGTCGCTGAAGTAGATCGCCGCGTCCACGTGGTGCCGGCGGACGGGCTGGAGTGTGATCTCGGCGACCAGCTCGGGCCGCGTGCACGACTCCAGCATGGGGATGCCCTCGCGCACCTTGTGGTACTCGGGCAGCGAGCGGCCGGCCTGGCGCATGAACCACACGGGGGTGTGCGGCACGGGTTCGCGCCTGCACGCCTTCAGGAAGGCACTGTCGTACGTCGCTGTCGGCTGCTGGCCCGTGGGGCTTCCGTTCGCACTCACGACGGCAAGTCTCGCACGCCCCCGAACCCGGCACGGCCACGGCCCGTGCGGGGCCCCGGGTGCGGCCTTAGGTGGTGTCTCTCCCTGCGCGAAGGCGTCGTTCCCCTTACTCTTCCCCGCATGGCTGCGGCTCAGGGACGACTGTCGGACGGCGCTGGCGGGATGGGCGAGGGGAAGGGCACCGAGGAGGGCGAAGGACATACGGGGAGTACGGCGCCACCGGCCTTCCGGGCCGCGGTCGACGCGCTGCGCGGCGCCCGGCTGCGGCCGCAGGTCGAGGTGGAGCCGACGCCCGCACCGCAGCGTCTGGCCCCGTTCGCGTACGCCGTGGAGGCGGCGGTGGTCGACGGCGAGCAGGACCTCGCCGACGGCCGCCTGGTGCTGCTGCACGACCCGGCCGGGCACGACGCCTGGCGTGGGACGTTCCGGCTGGTCACGCTAGTGCGCGCGGAGCTGGAGCCGGAGATGGCGGCCGACCCGCTGCTGCCGGACGTCTGCTGGTCGTGGCTCACCGGTGCCCTCCAGGCGCGCGGTCTGTCGTACGGGGAGCCGAGCGGGACCGTCACGCGGGCGAGTTCGCACTACTTCGGCGGGCTGTCCGAGCGCCCCGCCGCCTCGCAGATCGAGATCCGGGCCTCCTGGACGCCCCGGGAGGGCCGCGCCGGGATCCCGGACACCGCGGCACATCTCGCCTCCTGGTGCGATCTGCTGGCACAGGTGGCGGGACTGCCGCCGGCCGCTCCGGGCGACGCCTCGGTGGTCACGCTGCCGCAGCGCCGCGACCCGCAGGCGCGCTAGCCGCCTCGTTCCGTCAGTGTTCGAGGACCCGTCCACCCGAGTCCCGTCGACTCACCCTTCGTTGACCATCTCTTTGTCGATACGGCCACTTTCTGTCCCGTACGACAACAGCCCGAACCGATTCGATCTTCGGATGATCGATCGCGTGTCCGAATTGCACGTATTGTTACTCACCAGATCGTGATCATTCTCTAAAGGCGGACGGGTTTGATGCCGAAGACGACTGTGACCTTGAAAGCACGGTTCGTCCCGGCTTCTTCCCCACAAGCCGGCCCCCGTCCCCCACCCCAGGAGGCCTGGTGTCCGTTCTCCTTGAGCAGCCCGCAAGCCTGGTCGCCTACCGCCCGAACAAGCCCACCGCCATGGTGGTCGTGGCCGACCCGCGCGTGCGCTCCACCGTCACCCGCCACCTGTGGGCGCTCGGCGTGCGCGATGTCATCGAGGCCTCGTCCATCGCGGAGGCTCGTCCCCGCATCGGCAACCCCCGCGACATCTGCGTCGCAGACGTCCACCTCCCCGACGGCTCCGGCCTGACCCTCCTCTCCGAGACCCGCGCCGCCGGCTGGCCCAACGGCCTGGCCCTGTCCGCCGCCGACGACATCGGCGCCGTGCGCAACGCCCTGGCCGGCGGGGTCAAGGGCTATGTCGTCACCGGCACCCGCACCAACATCGGGCTCCCCACCCGACCGGGTGCCGCCCCCATCGGTTCCGCCGCCGCGCGTATGCACCGCCGCCCCCCGGGTGCCCCGAGCCACCCGGGCGGCTACCGCGAGCTCTCCGGCCGTGAGGTCGAGGTGCTCCGGCTGGTCGCGGAGGGCCAGTCGAACAAGGCGATCGGCGTCTCGATGGGCCTGTCCGCCCTCACCGTCAAGAGCCACCTGGCCCGTATCGCCCGCAAGCTCGGCACGGGCGACCGCGCCGGGATGGTCGCCGTCGCCCTGCGTACCGGCATCATCCACTGACCGATCGTTCATCCCGCGCTCCACCGTTCAGTCGTTCGCCCCTCGCCCCACCGTTCAGTCGTTCATCCCGCACTCCGCCGTTCAGCGACGTGAACCGGATCGGCCGCTGATCCGCTGTCACGTCCTACGGCGACGTCCCCCGTTCGTGGACCTGATCTTTCACCGACCTGACTGGTTTACGACCCTCCGGCGCCCGTCGACGGAACGTTCCGTCGAC